>NZ_JBIVLH010000002.1:0-631881 GCF_044751185.1 Streptomyces sp. NPDC088733
TCGAAGCCCCAGACACCCGGCGCCTCGCCGTCGGCCAGGATCTTGGTCTTCGAGCGCAGCTTCGCGGTCGGCTCGGTACCGTCGATCCAGATGTATTCAGCCTTGAAAGCCACTTGCTCTCTTCTCCTTGCTGGGTGGGTGCCTGCCGGCGGTCGGCAGGACGTGGGTGGCGGCGCGGCGATTCGCGCCGTCGCGGGTGGTGGTGGCCCGTCAGCCGACAGCGGCCGGCGCAGGCTGGAGGAGCTTGACCACGTGGTCGTGGCCGCCGCGCTGGGCGTCGGAGTGCGGCGTGCCGCCCCACCGGTCCTCGATCCCGGGATCGGCGCCCTGGGCCAGGAGGTACTGGACGACCTCGACGTGTCCTTCGGAGGCGGCCAGGTGAAGGGCGGTCCGCTTGTCGTAGTCGCAGGAGTTGGGGTCCTTGCCCGTCGCCAGCGCGATGCGGACCTCATCGAGGTCGCCCTGGCTCGCCGCCCACAGCAACCGCATCGTGGACGCGATCTCCTCCTCGTTCTTGCCGCGCCGCGGATCACGCTTGCCGGACACCTCGCCGGCGGCGAAGGAGTCGTAGACATGGAAGTTGAAACGGCCCACCAGTTCCTTGCAGAACGCCACACCGCGCACCGAGTTGCCCAGCGCGTCCAGCCGCGGGGACCACACGCAGATGCCCATCACGCCAGGGACCACGATCATCAACCCGCCGGACACACCGCTCTTGGCGGGCAGCCCGATGGTGAAGGCGAACTCACCGGAGTAGTCGTACATCCCGCACGACGACATCAGCGACAAGCACTTGCGCACCGTGTCCGCGGAGAAGACCCGCTCCCCGGTCAGCGGGTTCACCCCGCCGTTGGCCAGCGACGCGGCCACCGTCGACAGCGAACGGGCATCCACCTCGATCGAGCAGCACTGGAAGTAGAACTCCAGCGTCTCCACCAGATCGGTGCCCTCCGGGAACGAGCCGTGCTCCCGCATGAAATACCCCAGGGCGAAATTGCGGTCCGCGGTGCGACGCTCGGAGAGATAGACCGCGTTGTTGAAACCCACCCGGCCACCGCCGGACAGCCTGCGCCAGGTCTCGGCGACGTAGTCGAAGCGGTCGGCCGTGTCCTGCTTCGGGCGGATCAGCGAGCACGACATGATGGCACCCGAGTTGATCATCGGGTTGTGCGGCAGGCCGTCGCTGTTCAGTGTGAGCTCGTTGAATCCACGGCCGCTGGGTTCCCGGCCCACGTGCTGGTGCACGACGTCGGCGCCGTGCTCCTCCAGCGTCAGGCAGTAGTTGATCGGCTTGCACACCGACTGCACACAGAACTGCGTGTCGGCGTCACCGACCGCGAAACGCTGCCCGTCGATCGTGCACAAGGCGATCCCGAACCGCTCCGGATCCACTCGGCCCAACTGTGGGATGTAATCCGCGACATGTCCACCGTTCACACGACGCAAATCCTCGTAGATCGCGGAAATCTCGGTCTGGTGCGCGCCGAAGTCCGGAATCACGAAGTCTCCCTTGACGGACTTCACGACGACACCGCCGCCCATCTTGCACAGGGCGATGAACCGGTGGAGATCGATTCGGGACCGGCCTTCGATGTCGGCCCCCCGGCGCAGTGCTGCCCACACCTCGGTGACCCGCGGGTCGGTTTCCGAAACACCGGACTCCCGAAGCCGTGCGGCCAGCACGGCAGCGGCGATCCGGCCGTCCTCACCGACACCCAGGGAGGTGAACAACTTGCCGTAGTACCCGGCATCGAAGGCCTCGCCGTCCGGCCGGGCACTCGGCGCCTTGGGTGCGACGCCAGCGTGGCGCGGCCGGGAACCGGCCTTGGGGGTTGCTGGCATGGCAAGGTTTCTCTTTCTCAAGACGGAGTATTTTCGCTGCGCGGCTCACCTTGGGTGACGATTCCCTGGACGCACTTCACGTGGGTGCATATGGGGACGGAGGCGATATCGGGTCACGGCGAGGGTGCCGGTCGTGACGCGGACCGCAGAAAGTGGTGCTCGTCCGCCGGCGCGGGGTAGGGCGGGGCGGGACTGTGCCACGCCTGTCACTCACCGGTAGGTAAGTGGTTGACGTGTCCCCCAATTGTAAGGACCTATGGTTCATCGTTCAACTTTCACTCTTTGCAGCCACACAGTCGCCCACCGTGGACGACTCCGCCCAGGGATCGGATTCGGAATCGATCAACGACCACCGGAGCACTGGCTGCAACCTGTGCCACACAGCGTGCACCCTCGTGACCTCTGATGCGTATATGAAATGTTGCGAGGTGAGCCCAAAGGAACGCTTAAGGGCCCCCCGACGGAGGGCGGGGTGGTTGCCCCTGCACACGCAAGGGACCGAGGTGGTTGATCAGTCAACCTCTCCCATAGCATCGAGGGAGCGCAATCCCTCACTCCCCGCAGAGCAGGTCGGACGCACCGCAGACTTCCGACTGCAGCAGGTGGTACGCGGGGCGCGTCGACTCCGCAATCACGCCGGCGACCCGAGCCGTCCACCACGGAGCGCGTCTGCAGTCCGGACGCGTCGTCGAGCGAACCCGCGCCCTTCGCCGCTCCTATGCCCCGCCAACCCCGCCCGGTATCGTGCCCGTAAGGGGGAGACCGGCATGCGTGTGGGGCATCACAGGGCATCGTGGGCTGTCGCCGGAGGTCGAGGCACACGTCCGTGCCGAACTCGCCGAGCTGGTCGACGCCACCGGGGCGGAGGGCCTGGTCGGCATCAGCTGCATCGCCGACGGCCCGGACACATGGTTCGCCCAGACCGTCGTCGCGCACGGCGGCCGCCTCGAAGTGGTCGCCCCGGCAACCGAGTACCGCGAGAGCCTGCCCGCATGGCACCACCCCGTGTACGACGAGCTGATGGCCCGTGCCGCCGACGTCCACCACACCGGGTTGCGCGAGTCCGACTCGCGGGCCCATCAGGCAGGCAGCGAGATCATGGTGGGCCTGGTCGACCAACTGATCGCCGTGTGGGACGGGCAGCCGGCCCGCGGATACGGCGGTACCGCCGACGCCGTCGCCTACGCCCACCGCGTGGGTGTGCCCGTACGGATCGTGTGGCCCGAAGGCGCCATCCGCGACTGAACCACCGATCGCCGAAAGCGCGGATACCGGCCTTCCGCGCCGCCATCACGTCCACGACCGGCACCGGCTCGATCGGCTTCTCCACCTCGGCGCCCGGCCATCCTCACCACCGCCGGCTACGGGCCGGCGACCACCCCGCGCATGCTGCGTGATCAGCCGGACCGGTACCTCTGGATTGCGTTGCTCGAGCCGGGTGGCTCGTCTACCAGACCGGGCCGGTGCACATGTGCTGAATGGTGGAGGCCAGCGCCCGCTTCAGTACGTCGGCGTCCGCCTCGGTGATCGCCTCGAACGTCAGCAGGTAGCGCCCCACGTGCAGGCCCAGCAGGTAGCTGGCCACCAGGGAAGCCCGAATCTCCGCCTGCTCGGGAGCGATGGCCGTGACGATGGGAGCGATCACGCATGTGGTGAACAGCTCCCGCATCAACGTGGCCGCCTCCGGGCGTTCGCATGCCGCGTGCAACAGGGTGATCGCCGTGTTGGGCCGGCCGTCCTGCTCCCAGGTCTCGAGGAACACCGCCGCGAGACGCTCTCCGATGCGGCCGGGGCCCCCGGCAAGCACCTGGCGCACGACCGTCTCGGGATCGAAGGGCCATTCGACGGTGGCGGCCAGCAAGCCCGCTTTCGAGCCGTAGAAGTGCACGACGAGCGACGGTCTGACCTCCGCTTTCCTCGCGATCTCGCGCAGCGACGTATGGGCGTAGCCCTTCTCGGCAAAGGCCGCGCGGGCAGCCGCGAGGATCGTGGCGCGCGTCGCCTCACCGTCCCGCAATCGCGCCGCTCCGGACGCCTGCGCGCCGGGCGGGCCGGAGCCGGGGGGCGGGGTTTTCGTCGCTGCCATATCAGCAGTCTGACACTCCCGGACTGAACATGTACAGTAGGTGCAGGATACAGCTGTACATGTACAGCACGGCGCGTTCGCCACGGGATTCGCTCCACCGCACGTGGTCCGTCACAGGCGCAGCGCACCGTCCCCACGGCGCCGGGGCGACGTACGTCACTCCGCACCGGACGAATCGACGACTCCTGAGTCGCCGGTCGAGTCCGCCGGGGGTCACCCGGGAACACGTCATAAGCGAAGGAGTCACCATGAAGGCCATGCTCACCCCACTGGTGGTGCAACCCGGTGAGGCGGCCGGGGCATCGCTCACGGACGGCGCGTTCGAACTGCTCGCCGACGGCGGTGCGGTCAGCGCGAGCAGGCTCACCCTCGCGACCGGCGCCGACGGGGCACCACCGCACCACCACAAGCTCTCCCACGAGCTCTTCTATGTGCTGGGCGGGGCGATGCTGTTCCGCCTCGGCGACACACTGACCACGGTGAAGAAGGGCGGGCTCGTCGTGGTACCGCCGTGCCTGCCGCATGTCTTCGGGGCAGCGGAGGGGGAGGTGGCCGACGTAGTGGTCGTGCTCAGTCCTGGCATCGAACGGTTCGGCTACTTCGAGCAGTTGGCCGCCATCAGTCGGGGCGAGGCGGACTTCGCGTCGCTCCTCCCCCAACAGGATCGCTACGACGTGCACTTCGAGGACCTTCCCGAGTGGCGGTCGGCCCCCTCGCGGTAATCCGCCCCTCCGCCCTCGGCCCGGGCCCGCACTTCCCGCACGCCGCCCTCGGTGCGGAAGGAGTTGCGGACCCGGTGCCGGCAGTACCGCGGCCTGGACCTGCGGCAGAGGGCGCTCCTGCACGGTCCGAAGCGTTCCGACGGATCGGAACCCCGCAACGTCCTGGGCCCGGAGCAGGCCCCGGTTCGACGGGGGCTGGCCGCGCGACGCGCGGAAGCCCTCGTCGTGGCTGATCACATGTGCCGGCCGCCGGTCACCTCGATGACCGTCCCCGTCAGGTACGACGCGAGGTCCGAGGCGAGGAAGAGTGCCACCGAGGACACCTCTGACGCCTCACCGGCACGTCGCATCGGGATCTCGGCGAGTTTCGCGTCCCAGATGTGGGGCGGCATCGCCTCGGTCATCGGCGAGCGGATCAGCCCAGGCGCGATGGCGTTGACCCGAACACCGTGGTGAGCCATCTCCTTGGCCGCCGCCTTGGTGAGCCCGACGATGCCCGCCTTCGCCGCGGAGTAGTTGGTCTGGCCGACGAAGCCGACCTTGCCGGAGATGGAGGACAGGTTCACGATGGCACCGGATCGCTGTTCCCGCATGACGGCGGCGGCCAGTCGCGTGCCGTTCCAGCAGCCCTTGAGGTGTACGGCGACGACCTGCTCGAACTGGTCCTCGGTCATCGTCCGCATCGTCGCGTCACGGGTGATGCCCGCATTGTTGACCATCACGTCGAGCCCGCCGAACGTCGAGACACACAGGTCCACGGCGCTCCGGACGTCCGACGCAGCAGTGACGTCGCAGGCTGCTGTCACCACCCTGTCACCCGCGTCGAGGCGTTCAGCGGCGCTGCGCGCCGCTTCGGCGTCGCGGTCGGCGATGACGACGCGCGCGCCCTCGCGCAGGAAGGTCTCGACCGTCGCGAGTCCGATGCCCTGGGCACCTCCGGTGACGACGGCGGCGCGGTCTTTCAGCAAACCCATCGGTGTCCTCCAGGAATGGTGTGTGCGGTCGGCATGCACCTGTACGTCTCCAGGGGGAGTCGGCCGAGCGCCTCCGACAGGTGGGGGTGTGAGTGGTTCACGAGCGTTGCCACCAGCAGCAGATGGTCGAGGTGGTCGACGTCGAATCGCAGGGCGGCGAGGTCGGATTCGTTGAGTTCGTAAGCGCCCGAGCGGCGATGGGCCGCTCGCGACCCGGTGCCGTACGAGGGCCGCAGGGCCTGTCCCGGGGTCGCCGCGAGCAGGGTCGTGCCACGGCACTCCGCATCGGCGACGAACGCCCGGTCGTACGCTCGCGCGCAGCTCAGAGCACGCGCGAGGACTGCGGGTTCGATGAAGGGAAGGTCCGCCGGAAGGGAGGCCACGCCGCACCGCGGATGGAGCGCTCGTGCCGTCCGCTCGCCATGCCGGATGGCCTCGTTGAGCCCGGGGCCGTCGGCAAGGACGGCCCGCACATCGAGGTCGTCGACGGTGTCGAGGTCGTGGATGCGGTCGAACACGACGACGACCTCGCCGACCCCGGGTGCCGCCTGCGCGGCCGCCACGGTGTCGCGGAGCAGGGCGCGGGCCACGCTTCGCCGGGCATGCGGGTCCAGTTGGAGGCGGCTCTTGGCCAGACGGAGGTCCTTCTGGGGTATCACGACCACCCAGTCCCACCGCTTCACCGCAGGAACCCGACACTCAGCGGCACAGCGCGCTGCACTTCGGTGTCGAATCCGAGCGCGGCCTGCGCGCGCTCAGCGGTGACGTCGTCGTACGTGGTGGTGCGCTGCCGGGTGGGCCGGCCCGCAGCGGCCGCCAGTTCCCTGATTCCGGCGATGGTCCGCATCGACCCGTTGGTCGAGCCGGCCATCCGGCTGATCGTCTCCTCCATCAGCGTGCCGCCGAGGTCGTTGGCGCCGCCGCGCAGCATGTCGACGCATTGCTCCGGTGCGAGCTTCACCCAGGAGCAGGCGATGTTGTCGATGGTGCCGTGCATGAGGAGCCGTGCCAGTGCATGGACGGCACGGTTGTCGCGGCGTGACGGGCCTGGGCGGGCGATGCCCGCCAGGTAGATGGGCGAGTTCTGGTGCACGAAGGGCAGGGGCACGAACTCCGTGAATCCGCCGGTCTCCTTCTGCAGCTCGACCAATGTCCGCATGTGGTCGACCCAGTGACGCGGCTCGTCGACATGGCCGTACATCATCGTCGCGGTGGTGTGGATGCCGAGTTCGTGCGCGGTCCGGATGACCCGGATCCACTCCCCCGCCGGGAGCTTGCCCTTGGTGAGCACCCATCTGACCTCGTCGTCGAGGATCTCGGCGGCCGTGCCGGGAACCGAGTCGAGGCCCGCGGCGCGCGCTTCGGCAAGCCATTCGCCGACGGTGATGCCCATGCGGGAGGCGCCGCTGATGATCTCCATGGGCGAGAAGGCGTGGAGGTGGATCCGAGGGCAGCGCCGCTTCACCTCGCGTGCCAGGTCGAGGTGGACGCTGCTGGGCAGACCGGGGTCGATGCCCCCTTGCATGCAGATCTCCGTCGCCCCGACCGTCCACGCCTGCTCGACGCGGTCGCCCGCCTCGCCGAGCGAGAGGCGGTAGGCGTCGGCGTCCGTGGCCCGCTGCGCGAAGGCGCAGAAGCGGCAGCCGACGTAGCAGACATTGCTGAAGTTGACGTTGCGGTTGACCACGTAGGTGACGACGTCACCGACCGCCGTGTGCCGCACCTGGTCGGCGAGCAGGCACAGCGCGTCCAGCGCGCGGCCGTCGGCGTACGCCAGCGCGAGCGCCTGGTCGCGGGTGAGGGCCGCCGGGTCGCGCTCGGCCGCACGCAGGGCCGCGGCCACGTCGGGGCCCAGCCGCTCGGGGGCGGTGGTCCCGGACGGCGCCGCCCTGTCCTTCAACTGGTCCGCGAGTACCTGCCAGTCACCGAAGGCGTGGTCGAAGTCGCCGCGCGCGGTGGTCCGCCGGCCTTCCCGGTCGATCGCGACGTGAAGGTCGGTGCGGCCGGAGGACTCCGCCTCGGCCGCTTCCTGCCAGGGCAGGCCCGAGGGCGACACGTCGGCGGCGAGGCCTGTGGCCGGGTCCGCCAGTGCCAGCAGGTGCGGTCGGACCCTGGCGTCGGCCCACGGGCCGCCCGCGAGCACGTACTCCGGCTGAACCGCGAGCCGTTCACGGAGGTCGAACCCGGCCTCCGCGGTCAGTTCCTTCAGCTTCGCCAACTGCGGCCAGGGCCGCTCGGGGTTCACGTGGTCCGGTGTGAGGGGTGAGACCCCGCCCCAGTCGTCCACGCCGGCTGCCAGCAGCAGGCGCAGTTCCTCCGGGTCCGAGAGGTTGGGCGGCGCTTGGACCCGCATCCGCGGGCCGAGGAGGATACGTGCCACCGCGATGACGGCGAGGTACTCCTCCAGCCCGGCGTCCGGGGCGGCTCGCATCGCCGTGTCGTGTTTGGCCCGGAAGTTCTGGACGATCACCTCCTGAACGGCGCCGTACTGCCGGGCGATCCGGCGGATCTCCAGAAGTGAGTCGATGCGGTCCGCGGGACTCTCGCCGATGCCGACCAGGATCCCGGTGGTGAAGGGGATGCCGGTCCGTGAAGCGTCCTCGATGACCCGGAGCCGGACGGCCGGTTCCTTGTCGGGCGAGCCGTGGTGGCAGCCGCCCGGCTCGGCCCACAGCGAGCGGGCGGTGGTCTCGAGCATCAGTCCCATGGATCCGGCGACGGGCTTGAGCCTCTGCAGCTCCGCCCAGGTCATCACACCGGGGTTGAGGTGCGGGATGAGCCCGGTCTCCTCGAGTACGAGGATCGCCATCGCGCGGACGTAGGACAGGGTGTCCTCGTAGCCGCGGGATTCGAGCCAGGACCGCGCCGCCTTCCAGCGCTCCTCAGGACGGTCACCGAGAGTGAAGAGGGCTTCTTTGCAGCCCAGTCGGGCGCCCTCCCGGGCGATGTCGAGGACCTGGTCAGGCGTGAGGTAGGGCGTATCGAGCCGCCCGGGCGTGGTGGCGAACGTGCAGTAGTGGCACCGGTCTCGGCAGAGCCGGGTGAGCGGCACGAAGACCTTCTTGCTGTACGTCACGACGCCGGGTCGTCCCGCGTCCGTCAGGCCCGCCGAGCGAACAGAGGCCGCGACCTCGCACAGCCGGGTGAGGTCCTCGCCTCGCGCCGCGAGGAGGGCGGTGGCCTCTTCGCGGTCGATGTTCTTGCCCGCCCGGGCTCTCGCCAGCGCCCGGCGCACGGGTGCGGGGTTCACCGTGTTCCCCTCAGGTGGATCTCGTCGCTCATCAGCCGGCTCGCAGTCCCATGGAGCGGGCGACCACGTTGAGCTGGACGGCGGGCGGTCCGGCGACGACGCGGGCGATGATGCCGTCGGAGTGGTGCATCGGCAGGGTGTGGTCGCGGACGTATCCGTACGCGCCCTGGATCTGCATGGCCAGCGCGGACGCCTCGGCGTAGATCTGCCCGGCCAGGAACTTGGCCATGGTGCTCTCCACTTCGCAGGCGAGGCCCGAGTCGAAGAGGCCGGCCGAGCGCCGCACCGCGCACCGGGCGGCGTCCAGGCGGACGAACATCTCCGCGAGCGGGAGGGTGACACCCTGGTACGAGGAAATGGTGCGGCCGAACTGCGCGCGCTCGTTGGCGTAGGTGACGGTCATGTCCAGCACCGATCCGACGCTGCCGAGGAATCCGGAACTGATCATGATCCGTTCCAGTACAAGGCGCTCCTTGAGGATCTGCCAGCCCTGTCCCGGCCGACCGAGCAGTGCGGAGTCGGGCAGGTGGACGTCGCGCAGGAAGACCTCGTAGATGCCGCTGATGTTGCGGCCCAGTGCGGGCATACGGCGGATCTCGACCGAGGGGTGGTCGGCGGGTACCAGGAAGACGGCCAGGTCGTCGCGCTTGCGGCCGCTGTCGCCGACCTTGACCAGCAACTCCATGACGGTGCCGGGCAGTCCCGCGCCCTCGCAGTAGGTCTTCTGGCCGTTGAGCACCCAGCCGCCGTCGACGTGCTCGGCCCTGGTGGCGACGCTCGCGGCGTCCGATCCGACGTCGGGCTCGCTCACCGCGACGGAGAACCTGCCGTCGCCGCTGAGTACCGGAGCCACGTAGGTCTGCCGCTGCTCCGGGGTGCCCCAGCGCACCAGGTCGCGGATCCCGCTGATGTTGAGGTTCAGCAGGGCCACGAGGTCGGAACTGGCCCGGCCGACCTCCTCGCACAGGGCGACGAGCAGTCCGGCGACGTCCTCGACGGGCTCGTCCGCGTCGGCGGCCATGTCGTACCAGCCGAGCTTCGCGATCTCGCGGTAGAGCTGTTCGGGATAGGAGCCCTCCTCGTCCCAGACACGCACGTCGCGCTCCGGGGCGTGGCGGGTGATGAACGCGCGGGCTGTCTCCCGCAGTTGGGCTTGTTCTTCAGTGTCGACGAAGGGACTTGGGCGCATGGTGGTCCTTTCCTGAGTCACGTGGTGGGGGTGCTGCCGCAGGTCGCGGCACGTCAGCCGCTGAGCGCCGCGCGGAGCTTGTGCATGAGGTCTGCCGGCGCGGCGGCGAACTGGTCCACGAGGTCGCGCGCGCGGCGGTCGAGGTCCGGGGCGGCGGTGACGTCGACAAGTCCCAGCCGGGCGAGATCGTCCGCGGTGAAGCGTTCGCCGGCGGCCAGCAGCCGGAACGCGAGGGCCGGGCCGACCGCTTCGCGCATCCGCCGGACGGTCGCGGCCGGAGGGAGGAAGCCCAGTCGTAGCTCCGGGAAGCGGAAGGTCGCCTCCGGCGCCGCGAGGGTGACCACCGCTGCCGCGGCCAGGGCCCACCCCCCGCCGACGGCCGGACCCTGCACCGCGGCGACCGACGCCGGGAAAGCCTCTATGAGGTCGCAGGCCTGCTCGATCAGCCGCCGGCGCAGGCCCGGTTGTCCGATCGAGGTGCCGTCGTCGGCCCGTATGTCCGCGCCCGCGCAGAAGGCAGGTCCCGATGCCCGCAGGACCAGGACGCCCGCGCCCTGGTCGGTGGCGTCCTCGAGCGCTTCGACCAGTTGCAGGAGCAGCGGGAGGTTGAGCGCGTTGCGTGCGGCGGGGCGGTTGAGGGTCACCGTGGCCACGGCGCCGTCGCGCTGGAGGAGGCACAGTGCCGGGGTCTGGTCCGGGCCGGCGTTCACTGCACCTCCGGGAGAATCTCGGAGGTCAGCAGCTCGACCGCCTCTGCCGGGTCTGGGCCCACGGGGGCCCCGACATAGGCCTCGGTGAAGCCGGCGCCGCGGGCGAACTCCAGCAGTTCGGTGAGCGCCTCGATGCAGTCCCCCGGTGTTCCGGAGATGATCAACTGGTCGGCTATCTCCTGGGGCAGCAGTTCCGCGGCGGTACGGACGCCGTGGCCCGCCGTCACGGCCGCCCGGGTCGCCGCGTAATCCGCCTGTTCGAAGCCGACGCGCTGCAGGTTCTCGTGCGGCTGCTGGCTGACGATCAGTGCGGCCTGCCTGCGTGCCGCGGCTTTGGCGGCGTCACGGTCCGACGACACGGAGATGTTCACGCCGTAGATGCGGGTGAAGTCGGGTCGGGTGCTGCGTTCCCGTCCGCGTTCGAGCCGGTCGAGGTTGCTCACCGACCCGAACTGGCCGCTGCGGAACGCGGCCAGGCTGTGCGCAGGGAAGTTGCTCGCACAGATCACACCGTCGGCGAGCTCGCCCGCCATCTCGAGTATGCGGGGCCCGGTGCCGGCGACGACCACCCGCACGGCGGGGTCCTTCACCCAGTCCAGGGACGTACGCGCGTCGTCGTGCAGACCCAGGTCCTTGCAGGTCACCGGGAAGTCGCCCATCCGGACGGCCTCGCCGCGCCAGAGCGCCCGGCAGATCCCGATCAGCTCGGCGACGCGGCCCACCGGATTCGACCGCTCCATCAGCGCGCTCACCAGGCCGCCGCCGGTACCGATCCCCATGGTGACCTGGCGACCGGCGGGCATGAACTCCGCCAGCGTGGCCATCGTCGATGCCTGCTCCAGGGGGTTGCGCCCGAACGGGAAGGTGACCGCGGTGCCGACGCCGGCTCCGGTCCGGGCCGCGATCGCGCCCAGTACGGCGCTCACACCTCGCGACTGCATCTGGTCGGTGACCCAGATCGTCTCGAAGGCGCGGGCGGCTACCTGGGCGACCTCGACCATGCTCGGTCCGGCTGCCCAGGCGTGCAGTTGAATGCCCTTGATCATCGACCCTCGATTCATTTTACTGAACTGCGTCCACGATATGGAACAAGCTAAGTAGGGAAGTTGCCCAGGTCAAGACCCCTGATTCCTGTCAACGGGTCCCGCAGGACGGCAGCCGGAGACGGCCGGCGCAGCCCGAAGCCCGCGACGGGCCGGGTGGTTGGCTGCCCGTCGCGGATAGGCTGCGCGGGCCGGGGCGCCCGGGCGAGGCGACGACCGAGGTCATCCATCGCCGCATCGGCGGCGTCGAGCGCCTCAGCCGGTGACGCCGCCCTTGCCCGGGTCGTTCGGGTGCGGCTGCAGGGCAGTGACGACCGAGGTCATCCACGGCCGCATCGGCAGCGTGTCGAGGACCTTGTCACGCAGTTCGGCCTCGTCGGCAGCGCGCCACAGTGCGATGCTGCGCGTCTGTCCCACCGGGCGCCAGAGCCGGACCAGATGACCGGCGGCAGTGAGCTCGGCGGCCCGAACGGCCTCCGCGGCGCGACGGCGGTCGACCTCGGCCGGATCCACTCCGTCAGGAATATCGGTGGTGACCTCCACCAGGAACTCATTCACAGGCCAGCCTCTTTCTGATGCTCGGAAAGTACGGTGCCGCGGCTCCCCGTTGGGCGGCCGGATGTCGAGATCCGCGGGACGCCCTACGGAGTGGTGGGTGCGGTGCGGTAGAAGTCGGCCGCGGCAAAGGTCGCCGGAACGCCGAGTTCCGCGGCGACCGCGGTGATCGCTTCGGCGCCGGCAGCGAGGTCCGCCTGGCCGTCGGCGGTGAAGTACGGCGCTATGAACTTCTCGTAGTGGGCCCGGACTTCCTCCTCCGTGTGCCCGCTGAGGAAGGCCCGCAGGTACCGCACCGCGGTGTCGGGGTCGTTCCGGATCACCTGCAGGGCACGCCGATGGGCTCGTACGACGGCCTGGACCGCGGGGTCGTCCGGGTGGACGTGGGTGGGGTCGACGGCCACACCCACCGTGGGGATCCGGAAGTGGTCGCCCACGAAGGCCAGTACGCTCCAGCCGTTCGCGGCCGCCACCGCCTCCGGCGCCATGGTGTCGCCGACCACGGCGGCGTCGATCTCGCCGGCGCGCAGCCGGCGCAGGTCCATGCCGTAGTCACCGGGCGAACGGACCTCAGTGCGGACGTCACGGTCCGGGTCGAGGCCGGCCTGGCGCAGGACGACGCGGATGAAGCAGCCAGGGCCGGTGTGCGGCGGATGCACCGCCAGACGCCGGCCGGCCAGATCGGCCAGGGAGTTCAGGCCGGGGCGGGCGAGGACCCAGAACTGCGGACGCTGGGTGTTGACGTTGAGCGCGACCCAAGGAATGCCCCCCACGAGCCGCGACAGCAGGGTCCGGCCGAGCCCGATGACCGCTCCGCGGCGCAGCCGTTCCGGATCCCAGACGCTGCCGTCGCGCAGAGCGACGTGGACGCCCTCCTCGGCATAGTGGTCCTGCTGGTCGGCTGTGTAGGTGACCAGTTCCTCGTGGGGACCGCGCCCCACGTATGCGAGATCGATCGTATGCATGAACGTCTCCCTTTGGGGGTCGTTGCGCATCAGCGGGATCGCGGTCCCGCGCGGCGGGCGGCGACGTCGAGCCGGCCGGCGGACCGGTGACCAGCCCCTGCGATGACGCTGTCCGCGTGGTGCGTCGGACGGGAGTCACTCGGGTCAGGGGCCCTGCCCGCCGGCCCGTCGTACAGGGCCTGCGGTCAGGAGGGGACCGGAACCGCCGAAGGCACACGGCGGGAAGTCACGTAATCGGGCTCGACGAGGTAGGTGCTCACGATGGTCTCGATCAACGGCCCCGCGGCCTCGGTACGTTCCTTCAGCGCGATCCACCGCGGATCGGCTCTGAATTCGTCCCAGTGAGCGACTGCCGCGGCGACGTCGTCGAACGCGCAGGCGTAGACGATCCGCCGCCGCTCACCGACGACCTGCCAGAACCCCCGGAGGTCCAGACCCACCTCGTCGAAGAGGTCGAGGGTCTCCTCGGCGAACCGGCGGTGCAGTTCCTCCTCACGGCCGGGCAGCGCGAGGTACTCGCGCAGTTCGATGATCACGCCGGGATCCCGGACACGGCAAGGCCGGAGCGCGTCTTGTAGCGGCGGTTGATGCCGATGAGCACCGCGGTGAGCGGTTCGAGCTGGCGCGCGTTGCGGAGGGGGCCGGCCTCGATGCCGGGTCGCCCGGTGATCGTCGCGGCCAGGTCGACCACCCGGTCCTTCGCGGCCTGGTCGTCACCGCACACCAGGACATCCTCGTGGTCGAGCAGTCCGTCCTCCTCCCACAGCGTCACCGCCGACAGGTGGTGGAAGGCGCCCACGACGACTGCGCCGGGCACCAGTTGCTGCGCCTGCTCGGCGGCGCTGCCCTCCTCGACAGCCAGGCCGTAGGGGCCATGCCGGTCGAAACCGAGGGGGTTGACACAACTGATCACCAGCTTCCCGGCGAGCTCCGGCGCCAGATCCGTGACCAGTTCACGATGGCCGGCCCACGGCACGGCGAGCAGAGCGATGTCCGCCGCGGCCACGGCGGCGCGGTTGTCGAGGCCGCGCACGTCGACATTCCTCCCGGCGCGGCCCTGGATCAGGACCGCCGTCTCCTGCGCACGTTCGGCCGAACGGGATCCGACGACGACCTGATGCCCGGCGCGGGCGAAACGCAGGGCCAGGCCCTTGCCTTGCGGGCCGGTGCCTCCCACGACAGCGACTGCGTGGTTCCCCATGGTTGTGTACTCCTCTCGGGTGAAAAACCATCCCGGCCCGGCAGCGAACGATCCGCATGAGGGCAGGGTCGGGCGGCCCGGCGCGGCTGCGCCGGGCAGGTGAGGTCGAACGGGGTTCAGGCGGCGCTCAGCCGGCGACGTCCTCCGAACCGACGACGGGGTAGTCGGCCGGGACCTGTCCACCGCTGCGAGCGGTGATGGCCCGGGCCGCTGCCACCAGGTCCGGCGCCAACTCCTCCACGTCCCGCGGTGTGAGGTCCGCGCCGATGCCGAGCAGGGTGATCAGGAGACACGGGTATCCGTCACGGTCGAAGACGGGGAAGCCCACGACGTTGAGCTCGGGCCGGTACTCACCGAAGACGGCGCCGAAGCCGAGGGCGCGGATCTCCTCGCCCCCCGGGTCGCCTGCCGGCTCGGCAGCGCCTGCGCCCGGGTGCCAGGCGGCGGTGATCCGGCTGAGCAGGGGCGCGTCCCGGCCGAAGCGGGAGCCGATCTCGATGGTGGTCTTGATGGCCTTGCGGCTCTCCATCTTGGCGATCGCGGTGAAGTGCCCGTCGGGCATCGGCTGGATCGCGAGGCAGGCCAGGCGGGTCCGCTCGGCCAGTCGCTCCATGTACGGCCGTGCCTCGGTGACCGGCGTGGTGCGGGTGACCGCCGCGATACCGTACTCCACGAGCAGCGGCCCGAGGTTGTACCGACGGGTGTCGGGGTCGTAGCTGATCAGGCCCTCGGCCACCATCGTCCGGATCAGGTTGGACGCCGTGCTCTTGGCGAGCCCGCAGCGGTTGGCGAGCTCCGTGAGCGTGGCGCCGCCGGCGCTCTGGACCAGGGTGTCCAGTACGCGAACGGTACGCGACACCGCCGGCACGAGGACTCCGCCCTGCTCGCCCGCATCGTCGTCCCGGGGCGCGCCATGCTGCTGGGATGGGCCGATCGCCACGTCTGCCTGCCTTCCGGTCGGGGTGTTTCACCCGACCGTAGCGGCATCCCCCACCAGCTCGACGAAGTGGAACAGAGTGCCGTCGGGGTCGCGGGCGAACAGCAGCTTCCAGCCGTTGACTCCGTCGGGGCCCATGACGGTCTGCGGGGTGTGCAGGAACTCGACGCCCAGCGCGTTCAGCCGGTCGTACTCGGCCTGGATGTCGTCGGTCAGGATCGAGAAACGGCACAGCCCGGGGTGGACGAGATCGGTGGTCGCCCGGCCGCCCGCCTCGATGTCGCGCCACTCGATGACGTCCAGCAGCGCCTCGTCCGGAGAGTCGTTCAGCCGCAGGTGCGCGAAGCGCAGCTTGCCGGCCCCCTCGACCATGAAAGCGCGCGCCAGGTTGGCGTCCTCGACTTCCTTGTCCTGCACGACCTGGAAGCCGATGTGCCGGTAGAAGTCGATCGAACGGTCCATGTCGGTGACGTTGATGCCGACGTGCCAGAACCTTCTCATGATGGTTCCTCCCATGGATGAGTGATGTGGGGCCGGGATCCGGATGCACCCGTCTCCCGGACGGTGGTGGTCGTGTGTCAGTGCGTGGGCGAGGTCAGCCGGCGTCTGAGCAGCTTCCCGGTCTCGGTCCTCGGCAGGGCCGCCACCACTTCGAACGCGCGGGGTCTGGCGTGCGGTCCGACGGACGCCGCCACCAGGTCGCACAGCTCCGCCCGCAGGGATGCGTCGAGTTCGGCGGGTACGCCGTCCACGAGTCGGAGGAAGACCTTCACGTGCTGGCCGATCTTGTCGTCCGGCACTCCGACCGCGGCGGCTTCGGCAACGAGCGCGTGCTTCAGCACGGCGTCCTCGATCTCGGACGGTCCGATCCGGTAGCCGCGGCTCTTGATGACGTCGTCGGCACGGCCGAGGTACTCCAGTCGCCGCCCGTACGCGCGCCGCGCCAGATCACCCGTGCGGTGCCAGGCGTCGGCGGGCGGCAGCGGGCGTTCCGTCTCCGCGTCCCACACCCCCAGCATGGCGACGGGATCCGGCAGTCCCACGGCGATCTCACCCGTCTCGCCGGGGCCGACCTCCTGGCCGCTGTCGTCGAGGAGTGCGATCCGGTGCCCGGGATAGGGGGCTCCCATGGTGTCGTCGTCGACCGTGCCGAGGACCCCCGAGTCACCGATGAGGGCGTTCGCCTCGGTCTGTCCGTACGCCTTGTTGACCGCCCGGGCCAGATGCCGCCGTGCCCAGGCCGTCTCGGAGCGCCCGGCCGGCTCACCGCCGGTGACGACGGCACGCAACCGGCGTTCCGGCGCCCTGTCGTTGGCCTGGAGCAGACGCAGGACCGACGGTGGCAGGAACGCGGTGGTGACGCCGCAGCGCGCGAAGAGGTCGAGAGTGGCATCCGGGTCGAAGCGTGCCTGCCGGTGCGCGACCACCGGGACGCCGAAGGCCCACGGGACCAGAAGCCCCAGCAGGAGGCCGCCGATCCAACCCCAGTCCGCCGTCCCGTAGTAGACGTCCCCCGCCTCGAAGAACTCGAACGCGCAGTCCACTCCCGCGTGGCCGAGCAGCACCTGGTGACCGTGGACGATGCCCTTGGGCGGGCCGCTGGTCCCGGAGGTGTACAGCAGCAGCGCCGGGCGCGAGGGGCCCCCGGGGTACGGCGCGCCGAACTCCGCGTCGCCCGGCTGTCCCGCGATGCCCCGGCCCCCGGCGCCGTCGACGGTCAGCACGACGCGGTCCTCGACGTCGCATCCGGTCGCCCTCAGCCGGTCCAGCCCGGCCCCGTCGGAGACCAGTACCTTCGCACCCGAGTCGCCGAGGCGGTGCGCCACGGAGGTGCCGGTCAGGAGCCGCGGGATCGGAAGCAGGACCGCCCCTGCGGCCAGCACCCCGAAGACCACCTCCGCGGCGGCCGGCGAGGGGTCGAGGTACAGGGCGACGCGGTCGCCCGGCCGGACGCCGTGCGCGCGCAGGACACCTCCGATCCGCAGCGCGGCGCGCTGCACCTCGCCGAAGGTGATGCGTTCCGGCGCGTGCGGTGCGGCCGTGAGGAGCGCCACGGCGTCCGGATCCTGCGCGAAGAGCGCGTCGTGGGTGATCGAGTAGTCCGGCGCCGGTGACCACCGTGGCACGCCGCGCAGTTCCCGCAGTCGTGAAACGGTGCGCACACCCGCGGAGTCCGGCGCTAGTCGAGGCGCGCCCATACGCTCTTCTCCTTCGTGAAGCTCTCGATCGCGCTCTGGCCCAGATCGCTGCCGTATCCGCTGTCCCGGAAGCCGCGGTACGGGGAGGCGGGGTTGAGCACGCCCCAGCTGTTGATCCAGACGTTCCCGGCGTCCAAGGCCCCCGCGAAGCGCAGCGCCCGTCCGACGTCGCGGGTGAAGATCCCCGCGGCAAGGCCGTACATCGTGTCGTTCGCCACGGAGAGCGCCTGCTCCTCGCCCTCGAACGGCAGCACTGCGAGGACGGGTCCGAAGATCTCCTCACGGGCTATCCGCATGTCCGGCGTCACGTCCGTGAACAACGCCGGCTGGTAGTAGAAGCCGCGGCCCGGCTCGTCCTCGGGGTGTCGCGCGCTTCCCGCCGCCAGGAGCGCGCCCTCTTCGACGCCGGAGGTGACGTACGAGTGGACCGAGCGGCGCTGCTGGGCGCTGATGAGGGGACCGATCTCCGTCTCCGGGTCGAGCGGGTCACCGACCTTGGCCGACTCGACGCGGGCTCTGACCAGTTCGACGACCTCGTCGTGGATCGGCCGCTCGACCAGGAGCCGGCTGGGAGCGGTGCACGTCTGACCCTGGTTGCCGTACATGGCCTGGAAGACCACGTCGGCCACCGCCTTGGGGGAGGCGTCGGCGAAGGCGACCATGGCCGACTTCCCGCCGAGCTCCAGCGAGGAGGTGACGAGCCGTTCGGCGGCCATGCGGCCGATCTCCTGACCGACCTCGGTGGACCCGGTGAAGGTGATCTTGCCGACGCGCGGGTGCTGGACGAGCGCGTTCCCGGCCACCGAGCCCCGGCCGGGCAGGACGTTGACGACTCCGGGCGGGATACCGGCCTCAAGAGCCAGCTCCCCCAGGGCGACCGAGACCAGTGGCGCCAGCTGAGCGGGCTTGAGGACGATGGCGTTGCCTGTCGCCAGTGCCGGTGCGATCTTCCAGACCGACTGCACGGCAGGGAAGTTCCACGGCGTGATGGCGCCGACCACGCCGATCGGCTCCCGCTGCGTCCAGTTGAGGAAGCGGCCGGGCGCCGGCGTGGTCCGCCCCTCGATCTTCGTGACCAGACCGGCGAAGTACTCCAGGGTCTCGATCATGATGGGAAGGTCGATCGAGCGGGACTCGCGGATGGGCTTGCCCATGTCCCGCGTCTGCAGGTCGGCGAGCTTGTCCTTGTTCGTTTCGACCAGTGCCGCCAGGCGCAGCATCAGGCGGGTCCGCTGGGACGGCCGGAGCCGCTGCCACGCCTTGGCACCTTTGCGCGCGGCTTCGACGGCGCGGCCGACGTCGTCGACGGTGGCCTCGGCGACAGCCGCGATGCGGCTGCCGTCGGCGGGATTGACGGTGTCGAATGTCGCCCCGGTCGAGGCGTCTGTGAGCTGGTCACCGATGACCAGCGGAACACTGGGGGTCAGGGCACGCATGATCGATATCGCTTTCGCTCGGGCGTCAGGGAAGGCGGTGAGCGGTCGGCAGGACGGCCTCGGCGAGCGCCTGGAGCTCTTCCATCGCGGACTCGAGCGTCGCGTGCTCGAACGAGGTGTCGCAGACGAAGTGGGTGACACCGAGATCGGCGTAGGCCTCGATGGTCTCCGCGTTGTAGGGCGCCTTGCGCAGCGGGCGCGCCGTCAGGGTGATCTCGCTCATGTCCCGGCCCGCCCGCTCCATGTACGCGCGGAGGGTGGCGAGGTGGGCCGCATACTCCTCGGGACCGATCGCCAGCGGGTGCCAGCCGTCGCCGATGGCGGCGATCCGCCGGAACGACGCCTCGCTGTACCCGGCGAACCAGATCGGGATGGTGCCGCGCACGGGCTTGGGGTACATCTTGAAGTCGTGCAGGTTGTAGAACTCGCCGTCGAAGTCGACCTCGTCGTCGGTCCACATCTGCCGCATCGCGTTGACCATCTCGGTCACGCGACGCCCCCGGTCCTTGAAGGGCGCTCCCAGGGCCGCGAACTGCTCCTTCATCCATCCCACGCCGATCGCGACCGACAGCCGGCCCTTCGACAGGACGTCGATGCTCACCAACGTCTTCGACGTCTGCACCAGCGGCCGCCAAGGGAGGATCAGGCAGGACGTGCCGAGTTCGACGGTCTCCGTCGCGGCCGCAGCCCAGGTCAGTGCCGTCAGGCAGTCCAGGTACGGCGTCTCGGGCTCCCAGAGGAACTTGCCGTCCTCGGTGTAGGGGTACGGCGTGTCCACCTTCGTCGGCAGGGCCACGTGATCAGTCATGAACAGCGAGTCGAACCCGATCTTCTCCGCGTACCGCGAGACCTCGCTGATCGCGTCCGGTCCGGCCCACGGACCGGCGCCGGGGATCCTGATGCCAACCTTCATGGTGCTGCTCCTTCGGGGAAGTGGCTGAATCAGCGGACGACACGTGCGGCCGTCAGCCGCGCGATGTCCTCGTCGTCGTGTCCGAGCTCTTTCAGCAGCTCGGCTGTGTGTTCGCCCAGCGATGTCGGCGGCCGCTCCACCCGACCGGGGGTCGCCGACAGCTTGATGGGGACGCCCGGCACCCGGAGCGGGCCGAGGGTTTCGTGCGCGATGTCGACCACTAGGTCCAGCGCACGGATCTGGGGATGGACCACGGCCTCGTCGTACGCCAGGACCGGGGCGCAGATGACGTCCCGTTCGGTGAGCAGTTCGACGGCGTCGTCGCGGTCGCGCGCGGCGAACCAGGGGGCCAGCGCCGCGTCGATCTCCTCACGATGGGAGAGCCGGCTCGCGGCATCGGCGAACCGCGCGTCGTCGAGCAACCGCTCGGCGTCCACGGCACGCGCCAGCCTGTCGAAGTGGCGGTCGTTGAAGGCCACCACGTGCACGGCTCCGCCGTCGCGCGTCCGGTAGGCGTTGTACGGAGCGTAGAAGTTGCTGGCGTTGCCGACGCGCGACTGCACGTGATCGGCCAGCAAGTACTGGCCCAGCCAGGGCGTTTGCAGGTGGAACAGTGAGCCGACGAGCGACACCGACCCGTGCTGGCCGACTCCGGTGCGCTGCTTCGCCAGGAGTGCGACCAGCGCCGCGACGGCGACAAGGAAGCCGGATGCGCTGTCGGCGATCGGCGGGCCGGCCTTGACGGGGGCTCCCTGGGGTTCACCCGTCGCCTGCATCATCCCGGTGAGAGCCTGGGCCACGGGATCCAGGGCCGGCCGCCCGGCCAGCGGCCCGCTCTCGCCGTAGCCGCTGACGCTGAGGCAGATCAGGTGGGGGTGACGCTCCTGGAGGTCCTCGGGAGTCAGGCCGAACCGCTCACGCGCGCCGGGCAGCATGTTCTCGATCAGCACGTCCGCGCCGGCGCACAGCTCGTGGAAGAGTTCCCGGCCCTTCTCGGTCCGCAGATCGAGCGCGATCGCCCGCTTGTTCCGGTTGACGCCCGAGTACACCCCGCTCATGCCGTCGCGACCGGGCCCGAAACTCCGGGACTCGTCACCCGCGATGGGCTCCACCTTGACGACGTCGGCACCGAAGTCCGCCAGGATCGACGCCCCCAGCGGACCGGCCACCATCGTGGCGGCGTCGATCACCCGCGTTCCCGCCAAAGCCTGCGTCTGAACCATCACACGACCGTTCTGTTCATTATCTCGAACTCGCATCGGGATTATGAACGACTGTAGGCAGGGGTCGCACCACCGTCAAGACCCGATCACCGGCACTCTCGAGCTGCACGCGTTGCAGAAAGCAGGCGTTGACGGTGCAATACCGGTGGGATGCGCACATGAGGCAGAACACTCTGCGGGCCGGCGGAGCAGCGCACACGTAGCGCGGAGTGCCACGGCCGAGACCGCGCAGGGACACCGTCAGGTTGCGCGGACCCGGCGACGCGCCATCACGTCGGACTCGACGACGGGCCGATCGGCGCGGCTCAGTTCGTCCCGGTACGACCTGATGTGATGCTACGTCAGTGAGGGAAGCGACGGCTGGACACGGTGATCCACCGGCGGCTCGAGGCACTGTTCGGGACGGACACCGGCGAGGGCTGCTTCGGATGCCCGCCCGTGCCGTTCGGATCACACGGTGGAAAGGCGTCCACCCTGCAACCGTCCGGCAAACGGGACCGGACCGCAGCGGGCTGCGGCGACCGTCGACTCTCCTGCCTCCAGAGGGCGATCCGCGCCCGGGCATCCCGTAACCGCCGCATCACCGGCGACGAACACCCCGGGGCGATCGTTCCGACGACCCCCGACGACGAGGAGGAACCGAGCCCATGGCTGGAGCAACCGGCAGGGTGGCGTTGGTGACGGGGGCCAGCAGCGGGATCGGCGCGGCCACCGCGCGCCTCCTGGCCGCGCGGGGAATGCGCGTGGTCGTCAACTACCTCCGAAGCGCCCAGGCGGCTGATGATGTCGTGGCGGAGATCGCGGCCGCGGGCGGCCGGGCCATGGCCGTGCAGGCCGACGTGCGCGAGGTCGCGGCCGTCCAGGGCATGGTGGAACAGGTCCGGGCGGCGTGGGGCGGCGTCGACGTGCTCGTGCACAACGCGCTCATCCCGTACGTAGTGACGTCGTTCCGGGAGATGACGTGGGAGGAGTTGGGCGGCAAGCTCGACGCCGAGATGCACGCCGCGTTCACGGTCACGAAGGCCGTCCTGCCCTCCATGACCCAACAGGGGTGGGGACGCATCGTCTACCTCGGCACCGGCCTCAGCCGCCGGCCGCGGGAGGGCATGATCGCACTCGGCACGGCCAAGGCCGCACTGGAACAGTTCGCCCGCTACCTCGCTCAGGAACTGGGACCGCAGGGCATCACGGTCAACGTCGTCGCGCCCGGCCCCGTGGAGGACACCCGCGTCTCCGCGGACGTACTGGACGACGCGCTCAAGCAGCGGCAGGTGGCCGCCACCCCCTTGGGCCGCCTCGCGCGCCCGGCGGACGTCGCCCAAGCGGTCGCCTTCTACACCGCTGAAGACAACGCCTTCATGACCGGCACCACCGCCGAGGTCAACGGCGGCCTCTCCATGCACTGACGCCGCCCCCCGTGCTCGGGGCCGCCGGTACCGGCCCCGCGCAGGCACGCCCACCGGCGCCTCGACAGCGGGCCCGCAGTCCTCGCAACTCCGTGGGCAAAAGACGGCGAAGCGACCAGAGAGGGAACCTCATGCACACCATCGATCTCGCCTACGTCGGACGCGGCCTGCACGAGGAACTGGCCGCCTACATCGCCGACCAGCACGGCTACTACGCCGAGGAGGACGTCCACGTCGCGCTGCACGACGGCTGCGCCTGGGACGAACAGCGGCTGCGCCGCTGCGCCACCATCGGGCTCGGCCGCGCACTGCTGGCCCGGCTGACCGACGGGACACCCTGGGTCGCACTCAACGTCAACACCGACCGCCCGCTGTTCTGGTTCCTGGCCCGCCCCGGCATGACGTCCCTGACCGACCTGGCCGGCCGGCGGCTGGCCGTGCACGCCCCGCACACCGCGCCCGGCTGTTTCACCCGCATCGTGCTGCGCAGGGCCGGTCTCGACCCGGACCGTGACATCCACACCGTCGTCCGCCCGCCCGGCGACTACGGTATGGACGTGCGACGCCTGCGCGACGGCGACCTCGACGCCGCCGTCGTCGGGAGCACGATGGCACCGGAGGCGGTGGCCGCCGAGAACGGCTGGAACGTACTGGCCTGGATCGGTGACCACTTCCGGATCCCCACCGTGGGCGTCGCCGTCGACCCCACGTTCAACGACCCCGACGATCCCGCGGTCCAGGCGCTCGTACGGGCCCACCGGCGCGCCCTGCAGGTGATCCGGAACGACCCTGACACCACGGTGCGACACATGAGGACCTTCCTCGGCGGTCAGACCGAGGACGAGACCCGAGCCCACTACGAGGCTTTCGTCGCTCCGTACTTTGCGACCGGCGGCCAGGCCGACCTGTCCGTCGGCGCTGACGCGGTCGCCACGGTCGCCGGGGAACTCGGCGTTCCCATCGGCGTTGCTGCGGACGACTTCTACCGCACCGCACACATCAGGTCGTGACGAGGCCTCACGCCGACGGCCTGTCACAGTACGGTTTGCCCCTGCGAACCGGCCGCGGGTGGCGTTGGACGGAGCGGCCGCCGGATGACAGGGCGAGGCGGCCGAGCGGGACGGTCACTCGGGCTGCTCCGGCGGTGGTCAGCGGCTCTCACGTCGGCCGCGGATGCTGAGGGCGACGACGGAGACCAGGAACCAGAAGGCACCGAAGGCCGAGTATCCGGCGACGGTGGACAGGCTGCTCGTCGCGGAGGCGGACGTGGCGGCGACGGTGGCGCCGGCGAGCACGGACTGTCCACCACTGATGATCATGGGCCACTGGGCGCCCACGGTGCGCCGGCGCCGGATCGCCACGACGAGCTGGACGGCACCGGAAAGCAGGGCCCAGACGCCGAACACGAGCAGGGCTGACGCGACGGTGGAGAACACGGCGATGATCATTGCTGCGGTCGTAGCCAGGCCGAGACCCACGTTGACGGTACTCACGGGGTTCCCGGTGCCGGTGCCGGCCAGACGACGCTCAAGGAGTGTGGCGACGGCGTCCCACAGGGGGTAGACGACGAGCAGCACTGCCGCGATCAGTGTGGGCTTGTCCGTCGACACGAGTGAGGCGGAGGTCGTGAAGAGAAGTGCCACCCAGACAAGGGAGAAGGCGACTCGGATCAGGTGGAGCGATCGGAGCCCGGAGGTCGTCGTCGTGGCCGTGGCCGAAGTGGCCGAGGTTGCGGTGGTCTGAGTCATCGGGTGTCCCGTTATGATCGTGACGGTGTGAGACGGTCGCCTCGATGAGGAGTCTCAGGCGCCTCGGGAGGCACCGCGTACTTCGAACGAAGTAGTTCTGCCGTCCGCGTCGACGGCATGTGCCCTGCCGTCCCGATGTACATCGTTCGAAGTACACGACCGCCGCACACGTGGACGAGAATCGGCTCATGGACACGGCGCGGAACAGTCAGGACGGGCTCACGGCACCGCTGTGGGTCCGCCGCCCCGAGGTGCCGCACCGGGTCGCCTACACGCTGGCCGCCCTGGTGTTCACCGGCCAGATCGTGGCGGCGGTCCTGAGGGGTTCGGACTGGCCGACGGTCCTCTCCGTGCTCCTCGCCGGCGCGGGCGTCACCCTCTCGTGGTGGAAGCCGTGGGCAGGACTGGTCCTCACGAGCGCGGCGTCCTTCGCCGTCACAGCAGTGGGCCACGACCCCTTCTCGGTGTGGATGATGGCGGTGCTCGTACTGTTCTCGGTCACCCTCCGGGGAAAGCAGCCGCTGGCCGCCACCGGCATCGTGGCGGCATTCTTCCTCGGAGCGTTCATGACATTCGGAGGATTCCGTGGCGGCGCGGTCGTGGGAGCCGCCGCCTTCTTCTCGGCTGTGGGAGGAGGCGCGACGGGGGCCGCGCTCCGCATCCATCGGGACCACTGGTGGACCCTGGAGGAACGGGCCGAGAGCGCCATCGCCACCCGCGAGAGCGAAGCCACCCGGCGCGTGACCGAAGAACGGCTCCGCATCGCCCGCGACCTCCACGATGTCATCGGCCACCAGGTCGCGATGCTGAGCCTGCACCTCGGTGCGGCGGAAATCGGGCTGCCCGAAGACGCCGAGTCCTCCCGGCAGGCCCTCGTCTCCGCCAGGTCCAGCGCCCGCACCGTCATCCTCGAAACGCAACGCATCCTCGCGCTCCTCCGCCTCGGCGACGACGTCCCCGACGGCGAGGCACTGCGGCCGACCCCTGCGCTCAGCGGCCTGGAAGGGCTCATCGCCTCTTTCGAGAGCATCGGCCTCGACATCCGGTCCTCCATCGACATTCCCGCCGGCTTCGTGGAGCCCAGTGTCGGCGTGACGGTCTACCGCGTCGTTCAGGAAGCACTCACGAATGCCTACCGGCACGGTGAGGGGACGGCGACGGTGGATGTGGGCGAGCGCGACGGCAGGATCTGCGTCACCGTGGAGAACCGCGTCGGTCCCTCACTCCGCGGCTCCGGGCCGGGCAGCGGGCTCGGACTCGTGGGGATGCGCGAACGCGTCGAGTCCTCCAGCGGGCGGCTGACGATCGACAGTCACGACGGGCGATTCCGGATCCACGCGGAGTTCAGCCCCCTGGGAGCCGTCGTCCGATGACGCGCATCCTCATCGTCGACGACCAGGACGACATCAGGGCCGGCATCCGGACGATGCTCGGGCTCGACCCGGGTCTCGTTGTCGTGGGTGACCTCTCGGATGGACTCCAGGTCGTCCCCTTCCTCCGGGAGCACCCCGTCGACCTGGTCCTGATGGACATCCGGATGCCCGGCATCGACGGTGTCGAGGCCACCCGCCGGATCCGCGCGGAGCATCCGCCCGAGAAGACGCGGGTGATCGTGCTGACCACGTTCGACCAGGACGACATCGTCCTCGCGGCCCTGCGCGCGGGCGCCAACGGTTTCCTGAGCAAGACCGTGAGCCCCGCTGAACTCGTCGCCGGAATCGCCGAGGTCGTCGGTGGAGGCGGTGCGCTGTCGGCCGCCGCGACGGCCGCGCTCATCGGCCACATGACCCACAGCCCGCCCCCGGTGATCGACAAGGAACTCCTGCGGCGCTTCGACGCTCTGACACCCAGGGAACGTGACGTGGTCGTCCTCGTCGCGAGCGGTCTCGGCAACGACGAGATCGCGGCCCAGCTGTCCGTGTCGCCGTTCACCGTGAAGACGCACGCGGTGCGGGCGATGACGAAGGTCGGCGCACGTGATCGGGCGCAGCTGGTCTCGTTCGCCTTCCGGGCCGGCCTCTACCCCTGAGCCCTGAAGGCGGACCGGGCGTCGGCAGGCTGCGGGGCCGGCCCGCAGGCACGCGCCTTGAATCCATGTGGCATATGCGGAAAAATTGGACGTACGGCACATGGTGCCGAAGGCAAGTGAGAGGAGTGCCTCATGATCGCCAAGCTGCTCGCGAAGTTGTCCTTCACCCGCAACTACGGTGCGTACGGGGCCCACGACTGGGGCACGCACACCGGCGACGACAGGGTGTGACCACATGGTCGGCGGGCGCCCCCGGGCTCCCGTCGGCTCGTGACCACGCTGCCGACGACACAGGCCTGACCGCTCCAAGAAGTCAGGGGCCGATCCCATGGGCCGTGTGAACGAGCCGCCGCGGCTGCCCGGAGGCAGCTTCGCGGCCTGGAGCCGCGACCGACTCGAACTGGCGCGCCGCGGCGCCGACGAGTGCGGGGACGTCTGGCAGCTCGAGTCGGGTGTCTACGTAGCCGCTACGGCCGGGGTGTGCGAAGCGGTCCTGCACCGCTCTCAGGATTTCCCCAAGCCGTCCTCGCCCCTCTTCCCGTCGTTGAAGCGGGCCGGCGGAGCGCCGATGCCCGAGGAACGCGCGCACGCTCGTGCTGCCCGCATGCGCGGACTGCGCCCGCAGGCCGTCGCGGCCCGGGTCGGTGAGATCGCGCCCGGGACCGCTCGTTTTGCCGACCAGTGGCCCACGGACCGGGACGTCGAGATTCTGCCCCTGGTCCGGCCCGTCCTGGCGGAGATCGGCGTGCGCTACCTCTTCTCCGAGGACGCTCCCGCCCTGCTGCCCTTCGCCTGGCAGCTCTTCGTCGCCCGGGAGGTGCTCGTACGTCCCTCCCGCTGGGTATGGCCGCGCTGGGTCCCCACACCGGCGCGGCGGTTCCGCACACGACGGCAAATCGCCTTCACCGACGCCTTGCGGCCCGTCGTCCGCCGGCGCCGTTCATCGGACCGGCCCGGTGACGACGTGCTGGGACAGATGCTCCGGCCTTCCGCCCGCTACGGCCCGCTGTCCGAAGAGGTCATCCTCGACACCCTCCCCGGGATCACCGTCGCCACCTTCGAGACACCCTCCCGGGCGGCCGGATGGATCCTGCTCCACCTGGCCCGATACCCCCAGGCCGCGGACCGCGTCGCGGCCGAGGCCGCCCTCCTGCCCGCCGACCCGGCCACGACGACCAGCACCCACCTCGAGAACCTGCGGTACACCCAGGCGGTGGTACGCGAAGTGCTCCGGCTGCACCCCCCGAGCTGGCTGCTCACCCGGCGCGCCCCGCGACAAACTCAGCTCGCCGACTACACCATCGACGCCGGGTCCACCGTGCTCGTCTGCCCCTACACCGCCCACCGCGATGCACGGGAACACCCCGAACCCGACCGGTTCCGGCCCGAACGCTGGCTCGACGATTCGGGCTCGTCGGCGAAACCCGGGGTCTTCCTCGGCTTCGGCACCGGGCCGCACGGCTGTGAGGGAGCCGCTCTGGCCATGGCCGTGCTCACGCTCCTGACCGCGCAGACAGCCCGCCGCTACCACGTGAGCGAGCCGCCCGGCACGGAACCCGGCTACCGGGTCACCACCTTCGAAGGTCTCGCGACCGCCGGCCTGCACCTGCGTGCCACCGTGCGCGGCTGAGGGCAGTCCTGCTCTCGGTGGCAGGCCGTCTCCCCTTCACACGCGCTCGGTCACCGGCTCATGGTTCGCTCATCGTGTGTCGCCGGTCGAACTCGTCGGCCAGCATGCCCATCATGACGAGGTCGTGGTGCCGGCCGGCGAAGAATACGTGTTCCCGCAAGCGCCCCTCCTCGGTGAAGCCGAGCGAACGGAAAAGTGCCAGCGATGCCTCGTTGGGGGCCAAAACCGCTGCCAGGCATTTGTGGTAGCGCCGCTCGGCGAACATGAAGCGCAGCAGCAGCACCACGGCTTCCGTCGCGTAGCCATTGCGCCGGTGGTCGGCGCTGATGGTGACATCGCACTCGAACCAGCCTGAGTGAGGGCCGGTGCGATGTGAGCCGACTGCACCGACCAGCTCTCCCGTGGCCGTCGCTTCGACCGCCAGCCGGAAGTGGTCGTCGTCGCCGACGGCAACGGCCTGTTCCTTCGCCCAGGCACGGTGGATCTCGGCGGACCTCGGCAGATCCAGGCGTCCCCCGCGCGGCCCGCCGTCGTCGGCGAACCGCGCGAACGCCGTCCAGTCGTCGGGCTCGACAGCGCGCAGGCGTACCCGATGACCGGTCCAGCACGACGATGCCATGCCACATTTGATCACGCTGCTGTGTGCGCGAGGCCGACGGGCACGCCGAGGCGGACGTTGTCCGGGGCGATCGGATCCACCGGTATCGGTGCCGCCGTTATGCTGGTTCGTGGTGGTTTTCCGCTGTATTGCACCACGTGGTTCCCGTCCGATGTCGGCGGACAGCGGCCGGAATGCCTTGGGCGCCGGAGCGGCGCCGGCTTGAAGGTCCACAGCTCCCGCTCCCTGTGGAGGCCGGGGTGAAGGTTGTCGTCGATCTTTCCCGATGTACGGGGTATGCGCAGTGCGCGTTCCTGGCTCCGGAGGCGTTCCGGATGCACGGTGAGGAAGCGCTCATGTACGACCCCCACCCGGATGACGCCTCGCGCGACCAGGTGCTGCGCGCCGCGGCGGCCTGCCCGGTCCAGGCGATCCTGGTCGACCGGTTGGAGGCGCGGCACGCACCGCCGGAGGCCTCGCCGTCATGACCGGTACCGACAACCTGCGTGCGTTCAAGCGCGATGGCCGCATCGTGGTCGTCGGTGCCTCTCTGGCGGGGCTGCGGGCCGCCGAGGCGCTGCGGGACGAGCGTTTCACCGGATCGTTGACCATGATCGGCGACGAGCCGGGCGAGCCCTACGACCGGCCTCCCCTGTCCAAGCAGGTACTGACCGGCTGGGTGCCGGCCGGGCGCACCGCGTTGCCCCGCCGCCGTGGCATCGATGCGGAGTGGCTGCGGGGTGTGCCCGCCGGCGGGCTGGACCTCGCGACGCACCACGTGCGTCTCGCCGACGGACGCGAGGTTCCCTTCGACCGGGTGCTGATCTCCACCGGGGTGCGGGCCCGGCCGTGGTTCGCCGAGTCCGAGGCGTCCCTGGGCGGAGTGTTCGTCCTCCGTACGCGCGAGGATGCCGAGAGCCTGCAACGGGCCCTCGCCGCCGGGCCTTCCCGCGTGCTGGTCATCGGTGCGGGATTCACCGGCTCCGAGATCGCCTCCGTCTGCCGCGAGCGGGACATCCCGGTGACCGTCGCCGAACTCGCGCCCGCCCCGCTGGTCGGGGCGCTCGGCGCCATGATCGGCGAGGTCGCGGCCGCCATGCAGCGTGCTCACGGTGTCGACCTGCGGTGCGGTGTCGAAGTCGCCCGGCTGGAGGGCGACGCGCAGGGACGGTTTCGCCGTGCTCACTTCGACGACGGCAGTACGGTCGACGCCGATGTGGCGGTGGTGGCGCTAGGGAGCATCCGGAACACCGAGTGGCTGCGGGAATCGGGACTGGCGGCGGGCGTGTGGGGCATCACCTGCGACACGGGCTGCCGCGCCCTCGGCGTCGACGGCCGCGTCACCGACGACGTCTTCGCCGCGGGAGACGTGGCACGGTGCCCGAACCCCCTCTACGAGAACCGGCTCATCTCGATGGAGCACTGGGTCAACGCCGTCGAGCAGGCAGAGGTCGCGGCGCACAACATGGTCAGCGTCCCGGAGGACCGCCGAGCCCACGTGTCCATCCCGCTGTTCTGGTCGATCCAGTTCGGCGTCAACATCAAGTCCGTCGGTGTGCCGACCTTCGCCGACGAAGTGGCCGTCACCCAGGGATCGCTGGACGACCACCGCTTCGTCACCGCGTACGGCTACCGGGGCCGCGTCACGGCTGCCGTGAGCTTCAACAACGGCAAGTGGCTGGACCACTACCGGCGCTTGATCGAGACGGCCGCACCTTTCCCGCCCCCCTGCCCCACGCCCGACCGGCCCGCCGGCATGGAACCGGTGCCCGTCGACCTCCCCGGCCTCGCCCTGCTCGCCCAGAGCGCCACGGTGGTCGTCGCCGGCCAGGATCCGGGTGGGCGCCGCGTCACGGCCGTGCACCAGCAGCGGCAGGCGGAGGACCGGACGACCACGCCCCGGACTCCCGGCACCCTGCAACGGATCTTCGACTATTCCGCCAGGGCGGACCCGTACCCGCTGTATGCCGAGTTGCGTGAGACGCCGGTGGCCCGGCAGGAGGACGGCAGCTGGGTCATCAGTACGTATCGTGAGATCACGGACGTGCTGAATGACCCGCATCTGAGCTCCGACCTGGGCAATCTGTCGGATCCACCACCGCCGGTCGAGGGAGCGGCCACGTCGTCCTTCATCCACATGGACCCGCCCGAGCACGATCGCCTGCGGCGCATGGCGATGCGTCAGTTCGGCCCCCCGCACACCCCGGGGTTGGTGATCGGCATGGAAGGGACCCTGACCGCCGTCGTCGCGGGCCTGATCGACGATTTCGCGGGCAAGGAGCGGATCGACGTCGTCGACGATTTCGCCTTCCCGTTCCCTGTGACCGTGAACTGTCGCGTGCTCGGCGTGCCCCGCGAGGTCGAACCGGATGTCCACCGCTGGGTGAGCGATCTGATGAACTCGGTCGACTACACCCCTGAGACCGACCCGAAGGAGAAACTGGACAAGGGCGTACAGGCCCGCAAGGACTTGTACCAGTGCCTCGGCGAGCTGGTGGAACAGAGCCACCGCCGGCCGGGAGACGGCCTGTTGTCACGACTGGCCAACGACGACGGGCCCGACGGCCGGATGACCGACGCCGAGATCGTCGCCACCGCCAGACTGCTCCTCGTCGCGGGCCATGAGACCGTCGTCAATCTCATCACCAACGGCATGCTGACACTGCTGCGCCACCCGCAGGTGCTGCGGCGACTGCGCGACGAACCGGACCTCGTCGTGCCACTGGTCGAGGAACTGCTGCGCTACGAGCCCCCCGTGCAGATCATTCCCTGGCGGGTGGCATACAGCGACATCACCGTCGCCGACACCGTCATCCCCCAGGGCTCCCAGATCATGCTCATGCTGGCCTCGGGCAGCCGTGATCCGAAGCGCTTCCACGATCCGGACCGCTTCGACCCGGATCGGCACGACAACCAGCACCTGGGGTTCGGCAGCGGCATCCATCTGTGCTTCGGCGGCCCGCTGGCCCGGCGGGAAACCCAGACCGCGCTGACCGAGCTGGTACGCCGGCTCGACCGCCCCAGGCTGGTCACCGACCCGCCGCCGTACCGGCGCAGCCCCGTTCTGCGGGGTCCGGTCCATCTCGAGATCGAGCAGGGTGACGGTTGACTCGGCAGCGAGCGGGGGCCGTTGAAAGGCCGCGCCCCCTCGGCCGACAGACCGCCGAGCCGCCCGACGCGGAGGGCAGAGCAAGGTCAGCGGATCAGGACCTCGGCCTCGATCTCCACCGGGATGCGGAAGGGGCGCTCCGCGAGACCGACTGCAGACCGGGCAGATCAGCCGCATCCCCTTCGGCCAGCCCTTCAGGCAGTCGCCGGCCGGCTCGGCCACCCAGGTCCCGTCGCGGATCTCGCCATCGGGTTCGACGGCCGACGTCCGGGCGGCCTGCGGGATCTGCGGGATTGCGGCGTGGATGGCGTCGGTGATGGTCGTCCCCACCGAGTGCGACAGCCGACGTCCGCGCGCGGTCTGCCAGTTCAGGAGGGCATGGGTGCCGCCCGCGGAGTCGGTCCGGATCGGTGTCTGGCGCCCGCGCCGGAACGTCTTCGGCAGCTGGGCCGGCGTCATCCGGGTGGCTTCGATGTGGTCGGCGGCGGTGTTGGAGCCGGCGTTCGTGTGACGATCCGGGCCGGGACCGCCGTGATCGACGGCACCGTCTGCCCCACTTGGGACTGGAACCACCACAACGACCTGCACTCGGTCAAGGCCGGTTACGCCGGCATGAATGTGCAGATCGCCTGCTTGATGGACGGCGATCTCGTCGCGGTCGGACCGGTGCCGATACCCGGGGCGCGCCACGACGCGCACGCCCACGCCTCGGGCCTCAAAAACCTGATGGACGGCATCCATCAACTCGCCGACCTCGGCTACGTCGGCGTCGGCCTCGTGCCGTAAAAGCGCCTACCCGGCCGCGACCTGCCGGAGAACCACAAGCGGGACAACGCCCTGCTCCCCAGCGTGCGCGCGGCCGTCGAACGCGCCGCCGTCACCGGACTCATCAACCTACGAAGGTTCATGAGAGTCGCTTACGACTAGGGCTCCGGGATTCTCGTCGAGAACGGCCAGGAACCTCTCGGCGCGGCGAGCGAAGAGGTGGGCCCCGCGTTCGCCGGATCGGGTGCGGGCTTCCTCTGCGGCGGCTCGCACGACATCGACGGGTTCGCCGCGGGCCTGCAGCAGGCGCGCGCGCAGGAGCAGGAGAAGCCCTTCGGCGTAGCGTTGACCGTGGGCTTTGATGGCCTGGTCGGCCTGGTCGAGGGCGGAAGCGGCCCGGTCGGGCAGCTCGGCTGCCAGCCACATCTCGGCCACCAGTCCGTACCAGTAGGCGAGGCCCCATCTCGGCGGGTCGGCCAGGGTCGCGGCCAGGAGTTGTTCGGCCTTGGCCGCGGCGCCGGCCGGGTCATCGCCGGTGAGGGCACGGGCCCAGTACCAGTCCAGCCGTATATAGGTTTCCTGGGCGACGCCGGGAAGGTCGGCGCTGGCCGCGACCCACCTTTCGGTCGCTTGCATCGCCCAGTCCGCGTCACCGGCCATCGAGGCAGCCATGGTCTGGTAACGGGTCCAGCCCGACATCTCGAAGAGGTCCCCCTCGGCCTGGTACACCGTGCCGAGCAGGGAACGCCCCGTCTCGACATCGCCATGCAGCGAGGTAATGACCCCCAAATAGCCGATCCACTCATCGGGGATCCGCCAGCGTCCGCGGTCGTCACGGCGTCGAATCGGGACACCTCCGACCTGGTCGGCAAGGTGGTACAGACTTTCTTGAGCCGGTCCCGGGTGCGGGTCGGCCGAGTTCGCGAGCAGCGAGGCAACGTCGTCCGCGGTGGTACGGCCCAACCAGCTGAAACACTGATAGGCCGCGCCGATGTCGCCGATGTCCCAGTGGTACAGGCCCCAGGCCTGCCGGCCGTACGCCTGGATTTTCGGGTCCGCGGACGCCTGGCCCTGCTCATGCAGCCGGCGAGCCCACATCCCGCGGTCTTTCTCGGTGGAGACGTAGGCCCCGGTCATCCGATAGAAGAGGAACTCGGCCTCGGCCGTCTCGCGGCCGAGTCTGCGGGCCAGATATGCGCCCCGTTCCAGCAGATCGTACGTCGAGCCGCCCATTCCCGGAGGCTCGACGGCGAGGAGGTTGAGCAGCGCCAGGACGGACAGTTCGATCTCCGGCAGTCCTGCTGTCCGGGCGATCTGGATGGCCGATTCCAGGTTCCGATAGGCGGCCGCGAACGCGAGCTTGGTCGCCGCGCGGCGACCGGCGCGTGCCAGTGCCTTCGCGGTGCGACCCGAGTCGGCCAGGGGGCCGGCGGCCCACAGGTGGTAGGCGAGGCGTTCGGCGACGGACTCGTCGTCGGCGTGGATGGGTTCGAGGGCGTCGGCGACGCGCAGATGCAGCTGGACGGCCTGCTGCCGCGCGGTGGCCTCGGTGATCGACTCGCGGATCAGGTCGTGCGCGAAGTGCCACGAGAACGGGTCTTCCGGCTTGGCCTCCAGGAGACCGAGTTCTTGCAGCGGTTCGAGGCATTCGAGGCATTCCGCGATCTCGACGCCCATCGCGCGGGCAAGTAGGTCGAGGTCCACGTCGCGGCCGATGACCGCGGCGGTACGCAGCAGGCTGTGAGCGCTGTCGTCGAGGCCGGTCATCCGATCGCGGACGACGTCTCGCACGGTGGCCGGCACGCCGGCTGGTACGGATGCGCCGCCGTCGCCGAGCGAACCACCCTCGCTGAGCAGCCGGGACAGCTCCTGGACGAAGAACGGATTGCCGGCGGTGCGAGCATGGATGCCGCGGGCGACTTCGGCGCCGGGCTCGCGGCCGGTTTCGCGGCGGATGAGCTCGGTCACGTCGGTCAGGCCGAGCGGGCCGAGCCGGATCCTGCGGTGGCCGGGCAGCCGGCCGACGGTCGCCAGGACCCGCGACAGGCTGGAGCCGGGTACGGGTGCGCGATCGCGTAGCGCTCCGATGATCACCGTGCCGGTGGGCGGCCGGGCCGTCAGGTGGCCGAACAGCTGGAGTGAGGCGGCGTCGGCCCACTGCAGGTCATCGACGATCAGCAGCATGGGCCGTTGCGCCGAGGCATGCCCGACGACGGTGACGACCTGCTCGAACAGGCGGAACTGTGCACGGCTGTCGGGAATCGCCGACCCGGTGGCGTAGTCGTCCGGAGATTGGAAGAGTCCGCCGAGCTCGCCGGCGAGCCACTTCTCCCGCAACGGCGCGGGGAGGCTGTCGAGAATCGGGCGGAGTGTCTGCTCCCAGGGCCACATCGACGGTGTTCCGTCGCCTTCCAGGCACGAACCCCAGACGACCAGCGCGCCACGCCGACTCGCTTCTGCAGCGATCTCCTGCAGCAGCCGGGTCTTGCCCACGCCCGGCTCCCCTTGGACGATGCCGAGCGCCGCACTGCCGGTGAAAGCCTTCTCCACGGCTTGGCGCAGTACGGCGAGTTCCTCGACCCTGCCGACGAGGCCGGCTTCCTTCCGCGCCGAAGCGGCGGCCGTACTCGCCACGGGCGGCGAGGTCTGGGGCTGCGTCAGCACGTGCAGGTGTGCGGCCCGTATATCCGGACCGGGATCGATGCCGAGTTCGTCGGCGAGGCAGGCGCGGACCCTGTGGTACGCCGACAGTGCCTCGGCCCGGCGTCCCGCGGCCCCCAGGGTGGTGATGAGGCCGGCGTGGACGGGTTCGTGGAACGGCGATGTCGATGCGGCGAGTTGCAGCGCCGACAGCACCGATTCCGGTCGGCGCAGCGACACGGCCAGCTTGGCCGCTTCGGTGCACGCGGCGCGGAACTCGTCGTCGAGACCGGTGAAGGTCGGCAGTGCGGTCGACCTGTGGGTGAACCCGTCGCCCGCCCGGCCCCGCCAGAGACCGAGCGCTTCGACATAGCGGTCGAGCGCCGTTTCCTGGCGTTGCTGTGCCATGGCCTCTTTGGCGGTCGCAACGAGTTCTCGGAAGGTGAGGAGGTCCAGGGCGCCGGGGGCGGTGGAGAACAGATAGGCGTTGCCGCGGCGGTGCAGGTAGGAGCCGGATTCACGGGCGGGGATCGCGGGTTCGAGCAGTCGCCGCAACGCGCCGACGTATTTGTGGATGATGTTGAGCGCGCTGTTGGGGACGTCATCGCCCCAGATCAGGTCGATCAGCTCGCCCGTGCTGGTCGGCCGGCCGGCGCGGGCCAGCAGCAGCGCCAGGAGGTATGCCTGTTGTCGTGGCCCGGCATCCAGTTCGACACCGTCGCGCCAGATCCGTAGCGGGCCCAAGATCTGCAGATACGGCGAAGATCGGCCGGCCGGCTGATCCTCGCCGCCAGAGGGGACTACGGGGACTGACACCGCGGTACCTCTCGCCTCCAGAACAGCAATCGCTGGAAGCCTATCGTTTCGCTCCCGTCCGGCGCGAGTGACTTCCGAGGCGCGGACCGGAGCCGTTCCGGACGCCGAGCCGACGCTGTGTCAAGCCGTTCCGTCGGTGGGTTCCGGCTGGGTGTCCGGCGTGTAGAGCTCTTCCTCGCTGACGACCGGTGCGGTGGTTTCTTCAGGACGTCCGACTCGCGCGGCCGAGCCGAACAGGTGGCCGCGCGCCGGCCGCACGGGGGCGAAGGAGGCGAAGCCCCGCTGGCTCGGGATGTCGTCGTACACCGCCTCCATACCGCCGCGGATCAGGTACGTTTCGTGCCAGAAGCCGGTGCCGCCGCTGTCGCGCAGGAAGTCTCGCCACCAGCGCCGGTGCGGTTCGGACCGCGCCCATGACAAGAGCGAAGGCAGGTCGCGCCAGTACTGGCGGATGCCGACGTGCATGGGGAACAGCGACCACAGCAGCGACTCGTGCGACAGCATGCCTTCCGGCCGGTCTTTCCCGGATTGGCCGATCTGCGGGCCGTAGCCGGCCAAGGTGCGCAGGCCGTAGAGCCGATTGACTCGCATACCGAGGTAGACGACCACGAGGTCGGGATATGGAGTGAGGTCGACTGTCTGCCGATTGACGCGCGTAGGCATCGCTGGTGTCTCCTTGGCTCGTTGGGTGACGGGCCAAAGCTAGTGACCGGCACGGAATGGACACTTGACGTCGACTGAATGCGCGGGCGGCGGCATCCGTGCGGTCGCACTCAGCTGTGGAGTTCGGCGAGCAGGCCGCCGGCGCGCGCACAGCAACCCTCTGCCCAGGCGGAGTTTACAAACGTTGGAGCAGTTTCCGGGTCGGCGCCATCCCGCACTCGCCTTCCGAGATCTGCCCTAGCACAGCTGTGGGCGCGCCGGTGGTGCTTCCGTGCGCCCCATCCCTCATTCGGGTGGTGAATGGCATCATGGCTGCTCATGACGCCCGGGCCTGCCTTCCGTCTCGCACGTGCCGCGGTGTTCGCGGCCGTGTGTGTCGCGGTGACAGGTCTTGGACATGCGCTGATGTCGCGGTCGGTTCCGGGCTGGGCGGTGGGGTACGCATTCGCCGCGACGACCGCGGGCGCGTGGTGGCTGGCGGGTCGACGTGAGCGCGGCGCGGCAGTGGTGCTGGGCGCGACCGTGGTGACCCAATTCGCCTTGCACGGCTGGTTCGGCCTCGCCCAGGCCTTCGCCGCGGCTCCTTCGGGTGCCGGGGACGGTGCTGTCGGCCATCAGGTTTCGGGCTCCGCGGAAGCAATGCCCATGAGCAGCGCCGCGATGAGCGGCTGGTCGCCCGGCATGTTCGGCGCGCACGCCCTCGCGGCGGTGCTGTGCGGCCTGTGGCTGTGGCGCGGTGAGGCTGCTGCCTTCCGGCTCGGCCGCTCCTTGGCCGCGTTCGTCTTCGCTCCTTTGCGCAGGGCCTTCCTCGTCCATGTCGTGGTCAGCCCACCGGCGCAGGCGACGCGAGTGTCCCTTCACGCCCCCTCGCGGCTGTCTCAGCAGGCGGCCCTGTGGCACGGCGTCACCCGGCGCGGCCCGCCGCGGCCGGCGATGTGCTCCTGACCGTCCGTCTCGCTGCTGTGCGATGACGGGCGCAGTGCGGCGTGCCCGCACGCACGCCGTACCGCCGTTGAGGCGGACACAATCGTCGGCTTTGTGAGCGCCCGCGCCCCGCGCGCCGGGCGCCGATTGGGGATGCAGCAATGTCATCGACACAAGAAGAAGCGTCAAGGGACAACGCCCTCATAGCGGCATCGGCTGCCCCGGGAAGCGGTCCCGAACAAAGGGGCCGATCGTGGAAGGGGGTCCGGGCGCTGCTCGTGCGGCTGCACTTCTACGCGGGTGTGTTCGTCGCCCCCTTCCTGCTGGTGGCCGCTCTGACGGGGCTGGCCTACACCTTCACACCCCAGCTCGACCAGCTCTTCTACGGCGATCAGCTCGGCGTGGCGAAGGTGGGAGACACAGCGCGCCCGATCGCCGAACAGATCGCCGCGGCCCGGAAGTCCCACCCGGAGGGCACCTTGTCCTCGGTGATCACTCCGCCCGGGCCGGATGACACGACGCGGGTGGTCCTGTCACTGCCGGAACTGGGCGACAACCAGCGCACGGTGTTCGTCGACCCCTACACCACCGAGGTCAAGGGGGCGCTGACCACGTGGTACGGCTCCACCCCGCTGACGACGTGGCTGGACGACCTGCACCGCAATCTGCACCTTGGCGAGACCGGCCGGCTGTACTCGGAGGTCGCCGCCAGCTGGCTGTGGGTGATCGTCGCCGGAGGGCTCGTCCTGTGGCTCGGACGTGCCCGCGGGCAACGCGCCAGGTCGGCACGGGGCGTGCTGCTGCCCGACCGCTCCGCGGGCGGAGTGCGGCGTACCCGCAGTTGGCACGCTGCCACCGGTGTATGGCTCGCCGTCGGCCTGCTCGGTCTCAGCGCCACCGGCCTGACCTGGTCCCACTACGCCGGCGCCCGGTTCGGGGAATTGCTGGACGCGACCAAGGGGCATGCGCCCGCGCTGGCCACCGCCCTGCCGGGCGGGCCGGACGCAGGCGAGGGCGGGCCCGCGGGGCACGCCGGACACGGCACGGGCGCCGGCCCGGCGCCGGCCGACCCAGCCGACTTTGACACGGTCCTCGCGGTCGCCCGCGAGGCGGGGCTCGGTGGCCGGGTGGAGCTGACGCCGCCCGCCGATGCGACGAGTGCGTGGACCGTGGCCCAGGACGACGACCTCTGGCCGGTCCACTACGACCAGGTCGCCGTCGACGCCGCCAAGGGCGAGGTCACCTCGGAGAGCCGCTGGGTCGACTACCCACTGCCGGCCAAGCTCAGCAAACTCGGCGTCCAGGGCCACATGGGCCTGCTGTTCGGCATCGTCAACCAGATCCTGCTGGCGCTGGTCGCGGTCGGCCTGATCTCCGTCATCGTGTGGGGCTACCGCATGTGGTGGCAGCGCCGCCCCACGCGTGGCGACCGCACGGCGGCCCTCGGGAAGGCCCCCGCACGAGGGGCGTGGCGACAACTCCCGCTGCCGGTGCTGATCATCGGCGTCCCGGCCGTCGCCGCGCTCGGCTGGGCCCTGCCTCTGCTGGGCATCACGCTGATCGCGTTCCTCTTCTACGACATGGCGTTCGGGCTCTACCTGCGGCGCCCCGCCCCCTGACGTCGCAGCGAGCGAAGGTGCCTCCGGGTCGGGCACACCACTGTGCCCGACCCGGAGGCCACCGAAAGAGCGTCAGACGCTCCCCGCAGTTCGCGCAGCCCAGCGATCCTCGACCTTGGCGACGCGCCAGTACGCGATCGCGATGGCCCACACGACGACGAAGAGGCCGACGATCACGTAGCCGACGTTGTCGAGATCGAGGCCGGCGACCCAGCCCGTGACCCCGTCCGTCATGTCGAGCTTGTCGTGCAGGACCCCGACAAGCTCGATGGTGCCGATGACGAAAGCGACGGCGATGGACAGACCGGTGATGGTGAGGTTGTAGTAGACCTTGCGCACGGGGTTGGAGAACGCCCACTGGTAGGCGAAGTTCATGAACGTCCCGTCGAGGGTGTCGAACAGGCTCATCCCGGCGGCGAACAGCAGCGGCAGGCACAGGATCGCGTACCAGGGCAGACCGGCGGCGGCCCCGCTGCCCGCCATCACCATCAGCGCGACCTCGGTGGCGGTGTCGAACCCGAGCCCGAAGAGGAAGCCGAGTGGGTACATCTGCCCGGGACGCGTGATGGAGCGGGTGAGCCTGCCGAGGACGCGATTCATGAACCCCCTCGATTCCAGGTGGGTTTCGAGCTCGCGTTCGTCGAAGAAACCCGTGCGCATCTTCTTGAAGACCCGCAGTATGCCCAGGAGGGCGACGAGGTTCAGCACGGCGATGAGATAGAGGAACGTGCCGGAAACGGTGGTTCCGACCACGCCCAGCGCCTGGTGCGTTCCGGAGTCCTCGTCTGCCAGGGTGCCTGCCAGACGGGCGCCGCCGGCGACCAGCGCCGCCAGGACCACCACGACGCTGGAATGCCCGAGGGCGAACCAGAAGCCCACCGACACCGGGCGTTTGCCGTCCGCCATGAGCTTGCGCGTGGTGTTGTCGATGGCGGCGATGTGGTCGGCGTCGAAGGCGTGCCGCATTCCGAGGGTGTAGGCGGTGATACCGAGGCCGAGCCCGAAAGCCTCGGAACCGACCCGGTAGTCGTTCGGTGTCACCAGCAGGAACAGGACGCCGAAAGCGACCACGTGCAACGCGGCGATCACGGCCATCAGGGCCGCGGTGCGGAGCGTGTCCTCGCGCCGCCAGCGGAACGGCCCGGCGGACGGGACGGACGGGACGGATGGGGGCAGGGTCATGCGGTCACGCTCCAGCACCTCGTGGATCAACTCGTGAGATGCCGCGGCCGGTCTCCTGGCTTACGGGCGAAGCGCGCCCGCCCCTGCCTTCCCGGCCTGTGAGGACCAGTGGCACCGCCGAAGCGGAAGGGGCGGGAACTACCCGATCACAGTGGCGAGGGCCGCCCCGGACTGAGCCTTGCATCGGCTGTCACCGGTCTTCCCGAGCACCACGGCGCCATCACCCTAGGAGCGCGGGCTCTCCGCCTGCAAGGCTGCACAGGTGCAAAGACGCACAGGTATTCAAGATCACATCCTCGGCTGCCAGGATGGCGCCCATGCACCTTGTTCCCGCCGAGCGGGCGGGCCACCGAACCATTGACGGCCACCGTGTCTGCGACGCTGTCGCGGCCATTGGAGAACCTGGGCATGTACGGGCCTGGGCGGATCGATTCTCGCTGCTCGCCGACCCGGGCCGCCTCGCCCTGCTGCTGGCTCTCCGGACGGCGGGCCCGATAGCGGTCACCGACCTGGCCGTCGCCACGGGCATGACGGACACGGCGGTCTCCCAGGCCCTGCGGCTGCTGCGGGCCGCCGGCATCGTCACCGGTGACCGACAGGGCCGGATCGTCCGCTACCGCATCGTGGACGACATGACCGGGCAACTGCTGGGACACTGCGCGGACCCTCAGGGAGACGGGGCCGCCGACATGTGACGTTGCCGTCGCCCGCCGGCCGACGACGAGCTGGTTGACACCCGGCGCCTGCGAGACCCCTTCGGTGGACCGAGATCGGGACGGGCAGGTGAGCCCGGCGGGCCCCACCGGCCCCGCACACCGTGCGGGCGGGGCCGGATGCGCGTCAGCCGTCAGGCGCCGGAGGCGGTCTTCGCGGCGGTGAAGCGCGCGGTGACGTCGGTCCAGTTGACGAGGTCCCAGAGCTTGGTGACGTAGTCGGGGCGGACGTTCTTGTACTGCAGGTAGTACGCGTGCTCCCAGGCGTCGAAGACCAGGAGCGGGGTCGTGCCCTGGCCGACGTTGCCGTGGTGGTCGTAGACCTGCTCGACGATCAGGCGCTTGCCGAGGGGTTCCCATGCCAGGACGCCCCATCCGGAGCCCTGGACGGAGGCCGTGGCGACGGTGAGCTGCTTCTTGAAGGCCTCGAAGCCGCCGAGGTGCTCGTCAATGGCGTCGGCCAGGGCGCCGTCCGGGCGGTCACCGCCGTCCGGGGAGAGGTTCTGCCAGAAGATCGAGTGCAGGACGTGGCCGGAGAGGTTGAACGCGAAGGTCTTCTCCAGCCCGACCAGGCCGGTGGGGGTGAGGGCGTCCTTGTCGCGGGCCTCCGCGATCTGCTCCAAGGTGTCGTTGGCGCCCTTGACGTAGGCGGCGTGGTGCTTGGCGTGGTGGAGCTCCAGGATCTGTCCGGTGATGGCCGGCTCCAGCGCGGCGTAGTCGTAGGGCATATCAGGAAGCGAGTACGTGCCCATCAGGCACAACCCCTTTCTGCGAGGGTGATCGATTGCGCCAGGATCACCCTACGCCTCTTGTTGCGATGAACTTGCAACAGCGACAGAAGTGCATCAGCATGTTCCCTGGACGGGGTCGGCCCCTCAGCCTTCGGAGTCGTCGTGTCCGCGGTCCCGGACGCGGCACCCCCCGCGGGGTGATCGTCTTTCCAGCCGGCACCTGCCGGTTCTGGCCGACCCCGCCCACCCCGGCCCGACCCCTCCCACTGGGACCCTTGACTGGATCATTGCCTTATAAGCATTCGCCGTTAACTGCGAACAGCTTGCAAGTAGTTTTCTGTGGCGCCTACTTTGACATGTCCCTAGGTATGTCCAGAAAGAGGCGCTCATGTCCACCGCTCCACCGCCCGCCGCAACGGGAGCTCCGACCCTGCTCAACCGTGTCCGGCACGCGCTCAGTCCTCGCGAGTGGGCGCGGGTCGGCGGCATGGCTGCCTTCGTCATCGGCCTGCACGTGATCGGCTGGTTCACCCTCGTCGCCGTCGTCGCGCCGGAGCACTACAGCCTCGGCACGAAGAGCTTCGGCATCGGCATCGGCGTGACCGCCTACACCCTGGGCATGCGCCACGCCTTCGACGCCGACCACATAGCCGCGATCGACAACACCACCCGCAAGCTGATGGGTGAAGGGCAGCGGCCGCTGTCCGTCGGCTTCTGGTTCTCCCTCGGGCACTCCTCGATCGTCTTCGGGCTGGCCTTCCTGCTGTCGCTGGGCGTCAAAGCTCTCGCCGGGCCGGTCGAGAACGACGACTCACAACTGCACAACGTCACCGGCTGGATCGGCACGACCGTCTCCGGCACGTTCCTCTACGTCATCGCCTTCATCAACCTGCTGATCCTCGCCGGCATCTGGAAGGTGTTCCGGCAGATGCGGTCCGGCCACTTCGACGAGGCCGCGCTGGAAGAGCAGCTGAACAACCGCGGCTTCATGAACCGGATCCTGGGCCGTGTGATGAAGTCCATCACCAAGCCCTGGCAGATGTACCCGCTCGGCCTGCTCTTCGGACTCGGCTTCGACACCGCCACCGAGATCGCCCTGCTCGTCCTCGCCGGTTCCGGCGCCGCCTCAGGGCTGCCTTGGTACGCGATCCTCTGCCTGCCCGTGCTGTTCGCGGCCGGCATGTCGCTGCTGGACACCATCGACGGCTCGTTCATGAACTTCGCCTACGAATGGGCCTTCTCCAAGCCGGTCCGGAAGGTCTACTACAACCTCACCATCACCGGCCTGTCAGTCGCCGTCGCGCTCATCATCGGCACCGTCGAACTGCTGGGCCTGATCGCCGAGAAGGCCGGCCTGCACGGCGCGTTCTGGGACTGGGTCTCCGGCCTCGACCTCAACATCATCGGCTTCATCATCGTCGGGCTCTTCTTCGCCACCTGGCTCGTGGCCCTGCTGGTGTGGAAGTTCGGTCGCATCGAGGAGAAGTGGACCGCGGGTCTGCGTCCCGCGGAGCCGCGCGCCGACTGAGCCGCCGTCTCGAGTCCCACCCGATCCGAACGCCCCTGGACCATCCCGACCGGTCCGGGGGCGTTCGCGTGGTTCGACCGTCTCCGCGAGACGTCGCGCGGGCTGGATTCACCACGTTCTTCGCCGCAGCGCGCAGCGTTCTCGTGACGTCCCCGCGGGAAGCCCAGGAGGTGGTGCCGCGTATTACGGCACCCTTGCCGTGCTGGACGTCGGGACCAGGTCGTCCCCGTCGTCCTGCAAGGTGGAGACCGCGCTGAAGATGTAGAAGCACCCCGCCGTCACCACCGCCACGCCGGCCAGGACGGGGGTCCACGCCCTCAGTTTGGCAGTGGCCGACTGGCCGCGAAAGCGTCCTTCCACGATCGAGAATCCACGGATGGTGGCAACCCCGACGCCCGTGAGAGTCAGCGCCATCCCGACGCCGAAGGTGATCACGATGGCCAGAGCACCGAGCGCGCGGCCCGTCAGCAGCCCGCTGACGAAGATCAGGAACGCCGACGGCGACGGCAGCAGGCCACCCGAGAGCGCCAGAGCCGTCAGGCCCTGACGCGACCACGGATTGGTCAACTGCTCGACGTGGTGGTGCGCGTGGGCGGTCTCGTCGTGCGCGTGCGCGTGATCGTGATCGTGCCCGTGAGAGTGGCCCTCCGCATGAGAGTGGCCGTGCCCGTGGGAGTGCCCATGTCCGTGCCCATGAGAACGGCGGCGGTCGCGGAGGTGCCGGTACACCAGACCCACACCCACGATCGCGACGACCGCTCCCGCCGCGACCTGCATCCAGGCGGTGGCGGTCCGGGTGCTGACCGCCGTACTGCTGACCCCCACCCACAGCAGCGCGAGAACCAGCACCGAGAAGGTGTGCATCGTGGCGACGATGACGCCGAGGCGCACCGCGTCCTTGTAGTGTCCGCGCGTGCCGACCAGGTAGGCGGCGGTGATGCTCTTGCCGTGGCCAGGGGCAACCGCGTGAGCGGCACCGACGCCGAGCGCGACGACCAGGACCACCCAGAACAGGGATTGCCCGTCGAAGAGGGCGATCAGGTGGTTGTCGAGACTGCCTATCCCTGTCATGCGTTGCTCCTGGTACCGGTGCCGGCGTCGGCGGGTGCTGGGTCGTGCGTAGTGGAGTCCTGACCCGGCGGGAGCAGGGACTCGGTCGGCGGGTGGGCCGCCACGGCAGAAGGGCCCGCCACTTGGGCGGCCTTGCGGCGGCGCGACCGCCGGAGGACGAAGCCGCCGATGGCCAGGGCGGCTGCCACGGTCCCGATGGCGAAGGCCACGACCGTCCCGCGGACGCTGCCCCCGGAGGCCGTGAACCGTACGTGCGCGGTCGGCTGGTCGGAGGTGAACAGCGTCGGCTGCGTCTGAGCGGGACCAGTCGCGGTGAGCATGGTCCGGTACGCGGGGTGGAGGTCGGTGAGCGAGGTGATCGTGACGTCCACCGCCGTCACCGGAGCCGGGCAGTCGAAGGCCACTTGGGCTCCGCGGGCGAGGAAGTCCCGCATGTCCTCCACCACAGCGCCGTGGCAGGGGTGTCCCGCCTGTGCGACGGTGATGTGTTTGAGCAGGTAGCTGCGGATGGTCGGCGACTCCTGCAAGCGCTGCGTGAACGACAGGTTCGAGGAGTTCGCGCCACCCTGGCCGCCGAACACGCCCAACGACTCGCCGAGTGCGACCCAGTCGAGCTTGTCGGTGTTCCACGCGATCAGCAGGCGGGAGCCCTGGACGCTGGCGCCGGCGGTGGACGGCGGGCCGAACGGGTGGGCCGAGGCGGAGGGCGCGGGGCCGGCCAGAGCGGTCACGATCGCCAGCACGGCCCCTGCCAGCGCCGTGCCCGGCGTCGGGCGTGCCGAACGCCTCAAGCGGGCTGGGAAGTGAAGGGACAAGGGTGCGGATCTTTCGTGCGGCCTGGTGGGGGCGGACATCAACGGCGCGATGACACGTGCCGAAACCGCACTCTGTACAACCAGTCGGACACGTTCGCGACAATCGCATGGAGGCCGGATGAACATGACGATCACCGACCCCTACGGGAGCGTCGGCGTACCGACGAACTGGGGCGGCGTGGGTGACACAACGCAGTTTGTCGTCGGCTGAACGATCGGGCTGACGCCGATCCCACCGAAGGCGGCCCCCGCGTGCGGGGAACCTGTGCGTATCCGCGCGGGATACACGCCCTGCTGGACTTGCCGGCCACCATGTCAGCGCGTTGCGTGGGACGCCCTACCGCCCATGTGCATCGACGCGTAATGCCGCTGGCGAGCTTCCTCGACGTCCTCCGGGAAGGCGTCATCCAGGCCGAGGTGGTGATCGTGTTGTCGGGCTTCTCCATCGCCCGTGTGCTCCGGAGGTTCGCCGCGGTCCCGGTCCCGGCCCGTGCGGCCTCGCATCGATGGTCGGCGGCTCCTACTCTCCCCCGTCGGCCGAATGGAGCTGGAAGTCGACGACGACGCAACCGACCTGTCCGTCATCGGTGCGGCCGATCCAGACGGGGTAGGCCCCGTCGCCCATGCCGGCACGGAAGGCGATGAGATTCGGCTCGTGCTCCGTGCTGGGCAGTTCGACGGCGAGATGACTGTCGAGCGGCATGAACAGTTCATCGTCCAACTGGTCTTCGATCACCGTCCGAGTCGCATCCATGAAAGCCGCTGTGCCGGTATCCACGCCAACCCCGTAGAACTGGCCCTCGCCGAGCAGCCCCAGGTCCTCGTCGGGCAGGAGGGCCATTTCCCACTCGCGGGGCGGGATGTCCAGGAGTGTCACCCTGGCCGCAGCGACATCGACCCCGCGTGCCGTACGCAAAAGCGACAGCGTGACCGGGAACTCGCCCGGTGGTACGGCGACGGTCCGCGGGGTCTCTCCGCTCCACCCGGGGTCCGAGACCGCCAGCTGCCCTGACGTGATCCGCAGCAGGCCGGCGTCAACGAGATCGACGGCGGCCGGCCCGTCCGGAGTGTCGCAAGCACCCGGACTGAACAATTGATCGATTCCGGTAGCGCGCAGCGGTCCCGATCCTTCGTCCACCGACACGTCTCTCAGCACTACGGACCTGGCGGACTCGTGCCCCTGCTGGGCAAGGAACGGCGCGAACACCTGCCAGTCGCCGAATTCCGGTACAGAGCAGAGGAAGCTTTCGACGGCCGTCACGAATCGCCGCACGCGGGCGCCCGACGAGCCGGCTGCCAGAGCGTGCAGTGCCCCCAGCGGCCCGCCGAATTCGGAGCTCACCTCGACCTGCCCGTCGGCCGAGACGGTCGTGGTCTCCTGAACATCCCAATTCCAGGACGCATGCTCCTGCTCATTGGAAAACTGCCAACGGGTGTTCCGGTGAGCCAACAACATCCCCGCGCTGTGCGGCTTGAGGTCGATCATCTGCATGCGCCAGGACCTGTCGTCGAACAGGTACATACGCCACATCCGGCGCGGCCAGTACTCGACCAGTGCCAGCGGACGCTCCCGCGCGGACAGCAGAACCGCGTACTCCATCCCGGCAGCATGCCTGCGTGCCGCTACCGCGCGCGGCATCGGGTCCGGATGCGTCGTCCCCTGCTGGGAACCCCACATGTTGCCGTACGACACATCAAGACTGTCGAAGATCACAGCCGCGCATCTCCCCCCGTGGCACCAGACGCCCCCGAGCGGTGGCGCTCGACGGGTGACCCTGCCGCTTCGCTCTGCCCTTCCGGAGCTTCGTTGTGCCGCCAGTGTGGCACTGAGGTGTGACACACAGGCTTGTGGGAGGCCAGCAACCTGCTGTTACCGACGATATGGGCCGCCCCAGGTGACGAAACACAGTCGGTTCGGCGGCCCCCGTCGTGATCCATGCGCTCGCGTCAGCGACGACACTCAGGGGCGGGAACGTGGCCACTCCTGTGCGGGTGCACTCCTGCCCAACTTGTCCACGTGCCAATTTCCGTGTTCGATCCCACGCCCGCTTGAGGTCCGTGGGAGGAAAGGGTCAAGAGTGGAACGGCGGCCAGCTACCTCGTCTTGAATTCGACCTTGCCTGCGCTCATCCGAAAACTGCCACTGGAGTACAGCATCGGACGGGCCTCCACGTGATTCCCGCTGTACTTCTCAACATGCCGAATCGCAATGCCGCCAGGGGCGGTGAAGTCGATCAACGCAATGGCGACCCAGTAAGACAGGTTGCGATTATTGAACAGCGGCACTGTGACAGTCGAGCCCCGCCCATCGGTTACAACTGCCCGAGCACCGTACGACTTGAACGAGCCGACACCATTCTCAACCGCGCTGTACGCGCAGATGAGCACATATCCCTGCAGGTCAGGACGCCGGATCGTGATCGTCTCCCGCCCCGGCCTCCGGGAATCGCCATCAAGAGCGATGAATGGCGGAGCCGTGAGCGATCCCAAATTCCGGTAATAAATCACCTGTTCGGATTTGCTCGGCTTGGCGCCCTTGGGCGTCACCAGACTTCGAGGAACATGCAACGCGTAGAGATCCAGATCCGCCCCGGCCCTCCGTCTGGCATCACTGCCTCCGTTCCATTCGAGCATGGCTGTTACGGCGAGGCTTGGATCTTCCTTTCGCATGTTGATCGTTGCCTGGCCACCTTTGGTGAGCACAACCCTCCCCAGAGGACCCGGCGGGGGCAGCGGCGCCATCGGCGGCCGTTGCGGTGCAGCGGACGGAACGGTAAGGGCGCGAACCGGCTGGGCACTTGTCGCATGTCGCGACGGGCTCGGCGACTCAGGGGGCCTTGCGGCCGCAGCGGCCGAGACGGGGCCAGGGTCGTCGACTACGATCCCGAAATCCCTGGCCAGACCCGCCAACCCAGTGTCCCAGCCCTGGCCCACGGCACGAACCTTCCAGGAGCCGGCACGGCGGTAGAACTCGACGACAACCGCGACCGTCTCCTGGTTTGCGAGGGGCGGTGGGGCAAACATAATGCGGCCATCTCCGCAGTCGACCACCGCGCGCGGGGTACTGCTCGCATCGAAGTGCGGAGCCGAACATTGTGGGTCAATGCTGGCTACCACAGCGATTCGATCAACTGAACCGGGTACCGCAGCCAGGTCCGCAGCGATGGTCTGACCGGCAAGGCTCACACCGTCCTGAGAGCGGTGGTTGTAGAAGACCAGGTCCTCATCTGTCCGCACTTTGCCATCCTGGGCCAAGAGAACAGCTGAGACATCAATGCCCGTCGTCGGCGTAGTGACGGTGACTTGGCAGGTGTTGCCCAGCAAGGGAGCATTACCGCCCTTGGTGAGGTTCGTGATCATTCGTGGCCTCCCGGAGTGCTTCACCCATGGTGGTCCGTTGAGTCGGTTCGCGCCGGGAAACGGCTGATGTTCCGCGGTTGAATCCACGTCCCGAGTGGCAGCCGGTGGCAGTGGGCCTGAGGGCCGTTGCGGCTGTGCCGCGGGCGTGGCCCGTAAGGGTCCGGAGGGGGTAGGGCCTCAGGGCCGTCCCGTATAAGCACGTGACCTGTGGGTTTGCCGGACGGTACGGTCGCTGGGTGGAGCCGAAGCGACCGAACAAGTGCCCATTGCACGGGGCCGGGGTGCGTCCTGGTCATCTGGTCGGGCGGCGTCTCGAACGAGTGCTTGCGTCGTGGCACTTGTATGGCGCGGAGCCCCGGACAGGCCCGCTTGATGTGTGGCTGATCGACGGCGAGGAGGCTGCCACCCACGTGACGACGGGATCGGACTGGTGCCTGATCGTAGAGACATCGGTCCCCATTGAGGGATACGACATGGCGGAGTCCGGCCGCGTTGAGGTGGCGCCCATTCACCGCGAGGCCCCGTTCGCAGACCATCTCGGCGAGACGGTCTTGGCGGTATACGAGGAGGCGGACCCGGACACCGGCCGGCTCGCGCTTGAGCTCACCTTCGAGTCCGGCCGTGTCCGGTGCGAGACCTGGTCCGGGGATCTGCGACTGTCCAGCAAGTGATCAGTGCACCACTACCGGCGGAAGTGTGAGAATCACGCAGAGACGGCGTACACCGCGCCATGGTCGGCATCGCACGAATGCACAACCTCCTCCTCGCCGGGTGAGCCGCCCGCCTGGAAGGGGCACTCGTGGCCCACCCTGCCAAAGATCCTTTACGGGACAGCCCTCAGGAGGCGTCCACCACGGCAGGGGCCACCTACAGTCGGAGTATGCGCATCGTCTCCCTGCTCCCGGCCGCGACCGACATCGTGGCCGAACTCGGCCTGGCCGCGCAGTTGGCCGGGCGGACACACGAGTGCGACTGGCCGCCGGAGGCCGTCGCATCCGTGCCCGTCGTCACCGGTGCCGCCTTCGCGCCGGACGACCTGAGCAGCAGGGAGATCTCGGACGCCGTCGGAGGCACCGCTCACTCCGGTTCCTCCCTCTACACCCTGGACACCGAGGCGTTGGCGGCCGCCGAACCCGATGTCGTTCTCACCCAGGACCTCTGCGAGGTGTGTGCCGTCTCCTACCAGCGGGTGAGCCAGGCGGTACGCGTCATGGACACCGGCACCCGGGTTCTGAGCCTGGAACCACGGACCCTGGACGACGTGCTGGACTGCATGGTCACGGTCGGCGATGTGCTCGGCGTCCGCGACCGGGCCGAAAGACGCCGGGCCGAACTTCGGCACCGCCTGGACCGGGTGTCCCGTCTGACAGCCGGTCGGCCGCGCCCTCGTGTCGTGGCGATCGAGTGGCTCGATCCCCTGTGGCCGGCGGGCCACTGGGTGCCGGAGCAGATCGGCCGCGCCGGGGGCGAGGCCCTGCTGGCCGCACCCGGTGAGCACACCAAGCCCATGACCTGGGAAGCGGTCGTCGCGGCGCGCCCCGATGTCGTCCTGGTCCTGCCGTGCGGCTTCTCGCCTGAGCGGACGCTGCGCGAACGAGAAGCCCTGACCGCGCTGCCGGGCTGGGCGGATCTGCCCGCCGCCCGGGCCGGCAGGGTGTGGGTCCTGGACGGCCCGGCCTACTTCAACCGCCCCGGCCCTCGCGTGGTGCGCGGCGCGGAGGTGCTCGCCCATGTACTGCACGGCGTGCAGGCCGGGGAGGCGGTGACGTCGGCGGAGGCGCGGCCGTTCTGACAATCGTTCAGGCGCGAGCGGCCTCGTCCCCGCCTGCGACGGCCAGTGGGTGTATGCCCGGCAGACGTGCCCACGAGTCCGAGTGCCTGCCCGCTGCCCGCTGCCCGCGCAACGCGGCGGGGTGCCCCGCCGCTCCGGGGAAGCCCCCGTCCTCCATCTGCTGCTGCGCGATCCACGCGATGCCCTCGTCCACGTCCGAATCGCCGTCGCGTTCCCCGATTGCTGGTAACGCTCAGGGGCCGGCCTAGGACGTCAGGTGCCTTGGCGCCGGACAAACGCTGTGCCCACGACATCTGCTGACACCCCGGCAGCACTGCCCGCGCTCCGCCATGAGCACGGCCGGCCTCCCAGGTTGCCGAAATCGGGCCACGGCTCCTACGGTGAGTCACGTGATGGACGAATCCACGCGCGCGGCACGGCTCCTGGATGCGCAAGCCAAGGCGGCGCTGCTGTTCGCCGAGGTCGAGGCACGCCGCCTGGTGACCGCCGGCCAGGGCGAACGCGCGGTCAGCGACCGGATCCGGGACCTGGCGAACGAGATGTTCGGAACCACGCACTACTGGCACAAACGCATCGTGCGGTCCGGGCCGAACACCCTCCTGCCCTACCGCGAGAACCCACCGGACCGGGTCATCGGCGCGGACGACATCGTCTTCGCCGACTTCGGGCCCATCTTCGAGGAGTTCGAGGCCGACTTCGGGAGGACCTTCGTCCTGGGTGACGACCCGCGCAAGCACCGCTTGCGCGACGACCTGTCGACCGTCTTCGCATCCGGACGGCGGGCCTTCGAAGCGGACCCGGGCATCACCGGCCGGCAGCTCTACGCCGAGGTTCAGCGGCTGGCCGCCGAGGCCGGCTGGCAGCTGGGGGGCTGGCATGTCGGCCACCTGGTGGGTGAGTTCCCGCCCGAGTACAACGACTGGGAGGACGTCGACTCCCACATCGTGCCCGCGAACGAGAAGCCACTGCGCCGGACGGACGAGGCGGGACAACCCCTGCACTGGATCCTGGAGATTCATCTCATCGACCGCGACGGGGGCTTCGGGGGATTCCACGAAGAGCTGCTGGATCTCTGAAGCGCACTGATGAAGGCCGGTTCCCGCAACAATGTCACCGCCCGCGGGGGCGAACCCTGCCCGGGCGTCATGCAAGGTGAGCGCATAGGCTGAGCCGGAAAGCAGGCCGCGAGCAGGAGACGGAGAGAGGCCGCAGCCCTTGACCGCCGAGCAGTTCTCCGGGTCCGAAGCGTCCGGCCGTATCCCTCCGGGTCAGCGGCTTGTCCGGGGTTGGCCCGTCTCGCACTACGGCCCCGTCCCGCGTTTCCGCCCCGACCGCTGGAATCTGCGTGTCTTCGGCGCCACCGCCACCGGGGACCACCACGACTGGAATTTCGACCAGCTCGTCGATCTACCCCGCACCACGGTCGTCGCCGACCTCCACTGCGCGAGCGGCCCCAGCTCCATCGGACACGAGTGGTACGGAATCCCCGCCGCTGCCGTCCTGGACCTGGTCCCGCCGGCACCGGACGTCACGCACATCATGGCGTGGGCGGAGTACGGCTACTCCGCCAACCTGCGACTCGGCGACTTCACGTCGGCGCAGACCCTCATGGCCACACACCGCAACGGCGAACCCCTCACTGCCGAGCACGGGTTCCCGCTGCGCTTGGTGGTTCCCCACCTCTTCGGCTACAAGGGCCCCAAATGGCTCCGCGGAATCGAGTACATGACGGCTGACCGGCGTGGGTTCTGGGAAGAGCGCGGTTTTCACAACATCGGGGATCCCTGGCAGGAGCAGCGCTACTCCTACGAGGAGCAAGAGGGCGACGGGCCGCAGCCGCACGGCGGCTAGTCCACCCGGGGCCGCAAGCTCGTGTCACGAACGGCTCATCGCGGGCTCCCGACGTCCGCGAAGGGGATCCGCGCCGACGGCCCCGCCTCCCCGCCGAACCGGTGCCGCCACAGCCCTTGTGCTTCCAGCCGGGGCAGGACGCCCTCGCCGAACCAGTACGCCTCCTCCAGGTGCGGATAGCCGGAGAGGACGAACTCCTCGATGCCGACCGCGGCGTACTCCTTGATGCGTTCGGCGACCTCGTCATGGCTCCCGACCAGCGCGGTGCCCGCGCCGCCGCGCACCAGGCCGATGCCCGCCCACAGGTTGGGGTGGATCTCCAGGCGTTCGCGGCTTCCGCCATGGTGCAGGGCGAGCATGCGGCGCTGGCCCTCGGACTCGCTGCGGGCCAGGCCGGCCTGGACGGCGGTGACGGTCCGCGGGTCGAAGCCGTCCAGGAGGCGGTCGGCCTCGGCCCAGGCCTGCGCGGAGGTGTCGCGCGTGATGACGTGCAGCCGGATGCCGAAACGCAGGGTGCGTCCCTGTTCCGCCGCCAGTCGACGGATCCAGGCGACCTTCTCGGCGACCTGCGCCGGCGGCTCGCCCCAGGTGAGGTAGACGTCGGCGTACCGGGCGGCGACCTCGCCGGCCGCCGGGGACGATCCGCCGAAGTACACGTCGGGAACCGGATCGGGCACCTGGGCGAGCGTCGCGTTCTCGACGTGCAGGTGCTCACCGCGCAGGTCGACGGACTTTCCCTCCCACAGCCTCCGCACGATGTCGAGGAACTCACCGGTCCGCCGATAGCGCGCGTCCTTGTCGAGGAAGTCGCCGTAGGCCCGCTGCTCGTGGCTCTCGCCTCCCGTGACGACGTTGAGCAGCAGCCGTCCGCCGGTCTGGCGCTGGAAGGTGGACGCCATCTGCGCGGCCAGCGTGGGCGAGACGAAACCGGGCCGGAAGGCCACCAGGAACTTCAGCCGTTCCGTGTGCTGGCTGACCATGGCCGTGGTCAGCCACGCGTCCTCGCACCATGCGCCGGTGGGGGTGAGCGCGCCGGTGAATCCGAGGTCCTCGGCGGCGCGAGCGATCTGGCTCAGATACGCGACGGTGGGCGGACGGTCGCGGCCGGACCGGGTGGCGGGGGTGCCGTGGCCGCCGCCGACGACGTGGCGGCTGTCTCCGTTGGTCGGCAGGAACCAGTGGAAGTCGAGGGACACGTCAGTTCTCCGTTCGGGGTCGTCCGTCACAGCAGGCCGTGCCGGGGCGGCCGGGTGCCGTTCAGCACATGGCGGCCGATGTGCTGGACCTTCCAGCGGGGCGGGTCGTGCAGGGTGTGGGTGCGGGCGTCCCGCCAGAGGCGGTGCAGGTCCAGGGAGTCGAGCGCGGACCGGGTGCCGGAGACCTCGAAGAGGGCGCTCGCGACCTCGACCGCGGCTTCGCCCGCCACCACCTTGGCCGCGGCCACCGCGATCGACGCCTCGGCGGCCGAGTCGTCGGTCAGGTCGGCGCGGGCGGCGTCCACGGCCCTGGCCGCGGCGTCGAGCAGCGCGTCGGCTGAGCGGACCCGGATCGCCAGTTCGCCGAACCGCTGGATCAGCAGCGGGTCCTGGGCAGCGGTCCCGTGTCCCTCCTCGACGCTCTCGAACCACGGGCGGCTCTTGGTGCGGACGAACTCCACCGCCTCCGCCAGTGCCCCGAAGGCGATCCCGGCGTCAATGGCGGCGTGCAGCAACTGGGCGACCGCGCCGTGTAGTTGCGGCCCCTCGAAGGTGAGGTGGTGCGGCACGACCCGGTCCGCGTTGACGCGCACCGACTCCAGCCGGACCGTGCCGCTGGCGGTCGTGCGCTGCCCCATACCGTTCCAGTCGTCCACCACCGTCACACCCGGCGCGTCCCGCGGCACGTACGCCACGTGCAGCTTTTCGTCGTCGCCGCGGGCAAGGACGGGAATCCAGTCCGCGAACAGGGCACCCGTGGAGTAGTGCTTGACGCCGTCGAGCACGTACGCCCCGTCCGGCAGGCGCGCCAGCCGGGTACGGATGTCCTGCACGTGCTTGGTGCCCGCCTCGGACTGCGCGTTGCCGAACCGCTTCCCCCTCAGGACCTCGCCGAAGAAGAACTCCTTCTGCTCGGGCGTGCCCTGCCGGCGCAGCACATTGACGTACACGAAGTGGCTCTGCGGGATCTGGGCGAGGCTGGCGTCGGCGGCGGCCAGCAGCCGGAGGACCCGGGCGAGTGTGTCCGTGCCGACGTCGGCGCCGCCGAACTCGGCCGGCACCGTCACCGCGAGGAGGCCGGAGGCGGACAGCCGCTCCAGCTCCGTGTACGGAAGCCGGCGCAGCGTGTCCCGTTCGGCGGCGCCTTTGCGGAAGTCGGCGGCCAGTTCGGTCGCGACGGCGAGGGCTTCGGCGGCGTCGGCTATCACCGTCACGGCGCTCACGCGGTGGCCGCCAGCCGGCTGGGACGTCCACCGAGCGCGAACGAGAACTGGTCCGTTACCTGGGCCAGCGCCTCGGCCGCGGCCGGCGCGACGGTCAGCGTGCCGTCGTCGCCGACCGTGATGTCCTTGTCGAGCGTGAACCAGCCCGGCGTGATGTGCGCGGGGTTCATGGAGCTCAGCACGGGACGGAGCGCGTAGTCGATGGCCAGGACGTGGGCGGTGGTGCCGCCGGTGGCCAGGGGAAGGACGGTCTTGCCCGCGAGTGCGTACTGCGGGAGCAGGTCGAGCAGCGACTTGAGCAGTCCTGAGTAGGCGGCCTTGTAGACGGGGGTGCCGATGACGACGCCGTCCGCCTGTTCGAACAGGCGCGTGGCGGCGACGATCGCCGGATGCCCGAAGTCGGCGTGCAGCAGTGCCTCGGGCGGGAGGGTGCGGACGTCCAGTGGGACGGTCGTGTGTCCCTGGGCCGTGAGCCGGTGGTCCAGGTGGCGCAGCAGACGCGCGGTGCGGGACGTGGCGGAGGGACTTCCGGAAACAGACAGGACGGTCGCCATGCCGGTGCCTTTCCTTTCCAACGGGTCGGGTCGGTCGACGTCAGGGAGCGGTGCCGTGCTTCAGCGGCGGTGCCACTCCTCGGCCAGCAGCCGGTAGGAGCGCACGCGGTCGTCGTGGCCGTGGGTGATGGTGGTGACGATCAGCTCGTCGGCCCCGGTGGCCTCTTCCAGCTGTTCGAGCTGGTCGGCGACGCGCCGCGGGGACCCGACGAACTGCGTCTCGAGGCGGTCGGCCACCAGAGCCTGGTCCTGCTCGGTCCATGCCTGGGCGCGTGCCTGTGCGGGGGTGGGGAACTCGATGGCGCCCTCGGCGGTGCGGATGCTGCGGACCCAGGGGCCGTAACCGGTGGCGAGTTCGCGGGCGGTCGCGTCGTCCTCGGCGACGACGACGTCGGCCGAGACGCTGATGTACGGCTTGTCGAGCACCTCCGACGGCTGGAACGCGGCCCGGTACCCGTCGACGGCCTCCAGAACGGTGCCGGGACTGACGTGGTAGTTCGCCGCGAAGCGGAGTCCGTTGCCGCCGGCGACCTCGGCGCTCTGGCCGCCGCTGCTGCCGAGGATCCACACCTGGAGGTCGGCGCCCTCACCGGGAACGGCGTGCGCCTCGATGCCGTCCGGGGAGCGGTAGGTGCCGCGCAGCAGCGCCAGGATGTCGTCGACCTGCTCCCCGTAGTCCTGGGACCGCGCGCCGGGCTGCTGGAGCAGCCGCTGCTGGAGTGCGATACGGGGTGAGCCGAGGAGGTGCCCGAAGGAGAACTTCGGCGGGATCCTGAGGCCGCCTGGCGTGCGTCCGTCGACGACGGGCGTCGTGGTCGGCAGCGGGCTGTCCGGGCCGGTGGGCGGGCGGCCTCCGGAGCGGCCCAGTCCCAGGTCGAGCCGCCCGGGGTGCAGGGCGTCGACGAGCCCGAACTCCTCCACGGTGGACAGGGCCGTGCGGTGGCCGAGTTGGACCGCCCCCGAGCCGAGCCGGATCGTGGACGTCGCGGCCGCCGTGAGGGCCAGGACCACGGCCGGCGAGGTGCCCGCGACACCGGGGTTGAGGTGGTGCTCGGCGAACCAGTAGCGGGCGTAACCGAACTCCTCGGCCCTCCGGGCGAGGTCGATGCTGTTGCGCAGCGCCTCGGTGGCGGTCGAGCCGGAGGATATGGGAACGAGGTCGAGGACTCCGAGCGGTGTGCGCGACACGGTGCTTTCTCCTCAAGAACGGGCGGGCGACGGGCGGGTGGGTTCGGGCGCACTCAGGGCGGGCGCCCAGGCAAAGGGCGGGTCGGGGATGTCGCGCCGCAGCACCGGGGCGACCTCGGACTGGAAACGCTCCAAGGAGGCGCGGTGCCGGTCACCGGTCAGTCCGCCCGCGTCGGCGTGGACGTGCAGGACCGTGTGGCCGAACTCCTCGTGGTAGCGGTGCACCTTGTCGACGACCTGCTGCGGGCTGCCGACCAGCGCCGAACTGCGCGCCACAAAGTCCTCCAGGGTCGCGAAGACCGGCTGGAGCCCGAACTGCCGCTGGAACGCCAACTGTCCCTCGAACACCGGCCGGTAGTGCGCGAGCGCCTCCTGGGACGTGCGGGCGACGTACAGACCGGCCGTTCCCGCGCCGACGGCGATGCCCGCGGGGTCGTGGCCGTAGTGCCGCCGGCGTTCGCGGTAGTGGCGGATCAGCTCCGCGTACGGCTCGATGGGGTGGGAGACATTCGCGGAGAACAGGGGGTCGCCGTAGCGGGCGGCGAGGTCCACCGACTCCTTGCTGGTGGCGCTGCCGTGCCAGACCCGGATCGCCCGTTGCAGCGGCCTCGGCCGGACCTCGGCGTCCTTCAGCGCCGGGCGGAAGCGGGTGTCGGCGGTGACCTTGTCCTGCCGCCACAGCCTGCGGAACACCTCGTAGCTCTCGGCGTTGCGGTCCCACTGGTCCTCGGGGGTGACGTGGAACAGTTCGCGCTGCGCGCTGCCGTTGCCCTTGCCGATGATCAGCTCCAGGCGCCCGCCGGACAGGTGGTCCAGCGTCGCGTAGTCCTCGTAGGCCCGTACGGGGTCCAGCAGGCTGAGTGTGGTCACGGCGGTGAAGAGCCGGATCCGCGAGGTGAGCGCGGCGATGTGGCTGAGCACGACCGGTGGCGAGGAGGAGAGGAACGGCCGCTCGTGCCGCTCCCCCACGCCGAAGCCGTCGAAGCCCAGTTCTTCGGCGAGCAGCGCGTTGTCCAGGACCTCGCGGAAGCGTGCGCCGGTCGGCTTCAGCACCCCGGTCACCGGGTCCGGGGTGTGCGCGATCAGGGTGATGGCCAGGAATCTCATGAGGCCGCCCGCTCGGCCGGCGGGACGTCGGGGTGGGCCAGGCCGAGGTGGTCGCGCAGCGTGGTGCCCTCGTAGTCGGACCGGAACACACCCCGCTCCTGCAAGAGGGGGACGACCGTGTCGGCGAAGGCGTCCAGGCCTCCCGGGGTGATGTGCGGGACGAGGATGAAGCCGTCGGAGGCGTCGCTCTGCACGAAGTCGTCGATGGTCGAGGCGACCGTGGCCGGGGAGCCCACGAAGGACTGCCGGTTCCCCGTCTCGATGACGAGGTCGCGGATCGACCACTTGTTGGCGGCGGCCAGCGCCCGCCACTCGCGCGCGGTGGCCAGCGGATCGCGGTACATGCGGACCTGCGCGCGCCCCTGGGAGACGGTGTGCTCGCCGGGGTCGGGGTCGATGTCCGGCAGCGGGCCGTCGGGGTCGTAGCCGGACAGGTCGCGGTTCCAGACGAATTCCAGGTGCTTGATCGCGGTTGCCCCGCTGACCTGGCGGCGTCGCACCTCGTGGGCGATCTCCGCGGCCTCGGCGTCGGTGTCGCCGAGCACGAAGGTCGCGGCGGGCAGGATCAGCAACTGCTCGGGGGTGCGGCCGTACTTGGGGAGGCGGCCCTTGACGTCCCGGTAGAAGGCCCGGCCCTCGTTCAGCGTGCTGTACCGGCTGAAGATCGCGTCCGCGCCGGACGCGGCGAACTCGCGGCCCTGTTCGGAGTCGCCGGCCTGGAAGATCACGGGCCGCCCTTGGGGACTGCGCGGGACGTTGAACCGGCCCTGGATGTCGAAGTGCTGCCCCTTGTGGACGAAGGCCCCCGCCCCGGCGTCACTCAGGAAGACGCCCGCCGCCTGGTCGGCGACGACCTCGTCGCCGCGCCAGGAGTCGAAGAGTTCGCCGGCGGTGGCGAGGAACTCCCTCGCGCGCGAGTAGCGCTCCGTCTGCGGGAGGAAGCCGCCGCGGCGGAAGTTCTCGCCGGTGAAGGCGTCCCAGGAGGTGACGACGTTCCAGGCGGCACGCCCGTCCGACAGGTGGTCGAGGCTGGCGAACTGGCGCGCCACCTCGTAGGGCTCGTTGAAGGTGGAGTTGATGGTGCCGGTCAGACCGAGGCGTTCGGTGACGGCGGCGAGCGCGGCCAGGACGGTGAAGGTGTCGGGGCGGCCGACCACGTCCAGGTCGTGGATCCGCCCACCCTGTTCCCGCAGGCGCAGCCCCTCGGCGAGGAACAGGAAGTCGAACTTGGCCCGCTCCGCGGTCCGCGCGAAGTGTGCGAACGAGCTGAACTCGATGTGGCTGCCGGCCTCCGGGTCGCTCCACACCGTGGTGTTGTTGACACCGGGGAAGTGCGCGGCCAGATGGATCTGCTTCAGCGGCTTGCTCATGGCGTACAGGTCCTCCCGGTCAGGCGGTCGCGGCGGCGTAGCGGTTGGCGGGGCGGCCCATACCCAGCAGGCCGCGCAGGGTGTCGGCCTCGTACCGGGCGCGGAAGGCGCCGCGGCGTTGGAGTTCGGGGACGAGGCCCCGGGTGATCGCCGGCAGGTCGTGGCCGATCACGGCGGGGCGCAGCCGGTAACCGGTGAGTCCGGCGGCCTGCCACTCCAGCAGGAGGTCCGCGAGCGCGCCGGGGGTGCCCGTGAAGATCTTCGCGTCGCTGGTGTACGGGGACCCGGCGAGGCCGTCCAGGCGTTCCCTGCGGGCCCGGGCCGCGGCGGGGTCGTCGTCGAGGAAGACCACGAGGTCGCCGAAGATGTGCAAGGGCTCCCGCCCCCGGCCGGCCGCCTCCTGTTCGGCACGGATCTCGGCGACGACCGCCCTGGCCTGGTCGCCGTCGTGCGGGGTCACGTAGCCGATGTCCGCGGAGCGCGCCACGAGGCGGAACGGCACGGTGCGATGGGCGAGAGCGCTGACGACGGGCTGGCCCTGGGGCGGCCGGGGGGTGATGGAGGGTCCCTTGACGCTGAAGTGCGGGCCCTCGAAGTCGATGTAGTGCAGCTTGCTCGCGTCGATGAAGCGGCCGGTGGCGACGTCGCGGATCTCCGCGTCGTCCTCCCAGCTGTCCCAGAGCCGGCGGAGCACTTCGACGTAGTCGGCGGCCTCGTCGAAGAGGTCGGTGAGCAGTGCGTCGACGGTCGGGGTGCCGAGGTCGCCGGTGGCGAGGGCCGGGATCGTGCGTCGGCCGAAGTGCGCGGCCTCGTCGGGCCGTGCCGAGACCTGGACGCGCAGGCCGGCGCGGCCGGAGCTCACGTAGTCCAGCGTGGCGATGGCCTTGGAGAGGTGGAAGGGCTCGGTGTGGGTGGCGACCACGGTCGGGACGAGGCCGATGTGCCGGGTCAGGGGGGCGACGCGGGCGGCGACGAGGACGGCGTCGAGGCGGCCGCGTACCTGGTCGGTGCGTGTGTCCGGCTCGGTGGGGTGGGAGGACTGCGGGCCGAGGGAGTCCTCGATCGTCACGAAGTCCAGCAGTCCGCGTTCGGACTCGGTGACGACGTCGTGCCAGTAGCGGGCGGTGAGCAGTTCCCGGGGGCGGGACGCGGGCTCACGCCAGGCGGCCGGGTGCCAGCCGGCACCGTCGAGGGCCACGGCCAGGTGGAGTGGGTTGTCCGGGAGGGATGACGCGGGGTACGGCGAGGAGAAGTCCGAGGACACGGAGGGAGCCTTCCTGATCGACCACATGTCTCACCGGCCCTCGTCCGGAGGGCCGACGGCGGAGAAGGGGGTCAGGAACTACAGAGGGAGCCGGCGACGCGCTGCAGATCGATGTGCGCCCGGGAGTAGAGATGGACCCGGTGGATCCGGCGGGGTGGGACGGAGACCGTCGCGGGCACTCGGTTCGCTGTCGGCACGATCGTCACCTCCGCCGAGTACGGTCCGGGCAGGCGTCGAACCGCCTGCAGCGCTCCTTCCAGCACAACAGCGCTCATGCCCGACTCTGTTCCCCCGGAGCGCCCGGAGTGCGGACGATCAGGAACGTCGTGCGGCGGCGCAGAGTGAATCCGATGGACTCGTAGAGCCCGATCGCGCCGGAGTTGACGGCCGCCGCGTGCAGGAACGGGGTGTCCCCGCGGTCCCTGATGCCCGCGGCGACGGCCCGCACCAGCCGGGTCGCCAGGCCCCGGCCGCGTCGCGACGGATGCGTGCATACGGCGCTGATCTCCGTCCATCCCGGGGTCCGCAGCCGTTCGCCGGCCATGGCGACCAGCCGTCCGTGCTCCCGGATGCCGAGATAGGCCCCCAGCTCCACGGTCCGGGGAAGGAAGGGGCCCGGCTTGGTCAGGCCGACGAGGTCCAGGATCTCGGGCACGTCGGCGGGGCCGAGGGGTTCCGCCTCCGGTGCCGGCTCGGCGCGCAGCGAGGTGTCGACGAGCTGGACCCCTTCGCCGCTCTCGACGAGCTCCCACCCGTCGGGGATCGTGCGCGCCCCGCTGACCGCGACAGCGGCGCCCGCGCCGGCCAGGAGGGCCAGATCCTCCCAGGCCCTCGGATCGGCCGGGTCGGACAGCGCGGTGAACGGGGAGACGTCCGCGGGGTAGCGGGCGGCCAGGCCGACGCGTTCGGCGAACCGGGCGTGCGGACCGGTCAGTGCCGCCCATGCGGGGTTGTCGAGGACGTGCGGTGGCGCGGCCGGGCGCTGGGCGCGGTCCGCGGGGATGCTGAGGGACATGGCTGCCGGATCTCCGTACGGTCGTGCGGCGGACGGGGCGTCAGGAGTTGTCGAGCGGCAGGCCGGGCGGATCGACCTCCGAGGTGGCGACGGCCTCGTTGGACAGGTTCCAGGCGGCGAGCCACTTCGCGTACTGGCCGTTCTCGATCAGGTGGTTGATCGCGGCCGCGATGGGCTTCGCGAGGCCGCTGTCCTTCTTAGCGGTCGCGGCGATCAGGCCCTGCAGACTCGCGCCGGCGCCGGAGTACTTGCCCGCGTTGCGGGTGGGGTTCGGCGTGCCGGCGTCCTGGGTGATGTGGTAGGCGATGCCGGGATTGGGGCCGAAGTAGGCGTCGATCTTCTTGCCGCTGAGCGCCAGATAGGTGCTGTTGTTGTCGGGGAAGTACTTGACGGTCAGGTCCTTGCCCTCGCCCTGGAGCTTCTTGCGCCACTCGAGGAGGATCTTCTCCTGATTGGTGCCGGCGCCGACGGCGACCGTCCTGCCCGCGAGGTTCCGGTAGTCGTCCGCGAAGTCCCAGGTGCTGCTCTTCAGGACCTCGAACGCCAGATTGTCCTGCCGGTAGGAGGCGAACTCGTACTTGCGCTTGCGCTCCTCGGTGTCGGTGACGTTGGAGAACGCCACGTCGACCTTGCCGCTGTCGATGCCGACGAAGAGGTTCTCCCAGGTGGAGTTCTTCACCACGGGCTTGAGCCCGAGGACCGCGGCCACCAGCCGGCCGAGGTCGGGTTCCGCTCCGGTGAGGGTCCGCTGGTCGCTGCCGACGTACGCCAGCGGCGGGAATCCGGCCGGCAGCGCGCCGATGCCGACGACCAGCTCCCCCTTGGCCGCGATCTCCTTGGGCAGACCGGCGCTGATGGATGCCACCTCGGGCACCTTCAGCGTGGTCTCCTGGGCGGCGCCGTTGGACAGGCTGCCGACGGTGACCGTGCCGGCGGACGAGGAGCCTGAGCCGGTGGTGACGGACGTACCGCTGTCGTTCCCGCACGCGGCGAGTCCGCCGGTGAGGAGGGCGAGAACGCCGGCGGCCGTGACGGTACGGATGAGTCTGCCGCGAGGGCGGGGAAGGGTGCGCATGACCGTCCTTGGTCGTGGGTCGCAAGTGGGCGGGAAGAAGCGGCGGATCAGAGCACCTTGCTCAGGAACTCACGGGTCCGCTCGTGTTCGGGGTGGTTCAGCACCTGTTCGGGCGGGCCCTGTTCGACGATCCGTCCGTTGTCGAGGAAGACGATCCGGTCCGCGACCTCGCGGGCGAAGCCGATCTCGTGCGTCACGACCAGGAGGGTGGTGCCGCCGGTGGCCAGGTCCTTGATGACGGACAGCACCTCGCCGACCAGCTCGGGGTCCAGCGCGGACGTGGGCTCGTCGAAGAGGATGACGCCGGGACGGAGCGCCAGGGCCCGGGCGATGGCCACCCGCTGCTGCTGCCCGCCCGACAACTGCCTGGGGTACGCGTCGGCCTTGTCGGCGAGCCCCACCCGGCCGAGCAGGGTGCGGGCCAGTTCGCGGGCCTGCGGCCTGCGCAGCCTTCCGGTCGCCACGGGGGCGGCGGCCACGTTGTCCACCACGGTCAGATGCGGGAAGAGGTTGAAGTTCTGGAAGACGAAGCCGATCCGGCTGCGCTGGGTGAGGATGACCCGCTCGCTCAGCTCCCTGAGCCGCTCGCCGTGCCTGCGGACGCCGATCAGCTCGCCGTTCAGGCTGACGTGGCCGATCTCGGGCTTCTCCAGATGGTTGATCACACGCAGCAGGGTGGACTTTCCGGAGCCGGAGGGCCCGAGGACGACGGTGACCTCTCCCGGACGCACCGTCAGACTGACCCCGTCCAGCACCTGGTGGGCGCCGTACCACTTGTGCACGTCGTGGACCTCGACCGCGGCCGGCCGGATGTCGGTGCTCATGGAGTGGCCCCCGTCCGGATCCGGGCCGGCAGGTGGCGGAGCGCGGCACGGAGTTTCTGCACGGGAGTCGCGGGAACGATGCGCAGAGCGCCGCGCGAGTAGTACCGCTCGACGTAGAACTGGACGACGGAGACGACGCTGGTGAGGATCACGTACCAGACGGTGGCTACCAGCAGCAACGGCACGATGTCGCCCGGGTAGGTGCTGCCCATGCTCTGCACCGAGCCGAAGAGGTCGAGCAGCGAGACGTAGAAGACCAGCGAGGTCCCCTTGATCAGGCCGATCAGCTGGTTGACGTAGTTGGGGACGACGGACCGCAGCGCCTGGGGAAGGACGATCCTGGCGAACTGGTAGCGCTTGGGCAGGCCGAGCGCCGCGGCCGCCTCGTGCTGGCCCTGGTCCACCGAGAGGATGCCGGCGCGCACCACTTCCGAGGCGTAGGCCGCTTCGTTGAGGCTCAGCCCCACGACGGCGACCACCATGTCGGTGGCGAGCCTCGACTCGTCGAAGGTGAGGAAGGCCGGGCCGAAGGGCACGCCGAGGCTCAACGTACGGTACAGAGCGCTGAAGTTGTACAGGAACAGCAGCACGACGATCAGCGGGACCGACCGGAACAGCCAGGTGTAGGTCCAGCTGACGGCCCGCAGTACGGGACTGCCGGAGAGCCTGGCCAGCGCCAGCACGATGCCTCCGAGAAGACCGAGCACCGCGCTGTACGCCGTCACCTCCAGGGTGATGAGCAGTCCGTCGAGGATCACCGGGCGCACGAACCAGTACCCGAAGCGGTCCCATTGGAAGAAGGGGTTGCTCAGCAGGCCGTGCCCGATCTGGGCGGCCAGGACGAGCACGACCGCCGTGGCGATCCACCGGCCGGGGCGGCGCAGGGGCAGCACCCGCTGCTCCGCCGGCGGTCGCGGTGCGGGACCACGCACGTCACCGGGCTCTTTCGCGGGCGCCCGGGCCGGTGGCGCCGAGCGGTCGGACACAGCGGTGCCAGGGGGTTCACTCATCGGGGACTCCAGCGGACGGGTGCACCCGGTCGCGCAGGCGACGGCCGACCGCAGGGCGAACGACACCTCGGCGGTACGGAGTGCACGGGGAGACGAGCGGAACGGGGCGGAACAGGCGGGCACGCCCACCGCGTCAGCGGGAGGTGCCGGCGTTCAGGGAGTGATCGTCAGCCTTGACAGCGCGCGCGACAGGGCGCGGAACACAGGCGACACAGGGCACTGCTGACGCGGGCCAGACCGACGGGCCGCTGCGTGTACGCCGGGACGAGGCCGTGGCGCCGCCACGCTGCCGTCCCCGGGGTCGCGTACATCGCGTCACCGCCACCGTTCCGCCCCGCTCGGGGCCTCGTGCCTGCCGAAAAGTCGTCGGGACGGCCCGGACAGCCTTCCGCCTGGGAGGCGTTGGCGCGGCCGGCCTGAGCCTGCCGCCGACGTCCGGGACCGTTCTGCGGCGTAAGTTAGACACGGGCCGAAGAGAATGTCAACGACGCTGTCTCGCATGCCGGATGCCGTGGTGAGACGCCCCTCGCCTTCTTGACGCGCCGCGTCCGGCGGCCCAACACTGGTGCCGACGGTCACGATTGTCAGCGCCCGTGGTGCCGTGTCGCGGCTCCCACGGGTCATCGGCCCCGGCCCGCTGACCGGCAACCCTCACATCGCGGTGGGGTGCCCCGGGTGACGACCGGGTCCCGCCGGCGCGGCGGGACAAGCGCGGTCCCGCGTCACGCGGGCCCCGAGCCGGGGAGGCGGACATGTCCACAGCACGGTCCGCGCTGCTCACCCGCCGGCTGCACATCGACTTCCTGCGTGTCTGCAGCGCGTTCGGCACGACCGGCTGACCTCGGTGAGTCCTCACGCAGTACCGACTCAGGGGCCGGGTGCGAGCACGCACCGGCCGTCAGCCGTCCCGCCCGCCGCTGCCCGAGGGCAACCGGGGGCCGCCACGCCCTGGAGAGCGCATGCCCGAGACGACGATCTCACGTGATCCCGGTTTCCCCGCGTCCTGTACCGCGCTGCCCCGCACGCCCCGTCCGGACCGCTTCCGCAGCCGGATCGGTGCCGACGCCGCCGGCGGCTTCTACCCGGCTCCGTGCCGCTACGAGCTGTTCCTTTCGGCGCGATGCCCGCAATCGCGGCGGGTCGCCGTCACCCTCGACCTCCTGGGCCTCCGGGACACCGTCGTCACGACGGTCGTTCCGCCGGCGTCGCCCGACGCGGCCGCGCCCGCGGCATTGCGCGCGGCGTACGAGGCCACCTGGCACGGCTACGACGGGCCGCTCACCGTACCCGCCCTGTGCGACCGGTGGACCGGACGAGTCGTCAGCAACCACACCCCGGACATCCTCCGCGACCTCGCGGGCCGCCTGGGGGACGCGGCACGCCTGTGTCCCCTGGACCTTGTGACCGAGATCGGTGCGTTTCAGGACCTGGTGGAGCAGGACATCGTGCGCCCGGCGGAAGAGGCGGCCACGGGCGCACCTGCCGACCGTGCCCAGGCCCTGGAACAACTGCTCACCGCGCTCGGCCTGCTGGACCGCCGACTGGCATGCGGACCGGGCCCCTACGTCCTGGGCGAACGGCTGACCGCGGCGGACGTCGACCTGTGGGTCGCCCTGACGGACCTCACGGACGGTGTGCTCTCCCCGTACCGGCACCTCACGGCCTACGTCCGCCGCCTCCCACGGCAGTACGCGGCTTTCAGGTCTCCCCGGCCGGAGGAACGTACAACCCAGGGAGGCTGATGCCGCTCCCGGAGCACCCTCCGGACGGGCACCACTAGGGTGCTGGGTTCACAAGACCGCCGATGTCTCACGGGAGATCCACGATGCCGAACCCCATGGGGTCGACGTACGCCACCGTCCGACCGCGGGCGAAGGCCACCGAGGGAGCGGGCAGCAGGGCCACCGGTCCGGCCATGGTGTTCAAGCCGGTTGAGCCCGCCCCGGCGGTGGCGGCATGACCCGGCCGGCGGGCGGGATGCTGCACCACGTCGAGATCTGGGTGCCCGACCTGGAGCGGGCCGTCGCCTCCATGGGCTGGCTGCTGGAAGCCCTGGGGTACACGCTTTTCCAGAGCTGGGACGAGGGCCGCAGTTGGCGGCTCGGAGCGACTTACCTGGTATTCGAGGAGTCCCGCGCCCTGACCGCCGTCCGGCACGACCGGTGCCGGCCCGGACTGAACCATCTGGCGTTCCACGTCGAAGACCACCACACCGTGGAGAATCTGGCCTCCGAGGCAACGCGGCACGGCTGGAGCCTGATGTTTCCCGACCGCCACCCGCACGCCGGCGGCGAGCAGGCCTACGCCGCCTACCTGGAGAACACCGACGGTTTTGAGGTCGAGCTCGTCGCCGTCAACCCGTCGGAGCCGGACTGACGACGACCACCCGGGGCCGGAGGGACGTCAGCGCAACGGCAAGAAGATCGCCAGTGCGACAGAGGAGCCGATCAGGAACCCGACGACGGTCTGCGCGACGGTGTGGTCGCGCAGCACCACGCGGGACCAACCGACCGGTATCACCGCGAGGAGGAGGGGCACCATCGGTGCGCCGTAGACGGCGGTGAGTATGGCACCGGCCGCGCCGACCGCCGCGGTGTGCCCCGACACCTTCCACCAGATCGTCACCAGGCCACCGACCGTGAGTCCGCTCAGGATGGCCACGACGAGCGCGGTGAGCTCACGCGGTGCGCCCAGCAGAGCAAGAAGGACCACGCTGAGCACGGCGCAGGCGATCGCGGTCGCCAACGGGACCGCGCGCTGACGCCGGATCCGCACATGTACGTCCGTGAACCGTCCGGCCCGCACCCCGAGGACGACCACGGTCATCGGCACCCCGACGGCTCCCGCCGCCGCCCCCGCCGCCCAGGCGAGCCCAGAGCCGTGCCCGCTGTGCCACCCCACCGCGAGCAGCATCACGGTGAGGAGATACGCGGGTGCCAGGACGTCCGTGATGAGCTTGGCCAGGGACCGCACGGCGGGTCGCGGAGACGCGGGCCCTTCCTGCTCGAGGCGGACGGTACGGTCCCGTTCACGGATGATCACACCCGGCATTGTCGTACAGCGGAAATACCGCGCTTCAGCCGGGCCGCCCGCTGCTGGAGCACTCCACTCGGCGAACGCGCGTGACCGCCGGATTCTTCACTGAGGACCGCTCGCGTCAGGAAACGCGCGCTCGGGGTGGCAGCGGGGGCAGGGCGTGATGTCGGGCATCGCCAAAGCGATGCCGAGTTCGTTCTGGGAGAGCCAGCCGCCGGCCGCGTCCGGGCAGTCTCCCCGGTGGAGCACCGCACGGACGGAGCCGCCCTCGCCGTCCGGGAGATGCTGCAGGCGCCAGCCGGCCGAGCCCTCGGCGATCGGGCCGGCGCGGCGGGACGTAGCCGAAGGGGCAGCGGGTGGTGACGGCCCTTCGAGCTCGCGGATCCTCGCATCGACCGCGTCGAGCTGCAGTTGCAGGTACACACGGATGACCCGCAGCCGGTCCAGATCCGGAGGGAGGTCGCCCATGCGTTCGACGGTACGTTCGGCGGGCGTGTCAGGCCAGCGGGGCACCCCTCAGCTCCGCTGAGCGGGACCGCCCTCGAGGTGTGCCCGACGCCCCGCCGCACCCATGCCCGGCACCCGGGGTGACATCCCGCCGCGAACGGCGGACATCACCTGGGGCCCTGTTTGTGCGAAAGGGACACCGGTTACCCGGAGGCGACGGAGTTGCACGAGGACGAAGCTGGAGACATGCCATGGCCAATGAGCCGGGCCCTGTGAAGAAGATCGTCGACAAGGTGACGGAGGTGGCCGCCGAGCTCACCCCCGCGGGGCGTGCGGAGATCCCGGGGGTTCCGGCGAGCATGCCCCCCACAGTGGAAGAACCGGTCACCCCGCACGATCCGCTGCCGGCCAAGCCCGACCAGGCCGTTCCGACACCGCTCAGCGCGACGGGCCGCCCGGACGGGCCCTCCAAGACGGTATGGGCCCAGGACGGGCCGTTCCTCACGAACGCGCAGGGCGCCCGTCTGCCGGACAGCGACCACTCGCTCAAGGCCGGACCGCGCGGCCCGGTGCTGCTCCAGGACCACCACCTGCGCGAGAAGGTCATGCACTTCGACCACGAGCGCATCCCGGAGCGGGTGGTGCACGCCCGGGGCGCCGCCGCGCACGGCGTCTTCCGCGGCTACGGCACAGCGACCGAGGTGTGCAAGGCGGCCTTCCTCGCCAAGGACGTCGACACGCCGGTGTTCGTGCGGTTCTCCACGGTCCTGGGCTCGCGCGGCTCGGCCGACACCGTGCGCGACACCCGCGGATTCGCCACCAAGTTCTACACGTCGGAGGGTGTTTTCGACCTGGTCGGCAACAACATCCCCGTGTTCTTCATCCAGGACGCGATCAAGTTCCCCGACGTCATCCACGCCGGCAAACCGCATCCGGACCGGGAGATCCCGCAGGCCCAGAGCGCCCACGACACGTTCTGGGACTTCGTGTCCCTGCACACCGAGGCCGCCCACCACACCATCTGGGCCATGTCCGACCGCGGCATCCCGCGGTCGTTCCGCACCATGGAAGGCTTCGGCATCCACACCTTCCGCCTGGTGAACGCCGACGGCGCCACGACGCTGGTGAAATTCCACTGGAAGCCGAAGGCCGGCGTGCACTCCCTGGTGTGGGAGGAGGCGCAGATGATCGGCGGCATGGACCCCGACTTCCACCGCCGCGACCTCGCCGACGCCATCGAGGCGGGCGCCTTCCCGCAGTGGGAGATGGGGATCCAGACCTTCCCCGACACCCCGGAGCAGACCTTCCAGGGGATCGACCTGCTGGATCCGACGAAGATCGTCCCCGAGGAGCTGGCACCGGTGCAGCCCGTCGGGCTGCTCACCTTGAACGCCAACCCCACCAACTTCTTCGCCGAGACCGAACAGGTCGCCTTCCACGTCGGTCACCTGGTGCCCGGTATCGACATCACCGACGACCCGCTGATGGCCGGACGTCTCTTCTCCTACCTCGACACCCAGATCACCCGGCTCGGCGGGCCGAACTTCGCGCAGATCCCGATCAACCGGCCGCACGCCCCGGTCAACGACATGTTGCGCGACGGCTTCCATCAGGACGCGGTGCACGTCGGTGCTGCTCCCTACAAGCCCAACTCCCTCGACGGCGGTTGCCCGTTCTTCGCCGGAGCCGAGGACCGCGGCTACATCGAGCACCCCACGCCGATCGCGGCGAGCGCCAAGGTGCGCGAGGCTCCGGCATCGTTCGACGACCACTTCAGCCAGCCCCGGCTGTTCTGGCACAGCCTGAGCGCCGTCGAGCGCGAGCACACCATCGCCGGCTTCACCTTCGAGCTCGGCAAGTGCTACGAGCAGGCCGTCAGGGAACGCGCCCTGAAGATGCTGGCCCACATCGATCCCTACCTGTGCCGGCAGGTCGCACAGGGACTGGGCCTGCCCGCCCCGGAGGCCGCGGAACCACTCGCCGACGTCCAGCCCAGCCCCGCGCTTTCGCAGGTCGGCCGCACCTGGCCGACCCCAGGCCGGGTCATCGGCATCATCGCCGACGGTGCGGCCGACCTGAGCGCTGTGGAAGCCGTCCGCCGCTCCGTGCTGGCCAACGGTATGGTCCCGCTGATCATCGGGCCCACCTGCGGCACCCTCACGCGACAGGGCGCCGATCCCGTCACGGTGCAGCGCAGCTTCGCCACGGCGCGTTCCGTGGAGTTCGACGCCCTGCTGCTGGCCGAAGCCCCCGGCCCGGCAGCCGATGCCCAAGGCAGCCGTGACGCGAAGGCAGGCGGCCCGTCTCCTGTCAGCGCCCCTGTCGACCCACGCGTCGTGCTGATGCTGCAGGAGGCCTATCGGCACGCCAAGCCGATCGGCGGCTGGGGCGCTTCGGACCCCGCCCTGCAGGCCGCCGGGATCGCCGTCGGCTCGGCCGGGGTCGTCACCGGCTCCGACGGCGAAGCGGTGCTGCGCGAGATCACCACGCTGCTGGGCGCCCACCGTGTCTGGGAGCGGTTCCCGGTCCCCTCGGATTCCGGCGCTGCCTGAGCACTCCGCCCCACCCTTCACGGCGGCGTCCTACCGCCCGGCACCCACCGGCGGCAGGACGCCGCTGTCCGACCGCGTGCCGGTACGCACCGCGCGATGCGCGCCCTCCCTCAACGGAGGGGGCTCTGGCGCCCGCGACGGCCCCGCGCGACGATGTAGACGAAATCGAGCACCAGCACCACGATGCCGATGATCAAGAGGTAGAACAGTCCGTGGGTGACCGCGCCGATCAGGCCCAGGACGACTGCCACGATGATGAGGAACAGGAAAAGCGCCATGTCCGTGCACCTCCTGGGCGCGGCGAATGCTGATCAGCGGCGGGCGAGCTTTCGTTCGCCGCCGGCGCCGGGCTGGTAGGCCATCTCGTAATACCGGAAGATCTCGATCTCCTGCTCCGCCGGCAGGATCTCGTCCGTCCCGATCGACGGGGCCTTCTTCACCAGCCCCTTGGAAAGTGCGACCCTGACGTAGCCGGGTCCCACCGTCACCTCGTCCAGGGGGACGAAGACCAGACGCTGCCGTGTGGGCAGGCCGGTACGGACCGTCGCCATGGCCGGTTCGTCGGTGGCCGTGTCCACGTAGACGGCCTCCAGCGCGCCGATCTTGTGACCCTTGGGGTCGACGACGTCGCGGTCGCGCCACTCGCGTATATCGGCTGAATGGATCATGTGCTGCTCCTTGCGGCCGCTTCCACCCGCAGCCCTATGAGGCCGCCGGACCGATTTCCCCTTCTTTGTCGCGCCAACCTTCGCCTACCCCCGACACGGGCGACAAACGGAACATCGGGCATCGGACCAGGGCAGGGCCCCACCACCACGTCACCTGTTCCAGTACTTGCTCAGCTGACCTTCCATGAACGGATGCGGACCCGCACTCACCTCGCCGGCGAAGGGATGTTCGAGGACGAGGACGAGCGTGAGGCTCAGACCCACCAGCAGGGCGATCGCGCCCACGAAAAGCAGCTGGACCTTGAGGTTCTCCACCCCGTAGAGCAGGCTGACGAGCATCACGATCAGCGCTCCACCGTAGGTGAGCACCTGCAGGAGAATGGGCAATTCCTGGGTCGCGGCCAGAATGCGGGTTCTTCGCTGCGCGGTCACATCGTTCAGCCGCTCGACCGACTCGCTGTAGAAGGCCTGCTCGGAAGCGCTTTTCGGCTCGTATTCCTGAAGGACTGCGTACAATCCCTCGAGCTTCCCCGAGGTCGCCTTGAGGCTGTTCTTCCCCTCGCGCATCAGCGGCCAGGCATCGTCCACGACGGCGTGGACGTAGCCCCCGATCGCCCGGTCCAGTTTCTCCTGCACGTCGTCCGGAAACGCATGCGCGTTGCGGGAAATGACCGCGAGATCCGTGGCCTCCGACGTCACCACGGCTTGCACCTGCTCGAGATCGGTCCACAAGGTCACGATGACGAAGGCGAGCACGATCCCGTAAATGGCGCCGAACAGTTCGAGTACCGTGCGGGACACATCATTGGTCACGCCGCTGATCAGCGCGGGAAACACACGGCGCGTCACCAGGCAGGCAGCGAGCGACACGACGACAACGCCGCCGACGATGAGGATCGCGAGGCTTGTCGTGTCCAGGTTGTTGAGCAGCCAGAGTCCCACACGGACGACCCTAGCCAGCGTGCGCGATCACCGCCTGTCGCCACGTCACCCACCCGGGCGGAGGCCGGAAGCCCGCCCCGCCGCACGGTTCAGCCAGGGGCCTGCCCAACTCCCTTGCCGCGGAGCATGATTGCCCATGACGTCAGCGATCCGCAGGGGGACATCATGCGCCGCTCCACGGTCACTGCCCTGGCCGCCGTCCTCGTGGCCGGAGCCGCCGTCGGCTGTACGGACAGCGGCGGCGGCCGGCACGTCGGCAAGAGGGAGAGATTCCTCGACGCGGCGCATTCGGCGCACTTCGAGAGCTGGGCGGAGAAGGGGCCCCCTGACGACGAGCTGGCTCCGTTCCCGCAGAAATGGTGCGATGCGCTGGCCGCCGGCCGCAGCACCGATGACATCCTCAATCCGAGAGTGCTGTATCCCAATGGGCCGCAGTGGGGCACGAAGCTGGAGGACGCGAAGAAGCTGCTCGTCCTCGGAGTCGGCGTGTACTGCCCGGAGATGAGCGCTCGGGTGGTGGAGGAGCTGGGTCCGGAGGACACGTCGTCACCGGTGGGCTGACGGCGGCGTGCGGGTCGGCGATGCACCGTCACGCCCGTCGGACGACCAGCACGGCGAGGTCGTCGAGGCGGTGCATCGCGATCGCGTCGTCGAGGATGCGGCCGGCGGTCTCGTCACAGCTGAGTCCCTCGCGGAGGGCCTGTGCGGCAAGGGTCCCGGTGCGCTTCAGACCGTCGTCGAGTGTGAGGTCCGGCGCTTCGACCACGCCGTCGGTGACCAGGACGAGCGCGGTGTCCTCGTCCAGGATGAAGATCTCCTGCGGGTAGTCGGCGTCCGGCATGATGCCCAGCACCGGCCCCACGGGCAGCGGGTGGATGTCAAAGCTTCCGTCGTCGTGCGCCCGCAGCAGGGGTACGTGGCCTGCGCTGGCGCCCGTCACCTGCCCGTCGCGGGGATCGATGTGCAGAATCGTGCAGCTGGCGAACCGTGACGCGCCCATCTCCACAAGCAGTTCGTTGGTGCGCGCCAGCACGGTGCCGGGGGCGGACTCGTGGGAGGCGATCGCGCGCATGGAGCCGCATATCCGTCCCATGCAGGCGGCCGCGTCCGCGTCGTGCCCCTGGGCGTCGCCGATCTCCAGGGTCACGGTGCCGTCCGCCACGGCGAAGACGTCGTACCAGTCGCCCCCGACGTCGAGGCCCGCACTGCAGGGCCGGTAGCGGGCAGCCACCTCCAGGCCGGGCAGGCGCTCGGGCAGTTTCGGCAGCATGGTGCGCTGGACCGCCGAGGCCAGATCGACACGGGCCTTCTGCGACCGGATCCGTTCCAGCGCCTGGCCCGCGAGCTCGGCCAGCGTGACCATGAAGGCACGCTCGTCGGGAGTCGGGTGGTGCTCCTTCCCGTACGCCACCAGCCACGCCCCGAGCGGCCGCTCACCGCCGGGCCCGAGGGGCGTGATCGACACGGCGCAGTCGGGCCCGGGCCAGTGCAGAGCCGGGTCGCCGGGAGAGGAGAGGCGGAGGTACTCGTCCTGGTCGGGGATGAACACCGGCGTGCCCGTACGCAGCGCCCGGGCCAGGGGGAGCCGGTCGTCCAGCGACACGTACTGCGAGGGAGCCGCGGACCGCCAGGCCGGCAGCCCCGCGTCCGTACAGAGCTTGATGTGCCGGTCGTCGACGAGCGCGAGCGCGGCGCCGGCGCCGTTGAAGGTCGCGGCGAGCCGGGTCAGCACGACCCGCTGCAGATCCTGCTCGGTGGCCGCGGTGACGAGCGCCGAGGCGAACTCGCGGATGCCGTCCGCGCGGCGCCGTTCCGCGCCCACGGCGGCCAGCATCTCCTGGCGGAGGGCTTCCTGGCGGGTGTCGTCGCGGATCGTGCCGAAGACCTGCTCCGGTCCGTCGAACCCCAATTGGATCCTGCGCGTCTGGCAGGCGAGGTCGTGCCAGTCACCGGACGCGCTCCGGAACCGCAGCGGCGTCCAGGGGTGGGTGTTCGAGTCCAGGAGCCGCCGCAGGGCACCCCAGTCGCCGGGGTGCACATGGCGCACCACCCACGGCAGCGACACCGAACCGTCCGGGATCAGCGCGCCGACGGCGTCCGCCCCTCCCATCCACTCGATCTGCCCCACCTCGGGCAGGTACGCGCACAGCCCCAGGCCGGCGGCCTTCGCCGACATCCCGTAGGGGATGAGCAGACTGCCCAGATCGTGGTGGACGTTGAGCGAGTGCAGCCACACCAGGGGCTCGCCCCCGGCCGCGGCCGTCAGCCGCGCCTCGACGAGGGTCACCACGGACACATTGCCGGGCTTGGGCAGCTCGAGCACCCGCATCGCCAGCCGCTGGTCCTTCGCGTGCTCGACGAGCCGGTGGACCGCGCTTCGCTGGCTCGCCGGGACCAGATCCCACATGCGACGGCCCACGATCCGGTCCACCGGCTTGCCGAGCGCTTTGGCCATCGGGTCGTTCAGGAAGCGAACGACACCGTCCGGGCACAGCAGCGCCGAGGCTTCCGCCCTCCGCAGAAGTTCGTCCGAGGCGTCCACCAGTCGCTCCCCGTGATCGTCACGCGATCACTCCACAGCTCCGGGTGCAATCGTGCTCCTCTCATTGTCCCAGAAGAGTGATGCGGGTCACATCCACGCAGGGAGGCCTCGGACGGACACGGTCGGTCACCGGCCGGACGGGGAGACTTGTCAGGGCGCGACCTGCGCACAGATGACATAGGCCACCAACCTGTTCGGCGCGGGGCCCGCCGGAATGGCGCCCACCGTCCAGGCCGTCGGGGTCGGTGCCCCGAACGGCCGGCTTTCCTGCGGGGTCGCAGCGAAGACGGTGGTGCCACCACCGGTGGCTGCTTCGCCCGCGGGGCAGCCGAACGTATGTGGATTGCCATCCGCGGGGAACTCCGTGGAAACGACATGGATCCCGGACAGACCCGGGGGTCCCGACGGTCCGGTAAGCCCACGCGGTCCAGTGGCACCGGCAGGCCCGGTCGGCCCCACCGCACCGGACGGACCGGCAGGGCCGCTCGGGCCCCTCGCACCGGCAAGGCCGGAGGGTCCCGCAGCACCGGACGGACCGGGAGGGCCGCTCGGGCCCGCAGCACCGGACGGACCCGGCGCGCCGGAAGGACCGGGGGGACCGCTCGGGCCCACGGCACCGGCAGGACCCACGGGTCCCGCAGCACCGGACGCACCCGGAGCACCCGAAGGGCCGGCGGGACCACTCGGACCCGCGGCGCCGGCAGACCCGGGAGGGCCGGACGGCCCGGCGGGCCCGGCAGGTCCGGCGGGCCCGGGGGGTCCGGATGGACCCGGGCGGTCGGGCCGGTCCGGACAGCGACCGAGCGGGCTGGAGATCATGAGGCACGGACTCGCGGAACTCCGCTCCGCGCTCTGCTCGACGGCGAGAGTCGCCGGTGTGCCCTTTCCGCTTCCCGCATACGCCATACCCGCCACCACGCCGGACGCGAGGATCGCGCTCCCGGCCAAGGACCAGCCGCGGCGACCCGACGCCGCGAACCTGGATATGCGCTTCACCACATCACCTCCACGGAAGAGGACCCGCGCAGAAGACGCGCTCCGGCGGCCCTGCCCCGGGAGGGTGGGGAACCGCCCCGCACGGCAGCGGGCCCTCAGCAAGAATCACTTCGCGGGGCGCGCCCTGCCTGTTCAGTAGCCACCCGAGTGATCGTCACGACGGGCCGCGCCGCCGCGCGGAGCCGGCATGCCGGCGGCGGGTGCGCCCGCCGCGCACCCACCGCTGGGTGAGGATCAGCCCTTGGCGGCGCTCTGCAGCATCTCGGCGAACGTGGTGACGTCCTTGGCCGGGGGCGCCTCGATGGCGGCGGTCCGGCCGTAGCCCGAGTACGTGATCGCCACCTTGGACGGGCCCTTGGCGGTCGTACCGGTTTCGAGCGTCTTGACGGCGAGGTCGTCGCCGCCGATCCACGCCTCGATCTTGACGGTGTCGTTCAGGCCGGTCGAGTGCAGTTCCTTGACGTAGGCGTCGCGTTCGTCCTTGGAGATGAGCTTCAGGACGGCGGTGTCCGCGGCGAGCTTCTTGATGTCCACGGTGCCCGTGTAGTGGGCGGTCTCGGCGCCGGCCACCTGCTCCTCACCGGCCTTGGCGAGGTCCGCGGCAGTGGACAGCGCGGCGAGCGCCGCGGCCGGGCCGTGCGGCAGGTCGTTCGCCGGGTTGTCCTGCCCGGCGGATCCGTCGAGTTGCAGCCACTTCTTGCCGCCTGCGGCTTCCGCCATCTCCCCCACGACCGGCAGGTACACGTGGCCGCTCGCCATGGTCATGTGCACCTTGCCGTCCGGGCCGGCCATGGCCTGGAGGTCGGCGTCGGAGCCGGGTGCCATGCTCAACTCGGCACCCTCGGAACCCGCCTTCCAGCTCAGCGTGCCTTCGGCCTTGGTGGTGCCGTCGGCCGGGTCGACGGAATCGACGGAGACCTTCGCGGACGCCTGCTGCTGAACCGCCTTCGCGGCGTTCTGCAGCCGTGCGGCCGGCGCGACCTCCTTCTGCGCCGGCTTGGCGCCCGAGCTCTGCGCCGGCTCGGCCGAGGACGTGTCCTGCGCGGCGTCACCGCACGCCGCGAGTCCGAACGTGAGCGTTCCGGCCACAGCAGCGGATGTCAGAAGACGGCTCATTCGCATAAAAAAGTTCCCTTTGGAAAGCAAAGTTTGTGCAAGATCAACGGCTGTGCACGATACATCAACCGTCGAACGTCCGAACGATCAAGGCTCCGCTCGCGCGGATCCGGCCGCCACCCCGGCATCCCCCGCTGCGACGGCCGGACGGACCCGGGCGCCGACGCCGGACGGCCTCGCCCCCGGCGAGCGGCCCCTGTGGGCCAGCCCGGCACAGCCCGGGACCCGTTGACGTCAAGAAGCGTCCGGTCGGCGGAGCGGTGAAGGGCCCCCGTACGGGCCGGAAACGGTTCGGAGTCAAGAAAGGGATCCCGTCCCGTCAGGGAATCGTCAGGGGATCTCGCTTGCGGCTGAGGCGTGGGCTTCAATGAAGCCGCTCGGTACCGGTCTCGGTATCGAACGTCAATGCCGGTGCCAGCGCGGTCAATTGACCGTGCACGCACCGTGGAGAGGAGTGGCCATGAAGATGATCCAGGCGATGGTGAAGAAGCTGAAGCCGGCCGAGAAGCTGGCGCGCAACGCGTGGCCCTACCACGTCATCTGATCCATCACCGCCGGTGGCGGGCCGATCCAGGGTTCGGCCCGCCACCGGCTGCGCCATGTCGGACGCACATTTGCCGACCGGCCCCGAGTTCTCTGCTTTTCGTGGGGAACGCATTCCCCTCGCCACCCCACCCACAAGGAAGCGGATTTCTCGTGGAAAAAACGATGACCACTGCGGCCCGCGACCATTCGGTCGTGTACGCGCCGCAGATTCAGGAGCTGCTGGCGAGAAAGGAAAAAGTCTTCCGGATCGACGCGACGACAGTGGGCGTGTCCGACGTGCAGCTGATCTCCGCCGTCGTCGCCGCGCGGCCCGTTCTGGCCTCGGAGCGCTCGGTGTTCAAGCCCGCCGCGGGCGCGGACATCGACCACGACAGCGCGACGCGGACGATTCGTGCGCTCGGGCAGGACGTCATCGCGGCGCTCCAGGCTCCCACTCCCCCGGCGCACCGGCTGTCCGGCCCGTGGCCCGACGCCGCCACCGCGTATCTGCGGCAATGGCTGTTCTCTTCGGACCCGCTGCCGGTCTCGCTGCTGTCCAAGCGCGGCGTCACCCGTTCCGACACGCTGTCCCGGATCGCCGACCGGGCCGCCACTGCCTGGCCGGGCGCCGACAACGGAGGCACGGCTCTGGCCCGGCAGATCCGGACCGCGCCGGACACCCAGGACAAGCGGCAGGCCGTCGCGCTGTACCGCCGCGCCTCCGCCACGCTCAGCGACGGTGTCGCCGCGCTGGCGACGAACGCCCTGTGGCTCATGAACCGCGCGGACCCGGAGGAGGTCGCCCGGTGCGGCCGCACCGCGGTGCTGTGGGAGACCCTTCGCCTCCTGCCGCCCGCGTGGATGCTCTTCCGTACCGGCGGCGACGCCTATGCGGGGCTGCACCCCGCCATCGGCCCGCGGGACGACATCGCGCTCTTCCCGCTGCTGATGCACCGCGACCCGGAGTACTGGACGGACCCGCTGGTGTTCCGGCCCCAGCGATGGTCAGGGGTGGACGAGCCCGAGAGGACCCCGGGGTTCATGCCCTTCGGCTTCGACGGCGCGCGCTGCTGGGCGCGGCACATGGTCGTGCCCCTGGCCGAACGGCTGCTGGACGTCGCCCTGGAGCACCGGCTCACGATCCACGGCGCACAGCGGGGGACGCACGTTCCGCTGCGCCCGCTGCTGTCCGTCAGGTTCGAGGCGGGTGCCGCCCTATGAGCACGCCCTCGTCCACGCTGGCGGGCTGGGTCGGCGACGTCGGGACGTTCACCAGGGAGCGGTGGCAGCGCGGGCCCGCGTTCTTCACGCCGCAGAACGTCGTAGCGCCGTTCGGCCTCGGCGAGTTGGACGCCGCCTTCGACGGCGGGCTGCTGGGTACGCCGTACCTGGAGATGGTGCGCTCCGACAAGGTCGTCGTCCCGCCCACCGCGTACACCGCGCCCCGCGTGGTGCACGGCGCGACGTACGACGGCTTCGCCGACCGGGCGAAGGTCCTCTCCCTGCTGCGCGACGGGGCGACGCTGCTGCTGCGGCGCGTCGACCAGTGGCACCCCGCGACGGGCGAGCTGGTGGCCCGGCTGTCCGGGGAACTCGACCGCCGGGTCGAGGCGTTCTTCTTCGTCACCCCGATCGGCGGTCAGGGGCTGGCGGTGCACCGGGACGACGCCGACGTGTTCGTCCTCCAGGTCGCCGGACGCAAGACCTGGTATGTCCACGACGCGCCGGCCGGACCCGACTGGGCCCCCGGGGAACTCGCCGACGACGAGCACTCCCCGCGGCTGCTGCGCGGCGTCCTGGCTCCCGGCGACGTGCTGTACGTACCGCGGGGTTTCGCCCACCGGGCCGTGGGAGCCGCCGGGCTGTCGGCCCACCTGTCGCTGACGGTCCGCGACATCGGTCTGAGGGACCTCCGGTCGGCACTGGAACGGCTGGTGACCGAGGGCCTCGACCTCCCGGCACTGCCGCTGGGCGAGCCCGCGATCGCCGACGCCTGCGAGGCACTGCTCACCCACTACCGGGCCAGGCTCGGGGCCGTCAGCGCGCAGGACGTGCGCGCGGCGGCACGGGCACAGCAGGCACACCCGCTGACGGGAACTGCCGGACACGCCGCGCCGGAAACCCTCGTCGAGGCGGCCCGCGCCTGGGAGACCGGATCCGCGGAGGCCCGGGGTGGGCCTGGGGGCCGTCGGCCGCACGTGGCGCAAGCTGCGGGACGCCGCGAACGCCGAACGCTGAAGCGCCGCCGGCCCGCGTGCCGGCAGCCCCCCTCATCTCCGGAGACACCATGCCCGTCCATGTCACCGCGCTGACCGACCCCCACGCGACCGCCACCAGTCACCGCCTGGTGTGGCTGGCCTCCGACGACGACGGCATGCCCCTCGGTACGGCCTTCCTGCGCCTGTTCACACGGACCGGGCAGGAGCAGCTCGCCGATCTGCAACTCCACGTCCACGCCCAGGAGCAGTGCGAGGAGACCGGCATGCTCCTGCTGGAGCCGGCCCTTTCCGCCGCCCGCAAGCACGGCCGCCGCCGCGTGATCAGCCACGTCAGAGCCGACTCCCGGAGCGAACGGCTGCTGACCGCCCGTGACTTCCGCAGGGTGCTCGCGCTGACCTCCGCCCGCCTGCCCCTCCCCGTGGCGGACCCCGCCGCCCTGACCCGCTTCACCGAGGAGCCGCACCCGGGGTATCGCCTGGCGTCCTGGGACGGCATGGTCCCGGACCACTTGGCCGAGACGTTCGTCGCGTCACGCCACGCCATGAACGACACCCCCACCGGCGGGGTCGACTTCAGCGCCGTGCCGTGGAATCACGGCCGCGTACGCGCCGCGGTCGACGCCGTGGCGAAACGCGGGGACGTGCTGCACACGGTCGTCGCCGTCCACGTGGCCGACGAAACGATCGCCGGCTTCACCGAACTCGCTGTCCCCGGCGACGGCAAGGGCGACGCACGGCACTACGGAACCGCGGTCCTCCCCTCGCACCGCGGCCGCGGCCTGAGCCTGTGGATGAAGGCCGCCTCCATCCGCCACGCCGGGCTGCGGTACCCCCGCCTCGGCGGCCTGCTGACCGACACGGCCGACAGCAACCCGTACATCCGGCGCGTCAACGACCTGCTCGGGTACCGGGCCACGCACACGACGTACGAGTACCAACTCGACCTCGTATCAGGCACATAGGGTGTCGGCATGTCGCTGGCTCAGATAGTCCTCTCGTCCGGTCGTTCGATCGAGCTCACCAAGCTGGTGATGTCCTCGACCTATGAGGGGATGCTGGAGGGCTACCCGTGCAAGCCGATCAACGAGATGCAGGTCCGCGGCCTCCAGCGGCAAGCCGAGCGTGCCTTCTCCTTCGCTCCGGTCCACCTTGTTCCGCCCTCCCCTGAGTACCCGGAGAGTGCGGCAGGCGCCTTCGGCCCTGTTGAGGTGCTGCCGGCCGTGGCCTGCATCGGCGTATTCCGCTCGACACCGGTCGATCCCGAGCTCGACCCGGTGCTGAACCGCTCCGCTCTCACCGTGGCCTGGTTCCAGCCCACCCCGGATGTCCCGTCGGGCGAGGAAACGGATCCCGCGCTGCGCGACCTTCCCTGGGAGGAACTGGCCGAGGACCACGAGCTCTGATGCGGTACCCCCTACGCTCAGCCGGCCCGTCCCGTCGTCGCGCGCGGCCGCACCGCCGGTTCGAGCAGTGACAACGTCCGCTGCCGCGCGTCGAGTCGGACGCGGATGCCGACAGGCATCGGCAGATTCGGGCCGGCATGCCCGAACTCGACGTTGCCCAGGACCGGGATGTCGCGGTCACCGAGGACGTCGAGGACTATCTCGGACAGGGTCGGGGACGCGCCGGGCTCGAGGCCACTGATCCCGCGCGGAACACCGACGACCATGCCGGCGATTCGATCGAGGATGCCGGAGTGGCGCAGCACCTGTAGGTAGCTCCACACGTACGATGCCAGGCCGCCCATCTCCTCCCAGAAGAGCACGGCGCCGTCGAACCGTTCGAGCGGCAGTGCCCAACGCGTCGCCTGCGCCAGCACGATGCGGTTGATCACCCCGCCGATGAGCCGGCCTTCGACACGACCGGGGCGCCAGCACTCCCAGGACGGGCTCGCTGGCAGCGTACCGATCGCCGCGGTGCTGGTCAGCAACGTGGAGTAGAGCCCAGCGAGTTCCGCCCGGCGCGCCATGGGCGCGGACTGCCAGTGCCCGCCGAAGCCGGGGACGGCCATGTCGGCGTGGAAGCCGACCAGACCCGTGCGGGCATGGAGCACCAGATGAAGCAGCGAGATGTCGCTGTAGCCGAGGATCGGCTTGGGGTCCGCCATGACCGCCTCGACGTCGATCAGGTCGAGATAGCCGAGCGCCGTCTGGCCGCCGTCGCTCGCGACGATCGCGCGCACCTCGGGATCACGCAGAAGACCGTTGAGCTCCTCGGCGATCTCCGCCGGGGTGGCCGCGCTCCACCAATGGTGCTGCCCTGCTTCCAGCAGCGGAGCCCGACGGACGCGGAATCCCATCCGCTCGAGGACACCCACCGCCTGCTCGACGTTGGGCTCGTACGCGGCCGGCAGCGGGCCGGACAGCGATGCGATGACCACGAGGTCTCCGGGCTTCAGGGCACGCGGTCGAAGCAGTCGGGGCGGTGCGGAGCCGGTCACGGCGTCAGTGTCGCCGGTGCCCCTGGCGGGGTCACGCGATTTTCGCCGGTCGCGCGCCCCCGCCTCGGGTCCTTCTGCATGCCGATGCGTCCTGGCTCGGGGCCGACGCCGCCCGGCGTCACGCCACCGGGGCGTGGAAGTCGATCGGGTACTGGAACTGCCAGGCGTTCTTCTCGGGCTTCATGAGCTTGAACATCGTCGGCAGCAGCGCGTCACGGACCACCCGGGCGACCGGGCCCGCGGCCTTGCGGGCGTTGGTGCGCGCGGTCTCCTTGATGATGCGCTCGACCCGGGGCCGGCGCAGGTCCTCGTAGCGGGTCAGTGCCTCGGGCAGGGGCAGGTCGCGCAGGCAGCGGGCGAGTTCGACGGCGCTCTCCGCGGCGAGCGAGGCGCCCTGGCCGGAGCTGGAGGAGGGCGCGTGGGCCGCGTCCCCGGTGAGGACCATCCGGCCGCGGCTCCAGCGCACCGACCGCGGCATGTTCTCGGTGCTGCCGGCGAAGAGCATCGTCTTGGGGTCGGTGGCCGCGAGCAGCGGCCCGGCCGGGGTGGCGTCGCCGTCGCAGAGCTCCGCCAGGTGCCCGAGCCAGTAGGCGCCGCCGCGTTCGCGCTGCTCGTTGACCGAGAGCGGTTGCGGCACCGGCAGGTTGATGAACCAGATGCCCGTGCCGTCGGCGAGGACCTGCCAGGCGAAGAAGCAGCGCTTGCCGAAGGTCATGTGCATCTTGCCGTCGGTGGGCGCGACGCCCGCGTCGGCGACCATCGCGCCGAACCCCGCGGTGCCGGCGAACTGCGGGGCGGAGGCGGCCGGGTCGATCAGGCGGCGGACCGTGGAGCGCAGTCCGTCCGCGCCGATCAGTACGTCCGCCTTCGCCGTGGTGCCGTCCTCGAAGTGCGCGGTGACACCGCCGGCGTCCTCGCTCGCGTCGACGATGCGCTTGCCGTAGACGGTGGTCACGCCCCGCTCCTCGGCCGCCTCGCGCAGGGTGCGGAACAGCTCCGCGCGGATCACGAAGCGCGTGGGGTCGATTCCGGGCAGCGTGCCGAACTCGGCAAGCTTCTTGCCGTTCCAGCTCTGCAGCACGATGCCGTTCATCTCGGTGCTGACCGCGCGGATCGCGTCGCCCACCCCGATCGCGTCGAACGCCTGGAATCCGTTGGGCGCGAGGCCCATGCCGCCGCCGACCTCGTCGGCCGGGCCGTCGTACGCCTCGAAGACCGTCGCCTCGATGCCCGCCTGATGCAGCGCCATCGCGGTGACCGGGCCGGCGACACCGCCGCCGATGACCAGTGCGGAGCGGGCCTTGCCGTTCGTCGTGCCAGTCGAGTTCGTCATGGATTGATAGTTGCACTGCAACTAGTCGCTAGTCAACTAGTTCGACCGTGGGTAGCATCGAACCATGAGTACAGCGCCCCGGAGTTCCCCCCTCGCCCTCACCGTCCTGGCCCTGCTGCACTACAAGCCGCTGCACCCCTACGGCATCCAGCGCCTGCTGAAGGAGTGGGGCAAGGACCAGGTCGTCAACGTCGGCCAGCGCGCCGGCCTGTACCGGACCATGGACCGGCTGCTCGGCGCCGGACTGATCGCCGTCCGCGAGACCGGCCGGGACGCGCAGTACCCGGAGCGCACGGTCTACGAGGTCACCGACGCGGGCAGCGAGACGGCACACCGCTGGCTGGACGAGATGCTCTCCACGCCGAAGCAGGAGTTCCCCGAGTTCCCCGCCGCGCTGTCGCTGCTGATGATGCTGACGCCGCAGGCGCTCCGCGATGCCCTGAGCCGCCGCGCCGAGGCCCTGGAGGCGGCCGTCGCCCGGCACGGGGCCGACCTCGCCCGGGAAGCGGACAGCGGGCTGCCGCGGATCGCGACGCTGGAGCTGGGGTACGTGCACACGATGGCGGCCGCGGAACTGGCATGGGTCCGCGGCGTGCTGGCCGACTTCGCGGACGGACGCCTGGCCTGGTCGCCCGAGGAACTGCTCGCGCACGCGGGCGAGGACGGGTGACCGCCGGCCGTCAGTGGGACGGCGGGGCGGTGGTGCGGCGCGGCACGAGGCCGGGAGAGAACTTGATCTGAGCGGTGGGGCGGGTCCGGTCGGCGATGCGGTCGATGAGGAGTTGGGCCGCGCTGACGCCGATGTGCCGGCCGGCCTGGTCGACGCTGGTGAGGGAGATGGGGCCCAGGGCGGCGAAGTTGGTGTTGTCGTACCCCGCGATGGAGATGTCCTCGGGCACCTGGAGGCCTGCTTCCGAGACGGCCTGCAGTACACCCATGGCGACGATGTCCGCGCCGGCGAAGACGGCGGTGGGCCGCGGCGACCTGGAGAGCAGTTGCTGTGCGCCCAGGTAACCGCCCTGCTGGGTGTAGGTGGTGGAGACGATGTCGATCTCGTCCTCGAGGCCGCGGGCCCGCATGGCCTGCCGGTAGCCGGCGGCCCGGATGGCGTTGGGCATCTCCTCGATGCGGCGCGGATCGGTCTCGTCGTGCTCGATGTGCGCGATGCGGCGGTGCCCGAGATCGGCGAGGTGGTCGACGACGAGCGCGGCTCCGGCCAAGTCGTCGTCGGAGACGGTGTCGTACGCGGCGGACTGGCCGTGCCGCCCGACCACCACGGTCGGCACGATGCCGGCGACGCGTTCGAGGTGGGACCGCGACGAGACGGGGGCGACCAGGATCATGCCGTCCATCCCGCGGTCGATCATGGCCTCGGTCACCTTGGCTTCGGCCGCTTCGCCGTTGCGTCCCGGCGCCATGAGGACCTGGTACTCGGTGTCCCACAGGGCGTCGGTGATCCCGTCGAGGATCTCGGGGAAGAACGGGTTGCGGATGTCGGGCAGCATCACCCCGACCGTGTAGGTCTGGCCGCGCATGCCCCGGGCCCCGGCGTAGGGACGGTATCCCAGGTCGTCTATCGCCTGACGGACCCTCGCACGCATCTGGGGGCTGGTCCCGTACGCGTTGCGCAACACCTTGGACACCGCGGTCGTGGACACCTGGGCATGCCGCGCGACGTCGACGATCGTGACGCGCTTGGACTGCGCGGGCGGTTCCATTCGTCTCCCTCCAGGACGTGAGGCGGGAAACGTTGCCCGTCGTGCGAACGACCCCTCAGGCGCTTCCCCGTCGCCGAACCGTACCGCCCACCACGGCGTTTCGGCAGCTCGTAGTGGAACTGAGCAAGCCCGGGTCTCCGAAACGGCTCCGTGTCGCGTCCGACGTCTTGACGTTGCGCCGCGGTCCTCCCTAGGGTCTGTCACACCTTTTGGGGAACGTTACCCATCGATTTGAAACGTTTAAGAAGGGGGGTGACGCCCGTGTCCACAGCCTCGCGCGATCAGCTGTCGCCACCGGCCCCCGCCGCCCCGGGGCGCCGCGTCGGCGGCCCGCGGGTCCGGCGTCACGCCGCTTCACCCTGGTGGTTCGCCGCCCCCGCGATGGTGCTGTTCGCCTTCGTCGTCCTCGTGCCGAGCGCCCGGGGCGTGTACTACGCCTTCACCGACTGGGACGGTCTCGGCCCGGACTTCTCGTTCGTCGGGCCGGCCAACTTCACCGGCCTTGCGCACGACCCGGACGCGGTGCAGGCCATCTGGCACACGCTGCTGATCGCGGTGTCGATCACGGTCGTCCAGAACGCGTTCGGGCTCCTGCTGGCGCTCGGGGTCAACAGCCTCATCGCGTCGCGCAACGTGCTCCGGGTCCTGCTCTTCGCGCCCGCCGTGATCACACCGATCGTGACCGCCTACCTGTGGCGCAACCTGCTCGGCCCGGACGGCGCGGTCAACAGCCTGCTCGGCGCGGTCGGCCTGGGCTCCCACGGACAGGACTGGCTCGGTGACCCGCAACTGGCCCTGTGGTCGGTCGTGGGCGTCGTCGTGTGGCAGTTCGGCGGATACTCCATGGTCATCTTCCTCGCCGGGCTGCAGTCGGTGCCGAAGGAGGTCCACGAGGCCGCCGACATCGACGGCGCCGGCCCGGTTCGCCGGTTCTGGTCGATCACCCGCCCGCTGCTGGCCCCGGCCTTCACCATCAACCTGATGCTGTCGGTCATCGGCGGGATCAAGCTCTTCGACCAGGTCTACGCCCTGACCGGCGGCGGCCCGGGCCACGCCACCGACACACTGTCCACGCTCATCTACAAGGACGCCTTCACCCTCGGCGAGTTCGGATACAGCATCGCCCTCGCGGTCGTCCTCACGCTCATCGTGGCGGTGGCGTCGACCGGTCAGTACCTCGTGCTGGCCCGCGGCGAGAGGGCCGCCTCGTGAACCGCTACCGCAAGCGCACCCTGGCGCTGGAACTGGTCATGATCGCCGTTGCCCTGGTGGTCGCCTTCCCGGTCTACGTCCTGGTCAACCTGGCTGTCCGGCCGGTGTCGGACAACTCCTCGCCGATCCGCCCGACGGCCTCGCCCACCGTCGACAACTTCATCCAGGCCTGGCGGCAAGGCGGCCTGGGCGGCGCGCTGTTCAACAGCGTGCTGGTCACCGCCGGCAGCGTGGCCGTCGTCCTGGCCTTGTCGTCGTTCGCCGCGTATCCGCTGGCCCGGTCGACCGCGCGCTGGTCGCGCGGACTGTTCCGGCTGGTGATGCTCGGGCTGGTCCTGCCCTTCCAACTCGCCGCGCTGCCGCTCTATCAGACGATGCGCGACCTGCGTCTGCTGGGCACTCCCTGGGCCCTGATCCTCTTCTACTCCGGCTTGCAGGTACCCTTCACCACCTTCCTCTACACCGGGTTCCTGCGCGCCCTGCCCCGCGAGTTCGAGGACGCCGCACTCATCGACGGCTGCACACCGGTGCAGTGCTTTCGCCTTGTGGTGCTGCCCCTGCTCAAACCCATCACCGTGACCGCGCTGGTCCTCAACGCCGTCGCGGTGTGGAACGACTTCTTCACACCGCTGCTGTACCTCAGCGGCAGCACCCAGCAGACCCTGCCCGTGGCGATCGCCGGATTCGTCGGCCAGTACGTCACCGACTGGAACCTTGTCTTCGCCGCCCTGGCGATCGGCATCGTGCCGGTCCTCGCCCTCTACTTCGCGCTGCAACGCAGCATCATCAGCGGCTTCGCCGGAGGGCTGAAGGGATGACCCACGCCGTGAACCCCTCGCTCCTCACCCCCTACGCGCCGCAGACGGAGCAGCGCACCGAACCCCTCGGGACGGGAGAGCGGCACCCGCGACTGTCCTGGAGGCTCCGCAGCCGACGCCGCGCTGCCGCCCAGAGCGCCTACCGCATCACCGTCGCGAGGCGCCCCTCGGATCTGGACGCCCCGAGCCTCCTGCTCTGGGACACCGGCCGCCGCACATCGTCCGACACCCTGCTGATCGGCTGGGACGGCCCGGTCCTGACCTCCGCCACGCGCTACCACTGGCGCGTGGAGGTCTGGGACGAGACCGGTGCCCGCGGAGGCAGTGCGCAGTCCTGGTTCGAAACGGGCCTGCTGCACCCGGACGACTGGACGGCCCAATGGGTGGGCCGGGACGTGGTCGACCTTCCGGCCTTCGACCCGCCCGAGAACGACGACCCGGAGAACTCGGCACTCCAGTCACCGCCCCTGCAACTGCGCCGCGCCTTCCGGGCACCCGGCCGTCCGCTGCGGGCCCGCCTGTACGCCACCGCGCGCGGCGTGTACGAGCCGCGGCTGAACGGCGCCCGGGTCGGCGACGCCGAACTCTCGCCCGGCTGGACCGAATACCACCGGCGGCTCCAGTACCAGACCTACGACGTCACGGGCCTGGTCACCGAGGGCCCCAACGTCCTGGCCGCCGTCGTTGCCGACGGCTGGTGGAGCGGATACGTCGGCTTCGACCCGCGGCGCGCGGCACAGCACTACGGCGAACGCCCCGCCTTCCTGGCCCAATTGGTGCTCGACTTCGCCGACGGCTCCCGACAGGTGGTCGCCACCGACCCGGAATGGACCGAGCGGCCGGGCGAGATCCGCGCCGCCGATCTGCTCATGGGACAGACCGTCGACGCCCGCCGCAGCACGCCCGGTTGGGACGCGCCGGGCCCGGAGCCCCTGGGCTTCTCCCCCGCCGCCGTCCTCGACACCGAGCCCGGCCCACTGGTCGCCGAACCCGACCACCCGATACGCGTCACCCAGGAGAAGCCGGCGATCGCCGTGCATCACCGTGGCCACGGCCGGTGGATCGTGGACTTCGGGCAGAACCTCGTCGGCCGGATCCGCCTGACCGTCCGCGACGCCGAGCCGGGCAGGCGCATCGTCCTGCGCCACGCGGAAGTCCTGGACGGCGGCGAGCTGCACCTGGACAACCTGCGCCGGGCCCGGGCCACCGACGTCTGCGTCACCGGCGGCGCGGGCACCGAGGTGTTCGAGCCGCAGTTCACCGTCCACGGCTTCCGGTACGCCGAGGTCGACCACTACCCCGGACACCTCGCGGCCGACGACGTGGTGGCCCGGGTGCTGCACAACGACACTCCCTGGACCGGGCACTTCGAGTGCTCCGATCCCACAGTCGGCCGGCTGCAGTCCAACATCGCCTGGGGTCAGCGCGGCAACTTCCTCGCCGTCCCCACGGACTGCCCGCAGCGCGACGAGCGCCTCGGCTGGCTCGCCGACGCGCAGATCTTCGCCCCGACGGCGAGCCGCAACGCCGACGTCTCCGCCTTCTTCGCCCGCTGGCTGCACGACGTACGCGACGGCCAGGGCGCCGACGGCGCCTTCCGCGACGTCGCCCCCGTCATGACGCTGGACCGCGAGGCGGCGCCTGCCTGGGGCGACGGCGCGGTGATCATTCCCTGGCACTTGTGGCGCACCTACGGCGACCGGCGCACCCTGGAGCGCTCCTTCGATGCGATGGCCGCATGGGTGGAGCACATCCGCCGGCACAACCCCGACCTGCGCTGGCGGCACCGGACCGGCAACTCCTACGGAGACTGGCTGCAGATCGCGGTCACCACCCCGCGGGACGTGCTGTCGACCGCGTACTTCGCCCGCAGCGCCGGGATCGTGGCCGACGCCGCGGAGGTCCTGGGGCGTTCGCGGGAAGCGGCACGGTTCCGGGAACTGCACGCCGCCGTCCGTGCCGCGTTCATCGAGTCATACGTCCACGACGACGGCAGCGTCGAGGGAGGGACCCAGACCGGCTACCTGCTGGCCCTGGGCTTCGGGCTGCTGCCGCAGCGGCTCGTGAGGGCCGCGGTCGGCCACCTGGCCGCCGACATCGAGAAGCGGAACACCACTTTGACCACCGGGTTCATCGGTACCGCCCTGCTCTGCCCGGTCCTGGCCGATCACGGCCGGGCCGATCTCGCGTACGCCCTCCTGCACCAGGAGGAGTACCCGTCGTGGGGGCACTCGGTCCGGCACGGCGCCACCACGATCTGGGAGCGCTGGGACGGATGGACCGCCCACGGCGGCTTCCAGTCCGCCGCGATGAACTCCTTCAACCACTACAGCCTGGGCAGCGTCGGCGACTGGCTGTTCGGCCGGGTCGCCGGCATCGACCAGGCGCCCTCGTCGGTCGCCTACGGCGAACTGCTCCTGCGTCCGCTGCCGGGCGGCCGCCTCACCTGGGCCCGTGCCGAACAGGAGACCGCCCGTGGGTTCGTCGCGTGCGGATGGCACCTGGCCGACGGGCTGCTGACCGTGACGTGCACCGTGCCTCCCGGCGCCACCGCCACGCTGCACATGCCCACGTCCGACCCCGGCAGCGTCCAGGAAGACGGAGCGCCCGCGGCCGGCCGGCCCGGCGTACTCGCCGTCGAACCGCACTCGGCAGGAGCCGCCGTACGGCTGGCGTCCGGCCACTACGCCGTCAGCGCCGCCGCCCCGGAACCGACTTGGCCGGTCCCCTCGTGATCGCCGCCCCTTCCCCGCGGGAGACACCATGAACAGACCCAGATCGTGCGCGCTGCTGGCGGCACTGACGGCTGCCGGCCTGCTGGCCGCCTGCAGTGGCGGCACCAATGCCGCAGGCGGGAACTCCTCTACCACCTTGACCCTTGCCTCGGTCGACCAGGGATCCATCGAGGACGTCGTCAAGGCCTTCGAGAAGGCCAACCCCGGCGTTGACGTGCGCTACACCACCAGCGGCGCCGACCAGTACCAGCAGCAGAACCGCACCAAGCTCGCATCCGGCACCGCACCGGATGTGATGTCGGTCTGGCCGGGCAACGGCAACCCCGCGGCCACCTACGTCCTGGCCAAGCCGGGATACCTCCTCGACCTCTCGGGACGGCCGTGGGCCGCCAAGCTGCCCGACGCGGTCAAGTCCGTCTCCCAGTACGAGGGGAAGACCTACAACGGGGTCTTCGGTCTCAACGGCATCGGCGCCGTGTACAACCAGGACGCACTGGACAGGGCAGGTCTCACCGCGCCCGGCACCTGGACCGAACTCCTGGACTTCTGCAACGACGCGAAGGCCAAGGGAACCCCCGCGTTCGCCCTCGGTATCCAGGACAACTGGGTCACCCAGCTCGTGCTCTACGCCCTGGCCGCCACCACCGTCTACGGCCCCGACCCCGACTTCGACCAGAAGATGCAGGCCGGCCAGGCCACTTTCGCGAACTCGCCGTGGATCACCGCCATGGCCAAGTACCAGCAGATGGACAAGGCGGGCTGCTTCCAGAAGAACCCGCTGGGCACCAGTTACGAGGCGAGCCAGGAACTCGCCGCCACGGGCAGGACGCTCGGCATCGTGCAGGGCAACTGGGTCATCGCGCTGCTCAAGGGCAAGAACCCGCAGGGGAAGTTCACCCTCAAGGCGCTGCCGGCCACCGACACGCCCTCGCAGTTCCTCATGCCCGCCGCGGCGGGCGCGGGCTACGGTGTCAACGCCAAGGCCAGGAACAAGGACCTCGCGGTGAAGTTCGTCGACTTCGTGATGTCACCGCAGGGCATGAACCTCTTCGTCACGGAGCAGGGCGGCCTTCCGGCTTTGGCGGACACCGGCTTCACCCCCGACCCGTCGCTGACCGAGCTCTCCGCCTTCCTCGGCGACGACCGCACCGTGCCCTTCATGGACCAGCTCTGGCCCCATCCCAAGGTGCAGCAGACCATGCTCAGCGGCCTCCAGGAGATCTTCAGCGACCAGTCCACCCCGGACAAGGTCCTCCAAGCCATGGACGCCGCCTACACGTCCGGCACCTGACAGACCACCGGCCGGCGCCCGAGGCGTCCCGGCCGGTTCGCCCCACCTCCGTACCCTTTCCTTCCCAGGGAGTTCGCACCATGATAATGAAACGATTCAGAAACGAGTCGGGCAGCCGCGGGCACCAGCGGCTGACCGTCGCCGTGGCACTGCTCGCCGCCATGGGTTCCGTCGCCGTGCAGGCCGAGGCCGCGGCACCCCAGGACCCTGCCTGGCACTCCTACGTCCTGGGGCCGGCCACCGCCCAGGTGCCCCCGGTCGACGTCGAGAGCCGGGGCACCGTCTCCCACCTCAACACCCTGGTCAAGGGGAAGGGACAGGCGACGACCCTGACGACGGTCGCCGGCGGCGCACCCGCGTCGGTGCTGCTGGACTTCGGCAAGGACGTCGCGGGCGCCCCCTGGTTCGACGTCACCGCGCTCAGCGGCTCCCCCACGCTCTCGCTGGCCACCTCCGAGGCCCGCCAGTACATCCGCACCCGCGCCGCCACCAGCCTCTCCACAGCGGCAGCCACCGGCGCCACACAGGTGACCGTCGCCTCGGCGGCGAACCTGGAAGTCGGCAACACGATCACCTTCGGCACCGGTGCGAGCGCCCAGACCCGCACCATCACCGCGTTCAACACCACGGCGCGAACCGTCTCGTTCACCCCCGCGCTGACCGCCGGCCTGCCGGCGCAAGCACCCGCGACGTCCGCGCCGGGCGCGCCCAGTTCTGATGAGTCCCGCAGCCTGGCGGGCGTCGGCGGCATCGACACCCTGCAGCCCACGGCGACCGGCCGGGTCTCCGGCAGCTACCACGGCGGCTTCCGCTTCGTACTGCTCACCCTGACCTCGCCGGGCAGCATCTCCCTCTCGGCCGCCGGTGTGGACTTCCAGGGCGTCCGGGCCACCCCCGCGGACTACAAGGGCTGGTTCCTGTCCAGCGACGACGAGCTCAACAAGATGTGGTACTCCGGCGCCTACACGCTGCAGCTGAACCTGAAGCCGGCCGGCCTCAACGGTCTGCTGGACCAGCGGATCTACGACGGCGCCAAGCGGGACCGCAGCATCTGGACCGGCGACCTCCTCGTCCAGGGCCCCACCGCGATGAGCACCCTCGGCGACCTGGGCGCCGGCTACGTGAAGTCCTCGCTCGACGTGCTGCTCGCCACCCAACGAGCGGACGGAGCCATCCCCGGCTCGCCCGACTTCAGCAAGGGCCGGAACCCGGCCGGCTCGCCGCTGTTCTACTCCAACAACTACTCCGGCTACGGCGCACGCGCCGTCATCGACTACTACCGGTACACCGCGGACCGGGGCTACGCCGTCAAGGCCCTGCCCGCCCTGCGGGCCGAACTCGCCTACAACGACCGGTCCCTGACGGCGAACAACCTCGTGGCGTCGAACGACCGCGACTTCTGGCAGGCCAGTCAGACCGGCGAGGTCACCAAGTACAGCATCGACTACTACATCCTGCTCAAGGAGATGGCCTGGCTCGAGCGGCAGATCGGCTCCGCCGCCAATGCGGTCGCCGACGACGCCAAGGCCGAGGCGATCAAGCAGGCCGTCAACGCCAGGCTGTGGAACCCGCAGCTGGGCGCCTACGGACAGAGCAGCACCCACCCCGACGTGCTGGTCGAGGACGCCAACTCCCTCGCCCTGCAGTACGGCTTCGTCCCCGCCGACCGGCAAGCCAGCGTCCTCAACGCGCTCAAGACGCTCTGGACCCCGTACGGCGCCATCATGGGCCCCGGTCTGCTCGACCCGACGGGCCACACCATCGAGCCCTTCGGCAACGGCATGGAGACCGCGGGCCGCTTCACCGTCGGCGACGCGGACGGCGCTTTCGACCTGATGCGCCGCACCTGGGGGCCGATGGTCGACGAGGACAATCCGCTGTACACCGGGGGATTCTGGGAGTTCAAGAACAGCAACGGCGGCGTCAACCGCGCCACCGCCAGCCTCGCCCACGGCTGGGCCGCCTCCCCGACCGTCCAGCTCACCGAACAGGTCCTCGGCGTCAGCCCGGTCGACCCCGGCTACGCCACCTGGAACATCAAACCCCACACCGGAGACCTGAAGTGGGCCCAGGGCTCGGTACCGACGAAGTTCGGCGACGTCGCGGTGCAGTGGCAGTCCAACACCAAGACCGAGTGGTTCACCCTCCACGCCGAGACCCCGGAGACCACCGGCGGAACGATCTCCGTCCCCGTCGGTGACCGCGCCGCGGTCACCGTGAACGGCCGGACCGTGTGCACGGCAGGCAGCTGCACCGCCTACCAGGGCACCATCGCCGGCGGCTACGCCCAGCTCACCGTTCCCGGCGGCACGTACGACATCACCGTCAGCCGCGGCTGACGCATCACCGTCCGGTCCCCGCGCGTTCCTCCCCGCGCGCGGGGACCGGGTCCCTCCGGCGGCGCGCCACGGGGTCGGCGCCGGCAGCCCTCGCGACCGGGGTCGATCACCTACGATCGACAGTCAGCAAACCTGATATTTGTCACATAGTGCCATGAACAGCGCTTTTCGAGGGCGAGGCCCCCGTCCTGTTCGCGAACACGTGGCGGACCGGCCCAGCAAGGGAGTGACCCCATGACCCGCAGGCGTTTTCTCATCACGGGCGCCTCCAAAGGCATCGGCCGGGCCCTCGCCGAGCAGCTGGCCGAAGAGGGCCACACCCCGGTGGGCATCGCCCGCAGCGCGCCGCGCTCCTTTCCCGGCGAGTTCCACGAGGCGGACCTCGCCGACCGCGCGGTCACCGATCGGGTCCTGGAGGAGGTGCTGGGTACGGGACCGGTCGACGGCGTGGTCAACAATGTGGCCGCGGTGCGGCCCGCGCCCATCGGGAAGGTCGGGCTGCCCGACCTCGACGCGGTGCTCGACCTGAATGTGCGCACCGCGGTCCAGATCGTGCAGGCCGCCCTCCCCGGGATGACCGAACGATCGTGGGGCCGCGTCGTCAACATCACCAGTCTGGTCACCCTGGGCCTGCCCGATCGCACCTCGTACGGTGCGGCCAAGGGCGCGCTGGAGTTCCTGACGCGGGGGTGGGCCGGCGAGCTGGCCGCGCGGGGGATCACCGTGAACGCCGTCGCGCCCGGCCCCACCGAGACCGAGCTGTTCCAGGAGACCAACCCGCCCGGGTCGGTCTCGGCCGCCCGCTACCTGGCGACCGTGCCCATGGGGCGGCTGGGGCGCCCGGAGGAGCTCGCGGCCGCGATCGCCTTCCTGCTCTCCGACAGGGCGGGCTTCATCACCGGCCAGACCCTGCGCGTCGACGGCGGTGCGAGCCTCGGCCGCAATCGCGCCTGAGGACGGCCGCGGCAGGGGGCTCCGGGCCCGGCGGCGGCGTACGGCGCGCCGAGACCGTCGGGAAGGCGTCCGGTGACGTCCTTGATCAGCCCCGCGGTGCAGCCGAAGCCGGTCGCCATGGGCGCAGCAGAGCACACGCGCCCGGTGAGCCACGGGACGGCCGGCGGCGGGCCGGCTCCACCCAAGCGTGCGGCACCCACCCCCGAAGCTGTCACAAAAGCAACCACTCTCCGGTCTTTCGGGGCAAAGGCGGACAACCATCCGCCGTCATACCGCCGACACCTCCCCAGACCTCCGAGGGCAGCACTCGATGACCATGATGAGCAGCCGCGACGCAGTGACACTCGGTAAGCAGTTGAGCGCGTCCGACGACTTCGACACGGCCATCGCGCTGCTCGACGAGCGAGGGACAGTCGCCGCGTGGACCCACCCCGCCGAACAGCTCGTCGGGTACTCCGCCGGGGACGTCGTCGGCCGGTCCGCGGCACTCGTCCTGCCGTCCTTCACGGAAGCGACAACGACCGCGGCCTTCGTCGAGCGCTGCCGTGCCGAGAACGGCTGGTCAGGGACGACGGCCCTGCGCCATCGGGACGGCCGTGTGCTAGACGTCAGCGTGCGGATCACGATGGTGCGCGGGCAGAAGGGGACAGCCCGGTGGCTCGCGTCCATGACCGAGACCGTGCCATTGTCCGGGGACGCCGTGGACGGAACGGTGCGCGGGCCGCTCCTGGCCCGCGCACCGATCGCTGTCGGTATTCGCGACCGTCACCTGCGCTGCACCTATGTGAACGACATCGCCGAGAGCCACGACGGGGTCTCCCCCGACCGGCGGCTCGGAAGCCGGTTCACCGAAGCCGTGCCCGGTGCCAATGCCGAGGCGATCGAGGCGGTGATGCGGCAGGTCGTCCAGGGCAGTGACGCCAGGATCCACGAGTACCGGACTCGGGAGGAGACCTGCGGGGGCTCGGGCTCCCAGTACGCGGCCTCGTTCCAGTGCCTCCAGGGCGCCGACGGCGAATCGCTGGGGCTGTGTGTGATCAGCGCCGACGTCGCCGCGAGTCGGCAGGTCCGCGACCGGCTCGCCGTCCTCAGCCGGGCCAGCGCGCGACTGGGCAGCACCCTCGACACGATGCAGGCGGGCCAGGAGCTGGCCGACCTCGCCGTGCCCCTGCTCGCCGACTACGTCGCCGTGGACCTGGAGCACTCGGTCTCGTTCGGGGAGGAGCCCCCGCCCGGCGTCGCCCCGGTCGGCAAGCTCCCCACGTTCCGGCGGGCAGGGCTGGCTTCCCTCCGCCACGGCGTGCCGGAATCCCCTTGGGCGCGAGGCGAGTTGATCGAGGTGCCGGCCGATTCGCCCTTCACCGCGGCCGTGCGTGCCGGGAAGTCGCACATACAACCGGTCCTGGCCACCGCTGCCGGCACATGGGCCGACGACGTGCCGGACCTGGCGCACAGGGGCCGCGACCACGGCATGCACTCGATCATGGTCGTGCCCATCCAGGGCCGGCACACCCTGCTGGGCGTCGCACTGTTCGTCCGCACGACGGATCCCGCGCCCTTCGACCATGTCGATCTGCTGCTGGCCGAGGAACTCGTCGGCCGGACCGCCCGGACGCTGGACGCCGCCCGCCGGTACGCCAGTCGCCACACCCTCGCCCTCACGCTCCAACGCCACCTGCTGCCACGCCACTTGACGGGTGGCACGGCGGTCGACGTGGCGTCGCGCTATCTGCCCGCGGACGTGGACCACGGTGTGGGTGGCGACTGGTTCGACGTGATCCCGCTGTCGGGCGCCCGGGTGGCGCTGGTCGTCGGCGATGTGGTGGGGCACGGTCTTCAGGCCGCGGCGGCCATGGGCCGGCTCCGTACCGCCGTCCACACCCTCTCGGGCATGGAACTGCCGCCGGAGGAACTGCTGGCCCACCTCGACGACACGGTGCGGCGGCTGACCGAACAGGACGGCGATCCCCGGGACGGGGCCACACCGGTGGGGGGCGTCGCCACCTGCCTGTACGCCGTCTACGACCCGTCCACCCGCCGCTGCACCATGGCATCGGCGGGGCACCCGCCGCCCGTGGTCGTCGACCCTCAGGGGCGCTTCTCGTATCCCGACCTGCCCACCGGGGCACCTCTGGGTACCGGCCCGGGCGAACCATTCGAGTCCGTGGAACTGGAACTGGAGGAGGGAAGCCTCCTCGCCCTCTACACCGACGGCCTGATCGAAGCCGGCGGCCACGACATCGACGAGGGGATGCACCGGCTCGGCACCGCCCTCGCGCAACCGGGCCGGACCCTGGAGGACCTTTGCGACAACGCAACGCGGAGCGTGCCCGGCCGGACGCCGGGCGACGACGTGACGCTCCTCCTCGTCAGGACCGGATCGCTCAGCCCGAGCCGGGTGCTCTCCACGGCGCTGCCCAGTGACCGGTCGGCCGTGCGCAGCGCCCGGGACCTCGCGGCACGTCAGCTCGCGGAGTGGGGCCTCGAGGATCTCGAGGACGCGACGAAACTGATCGTCAGCGAACTCGTCACCAATGCGATTCGCCACACCTCCGGGCACATCGAGCTGCGGCTCATCCGGCACCAGGTCCTCACGTGCGAGGTGTCCGACGCCGGGCCGTGCATTCCGCGCCCGCGCCAGGCATGCACCACGGACGAGCACGGCCGCGGCCTGTCCCTCGTCACCAGCCTGTCCCGCAAGTGGGGCTCCCGTCCCGTCCCCGGCGGCAAGGTGGTCTGGGTCGACCAGGACCTCCCCGACGCGCGGCGCGCGGGCCTCAGCCGCTGACGGCCTCCGCGATCCGCCGGGCGGCCTCGGCGGGCGTGAGGTACGTGGTGTCGACGACCTCGGCCTCGGCGTGCAGCCATGTGCGGGCCGCCTCGGCGTAGGGCTCGAGATACCGCAGCCGGAAGGGCGAGGGGCCGAGCAGAGTGTCCCCCTCGATGCGGCCGCGAAGGGTGTCCTGGTCGGCATGGAGCACGAAGTGCCGTACCGGGACGGCGTGCCGCTCCAGTCCCGAGCTGATCTCGCGCCAGTACTCCTCGACCAGGACCGTCATGGGCACCACCAGAGTGCCGCCGGTGTAGTCGAGCACACGGCGGGCAGTCTCCACCACGAGCGGCCGCCACGGCGGCCAGTGCTGGAAGTTGTCCGTCGCGGGCAGCCCCGGCTTGATGTCCATGAGCGTCTCGCCGACCTTCTCGGCGTCGAACACCCGCGAATCCGGGATCAGTTGCTGCACCAGCCCACTGGTCGTCGTCTTGCCCGCGCCGTGGGTGCCGTTGAGCCATACGATCATGGGCCCCCACGCTAGTGCACTGGCCGGAAGCTTTCCTCATGTATTCGCTTTACCCAACAGCGAAAGCGAAAGCGAAGGCGACCAACCCGTATGCACACGACGGCACAACACGCAAGGCACCAGGACATTCGGGCAGTTCCTCGCCGAAAATGCGAAGGGATTGATGAAAGAGTAGTGTTTTCGAGGGCGCCAACACCGTGGATACACAATGCGTTGCGATAGTCACCGCTCGCAAGATCTGTCCGACGTGCTGGACAGCGCCTGGCCAGTGGGGCGAGAGGGGGCCCTGGATGAGCACGATCGAGATGCTCAGGTTCCGACGCGATCCGTTGGGGTTCATCGAGGACTTCTCTCACCGCAGTCCGTCGGGAGTATTCCGTCTGCCGTGGGGCACCTGGTGTGTGGGCGATTCGGACCTGGCGCTCATGGTGCTCCGCGACCCGGTCTTCAACGCGGAGAGGTCCACCTTCTTCGGGGACCTGCTGCCCTCGAGGTCAGCCCAGACCGAGTTCGGCCGCGCCGTACGAAAACTGATGCGGACGCGTTTGCCCGAATACCGGGACAACGTGGCCAGGGCCGTGGCGGGACTGCCCGAGACCAGTCATTGGCCGGCAGCCGGAACCAGGTTGGCGCACCAGTGCACTGCGGACATGCTCCTGCACCCCCATGTCTCACCACCGTTGCACCGGTTGATGGAGCACGCCGTACGCGTCGGCATATTGCTGCGCGCCCCCCGCCTGACGCAGCGGGCACGAGTGGAGATGCTGCGCCCGAAGCTGAAGCGAGCTCTGACCGAGCACGTGACACTTCGCCGGGAAGAAGGCATCCGCGCCGACGAGCCGCGCGACATGCTGGACACCGCGATCGGCGCGTGCCCCACCGAAGTCACCAGCCGTGCCCTGGCTGAGCTGTACTTGCAGATGTACTCGGCAATCGTCGAGACCGTCGGCCACTCGGTGGCGTGGTCACTGCTGCTGGCCTGCCTCCACAACACTCCGGGTTCCCCATGGCCATGGTCCGCCGACTGGATCGTCCGCGAGGCCGCACGCCACCGTCCGGTGGTCTGGATGGTCGGCCGCCCGGTCCCCCACCCCATCGAATTCGGCGGGATCTCCTTCCAGGCCGGCGCGGTCCTGTCTGTCAGCCCCTACCTCTTGCACCATGACACAAGCCGCTGGGCCCAGCCGGACATGTTCCGGCCGCAGCGCTGGGGCGAAACGGGTGAACACGGCCCCTACCTGCCCTACAGCGCCGGCCCGTTCATCTGCGCCGGAGCGGCGGTCGCGCACACCATGATCGTCGACACCGTGACCGCCCTCATGAGCGACGCACATCTCACTGTCACAGGCGGCAACATGTCCCCCTTCGTGACCAACGCCGCGATCTGCCGCCCCTTCGCCCTCCACCGAACCACCAAGACTCCCGCTCACACGCTTGAGAGGAGGTGAACAACCATGATCGCTGCTATCCGGCGCATCATCAGGAACACCCCCGTCTCCAACTGGGACCCGTCCTGGGGGTGACCCTGGCTGAGTGGCCTGCACGCCGAACGAAAGCGCGTGCAGGCCACTCGCCTTGACCCGCGACTCGGGTATGCCCGGCGAACTCTCCGGGTCTCGCGGAGGTCTAGGGTCGGCCGCATGGCTGAGCCCTCCTATCTGACCGCCGTCCGCGCGTCGTACGACACCGTCGCCGCCGCCTACGTCGAACGCGTGCCGCCTCCAGGCGCGATGGACCCGCTGTCGCGCGCGATGCTGGCGGCATTCGCCGAACTCGTACGGACGGACGGTCCGAGGCCGGTCGCGGACCTGGGATGCGGGCCCGGCCGTGTGACGGCGCACCTGGCCGCGCTGGGAGTGTCCGCCTTCGGCGTCGATCTGTCACCGAAGATGATCGAGCTGGCCCGCCACGCCTATCCGGAGCTGCGGTTCACCGAGGGCTCGATGACCGCGCTGGAGAGCGAAGACGACGAGCTCGGCGGCATCCTGGCCTGGTACTCCACCCACCACACGCCCCCGCGGTGGCTGCCGGCGGTGTTCGCCGAGTTCCACCGCACGCTCGCGCCCGGCGGACACCTGCTCTGGGGGGACTACACCGGCGATGAACTGCTGCAGCGGACGCACGGTTACGGCCATCCCGTGTCCTTCGAGTCGCACCTGCTGCCCCTGAACCGCATGATCGGCCTGCTGGAACAGGCCGGACTCGTCGTCACCGCGAAGCTGGAGCAGGAGCCCGGCGGCCGGGTGAGCAGACCGCACGCCTGCCTCCTGGCCCGCAAGCCCGAAAAGCCCTGACGGGCCCGTTCCGGCGGCGAGGCGGCAATCCACCGAGCCCGCCGGCGATACCGGTGCGGGCGACCAGCAGCGCCGTCCTGGGCAGGGAGCGGGGGCTCCGCACCGGTGCTCAGCGCGCAGGCAGTGGAAGCGCCACCCGTCGCCCCTGCCCGAGCTCCTCGGCCTTGTCGTCACTGACGACCGCGACGGTCCCCGCAGGGACCCCGGGCAACGCGGCGACGCGGGAGGCCACCGTCAGGAGATCCCCCTCACCGGCTCCGGCGACGAAGAAGACGTAGACATCCCCGTCCTCCTCTCCCTCGTCGAAGACTTCCATGTGACCTTGGTCTTCGAGAACTGACAAGAAGTCCTCGACCTCCTCGATCCAAGGAAACGGATAGGAGCCGTCCGGCAGGTCGGGCGTCGGCAGCAACGGGACATGGATCTCAACAACCATGGTGGGCACGAAGACATCCTGCCCACAGAGCCTACGGCCGGCTCAACCAGGGCGGAGCCGGGTCACCGGCCCTGCTGAGGGCGCGGACGGGTCCGCTGTGACCCCACCGGCGGCCCAGCGGCCGATTCGGCCGGTGGTCAGCGCTGGTCACGGCCTTCCCGCAGCCGGTTCGCCTGCGCGATCGCGGGGTGCACCAGGTCGCGCTGGTACCAGGTGCCCGGATTACCGCCGAGGTGGGCCGGGTCGACAGGACCGACGGGGACGAACCCGGCTTTGGTCAGCACCCTTTGGGACGCGGCATTCCGGAGGACGGTGGCCGCTCGCAGGGTGCGCAACCCGTACTGGTCCGCCGCCAGTCGGCACAGCTCCCGGACGGTTGCGGTCGCCACGCCCCCGCCGGTCGCGCGCTGCGCGACCCGGTAGCCGAGTTCCGCACGGTGGTCTTCGATGTCGACCAGGTTGAACCTGCCGAGCACCGAGCCGTCCTCGGCGGCGAGCACGTGGAAGGCGCAGACGCCGGCCTCCTGCTCGGCCAGCAAAGCGTTGAACCGGTCGGTGAACCGGTCGAAGAAGTCGTCGCCGCGGTCGGGGACCGAGGCGGCGAAGTAGGCGCGGTTCGCCAGCTCGAAGGCGAGCACCGCCGGGGCATGGCGGGCGTGCAGCCGCTGCAACTCGGGCATTGCCCGACCCTACCCGGATGGTGCGCCGAGGCGACCCGGTTTTCTCCTGCGCAGACAGCCTCACGCTCCCCGCGAATTCCGCTGCCGAGATGCGGGTCCGAGGCATGCGTACCTACGATCGAAGAGGGGCACATGTGGGCCGCTGACCAGGTCCGATGTCACCTCTCACAGCACCCCGCACCCCGGCGGACAGCCGGCGCGGGGTGGGCAGGGAAGGCCGAAGATGATCGACTTGCATGGCCGCAGCGCCTTGGTCACGGGATCGACCTCGGGAATCGGTGAGGCCATCGCCCGGAAGCTCGGCGATGTCGGAGCTGATGTGGTGGTCAACGGGCGCAAGGCCGACCGGGTGGACGAGGTGGCGAAGGATCTGGGCGCCCGTGGCGTCACCGGGGATGTCGGCACCGCACAGGGGGTCGCGGATCTGGTGGATCAGCTGCCGGACGTCGACATTCTCGTGAACAGCGCCGGCGTCTTCGGCACCACGCCCGTATTCGAGATCGAGGACGACGACTGGTTGAGGCTGTTCGAGGTCAACGTGCTCTCCGGGATACGGCTGACGCGGCACTATGCGCCACGCATGGTGGCCCGGGGCTGGGGTCGTGTCATTTTCGTCAGCAGCGAGGCGGGGGTGCAGACCCCGACGGAGATGGTGCACTACGGCGTGACGAAGTCCGCGCAATTGGCGTTGTCGCGGGGCACCGCTCAAGAGGTTGCCGGGACCGGTGTCACGGTGAACTGCGTGCTTCCGGGGCCGACCCTGACCAGGGGTGTGGAATCGATGCTGTCGCAGCTGTATCCGGATCTGTCCGACGAGGACCGCGAGCGCCGGTACGTGGCCGGTGGCCGGGCGTCGACGTCCCTGCTCAAGCGTCTGATACGCCCTGAGGAGATAGCCAGTCTCGTGACCTACGTGGCGTCTGACGAGGCGTCGGCCACCACCGGTGCGGCCTTGAGCGTGGACGGCGGTCTGGTGCCCACCATTTTCCCCTGAGTTCTCCCCCTGACCTGCGCGGTCGAAGTCCGCGCCATCGGAAGGGACACGTTGTGAAACTCGAACAGATCCTCCCGGCGCACCTGGGATTCGGATGCGCGCCGCTGGGAAACATGTTCCGCTCGGTTCCCGAGGACGAGGCCGCCGCCACCGTCGACGCGGCCTGGGACCAGGGCACCCGATACTTCGACACCGCACCGTTCTACGGCTCCGGACTGTCGGAAATACGTCTGGGCAAGGCCTTGTCCGGTCGCCCGCGCGACGACTACGTGCTCAGCACCAAGGTCGGCCGCGTCATCCTGGACGAGAAGGAGGATCCCAGCGCACGTGATCTCGGTGAGAAGGGCAACCTCTTCGCCCACGGACGCCCGAACAAAATGCTTCACGTATGGACCGCGGACGCCACGAAACGCTCCATCGACGACAGCCTGAAGCGCCTGCAGACCGACCGCCTGGACATCGTGTGGGTGCACGACATCGCCCAGGACTTCCACGGCGACATGTGGCTGCAGAAAATCGAGGAAGCCCGCACGGGCGCCTTCCGCGTCCTCACGAAGTTGCGCGACGAAGGCGTCATCAAGGCCTGGGGACTCGGCGTCAACCGCACCGAACCCATCGAGATCACCCTGGCCCTCGAAGAACCCCAGCCCGACGGGTTCCTGCTCGCCGGCCGCTACTCGCTCCTCGACCACGCACACGCCCTGCAGCGGCTGCTGCCCATGGCCGAGGAACAAGGTGTCGGGATGGTCGTCGGAGGCCCCTACAGCTCCGGCATCCTCGCCGGTGGCACCCACTTCGAATACGTCACCGCCCCACCCGACATCGTGGCCAAGGTCGCGCGGCTCAAAGAACTCACCGACAGGCACTGCATCGGCATCAAGGCCGCCGCCCTGCACTTCTCCCTCGCACACCCCGTCGCCAGAGCCGCCATCCCCGGCGCGACCCGGCCCGCCCACACCATCGAGGACCACGCCGCACTCAACGAGAAGGTACCGGCCGACTTCTGGACCGACCTGCGCGCTTCCGGCCTGGTCAGCCCCGCGGCCCCCCTGCCCGGCGGAGCGTGAGCGACCCCCGCCCCACGATTCTGGAGGAGCGATGGCATCGACATCCGTCAGCAGAGTCGTCCCGGCCACTCCCGCACGCGTGTGGGAAGTCGTCGGCGGCTTCGGATCACTGTCCGACTGGCTGCCCTACATCCCCGAAAGCACCTTCTCGGAAGGCGGCCGCGTACGGCATCTGAAGAACCCCGACGGCGAAACCATCGTGGAGCGCCTGATGGCGTTCGACGAGGAACACCGCTACTACAGCTACCACATCGTGCAGGCACCGTTCCCCGTCGTCGACTACCTGTCCACCCTGCGGGTCTACGAGATCAGCGGCAACGAGAACGCGGCCGAGGTCCAGTGGTCCGGCCGCTTCGTCCCCAAGGCCGGTGCCACGGACGACGAGGTCGTCGACCTCTTCACCGGCATCTACCGAGACGGCCTGGAAGCCCTGCACAAGACGCTCGGGGGCTGAGGGCCGTCCCACCGCCGGCCACGATTGGGCGGTCTGGCACGATCGCCGCTGTGACCGTACGCATGGACACCGCGGACTGGGCCCGGCTGTTCCACGCCCTGGGGCCCGCGTCCGACACGCCACGGCATCTGGAAGCGCTCCTCGGCGATGACCCAAAAGCGTTCGTCGACGGGTACACACACCTCTGGTCGACGACGATTCGTCGCGACGGCAGGGTTTGGCCCGCGACGGCCCCAACCGCGTTGCTGGTCAGCCGGTTCCTGGACGATGCGTCGCTGTGGCCGGACGATCCCTCGATGCCGGATGCCGTGCTCGCCTACCTGTACAAGGTCGGCGTCGCCGCCGATCTCGGCGACAAGGCCGCGGAGATCCGGGCCCGGGTGGCGGGCCGTGCGTCCGATCTGCGGGACTGGACGGCCGTCCACCTGTCGGCCGATGCCGACGGCCGGGCCCGGATGTGGGAGGACGGCGCAGGCCTGGGCGAGCTCGTTCTCGACCAGGCGGCGGTCGCCTGCTTCGACGTGGTTCCCGAGATCCTGGCACGAGTGCTGCCGCACCTGGCTTCGGGACGTACCAGGCGCAGGACGTGCGCAGCCGCTGCCGTCGGTGCACTGGCCCGGCATCCCTCGGCATCGGCGGTGCGGCCGGCGCTCGTGGAGCAGTTGGCTTCGATGGCCCGGGACGCCGATTCCCCCTACGACGTGGCTACCGTTCTGATCGCCATCGGCCAACTCGGCGGCGACACATGGGGCTGGCTCGGGCACCCGCATGCGGGCGTGCAAGGCTGCGCCGCCCTGGCGCCCGGGCTTGCCGGCGACGAGACGGCGGCCCAGGTCCTGCGGGAACTGGCACGGTCACCCCAGGCGTTCACCGAGTCGTTCGGCGACATGGCCCCGCCCTTGCAATTCCAGTCCGTGCCCTACCAGGACCTGCTCGCGCAGGGGTTCGTTCGACCGGGCTGAAGCGCCGGCAGGCGTCCGGCACCCGCTCGCCGCGGCCCGGGCGCACCTGCGGCCTCACGGCCGGGTGCCGAGGCCGCCCCGGGCCGAACCAGGCCCCAGCACAGGCAACTTGCGCACAAGCGCACATCACGCCGGAAACAACTCCGGCGGCGTTGCCGACCCTGGCGACTTCCCGTCGTGTGTCGTATTCACGCCCACAATACTTTCCGTGAACATTCATAGGCCACGGAAATCTGGTGTTCACGTAACGAACACATGAAGACACGCATTCCGCCCTGAACCTTCAGAAATCCCAGCTCACGTGATCCGTCCCAGCAACGACTCCCTCACGCACCGTCACCAACGCTGCCCAGCCTCCCCATTGACATGCTCAGGACTGATCTCGCTAATGGGCCCGGGTGAACGCCACGGCGTCCACCGCCGCCCGCGAGCCGTACACGGCTCGATCCCAGCAAGCACGCATGGGAGTTACGTTGCGCAGACCAGCGAGAACCAGAAACCCTGTCCGCCGGACGGTGACCAGGGGCCTGGCCGTCCTCGGCGCCGCCGCCATGGCGGTGCTCGGAGTGCAGGCACCGGCGTTAGCCACGGCTGTCGCGGACACACACTCCGCCACCCCGGCCGCCGCCGGCCGCGCGTCCTTCGAACCGACCTGTGACACACCCAAGCCCGGCCAGTTCAGCTGCTTCGCCCTGCGCCGCACCGATGTGAAGGCGTCCAAGGGCCTGATGCCGGCGGCAGAGACGCCGGCCGGCTACGGCGCCACCGACCTGCAGAGCGCCTACGACCTGCCCACCGACGGCGGCGGCGGGCAGACCGTCGCCATCGTGGACGCCTTCGACGACCCGACCGCCGAGGCGGACCTCGCCGTCTACCGTGCGCAGTACGGACTGCCGGCCTGCACCACCGACAACGGCTGCTTCCGCAAGGTGGACCAGCGCGGCGGGACCAACTACCCCACGCCGGACCCCGGCTGGGCCGGTGAGATCTCGCTCGACCTCGACATGGTCTCCGCGATCGCGCCCAACGCGCACATCCTGCTGGTCGAGGCCGACGACAACAGCTTCGAGAGCCTGTCCGCCGCCGTCGACCAGGCGGTCGCCCTCGGCGCGAAGTACGTCTCGAACTCCTACGGCACCGACTACCGCGGCGGGAACGGCGAGGACCCGTCCGAGACCACGGACCTGGACGCGCACTACAACCACCCCGGCGTGGCGATCACCGCGTCCACCGGTGACTACGGCTACGGCGTGAGCTACCCGGCCGCCTCGCAGTACGTCACCGCGGTCGGCGGCACCACGCTGACCCGCGCGCCGTCCACGACCCGCGGCTGGACCGAGGCCGCCTGGAACCTCGCCGGTTCGGGCTGCTCGCTGTACGAGCCCAAGCCCGCCTTCCAGCACGACACCGGCTGTGACAACCGGGCGCTGGCCGACGTCTCCGCCGTCGCGGAGGACGTGGCGGTCTACCAGACCTACGGCCACAACGGCTGGGCGGTCTACGGCGGCACCAGCGTCTCGTCGCCCATCATCGCCTCGGTGTACGCGGCCGCCGGCACCCCCGTCGCCGGCTCGTACCCGAACGCCTACCCGTACGCCGCGGGCACCGGGATCAACGACATCACCACCGGCAGCAACGGCAACTGCTCCCCGGCGTACCTCTGCACCGGCGGCACCGGCTACGACGGCCCGACCGGTCTCGGCACCCCGGCCGGTCTGTCGGCGTTCCGCAGCGGCCCGCACGGCGTCATCACCGGCAGCGTGACCGACAGCGCCACCGGCAAGGCGATCGCCGGCGCGACCGTCACCGCGGGCGACAGCGTCGCCCACACCGACGCCACGGGCGCGTACTCCCTGACCGTCGCCACCGGCACCTACGACATCTCCGTCGAGGCGTTCGGCTACTCCGACGGCTCGGCCGACGACGTCGCGGTCGACGACGACGCCACGGTGACCAAGAACTTCACCCTCGCCGCGGTGCCCAGCCAGACGATCGCCGGCAAGGTCACCGACGGCTCCGGCCACGGCTGGCCGCTGTACGCCAAGATCACCGCGGACGGCGTCCCCGGCGCGGTCTGGACCGACCCGGCCACCGGTTCGTACAGCCTGGAACTGCCCCAGGGGCACTCCTACACGCTGCACGTCGCCTCGGCCACCGCCGGATACCAGGCCGTCAGCAAGACGATCACCGTCGGCGGCTCCGCGCAGACGGTGGGCATCTCGGTCCCGGTCGACTCCTGGACGGGCACTCCGCCCGGCTACCGGATCGACGTGACCGGCACCAACGAGCCGTTCGACGCCACCGACGCCCCGCCCGCCGGCTGGAAGGTGGAGAACGCCGAGGGCACCACGGGCGGCTGGGAGTTCGACGACCCGGGCAGCCGCGGCAACCGCACCGGCGGTGACGGCGGATTCGCCGTCGCCGACAGCGACCACTTCGGCGGCGGGGCCACGCAGGACTCCTCGCTGCTCAGCCCGGTCTACGACTTCACCGGGAAGAACGACCCCGAGGTGGCCTTCAGCACCGAGTACAAGTCGTACAACAACCAGTCGGCGACCGTCGAGGCGACGGCCGACGGCGGCAGCACCTGGACCAAGATCTGGTCCGCCGGTCCGGACGTCACCGGTGACCGGATCGAGGCCTCGCTGTCCGACTTCGCCGGCAAGCCGGCGGTGCAGCTGCGCTTCCACTTCACCAGCAGCTTCGGATGGTGGTGGTCCGTCGACAACGTTTTCGTCGGCAACCGTCAGCTCACTCCCGTCCCCGCCGGCCTGGTCGTGGGCAACGTGACCGACGCCAACAGCGGTGACGGCATCGTCGGAGCCACCGTCACCAGCCAGGACAAGCCGTCCGAGAAGGCCATCACGGTCGCCACGCCCGACGACCCGAACCTGCCCGACGGCTTCTACTCGTTCGTCTCCACCGCCTTCGGCAGCCACCCCTTCACCGCGGCCAAGGCCAAGTACACCTCGCTGACCAAGAACGCCAAGACCGGGGCCGACAGCGCCGTCCAGGCGAACTTCAAGCTCAAGGCCGGCAAGGTCACGATCACTCCCGCCTCCGTCTCGGCGTCCGTCGCCTGGGGCGGCTCCGCGTCGCAGAAGCTGACCGTCAAGAACACCGGTGGCGCGGCCGCCACGGTCAAGCTCGGCGAGCAGTCCGGCGGCTTCACCCAGCAGGACAAGGGCGCCGCCCTGCGCACCGTCAAGGGTGACTACACCGCACTGTCCAGCAAGGCCCACGCGTCGTCCGCCAAGGCCGCGCCGTCCGCCGCGACCCCGGCCGACGACGCTTGGCAGACGGCCCCGGACCTCCCGACCGCCCTCATGGACAACGCCGTCGACACCCTCGACGGCAAGCTCTACTCGGCCTTCGGGTACAACGGCTCGACCGACGTCAAGGACCTGTACGTCCTCGACCCGGTCGCCGGCAGCTGGACGAAGCTGGCGAGCGCGTCCGACACCCGTGAGGACCCCGCGCACGGCTTCATCGACGGCAAGCTCTACGCCGTCGGCGGCTGGGGCCCGAGCGGCGCCCCTGACGCGAAGCTGGAGATCTACAACCCGCAGTCGAACAGCTGGACCACCGGTGCGTCCGCGCCCAAGCCGTACGCCGGCTCCGGCACGGCCGTCCTCGACGGCAAGCTGTACATGATCGGTGGCTGCGGCGCCGACTTCTGCGGCACCACGGACGCCAGCGTCTACGACGCGAGCACCGACAGCTGGTCCCAGATCGCCGCCTACCCCGAGGCCATCTCGTGGGAGGCGTGCGGCGCCATCGACGGCCAGATCTACTGCGCCGGTGGTCTGGGCGGCAACGAGAACGACGTCGTCCACACCTACTCCTACGACCCGGGCGCCAACAGCTGGACGCAGCTCGCCGACGTGCCGGCCGCCCAGTGGGGTTCCTCGTACGCCGCCGCCAACGGCCGTCTGATCCTGGTCGGCGGTGTCGGCAACAACGCCCTCACCAACCGCAGCCAGGCCTTCGACCCGAAGTCCGGCACCTGGGGCACCCTGCCCAACGCCAACGTCGCCACCTACCGCGGCGGCGGCGCGCCCGGCTTCTACAAGGCCGGCGGCGGCAACGCCCCCGGCTCGCCGATCAGCAAGGTCGAGGTGCTGCCCGGCTACGACCAGGGCGGCGCGAGCGACGTCGACTGGCTCGCGGAGAGCGTCCAGCAGCTCACCCTGCAGCCCGGCGCGAGCGCGGTCGTCACCGTCTCGCTCGACGCCACGGCCGCCTCGATCACCCAGCCCGGCGACCTGACCGCCGGTCTGAGCGTGGGCACCGACACGCCGTACTCCGTGCCGCGCATCCCGGTCGCCCTGCATGTCGCACCGCCCAAGACCTGGGGGAAGATCGCCGGTCTCGTCCTGGGCAACACGGCCACCGGCGGCACCGCGCCGCTGGCCGGGGCGACCGTCCAGATCGACAGCTGGGCCTCGTCCTACACCCTCACCACGGCCGCGGACGGCACGTACGGGCTGTGGCTCGACGTCCGCAACAACCCGCTCACCGTCATCGTCGCCAAGGACGGCTACCAGCCGACCGTCACGACGATCAAGCTGAAGAAGGGGGAGACGGTCACCGGCAACTTCACGCTGAAGCGCAAGTAGCCGCGGGAAGCGTCGGGAACCGCGCCGGCGGCACCGGAAACGGGCCGCCGGCGCGCCCCGGACGCGAACCCCGTTGAGGCAGGAGGGCCGGCCCCCGAAGGGCCGGCCCTCTCCCGTGGGCGAACCACTCCCGGAGCGCAGGTCGAGTGGTCAGACCGCCGCTCCCAGCAACTCCCGGAACGCCTCGGTCCCTTCGGGCGTCACCTTCACCGCCCGCCCGGAGCCGATGCGCCGCACCCATGTCCGTTCCAACGCCGTGCTGCACAGTGCCGCGCCCAGCGCTCCGGCGAGGTGGGGCCGACGCTCGGTCCAGTCCAGGCAGCTTCGCACCAGAGGCCGCCGGGCACCTGGAGGTTGCTCGAAGCCGAGATGCTCGCTCAGCCATGCCCGGCCCGCCGGGGTGACGGCGAGCCCGGAGTCGGCGGCGACCAGGTCTCGGGCGATCATCGCGTCCGCCAGGGCAACGCCCAGCTGCCCCGCCAGGTGGTCGTAGCAGGTGCGGGCCCGTGCTTCGGCACTGAACCGCACCGATTCCCGCAGATTCTGCGGGCTCGGGGTGTCCGATGCGTACGAGGCGAGGGCTTCGACGAGGGCGGCTGTCTCCGGGTCGGCCAGCCGGACATAGCGGTGCCGGCCCTGGCGTTCCTCGGTCAGCACTCCGCCGGCAATGAGGCGGGAGAGCTGCTCGCTGGCGGTGGAGGCCCGCACCCCTGCGTGCCGGGCAAGCTCGCCTGCGGTCCAGGCGCGTCCGTCGAGCAGCGCCTGGCAGAAGGCGGCCCGGGTGCGGTCGGCGAACAGGGCGGCGGTCTCGGCGAGTGGGGGCACAAGGTCATGATGCCGCAGGGACGGTTCGGGGAGCGGCGAACTGTCCCGGCCCTAGCGTCAGGGCCATGACGTCGACGACGATCCATGAGTTCGACCGCTATGAGGACGTGCGAGCGGCGCTCGCCGACCCCGCACTGGTCCCGGAGCTGCCTGCTGCCGACGACGGTCCCGTCGGGGCGAGTGTCGCGTGGCTGCGTGCCACCGTGGCCCGATTCAGCTCCGGTGAGCAGCACCGGCGGCGGCGCGCTCTGGTGGAGGCCGAACTGTCCCGGCTGGAGCCCGCCTCACTACGGCGGGCGGTGGCGGCGGGGCCGGAAGGGGAGGTACGCGTGCGGGTGGTGCGTATTCTCGCCGAGGCCCTGGGAATGCCGGAGCCCGGGATGGTCGCGGAGGCGGTGACCGTCATTGCCGGGGCCTACTTCGGGGGTACGGACGCAGCCGCTGACGAGGCGGTGGCCCATCTCATGGCGCGGCTGGCGCCACGGAACGCGGATGAGGACGGCATGGAGGCCGCTGCCAACCGCATCGGGCTGCTGGTGCAGGCCTGCGCGGCGACGGCTGCCCTGGTGGAGACCGCGGCCGACAGCGACGTACCGCTGGCCCGAGTGCTCCGGGAGGCTCCGCCCGTATCGGCGATGCGCCGGGTCGCCACGCGTTCCACCCGGGTCGCCGGTCGAGAGATCGCCGAGGGCGATGCGGTTCTCCTGGATCTCGCGGCCGCCCATCGCGTGCACCCCGTGCCGCTCACCTTCGGCGCACCACCGCGGGTCTGTCCCGGCCGGGCCCACGCACTTGCTCTGGCCGACGGCCTGCGCCGACGCCCGCTGACCGACTTCGCCCGCCTGCATCACCAGGCCACCCCGCTGCTGCTTCCCAACGCCTGGGACCACGCCTCTGCGGCCGCTCTGGCGGCGCAGGGCTTCGCGGCGATCGGCACCACGAGCCTGGGCGTGGCGGCAGCCGCCGGTCTGACGGACGGGGCGGCGGCGACCGCCGAAGCGACCTCGGCTCTGGCCCGCCGACTCGGACGCGGCTCCTTTCTGTTCACGGTCGATGCCGAAGGGGGCTTCAGCGAGGACCCGGAGGAAGTGGCTGAGCTGGCCCGGAAGCTCCACTCCGCAGGAGCCGCCGGGATCAACCTCGAAGACGGCCGCCCGGACGGCACCCTCGCCCCCGTGGAGTCGCACGCCGCGAAGATCGCCGCCGTCAAGGCCGCCGTGCCGGAGCTGTTCGTGAACGCCCGCACCGACACCTATTGGCTCGGACGTCAGGAGGAGGAGACAGCGGCGCGCCTCGCGGTGTACGAACAGGCCGGTGCGGACGGGGTGTTCGTGCCGGGGCTGTCGGACCCGGACGCGATCGCCGCGCTGACGGCAACCCTCGTCGTCCCGCTGAACATTCTGTACACGCCGACCGGACCCGCCCTCGCCGACCTGGCCGCACTGGGTGTGCGCAGGATCAGCCTCGGCTCGATGCTCTACCGCAGGGCCCTGGCGGCGGCTGTGACCACCGCGACGGCCATCCGCGACGGCCGGCCGGCGGACCTCACGACCCTCTCCTACGCGGAGGTGCAAGCATGGGGCGAGCCTGAAGGAATGCCGCGGGCTGCGCGTCCTGGGCCAACCCCGTAGAGGCCCCCTTCCGTCCGCTGCGGCAGTGCGCCGTCGCCGACTCCCACCACCGCAACCACACCGCCGGGCCTGGGCCCTGCACGCCTGCCTGCGATGGCGCAACCAGAACGCCCGGCACCCCGACGTCCTCGCCGCCCGGCGGAAGGAGCGTGCTCGCATCCGCAGCGAGAAGGGCCTGCACCGGGGCGGCCGGCCAGCGCACGTCGCGTGACCTCGACCAACTCACCGGCAACACTGGCGCCATGACCGCCGATCGTCAGGCCCTGCAGGCCGGCTGGAATCAGACCCGTGACCACCTCGACGCCGCCCGAGCCCACCTCACGCGCCTGCCGGACATCGATCTCTCATCGACGCTGGAGTTCCTGGAGCACAACGAGCTGGGACTCGCCTTCGACTGCCTGGTCGATCTCGGCGACGACCTAGACCTTCCCCTCACTTTTTGGCGACACTTGGATCGAGCGGCTCGTGAGATGCGGCTTTACAGCGATGCGCTGCACAGGCCCCACCTCACGGCTGCCGACTTCTGCCGCCGTCACCTTGCCGCTGCCTCCGAGCGGGAATGATCCGCCAACCCGGCAGACCTTCCCGGTCAGAGCAACTAGCGTGAACCCATGCTCTTCGAGACGGCGTGGACCTCGGTCGTACCGCGCGTGGAAGTGGCGGTGCTGGAGGGGCACACCGATCTGGTGCGGAGCGTGTGCTCCTTCGAGGCGGCGGGCCGGACGCTTCTCGCCGGCGGCGGGCGGGACGCGACCGCACGCATCTGGGATCCCACGACCGGCCGTCCCGTGCGGACGCTGACCGGGCACAGCGGCGAGGTGTCCGCGGTGCTCTTCCTCGACGGTGTCCCCGTCAGCGCCGATGACAGGACGGTGCGGCTGCGGGACCCGGGCACCGGACGGTGCGTCCTGACGATCCCGGTCCACCACGAGGTGCTCGGCAGCGCCCACGCCGGCGGCGGGCTGCTGGCGGTCGCCGTTCCCTCCGGTGTCCTCGCCTACCGGATTCGGGCGCGATGACGGCGCCGATACCACCTGCTGCCGGCGGGGTCCGGCGATTCCGGCGATTCGGCCGCGTCCAAGGCGCCGGGCGCCGGGCGCCGCAAGGGGAATTCCGCGCGGCAGGCTTCTTTCCACCGGCCTGGCGCCGGCCGCATCAACCGGCACGTAATCCCGCTCCCGAAGGGGTCAGTAAGCCTTTCCCCGGGCGGATTTGCTGCCCGGGTCCGGGTCTGGGATCTTGTCCGGGGCGGCGACGTCGAGCGACGCACCCCACGGCCGGCACCGCTTGACCCCGAGGTCACCGCCGGGCCGCCGGGTGGGTCGCGGCCGAGCCGCGAAGAGCGGCCCGCCGCCCTGTCCTTGGCTGTACGGAGAAGGGAAACAGCGTGAATACCGAGAAGGTTGTGGCCCGGCGTCTCACCTCGGAAGAGGTCGCCGAGCTGAGCCACCAGGACGCGATATTCGTCTCGGCATCGACGGAAGACCTCCCGCTCGACTGCTACGCCCCGGCTTTCCTTGTGAAGCCGGGCAAGAGCTTCGAGGGCGGATCCTTCACCGCGAGGACGATCTTCGGTGAGGAAGTGCACGTTCTTCCGGACAATGCCGAAGAGCGCGGCATCTGGGTCGCCGACGAGGCCGGGGAGGAAATCGAGGTTCTCCAGAGTGCCGGTGTCCTGCTGAACCTGGCCCTCTTTGTGCCCGACGGGACCAAGGAATCCTTGGAGGCGCTCTACAACGCCGCGCGGGAGGCATTCGGCGCGGGAATCGTCCAGCGCTGGAACGAGGAAGTCGTCGCGGTGCCGGACGTCAAGGTCGACCTGTTCGAAGAGCCGGCGCGCGGGCGCAAGAGCACGAGCAGCCAGAATCGTGACCGCCGCGCCCTGGACATCTACCCCACCCGAGTGCGCTTCATGGAGCCCAGCGCCGGCTGGAGGTTCATCCTCGAACCGCACCAGGAGACCGTCGACGACATCCCGACGATCTGAGCTCACGGCGGCCCCGCTGGGGCGGCTCCGCGGCAGAAGGCCCCCTCGGACACGCAAGGCCGGAGGGGGCCTTCGCGTTTCCGCGCGTCAGGCGCCCGCCCCCGTGGCCGTGTTCGCGGCGCGGGAGGTGTCCCAGTCGATGCCGGTCAGCTGCTGCGAGCGCTCCCACAGGCGGCGTCCGAGCTCCGGGTCCTGAGCCGCCGCCGACAACGGCACCGGGTGGGGGTGCCCCGACCGTCCGCCCCGGCCGTCGGGCCCGATGTAGGTGCCGGTGGCGAGACCGGGCTCGGTCGCCGCGTACAGCTGCGGCAGGGCACCCATCTGCGGACTCTGCGCGAAGAGTCGACCGGACATGCGCATGAGCAGCCCCGTGATGCCGCTCCCCTTGCTCTGCATCGGCGTGTTGCTGTAACCCGGGTGTGCGACAAGGCTGGTGATCGGCGTCGGCGACGCCTGCTCACGCCGGGCCAGCTCCACGCCGAAGACCGCGTTCGCCAGCTTCGACGCCGAATAGGCCGCGAGGGGCGTGTACGTCCGTGTCCAGGCGACGTCGTCCATATCGAGTTCGCCCTTCTCGTGCAGGTACGAGGTCACGGTGACCACCCGCGGCGACGGCGAGCGCCGCAGCACCGGTGCCAGCAGCGCCGTGAGCGCGAAGTGGCCGAGGTGGTTCGCGGCGAAATGACGCTCGGCGCCCTGCGCGGTGACACCGTGCCCGACCATGGAGATGCCCGCGTTGTTGATCAGTGCGTCGACGGACTCCTCCCGGCCGATCTCCTCCGCCGCCCGGTGGATCGAGTCCAGGTCCAGCAGGTCGACCTGCCGCACCTCCGCCTCGGCCCCCGGGTATGCGCTGCGCAGTGCGGACGCCACCTGCTCTCCCCGTGCCGCGTCGCGCACGGCCAGCAGTACCCGGCCGCCGTGCGCCGCGAGCTCGCGCGCCGTCACCAGGCCGAGGCCGCTCGTCGCACCCGTCACGACGAAAGTCCGGCCCTTCTGCCCGGCCATGCGCTCCGCGGTCCATCCGCCGGCGCCCGGCTTGCCCTTGTCCGGCCTGGAACCCGTCGTCGTCATGTCGCGATCTCGCATTTCTCCTCGAAGCGGCCTCGGTCAACGCGCCTGAGCAGGGCTGGGCCGTGGAAAAAAGCTAAACCTTTCCATTAATGTGAAGGTCAACCGGCGCGCGATCGCCGGCCGACACCACGAAGGAGAGTGCATGAAGATCGGAGACCTTGCCGCAAGGACCGGCGTGGCACCGCGGCTGCTGCGGTACTACGAAGAGGTCGGCATCCTGCACCCCTTCCGGGGCGCCAACGGATACCGCACCTACGGCGAACCGGCCATCGACCGCGTCCTGCAGATCCGCGAACTCCTCGAGGCCGGCCTCACGACGGACATGATCCGCGAGGTGCTCCCCTGCCTGGAGGCCGGGAAGGTGAAGACCGACCCCTCGAACTGCCCGGCGGCCAAGGACCTGGACGGACTGCGCCGCCAGCTCAGCAGCATCGAACGCCGCATCGACGTGCTGCAGCGCAACCGGCAGGCCATCCAGACGTTCCTCCGTGCCTGGGAGGACTACGCCGTCGCCGCGCCCGCGTCCGCCACCGCGGCTTCGGACCCGGCCGCGGAGTGAGCGGGCTCGACGGGGACGCCCAGCCGCCCGGCGACGGTGGTGAGCGCCGTTCCCAGCGGGAGCGCGACCCGGGTGAGCGCATGGCGGTCGCCGCGCGTGACGTCCCGGTTGACGATCAGCACCGGCTTCCCCTCCTGGGCCGCCTGACGAACGAACCGCAGCCCGGACATCACCGTCAGCGATGATCCCAGCACCAGCAGCGAAGCCGCCTCGCTCACCAGCGCGCGGCACTGCTCGACCCGCTGCTGCGGCACGGCTTCGCCGAAGAAGACCACGTCGGGCTTGAGGACACCGCCGCAGACCACGCAGGGCACCACGTGGAAGTCCCCCACCTGATCGTCGGTGAGGTCGGCGTCGCCGTCCGGATTGATCGCCGCGGCCACCGGCTCGAAGCCCCGGTTGGCCTCCTCCAGCCGCCGGGCGAGCTCGCCGCGCGGGCTGAACGCGCCGCAGGAGAGGCAGACCACCCGGGCCAGGCTTCCGTGGAGTTCGACGACCCCCTCGCTGCCGGCGGCCTGGTGCAGGCCGTCCACGTTCTGGGTGATCACACCGGACAGCAGGCCGCGCCGCCCGAACGCCGCCACCGCCCGGTGACCCGCGTTGGGCCGGGCCCGGCCGAAGGTGCGCCACCCGAGATGGCTGCGCGCCCAGTACCGGCGCCGCGCCCGGGCGTCCCCGGTGAAGTCCTGGTAGGTCATCGGGGTGTGCCGGCTCAGGCTGCCGCCCTCGCCCCGGTAGTCCGGGATGCCCGACTCCGTGGAGATGCCGGCCCCGCTGAGCACCAGCACACCGCCGGCGCCCAGCGCGTCGGCGACCGGCTCCAGATCCGTGGTGGCCGCAGGCAGGTCCTCGGTGGGGGTCCAGCTCAAGGTGGGGCGCATACGCATGCCGCCAGGGTACGGAACGGACGGGCGCCGGCGGCTGCCGCCTCGGTACGCCGGCCGGTCAGGGGACGACGATGACCGGCCGCTGGGCGCGGTGGGCCAGGGTGCGGGAGATCGAGCCGAAAAGCCTGCTGCCGGGCCCCCGCGACTGACCCACGATGATGGCGCGTGCCCGGTACTTGCGGCCGGCCGTCTCCAGCTCGTCGGCGATGACACCGCTGCGCCGGACTAGGGTCCAGGGCACATCCGCCAGGTGCTCCTCGCGGGCGAGCCGGCGCGCCAGCGTGCGCATCCCGTCCGGCCCGCCCCGCTGGACGCGCGGCGCCTCGAACCCGAAGAAGGACGCGAGGGCGTTCTGCCTGGTGACATGGACGACGATGAGCACGGTGCCGGCACGCCGCGCCATCCCGGCCGCGTAGGACAGCGCCCTCCTGCTGGACACGGAGCCGCTGTAGCCGACCAGGACGCCGTACCTGTCCATGGTCGTGTGAACGCTGTCACAGCCGAACGCCTGCTCCCAGGCACCGGCCGACCACGGGAGCGGGCCGTCGCCGTCACGTTCGGGAGCATCATGGCCTGCCATGAGAAACCTTTCCGGGAACGTCGTCCGGGACGAAGCGCGACTGCTTCGCCGTCCTCAGGCACGACCGGGAACGCCGGTGATCCGTGACAACCGCCCGCCGGGAACGCGCGGGGCGTACCGACGCCCGGACGCCTCGACGCATGAGCGCCGAGGGAGTTGAACGCCCGGTGCCACCCCTGTGATCCAGTGGTGACACTCGGTTGCCCGCCTGTGACACCGGTCCGCAACCCGTCCCGTCAGGGGTGACGTCTTCTTGATCGAGAGCGCGGGTCGTGCCGGCGGACCGGACACACGCACCGCGGACCGTGTCCACCGAGGGCCGCGCTCCATCCGTTGCACCACGATCGGAGGACAACAGTGAAGTCTTCACCCCTGGCGATTGTCGGCCTGGTGCTCCTGGCCGCGACGGCCACCGCCTGCGGCTCGTCGGACACTTCTTCCTCGGCCTCGGGCACCTCCGCTCCGGCGACCGGAGCGGCCTCCGGCAAGGACTCCTCGCAGAGCGGCAAGAAGGTCGACGCCTGCACGCTGCTCAAGCCCGACGAGATCACGCCGATCATCGGCGAGAACGACGGCGGGCACCCTGATGCCGGTGTGGGCGAGAGCGTGTGCAACTGGGAGAACCCGGACACCTACCAGTCCGTGACGCTGAGCATCGGCTCCCCGAACACGGCCGGTTCGGAGCAGATCGACAACTCGATGATGACGGGGTTCACCCTCGACGACCGGCTCTGCACCATCCAGGTCGTCACCCTCAAGCGGGACGCGGACAAGAAGACCGAGGCGAAGCTCATCGCGCTGCTCCAGGACCGCATATGACCCCCTGATGCAGAGGCCGCGCAGACAGTCGTCGCCGAACACCTTTGACATGACAAGAGCGGATCGGGCCGGGTACGGCCATCGCGCCGTACCCGGCCGATCCGTCGTCCGGCACGCCGCCCATCACGCCTGCCCGGCGTCCTGCTCCCGCCCGGACGTGGCGGACCAGGCGGCGAGCAGCTTCAGGCCGTCCGCGGCCGCGGTCCCGGGAGGCGCGCTGTAGACGACCACGCTCAGGCCGCTGTCGTCCGGCAGGCTCATGGTCTCCTGGTCGAGTTCCAGGTCACCGACAAGCGGATGGTGGAGGCGTTTCGTGGTGTCGCGGAAGACATGCACGCTGTGGGACCCCCACAGCACCCGGAACGCGTCGCTGCGGGTGGACAGTTCACCGATCAGGTTCGACAGCTCGCGGTCGTGGGGGCTCTTCCCCGCCTCGACGCGCAGCGCGCCGACGGCGAAACGGGCCATGCGCTCCCAGTCGGTGTAGAACCGCGTGGCAGCGGCGTTGAGGAACGCGAACCGGGCGACGTTCGCCCCGCACACCGGGTCGGCGAACATCTCCGCATACAGGGCCCGGCCCAGCGGGTTGGCGGCCAGCGTGTCGAGCCGGTTGTTCATCACGTACGCCGGCATCTCCGGCATCCCCTCGACGATCCGCGCCACGCTGGGCCGCACCGCCGAACGGGTCTCCCGCCGCGGGGCCCGCACCTGGGGCGCCGGGCCCGCGGCGCGGGCGAGGTCGCGCAGGTACATGCGCTCGGTGTCGTCGAGCCGCAGCGCCCGGGCGAGGGCGTCCAGCACGCTGTCGGAGACGCCTTTCAGATTGCCGCGCTCCAGGCGTGTGTAGTACTCGACGCTCACCCCGGCGAGCGCGGCGACCTCGCCCCTGCGCAGCCCGGCCACCCGCCGCTGCCCGTACACCGGCAGACCCGCCTGCTCGGGCGTGATGCTGTCGCGTCGGGAACGGAGGAATGCGCTGACTGCGTCCCGGTTGTCCATGAGGACAGGGTAGGCAGGCAGCGTGAGGGGTGGGGGTCCCTGCCAGTACCCCTCACGGCAAGGACTCCCCCGGCGCCGCCGTCCGGCGTTGCATGGTGCGTGCCCCGATCCTCCGGGGCCCGAACGAAAGGACGCCCAAGATGAGCGAGCGGACCGAGGCCGTGACGGAGAACCCCGCGGACGTCGTACGCGGGCTGTACGACGCGTTGGCCAAGGGCGACGTGGCGGGTGTGCTGGCCAGGCTCGCCCCCGGGGTGATCGTCGACGAGCCGGCCCAACTCCCGTACGGCGGTGTCCACCGGGGCCGCGAGGCCTTCGCGCAGTCGGTCCTGGGCGCGATGACGGCCCACGCAGGCGTCGCCATCACCGATGCCCAGGTGTTCCAGGGCCCGGCCGGCGTCGTCGGAACACTCACGGGGACCCTCACCGCGCACACCACCGGCGAGGTGTTCCCGCTGACCATGGTGGAGATCCACCAGGTCGCCGGCGGCGTGGTGCACAAGATCGACGTCTACACCAAGAACCCCCACGAGCTCGCCGCGTTCTACGCCCGCGCCGCAACCCGGTAACCCGGAAGCCCCGGAGCCCGCTTCGGCCCCGGCTCCGGGGAAACTCCCCGTCTGGACCCGCAGAACATCCTCATCGGGGCGGGGCACCCCGTGTTCGACGGGGTCGAAGCCAAGCGCGTGGATCCGGCGGTCATCCTGGGACAGCTGATCGCTGCCATTCATCGGATTCCCTGGCGAGTGGACCTGGTGGAGGCGACGACCGTGTGGCCGGCCTCCCCCACTCCGGGCCCCCACGGCCTCGTGGACGAGGACAACCCGGGGGTGACGGGACCCTGGGTATCAGAACTCCGTCCCCCGACACGGGACGCTCTGGCGGCTTTACGCGACGCCGACATGCCCGCCGTTGTCGCCCGCTGGGTGCAGGCGGAGGAACTGCACGGAGCGGACGTGGAGGCCGTGCAGCCGCTGGCCGAAGAGCTCATCCTGCTTGCCAGGCGCGCTCGCCGAGTCGGCGAACAGCTCTACTGTGGGACATCTTTGCAAGGCCGCCGAGCCGGAAGAGCGAATGCACTACCGTCACGAGGATGAAGGTGCGGCACAGAGTTCGCGCGGTTCTCCTTGACCACGATCATCTGGTGTTCCTGCGACGCGGATGGCCGGGCGGGTCCGTCTACTACACAACTGTGGGCGGGGGCGTCGAACCCGGCGATGACAGCCTCGAAGGCGCCTTGCGTCGCGAGGTCATGGAGGAAATCGGCGGCACCATCGGCCCGGCCGGCGAGTTCCTGACCACGACCGAGCCCGGCGAGCGGATCACGGTCGTCCAGCACTATTTCCGTGCCGACCTCGTGGACATGGACGTGAGCCGCCGCAACGGCCCCGAGCTGGACGACCCGAATACGGGGGACTTCTCGCCGGTGCGCGTCGCGTTGGACGTGGCAGCCGTGGCGGCGCTCGACCTTCAACCGGTCGAGCTCGCCGATTACTTGCGGGACAACCTCACGTCGTGGAGCGTCTGACCGCCGCCTCTTCGGGAGACTGCAGACGTTCATGCCCTGCTTTTTGGGCTCTCGATCTGGCGACGAAACCGGAGTGGACACATGCAGGCCGCACGATGTCGCACCAACCATCTGCCAGGGAAGTCGGCAGGGCCTCAATGCGTGGAAAGCACCGATAGCATCGCAGCGTGTCCTCCCCGCCACAGCAGGGTCGTCAGCACGTATCGGCGGGCATCGCGGCTTTGGTTGGATTCGGCTCCTACGCTCTGCACCCGGTACGGGAAGCTTGCACGCTGACCTCCGATCCGTACGGCCCCGCCTCCAGCCTGAGCAGCGTCAAAGCCTCGGGCAGCGGCCGGTGCGGGGAAGAACGCAGGTGTTTCCTGACCTGGCTCAGGGCGACATGACGCGGGGCGTCGAGCGCATGCCTGGGCTGCAGCCCGCTGTCAGTGGGTGCGAATGCCGCAGGCCGCGAGTGCGAGGTGCAGTCGTTCCTCGTCGCCTTCGTCAACGGCGGGACGAGCAGGGTGGGGATCCCGGCTTCGACGGCTGCGCCGTCGTGGCTGGGGCGATCGCCGACCATCAGTGCCTCTTCGGGCTGTACTCCGAGCCGGCTGAGGGCGACGCGGAAGATGGCGGGGTCGGGCTTGGCCACGCCGTGTTCAAAGGACAGGACAAAATCGTCGATATACGCATCAAGGCCGCGCTCCACGAATGCGGGGCGGATGTCGACGTGGATGTCGCTGATGATCGCCACTTTCAGGCGGGCTGCCTTGAGCGCCGCGAGAGTAGGTTCGACATCGGAGGCAAAGGCGTTGTCGACCGCATCGGACAGTGCGGTGTACATCTGGTCGCCCAGGGCCGAGTCCGCTCCTGCGGCATCGATCCACCGATCGTAGCTGTCGCGGTGTGCTGCCGCCGACAGGTCGGCTCCCGCCCAGCCCTGCACGACGTGAGGGAGCTCGCCTGCTGCACTCAGGGCCGCACTGATCCGCTGGATCTCCGCCTCGGAGGAGTCACGCCCAAGTTGCCGCAATGAGTGTCGGATCCACGAAGCCCCCCTGTGCCCGGTCCGGGTGGGACCCCACTTGGGGACGATGAGTGTTCCGACCCAGTCGAACAGAACGGCTTTGAAGAAGGGCATGTCTCCCCCGTGGTCATGCGGCCCGCGATCGCCGGCGAGGTGTCACCCGTCCTTGACCGCATCACTCTGGCGAAGTGGCTCACAGCGTACTCGCGGTGATCTTGTTCGGCTTCGCCTCACCCGGCGCCGCAGCCCGTCCCCCCGAAAAACCGCTGGCGCCGCATCCCCTCGCCGTGGAGGATCCGCAGGGCCGGGGGTGTCACTGCCAGAACTCACCCCCTCCGCCCGCCTGAGAGGACGTTGTGATGACCGTTGCCGAGTCCGGCCCGACCGGGTCGCGGCCCGAGGTTCTCGCGGTGGGTGGGAGGCTGCGCGGGAGCCGGGAGGCGGGCGTGGCGGTGTTCCGGGGCATTCCGTTCGCCGAGGCCCCGGTCGGGGCGCTGCGCCTGGGCGCGCCGCGACCGGCGGAGGGGTGGAGCGGGGTGCGGGAGGCGGTCTCGTACGGTCCGCCGCCCCCGCAGGGCGGCCACTTCGGCATGGACGCGCTCTCGGGGGACGCCGCGGGCGGCGACTGGCTGACGGTCAACGTCTGGTCGCCCGAGCCGGATCCCGGCGCGGACCTGCCGGTGATGGTGTGGATCCAGGGCGGCGGCTATGTGTTCGGCATGTCCGGCCTCCCCGAGTACGACGGCGGCCGGCTCGCGCGCGACGGCGGTGTCGTCGTCGTGACGTTCAACTACCGCGTGGGGATGGAGGGCTTCGCGCAGATCGAGGGGGCGCCCGCCAACCGGGGCCTGCTCGACCAGGTCGCGGCTCTGGAGTGGGTGCGCGACAACATCCGGGTCTTCGGCGGGGACCCGGGCCGGGTCACGGTGTTCGGCGAGTCGGCGGGCGGTGGGTCGGTCGCGGCGCTGCTGGCCATGGACCGTGCGGCCGGGCTCTTCCAGCGGGCCGTAGCGCAGAGCGTGCCCGGCACGTTCTTCTCGCCGGAGCTCGCCGCGGACATCACGGCCGCCTGTGCCGCCGAACTCGGGCTGCGGCCCACAGTGGCCGATCTGTCCGGCGTCGCGCCGGACCGGCTGTCCTCCGCCGGTGACGCGGTCGGCGCCAAGATGGGCCAGTGGGCCGCGCGGTGGGGCCTGCCCGCCCACCGGGCGATCGCCTTCTCCCCCGTCGTCGACGGCGACGTCCTGGCCGTCACGCCGTGGCAGGCCCTCGCCGGCGGCGCCGGCCGCGGCATCGAACTCCTCGTCGGCCACACCCGCGACGAGCACCGCCTGTTCACCCTCCTCGGCGGTCTGCTCGGCGAGGTGGACGAGGAGCAGGCCGCCGACGCGCTGCGCGTCTTCGCGCCCGGTCCCGACGGCGTGCGGCGCTACCGCGACGCCTTCCCGGCGGCGGGCCCGGACGAGCTGTACGAACTCGTCCACTCCGACTGGCTGTTCCGCATGCCGTCGCTGCACCTCGCCGAGGCGCAGTCGGCCGCCGGAGGCCGCGCGCACGTCTACGAGCTGGTGTGGCCCGCCCCCGGTATGGGCGGCATGCTCGGCGCCTGCCACGGCCTGGACGTACCGCTCGTCTTCGGCAACCTGGACCGCGGGCAGCCGGCCATGCTGATCGGTGAGGCGCCCTCCCCGGAGGCGGAGGGGCTGTCCGGCCGGATGCGGGCCGCTTGGACGTCGTTCGCCGCCGACGGCGACCCCGGATGGCCCGCGTACGACAGCGAGCAGCGCCTCGTGCGGCTCTTCGGCGGTGAGCCGGCCGTCGCCGCGTACCCGGAAGAGGCGTCCCGCCTCATCTGGCGGGACCACACCTTCGCCGCGCTGCCACTGCTCAGCCGCTGACGCCGCCCGGCCGGGCGGGCCCGGTGACCTGGCCTCCTTCGGCTTCGCGCCGGAACCGGGCCAGGGCATGGACCGTGTCGCGGGTCGCCGGATACAGGTCCCGGTACAGGCGGTGCAGCCCGTCGTACACGGCCCCCGCCTCCGGGTCCGGTGTGCGCCGCTCGCGCACCGGATTCCACATCGCGGTGTCCGCCTCGCCGGACAGGCCGGCGGCCAGCCGGGCGGCCCCGTAGGCGGCGCCGACCGTGATCGTGGGAATGTCCTGCGGCAGCCCGGTGACGTCGGAGACGATCCGCGTCCACAACTCGCCCTGCGTGCCCCCGCCCACCGCGACGACCCGCCGGATCCCGGCGCCCGCCTGCCGCATGGCCTCGATGTTGTGGCGCACTCCGTGCGCGGTCGCCTCCAGCGCGGCCCGGTAGAGGTCGCCGCGGGTGTGCTCGACGGTGAGACCGGCGATCACCCCGCGGGCGTCGGGGTCGGCGATCGGGGTGCGCTCCCCGGCGAGGTACGGGAGCATCGCGAGGCCGCGCGCACCGACGCCGCTGTCGGCGGCCTCCGCCAGCAGGGCGGCGTGGCCGGGTGACCCGAACAGGCCGCGCAGCCACTCGGTCACCGCTCCGGACGTGGCCATGCCGCCGGCGAGCGAGCGGGTGCCGGGGAACGCACCGACGGTGCTCCACAGTTCGGGCACGCGCAACTGCCCGGTGACGGTGGCGACGAGGAACATCGTCGTGCCGTACATCAGCATCAGGTCGCCCGGGTGTGTCGCGTCGACGCTGACGGCCTCGGTCCAGGCGTCGATGGTTCCCGTGATGACGGGCGTGCCCGGCAGGAGCCCGGTGGCCGCCGCCGCACCGGCCGTCACCGTTCCGGCCTGTTCCCCGGGCCAGCGCAGCTCAGGCAGCTCCGCGTGCGGCCATACGGCGTCCACCCACGGGCGGTACCAGTCCTGCGCCCGCGCGTCGTAGAACGGGACGGACTGGCTGGCCGAGTGGTGGTCGAGCACATAGGCGCCGGTCAGCCGGTGGGCGAGAAGGGAGGCCGGCATGAGCAGGCGCCGCGCGGCCGCGAACACCTCCGGCTCGTGCTCGGCCACCCAGGCCACCTTGGGCCCCACCGCCTGCGTCGACAGCACACTGCCGCACCGGTCGAGGACGGCCTCCCGGCCGAGCTCGGCGTCGAGCCGGGCGATCTGCGCGACGGCCCGCGTGTCCACACCGTAGAGCACGGCCGGGCGCAGCGGCCGGCCCGCGGCGTCGGCCAGGCAGACGCACGGGCCCATGCCGCTGACACCGACCGCCTCCACCCGCACGCCACCGGTCAGGAGCTCGCGCGTGATGCCGCGGAACTCCTGCCACCACACCTCGGCGTCCATCTCGGCGTGTCCCGGCCTCGGGCGGGAGACGGCGTGCTCGCGCACCGCGGTCGCGCGCACGGCGCCAGAAGCGTCGACCAGGACGCCCTTGCTGCTGGATGTGCCGACGTCGACACCGAGAAAGGCCATACCTGCATGTCCCCGCGCAGGTGGACCGTCACTCCGGGTACGCTGTCCCGCCCTGCGGACGGCGTGCGCCGGCCACAGGAACGCCGCAGGCGGTGCCCCGCCCCTCCAGGGCGGGAATACGGGCCCCTCGCTTGGCCTTTGCACGCGGTGGCACGGTCGGCGCCGGCTTCCCGGCGCCCGGCCGGCAGGTCTTGTCCGGACGAGAGAGTGCGGTGGTCACGCGATGCGGGCGGTGCGGTTTCACGAGTACGGCGGGATCGATGTGCTGCGGGTGGAGGAGGTCGAGCGGCCGGTGCCCGGGCCCGGGCAGGTGCTGGTCGAGGTCCGCGCGGCCGGGATCCAGCCCGGCGAGGCGCACATCCGCGCGGGCGCGCTGCACGCCCGCTGGCCGGCGGTGTTCCCGTCCGGGCAGGGCAGCGATCTGGCCGGTGTCGTGGTCGAGGCGGGCCCGCACCTCCGGGGCTTCGCCGTGGGCGACGAGGTCCTGGGCTTCACTCACCGGCGGGCCAGCCACGCGCAGTTCGTCGTGGTCGACGACGTGAATCTGGTGTCCCGTCCGGCGGGGCTGGCGTGGGAGGTGGCCGGGGCGCTGTACGTGGCCGGCACGACCGCCTACGCCACCGTGTTCGCGGTGGACCCCGGCCCGGAGGACACCGTCGTCGTCTCCGGTGCGGCGGGCGGCGTCGGATCGCTGGCCGTCCAGCTCGCGCGGCGGCGCGGCGCCACGGTGATCGGCCTGGCGAGCGAGCGGAACCACGCGTGGCTGAGGGACCACGGTGTCCTGCCGGTCGCGTACGGACCCGGTGTCGCCGAGCGGATCGGCCAGGCGGCCGGCGGCAAGGTCGACGCGTTCATCGACACCTTCGGCAACGGCTACGTGGCGCTGGCGGTCGAGCTGGGCGTGCGGCCCGAGCGGATCAACACCATCAGCGACTGGCAGGCCGCGGCCGAGGTCGGCGCACGGACGTACGGAGAGGGTGCGGCGGCGTCCGCGGTCGTGCTGGGCGAGCTGGCCCGGCTGGCCGTGTCCGGCGGGCTGGAGGTGCCGATCGCCCGCACGTACCCGCTGGACCAGGTGCGGGACGCCTTCCACGAGCTGGAGCAGCAGCACACCCACGGCAAGATCGTGCTCCTGCCCTGACCACGCGCACACCGGCCACGGTGGCTCCGCCGCGACGGGGGAGACACGGCGGAGCCACCACGGCCAGTGTGCGACGGGGACCGCGAGGGCGGGTCCGATTCGGCCAAGTGCCTGGTCACCGCGGTGCAGCGGGTTGACGCGGGGCACATCCCGCCCTTCAGGGGCAGACCACGCGTCGGTGAAGGCGCATGCTGAAGGTGCGGCCCCGCTCGCGCTTGCCGGGTCTCCATGCCCATCGCAGCGGGGTCGCCCGCCGTTGCCGCTTTCGGTGGTGCGTCACCGCGTACACGGGCCCCGCCAGTCCAGGCAGAGGATCGTGGCGTCGTCCCGCAGGTGCCCCAGGCACGCCTCCAGCACGGCGGCGGTGGCCGTGATGACCACTTCGCGGGGGTGCTCGGCGGCGGTGTCGCGGATCAGCGCCGCCAGGTCCACCGCGCCGGCCCGGCGTTCCTGCATGCCGTCGGTGTAGAGGACCAGCCGGTCGCCGGCCCGCAGGTCGAGGGGCTGGACGAGGAAGGGGGTGCGGGCGGGCACGCCGAAGGGCAGGTGGACGTCGACGCGGACCTCCTCGACCGCGCCGTCGCGCAGCCGCAGCGGCCACGGATGGCCCGCGTTGACCAGCTGCGCGCCGGTGCCGTCCATGGCGATCCGGATGAGCTGGCCGGTGGCGAAGCCGCTGCGGCTGTGGTCCAGGAGCGTCCGGTGCACCCGGTACGCCTGCTCGGCGAGGTCGCAGCCGGCTCTGCGGGCGCCCCGGGAGGCGTTGACCAGGAGCGTGGCCAGCAGCGCGGATTCGACGTCGTGGCCCATCGCGTCGGTGATGGAGACGTGCAGGATGTCGTGCTCGACCGCGTAGTCGTACGTGTCGCCCCCGATGGAGTCGGCGGGCACGAGCGCGCCCGCCAGGGCGAACCGGTCGCCCTCGCAGCTGGCGGCCGAGGGCAGCAGCCCGTGCTGGATCTCGGCGGCCAGGCTGATGGACGTGGTGCGCCCGGCCCAGTGGTAGAGGTCGGTGAAGCGCCGGTCGGTGACGATGAGGTACGCGAGCGCGTGGGCGGCCTCGCCGACCTGTGCCAGGACGTCCGCGTCGGCGCCGGGGAGCGTCAGTTCCAGCAGGCCGAGGGCTTCGCCCCGATGGCTCACCGGCACGACCAGGCGCAGGCCCTGCCCGTCGCCCGAGTGCTGCACGATCCGCTGGCCGCGCAGCGCCTCCTCGTACGGGGTGCCGGACAGCGGGATCTGCTCCGCGCCGCGGCCTCGCCGCGACTGGCCGCCGTCGCCGATCCGCACCAGCTTCCGGCCGATGACGTCGGCGAGGAGGAACGACACGGAACGCGCCCCGAACCGCTCCCGCAGGTTGCGGCCGATGACCTCGACGGAGTCGGCCGGCGCGACCGCCTCGGCCGCCGCGAGGACCTCGCCGAGTCGGAGCTGCTCGTGGGTCACAACGGTCTCCCTGCTGCCGGGGCCTTCGGCCACCCGCCCCGGCATCCCTGCCTCTGCCCACCGTCTACGGCCCATGCTGGCACGGCGCGGGCGTCCCCGCCGACGCGAAGCCGGCGCCGGGTCCGGCAGCCGTGTCACGGGTACGCCCGGACGGTCACGGTGGGTGAGTACGGTATCCGTGACCGTGACGGACCGGCTCGTCCGCGTCGGGGCCGCGGGTTCATGACCGGTCGCCTCTCGGGTACCGCGGCGGCGCCTCCGCCGCGTCGCCGGCATCGTGCGAGCCGAAGTTGCCGAACCCCTTCATCGAGTGCGGACGGCGCCGGATCCCCGGCTCGGGCCACTCGTCCGGCACGCGCCTCTGCCGGCCGCTGTGGCGGACGCCGTCCTGGTGCCCGGGACCGCGGTCCGACGACCGGCCCGTCTCGTGCTCGTCGTACGGGTGCCACGCTCCGGCCCGGGGTTGCGGCCGTTGTGCGGGGGCCGGCTGCCGCGCGCGGTGACGGCGGCCGAGGACAACGGCGCCGACAAGGATCCCCGACGATCACGCCCACGATCAGCGGCACGATGCCGACCACGAGGTGGTGCGCGGCGGCAAGCTGAAACCCGTTCATCGATCCCGTACGTCGCGGCCACCCGTCCCGCACCGCTCAACGCCGTCTCCCCGAAGGGGGCTTGTGCGCGCCGAGCATGCTGTCGATGCCGGGGTCGCCGCGGGTCGGCCCGTCATGGACCATGGAAGCGGAGCCTCCTACGGGCCGCGGCCTGATCGCGGTGCCGCACCGGTCGACGGAGCTGGGCTCCGGACAGGACACGGCCACGGACTCGGCAGACCCCCGGGAGCTGCAGATGCCCACCCTTGACCGCCAGGAGAACGTCTTCGTGCTCGACATCGGGGACGGCGAGAACCGCTTCCATCCCGACTGGCTCGCCGCGGTCGGTGCCGCCCTCGACGAGGTGGAGAAGGCGGAGGGGCCGCGCGCCCTGGTGACCGCCGCGACGGGCAAATTCTTCTCCAACGGCCTGGACCTGGAGTGGCTCGGCGCCCACGCCGAGCAGCAGGAGAGCTACCGGAACTCCGTCCACGGGCTCTTCGCCCGCGTGCTGTCCCTGCCGATGGTCACGGTGGCCGCGCTGCAGGGGCACACCTTCGCCGCCGGCGCGATGCTCTCCCTCGCCCACGACTTCCGTGTGATGCGTGCCGACCGCGGCTTCTGGTGCCTGCCCGAGGCCGACATCAACATCCCCTTCACGCCCGGCATGTCCGCCCTGATCCGGTCCCGCCTCGCGCCGCAGACCGCGCACGAGGCCATGGTCACCGCCCGCCGGTACGGTGGCACGGACGCCGCGGCCGCCGGCATCGTGGACCGGGCGGTGGAGGAGGGCGCCGTGCGTTCCGCCGCCCTGGAGCTCGCCGCCGCGCAGGCGGGCAAGGCGGGCGACACCCTCGGCACCATCAAGGAACGGATGTACGCCTCGGCGCTGGCCGTCCTGCGCGGTACGACCGGCTGAGCGCTCACGCGACGGGCAGGCCCTGCTCCGCGTGCAGGACGAAGAACAGGAAGCACAGGAACCGCGGCTCGGCCGCGATGGCCTCGGGGAACAGCTCGCGGGCGGCGGGGTCGGGATCCGGCTCGCTGACGACCGTGATCCGGAAGCCCGCCGCGGTGAAGGCGTCGGTCATCGCGTGGAGGGGCCGGTGCCAGAGACTCATCAGGGCGGTTCGGCCGCCCATCGTCCATTCCTCGGTCCAGTTGGTCGTGTCGAAGTAGTTGTGCTCGGCCTGGCGGCCGGCCTCGCGGTGCATGAGCGCGATCACGAAGGGGTGGTCGACGGACACGAGCAGCCGGCCGCCCGGCTTCAGTACGCGCCGTAGCTCGGCCAGCGCCGGCCCCCAGTCCTCCAGGTAGTGCAGCACCAGGGAAGCGACGGCGTCGTCGAACGTGCCGTCGGCGTAGGGAAGGGGCCCGGCCAGGTCGGCGACCCGCAGGTCCGCGTCCGTACCGAGGCGGCGCCGGGCCAGCTCCAGCATCCCTGCGCTCGCGTCGAAGCCGCTCATGACGGCGCCGCGGTCGCGCAGCGCCGCGGACAGCGCCCCGGCGCCGCAGCCCACGTCGAGGATCCGCCGGCCGGCCACGTCCCCGGCAAGAGCCAGCATCGCGGGCCGTTCGTAGTGGGCGTTGACGAGGTTGGTCTCGTTCTCGCTCGTGTACGCCTCGGCGAAGCCGGTGTAGTCGTTGACCGCGGCGCGCTCCGCGTGGCTCGTGGGCGCTTGCCGATCGTCGGAAGTCATGGAGCGAGGGACGTTCGCCGCGGCGGTTCGGTTCCCCGCCCGCCCGCGCGCCCGCGCGCCCGTGCACGGCCACGACCATGTCCCCCGTCTTCCGCCGGCAGTTCCGCGCGGACGAGAACTTTCCGCGTCCCGGGTGCATCTGAACGGATCAACAGGTGCGCCGAGGATCAACGGCGCCCGGCGGCTTGTACGGCGAAGGGCAGTGGGGCGTGGCGTGCTGGGGGTCTCCGCAGAAGACGAACGCGACCGCTGCCCCGGGCCGGGGAGCCGCGTCGCACCGGGCCGCACGGCCCGGCTTCAAGTGGAGAGGATTCATGGACGCGTGAGCAGATTCATGTCGCGGGACCGGATCGCGCGGATGCGGGGAACGTTGCCGAACCGCTTCGCCAAGGTCTCGCTGGTGGCGGTGGCCGCCGCGGCGCTGACCGCCGCCACCTTGCACCCCGGGCTCGCCGCGGCCTCGTCGCCGTCGCCGTCCCCGGTGCCGACCGGCACGGCCGGCGCGCCCTCCAACGCCCGTGCCAACAGCGGCGAGAGCGTGTCCGCGCTGCGCCAGGCGGTGGGCACCGGACGGCTGCTGGACTCGCACGGTGTGCGTTCGGTGTGCCCGCGATGCCATGCCGAGGTGGTCACGGAGCACAAGGGCAGTGACGCGCCGCTGCGTTCCCCGCTGCCCGCCGGCTACGGTCCCGCCGACCTGGGCAAGGCGTACGGACTGCCCCGTACCTCGTCCGGCAGGGGCATCATCGCCGTCATCAACGCCGGCGTCGACCCGGCCCTGGAGAGCGACCTGGCCGCCTACCGGCGGACGTACGGACTGCCGCCCTGCACGAGGGCGTCCGGCTGCCTGCAACTGCTGGACTACACCGGTGGTGCCCAGCCCGCCCCGCAGACGGACCCCCACGGCGCCTTCGTGGAGGAGGAGGTGGCGCTGGAAACCTCGCTCGACCTCGACATGGCCTCGGCCGCCTGCCCGTCCTGCCGCCTGATGGAGATATCGGTGCCGTGGCAGGACGCCGAGGACGACAACGACGTGTCCACCGGTGACTTCGCCCGGGCGGTGAACACCGCGGTGGCGCACCACGCTTCGGCCGTCAGCATCAGCTACGGGTACTCAGCGGACGTGACGAACACCAGCGGCCGCACGCTCGCCGCCCTCCACCACAAGGGGGTGGCGATCACCGCGTCCACCGGGGACTCCGGCTTCAACGGCGGCATCCACCAGTCGTGGCCGTCGAACCTCCCGTCGGTCATCAGCGTCGGGGGCGTCACCTTGCCGGCTTCCGGCCCGGCGACCGCGTGGTGGGCCGGCGGCAGCGGATGCGAGACGCGGTTCCCCGCGGCCGGCGGCCAGCCGTCCTCGGTGACCGCGGCCTGCGGCGGGCACCGTGCCGCGGCGGACGTGTCGGCGGACGCCGACGCCGCCACGGGCGTGGCGGTCTACGACACGTACGCGCCAAGCACCGGCGAACCGTACAACTGGGTGATCGCCGGCGGGACCAGTGCCTCCGCGCCGTACATCGCGGGCCTGTTCACCCGGGTGGGCCACCTCGCCGCGGTCGACGGACCCCGGACCCTCTACCGCGCCCCTGCCGCCGCCTTCACCGACATCACCAGCGGCAACAACGAGGCGTACCACACGTGCGCCGACTACCCCGGGCTCAGCGCGTCGGTCTGCAACGCGCGCGCCGGCTGGGACGGTCCGACCGGCCGGGGCATGCCGCACGGCCTCGGCGCCTTCTGAACACCCCTCTCCCACCCCTAGGAACTCCCATGCGTCGAATGACCCTTGCCGCAGCGGGCGCGGCGGCGATCGCCGCGGCCGTACTGACCGTTCCCGGCATCGCGAGCGCGAAAGTCTCCGGTACGTCGGCGACACCGCGGCCCTGCCGCACCAGTGACGTCTCGTTCTACTTCGGCGGGCTCACCTCGGGCCTCAGCCGCCGCGCCTTCGACATCACCCTGCTGGCGCACGACGGCATCGCCTGCACGCTCAGCGACACCCCCCAGGTGAGCCTGAGCGGACCTCCCGACCAGACCGCGGCGATCCCGCTGTACGTCAGCGGCCGGGGCGGCACGCTCGTGCTGCGCCCGGACTCCCCTCTGCACGCCACCGTCCGCTACAGCAAGCCGGACCTGCCGGAGCACACGCTCAAGGTCAACGCGCTGCATCTGTCGATGCCGGACCACAGCTCGCTCTCCACGTACTTCGCCGTCCCCGGCGAGACCGACATCAGCCAGGGCGGCGTGGTGATCACGTCCTGGACGACGGGCATCGGTCTGGGCCAGGGCGAGGAGTTCGAGTGACGGGGCCCCTCGACGGGCCGGCGTGACATGCCCGCGGACGCGGAGGCCGGCATCGGCCTCCGCGTCCGCGGGCACCGGGGTCTCAGACGGAGGCCTTGGCGACGACGCCCTCGATCTCGTCCCGCCCGAAGGCCCGCATCGTCGTGCTGCGGACGTTGCCCACCACCCCGAGGCGCAGCAGCGCGGCGGCGGCGGTCTCGTCGTCGGGCGCCTCGACGATGGCCACGAGGTCGTGCGGGCCCACCGTCCAGTAGATGCCGACGAGCCGCGCCCCGGCCCGCTGCAGTGCGGCACCGAAGGCGTCGGCACGCTCCGCGGTGTCCGCGGAGGCGCGGATCCCCTGGTCGGTCCAGTTCAGCAGCGTGATGTAGGTCGGCACGGTCACTCACCCCGGAAAGAGAGATATGTCCGGCAAGAGCCTATGCGCGCCACCGGGCCGTCGCATCCGGCGTCCGTCGGACCGGCCGATCGGGCTCCCAAAGGGTGTGCCACCCGCGGGCGCCCCGCGTCAGACGGCCGGGCGCGGGGGGAAGCGGGTTCTGGCGTCCTTGGTGTGGGCGCGCATGACGCGCTGGGCGCGGGCGTCGTCGCGGGCGGCGATCGCGGCGATGAGCTCGCGGTGCTCGGCCCAGGCCTGGTGGACGATGGGCGTGTAGTAGCGGCGCACCCGGTTCTCGACACGGGCCGCCAGGTCCGCGAGGACCGCGTTGCCGGCCAGTTCCATGACGCACGCGTGGAACGTGGCGTTCGCGGCGACCGCCCCGTCCACGTCGTCCGCGGCGACCGCCGCCTCGCCCGTCGCGCACAGCTCGCCGAGCCGTTCGATGCCCTCGGCGGACGGGCCGGCCGCGGCCAGGCGCGCCCCCTCGGTCTCCAGCAGGGTGCGGACGACGAAGAGCTGGTCGGTCTCCTCCCCGGTCGGCTCGTGGACGAAGGCGCCCTGCGCGGGGCGGAGGTCGACCCACCCTTCGGTGTTCAGCCGTTGCAGCGCCTCGTGCACGGGCTGCCGGGAGACCCCGAGCCGGGCCGCGAGCTCGCTCTCCACCAGGTGCTGCCCCGGACGCAGCGACCGTGAGCCGACGAGATCCAGCAGGGCCTGGTAGACCTGCTCGCGCAGCGGTCCGGGGCGCTCCAGCCTGGGCACGGATCCGTGCGGCAGCCCGTTGAACGGCATCGCGGCCTCCAGTGTCCCTACTCCCGCGCCTTCACCCGGCGTTGGGCAACGTACCGACCCCCGGCGCCTCAGCTCAAGCGCGGGGGCGGCTGCGTGCGGTGCTCGTCCGCGGCCCGCGCCCGGGACCACGTCACCAGCGCGCCGACGTCGACACCGTGGGGCGACGTGCCGGCGTAGGGCGTGAGCCCGTCGGCCGCTCGGGACAGCAGGGCCGTGGCGCCCTTGGTGTTCCCGCGCGCGGCGTGCGTCAGGCCCACCGCGAGCTGGGCGAGTGCGCGCCACAGGGCCCGCTCCTCGCCCGGGGCGGCCTTCCACATGTCCTCCAGGACCTCGTGGGCGTGGAACGGGCGGCCGGCGTCGAGCAGCCGCTGCGCCTCCACGAGCGTCTCCTCCGGGGAGCGGGGCACTCCCTCCGGCTGCCGGGCGACCCCTTCGGCACCGTACGGCAGGGGCCTGCCCAGGCCGTCCCTCGGCCGGGCGTTGCGTGCCCGGCCGGCGCTGTCGCGGTCGCGGTCGGCCGCGTCCGGCCCGGGCTCGTCCCCCAGGCGCACGCCGCAGTGCTCGCAGACGGCGCTGCCCGGCCGTTCGCGGACCCGGCCGCACTCGGGACACACCAGGTGCAGCATGCAGGCGGGCTCACCGCCCTGGTGCCACGGCTCATCGCTCATGAGCCCATTGTCGCGCGGTCCGCCCGGTGTGCGGCGCCCGGCCGGCGGGCCGGGCGCCGCGACCGCGTGCGTCAGGCGGTCGAGGGGACCGTCCGGCCGAGGTGCCGGGCGAAGAACCTCACCGCGCTGTCGGCCTCGAACCGGGGCAGTTCCTTGTGCCGTCCCGCGTTGGCGTGCAACGTCTTCTCCTTCGAGGCGAAGGCGTCGAACAGCGCGAGACCGGCCTCGCGCGGGATGTGCTCGTCGTCCCACTGCAGGGCGAACTCGACGGGCACCGTGATCCGCCTCGCGTGCGCGGCCAGGGCATCGGGCCAGTGCTGGCCGAAGACCGCGGCCGTGATGCGGGGTTCGGCGGCCACGAACGGCACTCCGATGGCGGTGCCCATGTTGATGCCGTAGTAGCCGACGGGCCCGTCCGCGCCGATCTCGGGAAGTGCCTGGAGGGCGTCCAGGGTCGCCCGCCACTCGGGGACGGCGAGGTCGGCCAGGTGGGCGTTGTAGCGGACGACGACCGGCCCTTCCGGTTCGCCTGCCGCCCTGGCCCGGTACAGCTCGGCGATCTCCGCGTCGTCGTGGGCCGTGCGCGGCCGGTCGCCGTGACCGGGCGCGTCGACGACGGCGACGTGGAAGCCGCAGCCGGTCACCAGGAGCCGGGCGCGGCCCGACATCGCCGCGTGCTTCTTGTGGGTGCCCCCGCCGTGGCCCATCAGGATCAAGGGCGCGCGATCGGCGCCGGAAACCGGCGACCAGAGGACTCCGGGGACGCCGCCCACGGTGAAGTCCCGCTCGCGCATGCCGTCGGACGGGACGTCGGCGGTGAACTGGGGAGAGTGCACAGGTGTTGCCTTTCGGGAGTGCCTTGGTGTCGAGGCGCTCCCGGCGACGCCTGCGTCAGTCGCCGGCCATGACGCGAAGGGGGAGCACCCATGCCGATACAGCGTTCACGGGTCTCACCTCCTCGGGCGGTGTCACGGTCAACTGCAAGGTAGCAGGCCGGGCATGGTCCGCTCCACCCCCTTTTCCAGCGGCAAGTGCACGGCCCTTGCGGAGAATTCCGTCCGCGGACGACCACGGAGCGCTACCCTGGGGATCTCGTTCAGTGACCAGGCGCAGTGCGGCAACGGGGGCCTTCGGTGGATGCAGACGTGACGCGACGCGTCGTCAACCGCTTACGGGCGCTGGACGACTGGTTCCTGTCGGCCGAGGGCTGGCTCGACGTGGGAAGAGTGCTCGGGGAGTTGGACGCGGCGGTCGCCGCGGACTCTCCGGGCGCGGTCGACGAGGCTCTCACAGGGTTGCAGGCGCTGGAGTCCGCCTATCGCGCCCAGGCCCTGCCCGGTACGCGCAAGACCCTCATCCCCCCGGACCGGCGCGAGCAGCGCAACGTCCTGGTGGGCAGGCTCACCCTCGATCTGGACGGCCCCGCTCAGCGGGGCGGCACGACGGGCACGACACCCTCCGCCGACTGAGCGGCTCCCGCCCCCGCCCGGAAGCAGGTAACGCCTGGTGCACGGCATGGTGAAACCGTCACTGATCATCACCTGCTTCGTGCCGGCCGTCCCGGAGCCGGGGGACTCCGCGCCCCTCGACCACCTCGCACGCCTGTGGGCCGCGTGCGGCAGGCTCGGGATGACGTCGGCGTTCGGCGGCCTGCCGCTGCCCGACCGGCCCTTCCCCGATCCGCCGGTCCCCGCGGCGGACTTCACCGTCCTGGCAGCGGCGGCACGCGACGACACCTCCCCCGGCCTGCACGCCGCCTTCCTGTTCGCCGAGCACGACGTGCTCGGGCTGGTGGCCCTCCTCGCGCCCAACGACCTGGATGCCGGACTGCCGCAGTGGACCACCCTGCTCGGCGAGTGGACGGCGGCCTCGGCCGGGGCAGGCGTCACCGGTCCCCCGCCGGACGGGATCCTGGGCGAGTTCCGGGTGTTCACCGCCCTGTACCGGAACGAGTCGCCCCGCTCCCGTCAGTCGACTGCCGAACTGGTCCGCCGGCATGGGCCGTTGCCCGGCGAGAGCGACGACACCTGGTGGCGTGGGCACGACGTGACGGAGCACGGGTTCTCGATCTGGCGCACCGGCCGGGGAGATCCGAGGGACGCGCTCGCGCACTTCTGCGTGCTGGCGCCGATGCGGGCGGAGCGCGCACTGGACGAGTGGGCGTGGGCGGCGGAGGGCGAGAACGGCCTGCGCCCGCTGACGCACTATCTGATGCATGCCTCCAAGGCGGGCTACGAGGCGCGCCGGTACGAGGAGTACGTCTCCGGGGAGCCCCTCCACGCGCGCCGCGCCCGCAGCGACCGGGAGGCGCTCGCGCTGCTGCGGGCACTGGAACCCAGTGCGTCCGGCCACCCGGTGAGCCTGCGCGCCGTCCTGGCCGCGGCCGCCGTGCTCGACCGGACCCAACTCGGGCCGCAGGGCGCGCTGTGGACGATCACCCGCCACCGGGAGCTGGCCCGTACGGTGGCCATCGCGGTCGCGAACATGCGCCTTCACGCGCCCCGGCTGCGCCGCGTCGGGGAGGGGAGTTCCTGGCCCGCGCGCGACCTGGCCGCCGCCGACGCCCTCATCACCCAGATCGAGAACGACCAGGAGTACCTCACGGCCGCCCGCGAACGGGCCGAGGCGGCGCGCGCGGCGGCCACCGCGGTCACCGACCGGGCGCTCAACGAGTACCGGAACCGGCTGAGCCTGGTGCAGACCTCGGTCCTGGGCTCCGTGCTGACCGCGCTGACCGTGGTGCAGACCCTCGGCTACCACCTGCCGCTCCCGCACGCCGCCCAGTCACCGACGATCCTCGTCCTCGCGGCCGTGGCGCTCTTCCTGCCGCTGGCCGTGCTCAGGCAGGCCGCGATCCCGGCGGTCGCCCTTCCCTACCGCTGGATCGACACGCTCGCCTCGGGCCTGCTCGGATCCTCCCTGTGCTGGCTGGCGCTGACGGCCTGGGGCATCCAGCACGGCGACGGCCTGCTGCCGGCCGTCGTGACGGCGCCGGTCTGCGTCGCCGTGGGGCTGGCCGCCGCCCTCGCCCACCGCCGGGCGGAGCAGCGCGGTTGAGCCCCCGGCCGTCCGCCCCCGCCGACCGCTGCCCGTCATCACACCCGTCCTCACAGAAACGGGAGCCGCAGACGCCATGACCCTGTCGACGAGCCCGCAGCCGGAAGGTTCTTCCCCCACGGTTGCCGCGATCCTCGCCCTCATCGGCGAACTGGACGTCGAGGACCTCGTCCTCCGTTTCGACGTCGACTTCGACGTCCCCATGCGCCAGGAGGACGCCTTGCGCCTCCTGACGCTGACCGGGGTCCTCGACCGGTCGCCGCAGGGCGACGTCAGGGACACCGCGCGCCGGGTGGGGGCCCACTGGTGCGAGATCGTCCGCGCGGACGTGGCGTACCGGCTCTTCTCCGGCCTGCAGCTGATCAAGGCCTCGCGCGCCGACGCCCAATGGCTCCACGATCTCCACCGCCGCGGCGGCCTGCCGGCCGACGACCTGTTCGCCCCCTACGCGCTCGCCCGGTGGTTCGACGCGGAGGGGCGGATCCGGTACCGGCTGGGCAGCTTCACCTCCGCCCGGATCTCGTTCGGCACCGCCGTCGACATCGCGCGGGAGGCGGGCCTGTGGTGGGCCCTGCCGGATCTGCGCAGCAACCGCGAGCGGGCCCGGTTCGAGGAGCAGGGGCAGCCCGCCCGGGAGGGCGGGAAGGGATCGGCCGCCGCCGGGTTCGTCGCGGAACTCGAGGCGGTCATCGGCGGGATCGAGGACCTGGCGCGGCGGCACGGGGTCGATGTCGCCGTACCTCCCGTGCCCGGCACTCCCGCCCGGCACCGGGAGTTCCTCCGGGGCTACTCCAACGCGCTGCACAATCTGGCCATCGCCCTGCGGGAGGCCGGGCGGCCGGACCGGTCGCTGGAGGTGACCGCGCGGTCTCTGGCGATCTCGCAGGGGCTCGGGGACTCCTACCGGATCGCGCAGTCACGCACCAACCAGGTGCTGTGCGACCCGGACAACGCCCGGTCGCACTTCGAGGAACTGCTGACCCTGCCCTGGGAACGCGGGAAGTCCATCGCCCGGCAGAACCTCGCCCTGCGCGACGGCGGCGCCTCGGGACTGGCGGAACTGGGACGGCTGCTCGACGAGGCGGAACGGTACGACTCCGCGGACGGGCACCACGCGGGTCTCGACGTCGACTTCTACGCCTACACCGTGCGCGGTTACCAGCGGACCGCCGCGGAGCTTCCGCCCGCCGACCGCCCGGACGACGTTCTGGCGCGGCGGCTGCGCCTGGCGCGTTCGGTCCGGTCGGCCATCGCCCTGCCCGCGTACAAACGGGCGTACGCCCGCCACATGCGGCCGGCGTTCCTCCATGCGATCGCCGACGCCGTCGTCCGCGGCGACGGCTCCCAGGGGGACCAGGAGAAGATCCTCTCCCTGGTCGAGGAGTCCTCCGGCCGTGAACTGCTGGACCTGCTCGGCTCCTCGCGCCCTTCTTCTTCCGGGCCGCCGGCCCACCGCATCGCCGGAGCCCCGTCGCCCGCGCCCGCCGGCGGCGGCGGACCGAAGGTGCGCGCCGCGCTCCAGCCCGCTTCGCCCGAGCTGGCGCGTGCGCTGCGCGAGGTGCTGGCGGAACGCGAGCGGGAGTACGAGGAACGCTTCCTGGACGCCCCGTTGACGTCCGTCGCCCACGACGAGGACGTCGCACACCGTCTCGTCCAGTACACACTGAACCACCCGGGTTCCTGCGTAGTGCGCTACTTCCGCTACGCCGCCCCCGACGGCGCCGGGCCGGGCGCCGCGGCGGTGCCCGACGCGCTCGGCATGATGGTCTGCCGGGACGGACGCCTGACCACCGTGCCCGGCATCCCCTACGAGAACGTCGCCCGCCTGGCCGACCAGGTGTGGGCGGACATCTCCGACCCCGCCTCCCCGTGGCCCTCCGAGCAGACCTGCCGCCGGATGTGGGACCTGCTCGTCGCGCCCGTGTGGGACCGCGTCGGCGACGGCGGCGCCACGACCCACCTCACCCTGATCCCCACCGACCACCTCTTCGCCCTGCCGCTCCACGTCGCGGTCGGCCCCGGCGACACACGGCCGCTGGCGGCGCGCGTCCCGCTCTCCCATTCTGTCAGCGTGGCCGCCTTCGTCACCCAGGGCAGGCATCTGCTCAAGCGCCAGCTCATGGAGGACGACGACGACCTGGCGGCCCTGCTGTCCACCGACTCCGACGCCTCGGGCCGTGAACTCGTCGGCACCGGGTGGCGCGGCGAGCACGTGGTCGTGGCCGGAACGCCTCCCGAGGGGCTGGAGTTCGCCCGGCCGGCGCACGCCGCCGACTGGGACGGTCTCGGCACCCTCGTCGCCCGCGAGCCGGAGTTCTTCGTGTACGCGGGCCACGGGACCTACCTGGACGGGCCGGAGGCCGCCGGCCCGCTGCTGCACCTCGGCGGCCAGGACGTGCTCACCCAGTTCGACCTCGCCCTGCACCTGAGCCTGCCCCGCAACAAGCTGACCGTCCTCGGTGCCTGCGTGGCGGGGCAGGGCATGCGCTCCGACGGGGGCGACGTGCTGGGCTTCATGCGCTCCCTCGTCATCAGCGGCGCCGGAGCCGTGTGCCTGCCCCTGTGGTACGTCCTGGACACCGCGATGGTCGGGACCGTCCGCGCGCTGCTCGCCGGGAGCCGGCAGGTCCTGGGGGACGCCGATGCCGCGCCCTTCGACGTCGTCCAGGCCCTCCACGAGCACTACCTCTCCGTCGCGCTCGACTATCCGGACCTGGCCGGCCGGATCCAGCACATGCCCCTGGCCCTCTATCTGTGAGACCCCGACACGGCACCACGAGAGACGAGGCGGACACATGACGGAGACCGACAGCGAGGACATGCGGGCCCGGGAGCGCAGGGAAGCACGGCTGAGCGCCTACGCCGCCCTGCGGGAGCAGCGGCCGGAGCTCTTCGTCAACCCTCCCGGAGCCGCCTACGAGATCCTGCTCGACCGCGGGGACCAGGACCGCGTGGCCCGCGAAGTGGGCGAACTGGCGGTCGCCTTCGGATTCCCCGAGGAGTGCGCGGACATCGGCGTCGTCTACCGGGACCCCTACGTCTGCCTGGTCCGCGACGCCGTGCGCTTCCGCTCCGGGCGCGTCAACACCTATATCCGCTTCGTGTCCGGGGCCGAGGGGGGAGGCGCCGCCGTCCTGCCCGTCCTGGACGACGGAAGGATCGTCCTGCTCCACCACTTCCGGCACGCCGACCGGGACTGGCACTGGGAGATCCCCCGCGGATTCGGCGAACCGGGCGAGGGCGGTGCCACGACCGCGCGCCGCGAACTGCTGGAGGAACTGGGCGGCGACATCACGGAGATGATCCGCCTGGGCGAGTACAGCGCCGACACGGGACTGCACGGTGGCCGCGACCAGCTCTACCTGGCGCGGCTCGCCTCGTCCTCGTTCTCCGGGAGCCTCGGCCCCGACGCGCACGAGGAGGGGATCGACTCCCTCCGGGCGCTGTCCCCCGGCGAGATGCGCACCATGCTCGCCGAGGGCCGCATCCACGACGGCTTCACCCTGGCGGCCTGGGGCCTGGCCACCGCCCGCGGGTTGCTGGGCCCGGCGGGCGGCGCCTGACCGGCACGGCGGTCTCCGGCTTTACGCCCGGGGCAGTCGGGTGACGGTGTCGAGGTAGAAGGCGTCGATGCTCTGCACGGCCCGTTCGAAGTCGTCGAGGTTGACAGGCTTGGTGACGTAGGCGTTCGCGTGCCGCCGGTAGGCGGCGGTGACGTCGTCGGGCGCCGACGACGTCGTCAGCACCACCACCGGGATGGTCCGCAGGTCCTCGTCGGCCTTGATGACGGAGAGGAGCTCGCGGCCGTTCATGCGCGGCATGTTCAGATCCAGCACGATCAGGTCCGGCCGCGGGTTGGCCGGGTCGCGCAGGTACTCCAGGGCGGCGGCGCCGTCCTGGGCCTTGCCCGGACGGCGGGTGCCGCGCGCGGTGAGGGCGTCCTCGATGAGCATCACGTCGGCGGGATCGTCCTCGACCAGCAGCACGTCGTGGGGGCGAACGGGGGCGAACGTCATCGGGAGCTCTGGGAGTCGGGCGTTGCCGTGGGCGACGAGGTGTTCAGCCCCGGCCAGCGGCGACGGGCGCCCTGCCGGGTCATGTTGGACGCCCTGCCGATCTGCGGGTAGCCGGCGCCCGCGTCGGCCGCCTCGTGGGCGGCGGTCTCCTCGAGACGCTCGACGGCCTGCCTCAGGTGGATGAGCATGTGCAGGTGCGCCAGGGCCTCCGCCTGGGCCGGCGCCTGCTCGCCCCGGCCGGGAAGCGGCTGGAAGGCACGTCGGACCAGGTCGCGGACGAGGTCGTCGACCGCGCTCGTGGCGAGAGCGGCGATCTCCTCCTCACTCATCCGCAGCGAGAAGTGAATGCCGGGCATGCCCACACAGTAGGCGACACCGGTATCGATGGACAACATCGGTTGTCAGGGGACGCCGAGCGGCGTATACGCACCGTCGCCGTCCCCATGGCCCTGACCGGCGCCGCGCCGGTTGCCGTCGCTCCCCCGCCCTTCGGGACAATGGACCCATGACCGAGATCCAGACCCCCCGCCTTCTCCTGCGCCGCTGGCAGGACGACGACCTGGTCCCCATGGCCGAGATCAACTCCGACCCGGGCGTGATGCGCTGGGTCGGCGACGGCTCCGTGCGCGACCTGGAACAGACGGCGGAGGCCGTCGAGCGGTGGGAGGAGGAGTGGGACGAGGAGGGCTTCGGCCTCTTCGCGGTCGAGCTGCTGGCCTCCGGCGAACTGGCCGGGTTCACCGGCCTGACCCTGCCGGAGTTCCTGCCGGAGGTGATGCCCGAGGTGTCCGTCTGCTGGCGGCTGGGCCGGCAGTTCTGGGGTCAGGGCTACGCCTCGGAGGCCGCCCACGCCGCGATGGAGTTCGCGCTCCAGGACCGGGGCCTGGAGCGCCTGCTCGGCATCGCCCGGATCGGTGACACCGCCTCGGAGAACGTCATGGGCAAACTCGGCATGACGCCGCTGCGCGAGACCACCCACCCCGAGTACGGCCTCCCCTTGCGTATCCACGCCATCGACCTCACCGAGTTCCAGGCCTGATACGCGGCACCCGCGCGGACCCGGACCCGGGCAGGGGTCCGGGTCCGGGTCCGGGCCGGCGGGCACAACGCGAGCCGCGGGCGCTCAGTCCAGGCGCGCGTCGAAGGCGAGCGCCCGCGCCAGTTCCTCGACACGTCGTTCCGCCAGCCCGCGGGAGACGAACCAGGCGCCGACGTTGCGGACGTCCCGCTCCAGGAACGAGCGGCCCCGCGGGTTGGCGATGACATCGACGATCTGGGGCACGTCGATGACGACCAGACGCCCCTCGTGGACCAGGATGTTGTAGGCCGAGAGGTCGCCGTGCGCGTATCCGTCGCGTGCGAGCAGCGACAGGCTGCGGCCGAGCTGCTCCCACAGGTCGTCCAGCTCGGCTTCCTGCGCGCGGATCTGGGCCAGGCGCGGAGCGGCCGTCCCCGACGGGTCCCCGATGAACTCCATCAGGATCTCGGTCCCGAGGATCTGCACGGGGTAGGGCACGGCCACCCCCGCCGACCACAGCCGGGACAGCGCCGCGAACTCGGCGCCGGCCCACTGGCCGGCGATGGCCTCCTTGCCGAAGGCCGTGCGCTTGGCCATGGCCCGGCTGACCCGTGACTCCTTGTGGCTGCGCCCCTCCAGGTATCCGGAGTCGCGGTGGAACATGCGGTGCTGCCCGTCGCGGTAGCGCTTGGCGGCCATCAGGGTGCGGCGGCCGGTTCCGGGCACCGACCGCTCGATCAGGAAGACGTCGGCCTCCTTGCCCGTCTTGACGATGCCGAGCTCGGTGTCGACGGCGGCCAGGTCCGTCACCACCCACGAGGGGCGCGGCTCGGGGCCCTTCTCGGTCGGGGTCGACCGGTCCCAGGTGGACCAGCGGTCGCCCTGGGGAGGCCCGTCGGGCGAGGCGGTGGTGTCCTGGCCGTAGGTGTCCTCGTCGCCTTCGGCGAAGGCATCGGCGGTGCTGTCGGCACTCCCGGCTGCGACGGGCCACCGCTCCGCGTACTCGGGGAAGGCCCCCTCGAACGCGGCTTCGTCGTCACGGCCGTTGCGCCGGTTCTTGCCCTTGGGGCGGATACGGGCGAAGGACTCGCCGTCGGCAAAGCGCTCACGCACTGTGGTGATCTCCTGTGGAAAGGACCCACCGGAGGGCGCGTCAGCGAACGCGCGGTATCAGCCGGTGGGAAGGCAACGAGGGAAGGCGTCTGGCGCGCACACGAGGGCGCGCCGCATCACGGCGGCAACCACGACGACGCACCCCCTCTCTCTCGTCACGACCGGGCCGCATTCCGCGCCCGGCACTCCAGGATCGTCAGGATCCTAGCGGGCGCCTCACACCGCGCAACCGATTTGTTTCCGGCCCGCATGTATTCGCCCCCTGGCGTGCCCCGGCCCGGTCGGGCCCCCTCCACGCTGCGGTGGGCGTCGAGGTATCGGAAGGCGATCTGCATCGTCACGGTCGTCCTGGGAGCCTGCGCGACGGGGGTGCTGATCGGCCCGGTGTCCTTCAGCCGCCTGGCGTCGGGGCGGCGCATCGAGCCCGAAGCCGTCCGCTGGACGGCGCGGCTCACGTTGGCCGGGTGGTCCTGCTCCGGTACCTGCTGTGCCGGTTCGTGCTCCCGCTCTGGGCCCGCATCCGGCTCGCCGCGGACTGAGGCCCGCGGCAGTGACGGACGCGTGCCCGCCGCGAGACCGGGCAGCCGACTGAGAGGAAGCCTCCGTCCGGAAAGGAGATCGTGATGGGACACGGCGGCAACGTCATCGCAGAGCTCACGGCGGACCACCGCGAGGTCGAGGAGTACTTCACCCGCCTGCGGGCCCTCCCCCTCGGCGACAAGCAGCGCCGCGACGTGCTCGACGACCTGACCATCGAGCTCGTACGGCACTCGGTCGCCGAGGAGATGTACCTGTACCCGGCCGTCCGCGAGCACGTACCCGGCGGCGGGCCGATGGCCGACAAGGAGATCCAGGAGCACGCCGAGGTCGAACAGGTCCTGAAGGACCTGGAGGACGTCGACGTGGACGACACGCGGTTCGACGCCCTGGTGCTCAAGCTGATCACCGACGTCACGGAGCATGTGCGCGAGGAGGAGCAGCAGCTCTTCCCCAGCCTGGCCCGGGCCTGCACCTCCGAACGGCTCATGGAACTGGGAAACCAGGTCCGCCGGGCCAAGAAGGTCGCGCCCACCAGGCCGCACCCGAGCGCACCGGACACCCCTCCGGTCAACAAGCTCCTCGCCCCCGGCGCAGGCCTCGTCGACCGGGTCCGGGACTTCGTCGGCGGACGCGGCACGTCCTGACCGGCCCCGGCACCGGCGCCGGCCCGCCTCTCAGGACAGGAGGGCGGCCACGATCCGCAGGTCGGCGACCAGCCCCTGGAACATCGCCTCCCGGTCCTCGCCGGCGCGCAGCACCGCCGCCGGGTGGACGGTCGCGAGGAGGCGCGCGCCGTCGAGCGGCACACCCGGCGTCAGCAGCTCGCCGCGTTGGCGGGTGACCCGGAACTCCGGTCCCATCAGGGCCTTGGCGGCGGTGGCGCCGAGGGCCACCACGATGTCCGGGGAGAGCAGTTCGAGCTCGGCGGTCAGCCAGGGTCGGCATGCGGAGACCTCGCGCAGGGTCGGCTGCTTGTGGATGCGCCGCTTGCCGCGCTCGGGCACGGTGAACTTGAAGTGCTTGACGGCGCTGGTCACGTAGACCTCGCCGGGATCGATCCCGGCCTCCGCCAGCGCACGGTCCAGGACCTTCCCGGCGGGACCGACGAAGGGTCTGCCCTGACGGTCCTCCTGGTCCCCCGGCTGCTCCCCCACCAGCACCGCGCGCGCCGACGGCTCACCCCGGCCGAAGACGGTCTGCGTGGCATCGGCGTACAGCGGGCAGCCACGGCACCCGGCCGCCGCCCGCCGCAGTCCGGCCAGGTCGACGCCGCGGGGGACGTAGGGGCCGGCGTCGTATGCGGCCATGACGGGCGCCTACCCGGTACGACCCGCGCAAAGCGTACATCCGGGGCATCCGATGCCGACCGGGGTGGTGACCGGGGCCTCGATCCTCGCCGCGGTCGATCCGGTGTCCCTTGTCGGACCGGACTCCAGCCCTGAGGTGGCGGGCCGTGAGGTGCCGCTCCGTCACCCGTCGGGCCGATGACAAGGTGACACGCCGTGCGGGAACGGGACTCGGCCCTTATGGTCGAAGAGCAGGCAGGACTGGCACTGGAACACTGCATCCACGAACGGCCGCCCCTCGTCGGGGGCGGCCGTTCGTTGTGCGCGTCCGGCCCGGGCCGGACGCACGTGTGCGGGGCCGTCCCCCGGAGAGGGCGGCCCCGCACGAAGTTCTCGCCCGGAGGGGCAGGAGTCAGCCGCGGACGATGTTCTCCGCCTGCGGGCCCTTCTGTCCCTGCGTCACGTCGAAGGTGACCTGCTCACCCTCGACGAGCTCGCGATAGCCGTTGCCGGAGATGTTGGAGTAGTGGGCGAAGACGTCCGGCCCACCTCCGTCTTGAGCGATGAAGCCGAAGCCCTTCTCCGAGTTGAACCACTTCACGACGCCTGATGCCACTGTGTTCGTCCCTCACATCATGCTGATGCGACGCACCCGATGGGTACGCCGGCGGATCCCGTATGGGGTCCTGGTATCTACTTACCCGATGATCCAGTTCCTCCGCCACCAAATACGCCGCGTCGTGTCCCACACACGCAGGGAAACGGGCGAAACGGGTGGTCGTCCGCCGTCCCTGCCGGAGGTGGGACGGCCGCGGCCGGAGCCGGCCGGAGGCGGTCCACTAGCATGCCCTGGTCCTGCTTCCGAGTCCGGTGAGGCAGGGCGGGGGTGACCGGGTGGGGGTTGGCGTGGGGCGCGTTCTGGCGGGCCGGTACGAGTTGCGGGCCGAGTTGGGCCGGGGCGGGATGGGCGAGGTCTGGTCGGCCCGTGACCGGGTGATCGGCCGCGACGTCGCGGTCAAACTGCTGCGGTCGCACGCGACGGGTGACAACGCGACGCAGCTGTTCTTCCGTGAGGCGCGGACGGCCGGCGCGCTCAACCATCCCGGTGTGGTCACCGTCTTCGATCTGGGCCAGGACGCGGACGGGACGCTGCTCCTGGTGATGGAGCTGGTCAAGGGGCGCAATCTGCGGCAGGTGCTGAACGAGGCCGGGACGCCTTCGATCGCCGAGGCCGTCACCTGGGCGGCGCTCATCGCCGACGCCCTGGCGGCCGCCCATGAGGCGGGCATCGTCCATCGCGATCTGAAGCCGGCCAATGTGATGCTGACCGGGTCCGGGGGCGTGAAGGTCCTGGACTTCGGCATCGCCCGCCACGTGGACACCGGCACGCTGTCCGACACCCGGGTCATGGGCACCTTGGCGTACATGCCGCCGGAGCGGTTCGACAAGGGCCGCCAGGACGCCCGGGGCGACCTGTACGCGCTCGGGTGCGTTCTGCACGAGCTCCTCACGGGCAGCAGCCCTTTCGGCGACCTGTCGACGAGTGCGCTGATGTTCGCCCATGTGCACCGGGAGCCGGAGGCGCCCAGTGCCCGGCGGCCGGAGGTCCCCGCGGTCCTCGACGAGCTGATCGCGCGACTGCTGGCGAAGAAGCCCGATGACAGGCCCGCTTCTGCCGTGGAGGTGCGTGACATCCTTCGCGCCATGACGCCCTCCGGGGCCGCGGCGTCGACGGCGGAGCCGGGGAAGGAACCCGCACGGACGGCCCCGCTCACCGAGGCGGACCCGGGCGCCGGCGCGGTGTCCTCCGACACGGACCACCCGCCGGATCGCCCCCCGGGCCGTCGCGCGCGCCGGCTCGTGACGGCGTGTGCCGCGCTGCTCCTGACGGCGGGTGCGGGCGTGGGAGTGGCCGCCTGGGTCGGGGGCGGTGACCACGGAAGGGGCGATCGGCACGACCCGGTGGGCGCCGGGAAGAAGCCGCAGGTGAAGCAGGTGTGGGCCGTCAGCCTCGGGGAGAAGGTGTCCGCCAGGCCCGTGGTGGCCGGCGGGACCGTGTACGCGGGAGGTGAGGACGGCACGGTGTACGCGCTGGACGCGGCCACCGGCCGGACGAAGTGGTCGTACGGCGCCGGAAGCTGGAAGGACGCGTCCCCCGCGGTGGACGGCGGCACCGTGTACGCCGGCGGCAAGGACGGCAGCCTGTACGCGCTCGACGCGGCGACCGGCCGGCTGAAGTGGAAGTCCTTCACCCCCTTCGGGGTCCGGTCCACTCCGGCGGTGGCCGGCGGTGCCGTGTACTTCGCGACCGACAACGGTGAGGTCCACGCGGTGGACGCCGTCACCGGCAAGGAGAAGTGGACCTACCGCACCGGCGCGAAGATCATGTCCTCGCCCGCGGTGGCCGACGGTGCCGTCTACATCGGCAGTTACGACTACCGTCTGTACGCGCTGGACGCGGCCACGGGCCGGAGGAAGTGGTCGTACGACACACGGAGTTACCTCGACGCAACCCCCACCGTCGCCGACGGCACCGTGTACGTGTACAGCGATTACCGGCACACCACGTACGCGCTCCGCGCCGACACCGGGCAGCCGCGGTGGACGAACGAGGGCGTCGACGTGCAGGCGGGCGCGGGCGGCGTGATGTTCGGCTGGGCGGCCGGCGCGGTCGACGACACGGGGACCGCCGGGAAGTTCGCGGCGGTCGACGCGGCCGACGGCGGCAAGCGGTGGCTCGTCAGGCTCACGGACGCCGCCTTCGCGACAGGCTCCGCGGCGGTGGGCGACACCGTTTACGCGGGCGACGGCAAGCTGTACGCGGTGGACACGGCCTCGGGCAAGGTCCGCTGGTCCTACGCCGCCGGCGGTCAGGTCACTTCGGCACCGGCCGTGGCGGACGGCGTCGTCTACGTGGCCGGGGACGACGAGAAGGTGTATGCGCTGACCGCCGGGGACTGACCGCGCGCTCCGTTCACGGCCGCTCGAAGGTGCCGTGCATCATGGCCCTGGCGACGGCGTGGTCGAACAGAAGGAAGTCCATGTAGGCGGGGGTTGATGTCGCGGAGATCTCCAGCCCTTCCACGTCGACGGCGTGCACGACGAGGAAGTAGCGGTCCGGGCCGTTGCCCGGAGGCGTCGCCGGGCCGAGGTATCTCCGGTGCCCCGCGTCGTTCAGCAACGTCATCGCGCCACCGGGCAGATCCCCGCCGTCACCGGCCCCGGCCGGGAGAGCGGTCACGGAGGCGGGCAGCCCGGCCACCGCCCAGTGCCAGAAGCCCGAGGCGGTGGGGACGTCGGGGTCGAACATCGCCACCGTGAAGCTGCGCGTCCCCTCGGGGAAGCCGGACCAGCTCAGCTGGGGCGAGACATCCGACCCGCCCGCTCCCAGGATGCCGCTCACCTGCTCGCGGGCCAGTCGCCCGCCGTCGGCCACGGACTCGGAGGTCACGGTGAATTCCGGGATGGGCGGCAGGAAATCGTAGGGGCCGTACGGTTTGATCATGGCAATCCTTCGGGAACGCCGAATCGGGCAGTCCCGACCCCGGGAAGCGGGCGGCGAATCCTGGTCAAGAACCACCATTTTACCGCCCCCTCGCATCGCCGCACGTCACCACGGGTGTCGGCCGGACACCGGATGCGGGGCACGAACAGGCACGCGAGCATGGAGGTATCCGGAGCGGCGGGCGCGGCGGCCGCGGCACTGCGGGTTCCAACGCTGCCTGCCGGTGAAAGCGAGGCACATTCCATGCAGATGCGAGCAGCCCGGATGTACGGATATCAGGAACCCCTTCGAATCGACGAGGTGCCCGTGCCCCAGCCCGGGGCGGACGAGATTCTGCTGAAGGTCGCCGCGACAGGCATGTGCCGGAGCGACTACCAGCTCCTCGACGGCTACTTCAAGGTCCCGTTCCCCGTCGAGCTCCCCTACATCCCCGGTCATGAGGTCACGGGACGCGTGGCGGGACTCGGCAGCGGCGTGCCGAAGACGGCGGGCTACTCCGAGGGGGACATGGTCGTGGTCAACCCCAGCTGGGGAGACGGCACCTGCCGGCAGTGCCGCGAGGGCAACGAGCAGTTGTGCAGCGGCGACGGCCGCTGGGTGGGCTTCGGCCCGCCCGGGGGCTTCGCCGAGTACATGGCCGTGGAGTACCGCCACGCGATCCCGGTCTCGGAGGAGGCCGCGAAGACCCCCGAGCTCCTGGCCCCGATGACCGACGCGGGCATGACCCCGTACCGCGGGATGCGCAAGCTCCGCGACGCGGGCAAACTCGGGCCCGGCCGCACCGTCGCGGTCACGGGCATCGGCGGGCTGGGGAGTTACGCGGTCCAGTACGCGAAACTGCTCGGCGGCGGCGCGACGGTGGTGGCGCTGGCCCGCAAGGACAGCAAGCTGGACGTGGCGAAGGAGAACGGCGCGGACTACGGGATCAACGTCAAGGACAAGTCCGCGCAGGCCATCCAGGACGAGCTGGAGCAGCTGACCGGCCGGCGGACGATCGACGCCGTCCTGGACTGCGTCGGCAGCACGGAGTCCGTCTCCATGGGGTTCGACCTGCTCGGCCCGGAGGGCGCGCTGGCAGCGGTCGGCCTCATGAGCCACCGCGTCGAGCACAAGCAGTTCCCCTTCATCGGCACGGAGCTGACCTATCTCGGCTCCTTCTGGGGCAACCACCTGGACCTCGTCGAGGTGCTGTCCCTCGCCGACGCCGGACTCGTCAAGCACAACGTCACCAAGGTCGAGCTCGAGGACGTCAACGAGAACCTCGAGGCCCTGGGCCGCGGTGACGTGGTCGGCCGCCGGGTCATCGTCTTCGACTGACGTCCGCCGAGGCGTCATTGCGCCGCCCGGCCGATCGCGCAGGGAACTCGCCCGGCACCGCCGTGATCGGAGGCAACGCGATGGGGGACCAGGAGAACCGGGCGGCGCTGGACCGGCACTGGGCGGCGTCGGCCGCCGGGGACCAGGATGCCGAGCACGAGATCTATCACGACGACGTGATCACCGACTATCCCCAGTCCGGTGAGCGCATCCAGGGTCGCCGCGATCTTCAGGCGCTGCGCTCGCATCATCCGGCCGAACTCGACTTCACCGTCCGCAGGATTCTCGGCAGTGGCGATCTCTGGATCACCGAGTACGTGATCGCGTACGACGGGAGGCCCACGTTCACCGTCAGCATCATGGAGTTCCGCGAGGGCAAGGTCGCCCACGAGACCCAGTACTTCGCCGATCCGTTCGCCCGGCCCGACTGGCGTGCTCAGTGGGTGGAGTCGATGCCGGGTCCGTGACGAGGTCGCGCTCAAGGCGGCAACAGCCGCCCAACGTGTCAATCTTCCACTGATGTGCACGGATTTTGCTGCGCCTGCTCGGAACCTTGCAACCCCCGGTAAGGGTCGGTACGTTCGGGTCGCCGGTTCTCCACGTTCCTGAAGGAGCTTCAGATGCGGGCGATCCCCAGACGTTCGCGCGGCGCACGCCGCGCCGGGCACAGGTTGGTGGCGATCGCCCTCGCGGCGGCCGCCGGCCTGTGCGTTTCCGCCTTACCCGCGGGCGCCGCCGCGCAGCGGGCCGACCAGGCGGCGTCGAGCACGGCCGGCGCCGCCGCAGCCGGTGCGACGACCGCGTTCAGGATCTACGAGGCCGAGGCCGGCACACCGGGCGGCGGCGCGACCGTCACCTCGCTGACGTCGCCGCCCACCACGCAGTACTCCAGCGCCGCCCTCGAAGCGTCCGGCCACGCCTATGTGCACCTGAGCGGTACCGGGAACTCCGTCCAGTGGACCAACACCACCGGGGCGCCCATCAGCTTCCTCAACGTCCGCGCCGCCATCCCCGACTCCCCCTCCGGCGGCGGCACGACCGCGACGCTGAACCTGTACGTGGACGGCGTCTTCCGGCAGGCCCTCAGCCTCAACTCCAAGCAGACCTGGGTGTACGAGGGCAACAACAACTACAACACCAGCGACAACCAGAACCCGGCGGACGGCAGTCCCCGGGTCTTCTGGGACGAGTCGCACGCCTTCGTCACCGGCGCGCCGATCCCGGCCGGCGCCACGTTCTCGCTCCGGAAGGACGCGGCGAACAGCGCGTCCTTCTACGACGTGGACTCCGTCGACGTGGAGAACCCGCCGGCTCCCCTCGCCCAGCCGGCGAACTCGATATCAATTGCCAGTTGCGGTGCGGTCCCCGACAACACCCCGACCAACGGCGCCGCCGACAGCCAGGCGGTGGACAGCCGGGCCGCGATCCAGAACTGCATCGACCAGGCCCAGTCGCAGGGCAAGGTCCTCTGGATCCCGCAGGGCACCTTCTACGTGAAGGGCACCACCGGCCTGACCGCGCGGGGCATCACCATCGCGGGCGCGGGCCTCTGGTACAGCACCGTCTACCGCGACGTCCCGGTCCCCAACAGCACGCCGCTGGCGGCGCTGTTCGACGTGACCTCCTGCACGGTGCAGAACTTCCACATCGACGCCAACGCGGTCAGCCGCAGCACCATCGGCGGCGACGGCGGCGCGATGGACACCACCGGCACCAACTGGGTCGCCGACGGCATCTGGACCCAGCACACCATGTCCGGCTTCTGGGCCTCGGGCACCGGCGGCACCGTCCGCAACAGCCGGCTGACCGCGATCTGGGCGGACGGCATCAACGTCAACAACGTCTCGCTCGGCGCCGACACCGGCAACAACCTCACCGTCACGAACAACTTCGTCCGCGGCACCGGGGACGACGCCATCGCCATCAACTCGGTCCGCTACAACACCAACGGCGACGGCTCCCAGACCTTCTACCAGCCGATGACCGACGTCACCGTCAGCAACAACACCTCGATCGCGCCATGGGGCGGCAAGGGCATCGGCATCTACGGCGGCAGCGGCCACCACGTCACCGGCAACTACATCAGCGACACCGCCCGCTACATCGGCCTGGGCGCGGGCCGGTTCGGTGTCAACGGCAGCGACCTGCTGTCCGCGGAGGTCTCCGGCAACACCGTGGTCCGCTCCGGCGGCAACGCCTACAGCCAGGGGCAGCCCGCGTTCCACATCGGCAACGGCGGCGACGGGCAGAACACCGGCGTCGTCGACCATGTCACCGCCACCGGCAACACAGTCGCCGACTCGCTCTACGACGGCATCGGCTTCTCCACATCGGCCAACACCCTGCTGCAGGACAACACCGTCACCGGCCCCGGCCGCAACGGCATCGCCGTCTCACCGCCGTTCTACCCCGCGCCGACCGGCTCCGCCGCCATCACCGGCAACACCGTCACGGGCCTGCGCGCCGGAGCCACGGCCTTCGTCAACAACTCCGGCGGCTTCACCGCCACGCTGACCGGCAACAACTGGGAGCCCTCCGGACCGGAGGGCCCCTACGGCGGCACTCCCGCGGCGGTCCCCGGCACCGTCCGGGCGGAGAACTACGACACGGGCGGCCAGGGCGTCGCCTACAACGTCACGAGCGTCAACGGCACCGCCAACGGCTACCGCGCCGACGGCGTCGACCTGGAGGCGACCTCGGACACCGGAGGCGGCCACAACCTCGGCTGGACCGCGGGCGGGCAGTGGTTCCGCTACACCGTCGACGTCGCCGCGGCGGGAACGTACACGGTGGGCCTGCGCGTGGCGGCACCCTCGGCGGTGACCGGAGCCCTGCACCTGTCGAATGCCTCGGGTGCCGACCTCAGCGGTGCCGTCGGCATCCCCGCCACCGGCGACTGGCAGAACTGGGCCACCGCCACCACCAGGGTGACCCTGCCGGCGGGCCGCCAGGTCCTGACCCTCCAGCAGGACAACGGCGGCTGGAATCTCAACTCCTTCACCTTCACCGCGGCAGACGGCTCCCCTCCTGCCACTCTGTCGGCCTCGCCCACCTCGCTCGCCTTCGGCGGCCAGGCGCTGAACACCACCAGCGCCGCGCAGTCCGTCACCGTCACCAACACCGGCGGCACCGCGGCCTCGATCTCCTCGGTCACCGCCGGCGGCGACTTCGCACGGACCAGCACCTGCGGGACGTCCATCGCCGCCGGGGCCTCCTGCACGATCGGCATCACCTTCACCCCGACGGCCACCGGCACCCGCACCGGTACGGTCACCGTCACCAGCAACGCGGCCAACAGCCCGACCACCATCGCACTGTCGGGCACCGGAACCGGGGGCACGGGCGGCAACCTGGCCGCGGGACGGCCGACGAGCGAGTCCAGCCACACCGACGTCTATCCCTCGTCGAACGTGACCGACGGCTCCCGGTCGACCTACTGGGAGAGCGCCAACAACGCGTTCCCGCAGTGGGTGCAGGTCGACCTCGGGGCCGCCCGCAGCGTGTCCAGGATCGTGCTGCAACTGCCCGCCGGCTGGGGGGCGCGGACCCAGACCCTGTCCGTGCTGGGCGGCACCGACCCGTCCAGTCCGACCACCGTCAAGTCCTCGGCCGCGTACACCTTCGACCCGGCCACCGACAACACGGTCACGATCACCTTCCCCGCCACCACCCAGCGCTACATCCGCCTGAACATCGGCGCCAACACCGGCTGGCCGGCCGGTCAGCTCTCGGAGTTCCAGGTCTGGTCCACCTGACCGGCCGCAGGACCCGCCGCACAACGGCTCCCTGCCCCCGGACGCAGGCCGCGTCCGGGGGCAGGGGCGTCCGTACGCGCCCGCGGTACTCAGCCGGCCGCCGCGGGCACGAAGGACTCCCAGCGGTCGAGCTCGGCCAGACGGGAGCGCAGCGACGCCCGGATCTGCTCGACGGCGTCCGCGCCGACGGCCAGGCGCAGGGGCGGCTCGTCCATCGACGCGACCGCCATGATCGCGTCCGCCACCTTCCCGGCGTCGCCGAACGCCGACGGGGGCAGCGCGGAGAAGTCGTCGAGGAACTTCCCGACGGTCGGCGCGTACGCCTCGTGCGGGGGGACGACCAGCAGGCTGGTGGCGAACTCGGTCGCGAAGATGCCGGGTTCGACGATGGTCACCTTCGCACCCGTGGGGGCGAGTTCGTGCGCGAGCGCTTCGCTGGCGAGTTCCACGGCGGCCTTGGAGGCCGAGTACAGACCGGAGGAGGCCCATGCGAGCTGGCCGTTGAGCGAGGAGATCTGAATGATCCGGCCGCGGGACGCGCGCAGTGCCGGGAGTACGGCGCGCAGCACGGCGAGGTTGGCCAGCACGTTGGTGTCGAAGATCGCGCGCGCGTTGTCGGCGTCGATCTGCTCGACGGGGCCGAACAGCCCGTAACCGGCGTTGTTCACCAGGACGTCCAGCCCGCCCGCCGTCCGTACGGCGTCGGCCAGTGCCTGCTCCGCGCCGGGCGCGGTGATGTCCAGCGGGAGCGTGGTGACCCGTCCCCGCGGGGCCCGGTCCGCCAGGTCGTCGAGCCGGTCGCCGCGCCGACCGACGGCGATCACGAAGGCGCCGCCGGCGAGCGCGCGCTCGGCGACCATGCGGCCGAAGCCCGAGGTCGCGCCGGTGATGAGCCAGGTCGAAGTCATGTCGGAAGCTCCCTGCGAAAGGCCGTGCGGCGTGCACGGCGGCGTTGGCTGCGGGACCGGAAGTGGCGTCCCGCACCCCAGCCAAGCGCCGGCGGAGACCGGTGGCGGGCCGGGAACCGGCCCGCTGCTTCCTGGGATCCGGAGGGCCAGGTTCGCCGGGGCACGCCGCCCCGGCAGGAGGGACCATGGGGGAATGGACCGCAACGAAGGGCTCGGCGACTTCCTGCGCGCCCGGCGCGCGGCGATGGATCCGGAGCGACTCGGTCTGCACGACGCGGCGCCGCGGCGGGTCCCCGGGCTGCGCCGGGAGGAACTGGCGGCGCTGGCGGGTGTCAGCGTGGACTACTACACGCGCCTGGAGCAGGGCCGGCCCATCACTCCCTCGGAGTCCGTCCTCGACGCCCTGGCGAACGCCTTCCAGCTCGATCCGGCGGAACGCAGCTACCTGCACGCGGTGGCGCGTCCGCAGGCCGCCGGGACGGTCCGCCGGACCCCACGCGCCGGGCAGAAGGTACGTCCGGGGATCCACGCGCTTCTCGCCCGGCTCGAGGACACCCCGGCCCTGGTCCTGGGGCGGCGTACCGACATCCTGGTCAGCAACCGGATGGGCCGTGCGCTGCTCGCCGACTTCGACGCGATGCCCGCCAGGGACCGCAACGCCACGCGCTGGATCGTGCTCGACGAGACGGCGCGCTCGCTCTTCGGCGACCGGTGGGAGAAGGTCGCCTCCGAGTTCGTGGGAACGCTGCGCATGGACGCCGCCCGGCACCCCGACGACCCCCGCACCGCCGAGCTGGTGGGCGAACTGTCCATGAAGAGCGAGCGTTTCCGCCGGTGGTGGGCCGCGCAGAAGGTGGTGCGGTTCAGCCACCACACCAAGTACCTGCACCATCCGGTCGTCGGCCCCCTCACGCTGCGCACCGAGGCGCTGGCCTTCCCCGGCGACCCGGACCAGACCCTGCTGACGTTCCTCGCCGATCCCGGCTCGCGCTCGGACGAGGCCCTGACGGTGCTGGCCTCGTGGGCCGCCGGCCGCAGCGGTGCGGACGGCGGCGTGCCGGCCCGCGGGGTGCCGCACGACTGAGCCGTACGGCCGCCCCGCGGGCCCGGCGCCTCCGCCCTACCAGTCGAGAGCGGCCGGCATGAACGGCTCGTTCTCGGGCGCCTCCTTGCGGGCCTTCAGGGCCCGTTCCGCGGGAGCGCCGGCGGGCACGCGCAGGGGAGGGTCGGGCTGTTCGATCGTGTCGGCAACGACGACGGCGACCTCCTCGGAGGTGATGACCTCGCCGCGCAGGGTGGGGAGTTGCCGGTACAGCGGGGCGTACGGGCTGTCCTCCGGGACGAACGACCGCGCCTGTGTGACGCCGGTCGTGGCCACGGCGCCCGGCTGCACGATGCTCACCTTGACGCCGAAGTGGCCGGTCTCGATGGCCAGGGTCTCGGCCATGGCCTCCAGGGCCCATTTGCTGGCGCCGTACGGTCCGATGATCGGCAGCACGAGACGTCCCTGGATGCTGGAGACGAAGACGAGGCGGCCGGATCGCCGTTCCCGCATCGCCGGCAGCACCCCCTGCGCCACGCGCAGTGCTCCGAGGGCGTTGAGCTGGTAGAGCCGTTCGACCTCGGCGAGCGGGGCGGTCTCCAGCGGTGCGCGCACCGTCGCGCCGGCGTTGCTGACCAGCACGTCGATCTCGCCGGCGGCCGCCAGGGCCCGGTCGACGCTGTCCTGATCGGTGACGTCGAGGCGCAGGCGCTCGGCCACGGGGAGATCGGCCAGAACCTCCGGGCGGCGGGCGGTGGCGATCACCCGATGGCCGCGGTGCGCCAGTTCGACGGCGATGGCCCGGCCGATTCCTTGGGAAGCGCCGGTGATCAGCACGGAAGACATGCGGTTCTCCTTATTGGTGAAAGTCGATGGGTGGTGGTTGCGCGCGGGGCCACGGACGGCCGCGCGTCAGGGGGCGGGCACGTAGTAGGGGCCGCTGGTGTCGAAGTCGTGCCTGTGCTCACCGACGAACTGCTCGACGGACAGCGGGGTCCGGCCGCCGATCCGCTCGACGTTGTCGTTCGTGCCGGCGAACACGCCGTTCCGGTAGTCGACGGCGACGTTGCTCAGGTGCTGGACGCGGTGGGCGTCCATCCCGCGTTCCGCCATGGCCGAGGCGAACTCCTCGACGCTGATCGGTTCGTAGCGCACCGGGACACCGAGTGTCCTGGTCATGACCTCGGCGATGGCGTAGTGGTCCAGTTGGGCCGGGCCGTGCAGGGTGAGGACGGCGCGGTCGTGCGGCTCGGGGTCGAGCAGCAGGGCGGCGATCACGTACGACTGGTCGGCCGCGGCGATCGGGGCGTGGCGGCCCTCGCCGAACGGGAGCCGCAGGCGTCCCCCGCCGTCGCGCCGCTCCCACCACAGCGGGAGCCACTCGGCGAAGAAGGTCGGCCGGATGTGTGCCGTGAGCAGGCCGGTCGCGTCCAGCAGCCGCTCGGACATCCAGTGCTGCCGGGCGGCGTCGCTGCCCGCCTCGGCGCGGGCGGAGATCTGCGACATGCCGACCACGGAACGGACTCCCGCGTCGGTCGCCGCCTTGGCGAAGCAGGTGGTCGCCTCGATCAGGCCCGGGAGGACCGGATAGCACAGGTAGGCCCCCGTGACGCCCCGCATGGCCTGGCTCACGGCGCCGAAGTCGCGCAGGTCCGCCACGGCGATCTCGGCGCCGGCCTTCGCGAGCGCCTGGGAGCGCCCGTCCTCGCGGTGCACCAGGGCGCGGACGCGGTGACCGCGCTCCAGCAGCAGCTGGACCGTTCCGACCCCGGTCCTGCCGGTCGCACCGGTGATCAGGAACAGCCTGTCGTCATTGATCATCAGAACCCTCTCCGGCATACCCGCCCCACGCGCCCGACAATGCAGTTCAGTCAGTGAACTAAGGTCACCGTAACACCGGCCAGTTCAGTGAGTGAACCAATGGAGGTAAAATGCGGGTATGACGCTTCCCAGCACCTACCCGGACAGCAACTGCTCGCTGGCACGAGCGATGGAGGTCATCGGCGAACGATGGACCCTTCTCATCGTCCGCAACGCCTTCTACGGGGTGCGCCGCTTCGGGGACCTCGCCACCCAGCTGCGGATCCCCCGTGCCGTCCTCACCGGCCGGCTGAAGCTGCTCGTCAGGGAGGGCGTGCTCACCAGGGACGACGACGGGGCGGGAACCGTCGAGTACCGGCTGACGGCCAAGGGCATCGCGCTGTGGCCGATCGTGCGCGCCATGATGGCCTGGGGCGATGCGTACTACTCCCCCGCCGGCGTGAAGCGCGCCTGGCACCACGACGCGGACGGCGGCCTCCTCGACGGCGAAGGCCGCTGCCAGGCATGCGGCTCCGTCGCGGCGGTCCCCGAGATCCGGATGGAACCCGGCCCCGGCTTCCACGTGGCCGCCGACGCGGACCTCGATCCCGTGTCCGCCCAACTCGTCCGCCCCCGGCGGCTTCTCGAACCGCTCCCGGCCTCCCGTACGCGCCGGACCGACGACGACAGCGCCGCCGGCTGAACCCTGCGCCGGCAGGTCCGCCCCATAGGGTCGGGGGCATGACGCCATCCCTTGTCAGCAGTGCATTCGACTCGCTCCGCCTCGACGCCGTACGCGACCAGGAGGCGCTGCGCCAGGCCTACGCGCTCCCCGGCGACGCCGCCGTGCGCAAGCAGATGACCGAACTCACCGAGCAGACCGGGCGGCTGATCGCCTGCGCGTCGCTGGTCCTGGTCGCCAGCGCGGACGAGGAGGGCAACTGCGACGTCTCACCGCGCGGCGGTCCCCCCGGATTCGTCTCCGTCCTGGACGCACGAACGGTGGCGATACCGGACGCGACCGGCAACAAGCGCCTGGACACCCTCCAGAACGTCGTCGCCACCGGCCGGGCCGGGCTGCTGTTCGTCATCCCGGGACGCACCACCACGCTCAGGGTGAACGGCCGCGCCTGCGTCTCCACCCGCCCGGAGCTGCTGTCGCAGCTGACCGCCGTGGGCAAGCCGCCGGCCAGCGCGCTGGTGGTGGGGATCGAGGAGGTCTACCCGCACTGCCCCAAGGCGCTCCTGCGCAGCGCGGCCTGGAAGCCGGAGCAGTGGCTGCCGGCGGACGCCCAGCCGACCTCGGCCGAGGTGACACTGGCCCAGCTGCGGATGCCGGAGCTGACGATCGCCGACATCGAGCGGACGGAGGCGGATTCGCTGAAGTACCGGTACGAGTGACGGTCCGGCGAGGCGCCGGGGTGGCCCCCCGTGGCCGGTGCCCGCGCGGTGGCCGCACGGGTACCGGTACCTGCCTACGTGATCCTGCCCGCCGCGTTCACCCGGCGGCCCCGTGCAGGGCCTCACCCACGGGCTGGAGCCGCGCGGCCGCACCCGGTCCCTCCAGGCGGGTCAGCGCGACCATCGCGAGGTCGTCCGCCGGAAGCGTGCCCGAGTGGGCGACGAGGTCCTGGAGGATCTCCCCGAGCACGGCGGGCAGGGAGTCGTGGTGTGCCGCGTCCTGCCGGGTCCACCCCCAGTCCCGTGCGCGCTCCAGCAGCGGATAGTGGCGCCCGGCGGCGTCGCGGGCCTCGATCAGGCCGTCCGTGTAGAGCAACAGCGTGTCCCCCACGGCCAGTTCGAAGGACTCCTCGATCGCGCCCAAGCCGGGCAGACCGTGCAGTCCCAGCGGCAGCGACGGGCGGCCCGGCACCAGGTCGACACCCCCCTCGCGGGCCCGTACCGGCGACGGATGTCCGTGATTGACCATGCGGGCGAACCGCTCGCCGTCCGGGATCTCCAGGAGCAGCGCCGTCACGAAGCGCTCGTTCGTGTCGCGGGCGCCGTCGTCGGCCTCCGCCAGGTGGCGCAGGAAGCTCTCCTCCAGACGTGCCGACAACTCGGGCAGGCCCTCGGCCCGCGGGGCCCACTCCCGGAAAGCGCCGAGCACGGCCGCGACGTCCTCGAACGTGGGCAGGCCCTTGCCGCACACGTCGCCGATGATCAACCGCGTCGCCCCACCCGTGCGCGCGACCGCGTACAGGTCGCCGCCGACCTGACCGCGACCGCCGCAGGCACGGTAGACGGACGCGAGCCCGAGAGCGCCGATGCGCCGGGGAAGGGGCCGCAGCAGGACCCGCCGCACGGTGTCGGACACGGCACACGCCTGCGCCGCCCGATGGCGGTAGCGGTCTTTCAGACGGCCCAGCACGACGGCCACGGCCCCCGCGGTGAGAAGCGGCGCGATGCCGCACGCGAGGCTGGGATGGCCCAGCGGCAGAATGGCGAGCACCGCGCACACCACGCTGGCCGCGAGGACGGAGGCCAGGAGACCCGCGACGGTCAGGCGATGAAGCGGCCGGCCCTCCTCCCCCGCTCCCTCGAACTGTTCGATCTCCGTCATCGATCTCACTCCCTCATGGTTGGTGCGCCGGGTCCGGGAACCGCGGGGGTCCGTGAGCGGCCGCAGCCCTGCGCATCGGGTCCCTTTCGTGGCGGGACACCTCGACCGTAGGTCCGGCCCGGGCGACCCTCCTTGCCCCGTTGCGCACGGCGCATTGCCCGCCCGCGCAGTCCCCGGCAGTGGCCGCGTACACCGACCGGAGACGCAACGGCCAACTGCGCATAACGGGCCCGTCGCACGGAAGCCGGCGACAGGTGCATAAGCTGCGCCGGCCATCCCGTTCAGCCCGACAGATCAGTCGCCACCTGCAAGGAACCCTTTGTCCCACCGCAAGCTCGTCCACATCGTCGGAACGCTCCTGTTCACCGCCGCTCTCGCCGCCTGCAGCTCCACCACGCCCCCGGCCTCCGCGGGCGCCCCGCCCGCGACGCGGAGCACCCCCGGTTCCCCCGCGGCCGGCACACCCGGCGCGGCCCCGCCCGGCCCCGGTGCGCACTTCCTGGCGAAGGAGAAACTGGGTGCGGCCCTGCTGCCCCTGTCGGACCTGCCCGCCGGCTGGTCCGCGGGCAAGGGCGACGGGCTCGGCGCGAACCAGAGCTTCTGCGACTACACGCAGCCCCACGAGGCGCAGGTCACCGTGGACAGCACCTTCCGGAACGGCACCGGGGGCACCGCGGCGGTCGCGACCGTCCAACTGCGGCAGTACGCCACCCCGAGCGACGCCGCCGAGGTGCTGGACGCGATGGAGCAGGCACTGCAGTCCTGCCGCGAGCGGACGCACAACGGCTCCGTCGTCACGTACACGCGCACGGGCGTCGACAAGCTCGGCGAGCGTTCCCTCGGCGTACGCGTCAAGGACGGCGGGTCCACCACCCTCCAGCAGTTCGTCCTCGACGGACCCGCGCTCGTCAACGCCGGCACCCGGACCACGTCGGACGCCGACGCGGACACCACCGCGCTGCTGCTCCGCAAGCAGGTCGACCGCTACGAGGCCGCGGCCCTCCGCTGACCGCCCGCCGACCGGGCCCCGCACAGGAAGCCTGGGACTTGTCCAGCCGATGCGAATACTCGCCGTCCACGTCGGCCTACGCCTACGGGCCCGTACGCGAGCTGTTGCGACGCCGGGGCATCCGGCACACCCTCCCGGAGACGACCGACAGCCAGGCTGCCCGCCGGCACAAAGGCTCACGCGGCGGACGGCCACCCGGCTTCGACGAGGAGCGGTACAAGAAGCGCAACACCGTCGAGCGAGCGACCAACCGTGGCCGCCCCGCCGGGCACAGTCGCAGCGGCGACCAACCGGGCACCGACCGCGCGTCTGACACCACCTCGCCGGGAACGGATCGATCAGGAGGCGGGGGGGACGTTTTCCCGCAGACGGTCCAGCAGGCGATCGAGGCTGTCGAGGTCCTGCTCCCCGAATCCGGCGAAGACATCCCGCAGGTTGCGTGCGTGCGCGACGGAGGCCCGGTTCACCACCTCACGGCCGGACGGGGTGACCACTGCGTACACCACCCGGCGGTCGGCCGGGAGAAGACGGCGCTCCACGTATCCTGCGGCTGCCATGCGATCGATCAGCCGGGTCACACCGCCACTGGTCAACGCGATCTGCTCGCCGAGAACGCCCATCGTCATCTGCCCGTTCTCCGAGCGGGCGAGACGGAGCAGGACCTCGAACCACACGTGAGGCAGTCCGGCCTCCGCCTGCAGGGCGCCGCCCAGCCGGCGTTCAAGTCGACTGTAGGCCTCTACCAGACGACCGAATGTGGTGATCAGGCGGTCGTCGATCGCATCCGAAGAGGTCATCCGAGGAATATACAGCGGAGCCTTTCGGGCACCGGTGGCCACGGCTTCGCATGTGCCTGTCCGTGCACGCCCGGCATGGTGATGATGCGACAGGCTTCGATGCCGCCCGGTGTGCGTCGGGGACGGGCCGCTCCCGCCGCCGGAGCCCGGCATCGCGGACTCCGGCAGCGACCCGAGCGGCCCGGCAACTCAGCTTGTTCCGTGGGGATCAGTTGACAGTGTCGGGGTCCGGCCCGGTGCGGGTACCGTTGCCGAGCCCGCCGATCACGGCCATATCCGCGTTGGTGAGTTCGAAGCCGAAGACATCGAAGTTCTGGCGGATGCGCTCGGGTGTCGCCGACTTGGGGATGACGACATTGCCGAGCTGCAGGTGCCAGCGCAGGACGACCTGGGCCGGGGTCCTGCCGAGCCGGCCGGCGATGGCCGTGATGACCGGGTGCCCCAGAAGGCCGCCGCGGGCGAGCGGGCCCCATGCCTCGGTCACGATGCCGTGTCGGTCGTGGAGCGCCCGCAGCTCTGTCTGCTGCAGATAGGGATGCAGCTCGATCTGGTTGACCGCCGGGACGGTTCCGCTGTCGTCCAGCAGGCGCCGCAGGTCCGCAGTCCGGAAGTTGGAGACCCCGATGGCGCGCACCCGGCCGTCTGCGAGGATCTTCTCCAGTGCCCGCCATGTGTCCAGGTAGGCATTGCGTGCCGGGGCAGGCCAGTGGACGAGGTACAGGTCCACGTAGTCCAGTTGGAGCCGGGCGATCGAGGCCTCGAAGGCGGCAAGGGTGCTTTCGTAGCCCTGGTCGCTGTTCCACACCTTGGTCGTGACGAACACGAGGTCCCGGGCTATGCCGGACGAGCGCAGCGCCCGCCCGACGTCGGCCTCGTTGCCGTAGGCCGACGCCGTGTCGATGCTGCGGTAGCCGCTTTCCAGGGCCGTGGCGATCTCCCGTTCGCCCACCTGGAAGCCACCGAAGCCCAGCCGGGGCATGGCGACGCCATTGTTCAGCGTGATCTGGGGGCCCGTCTTGGTCATGGCGCTGATCCTTTCGCGCGTCGGCCGGCCCGGTCGGCTCCGGCCCGGAGGGGGCGCTGTGAGTGGGTGTGCGACTGACGCGGGGGTGGTCTGTCATGGGTACAGGGACGGCTGACCGCCGGATTTCCGGTGGATGGGAGCCGGCGGTCAGCGGCCCGGGGTGGCAACGTCAGCCGAGGGTCTTCACCGCGGCGGTGGCGAAGGAGTGGTCCTGGTCGGGAGTGCCTCCGCCGACGCCGATGGCGCCGATCAGCCGGCCGTCGCGGTGGAGGGGGATGCCGCCGGCGATGAACAGCAGCGGCCGGTCGAGGGCGGTGGGCAGCGTGTGCAGGGGCCCGCCCGGCTGTACGGCGCCGACGAGGTCGACCGTGGGGGTGCTCAGCTGGACCGACGTGTAGGCCTTGGCGCGGCTGGTCTCACCCGAGATCAGTACCGCCTGCTCGTTACGGCGGAAGGCGAGGAGCCGGCCACCGGCATCCAGGACGGCGACGCTGACCGCGACACCGGCTGCGTCCGCAGCGTTGCCGGCGGCGTCGATGAGTGCGTAGGCATCCTGGGCGGTGAGGGGGGCGACAGCGGTGGTGCACATGGGATCTCTCCTTGGTAACGGGTTGTCGTCAAGAGGCGGTACTGGTCGTTGATGCGGTGGTGACTGTTCTGCCGGGCGTGATCAACGTGGTTGCCAGGCCCATGCGGACGGTGGCCGTGCTGGGCCGGATCAGTGAGTGACGACCGGGCGTTCGGCCGTCGGAGCGCTAATGACGGCGGTGTGCGAGCCGCCGCGACGTTCCAAGGCGGCGGAGAGGACGGCGATCAGCAGGGCGGCGCCGGCGAGGGCCGCGCCGACCCCGTTGGGGGCGGTGTAGCCGAGCCCGGCCGCGATGACGATGCCGCCGAGCCAGGCAGCCAGGGCGTTGCCGAGGTTGAAGGCGCCGATGTTGACGGCCGAGGCCAGCGTCGGGGCGCCGTGGGCATGGTCCAGGACGCGCTTTTGCAGGGGCGGGACGGTGGCGAAGCCCAGGGCGCCGATCAGGGTGAGGGTGACCGCGGCGGTGATCCGGTTGTGCGCGGTGACCGTGAAGAGGCCGAGGACGAGAGCGAGGGCGCCCAGGGAGACGTAGAGCATCGGCATCAGGGCACGGTCGGCGTACTTGCCGCCGACGAGGTTGCCGCCGACCATGCCGAGGCCGAAGAGCACCAGCAGCCAGGTCACCGATCCGTCGGAGAATCCGGCGACGTGCGTCATCATCGGGGCGATGTAGGTCACGGCCGCGAAGACTCCGCCGAAGCCGAGGACGGTCATCGCCATGGCGAGGAGGACCTGGGCGTTCTTGAAGGCGGCCAGTTCGTGACGCAGTTGGACGCCCTCCGGCTTGGGCACGTCGGGGACGAGGCGGGCGACGCCCGCCAGGCCCAGGACGCCGATGGCGGCGACGATGCCGAAGGTGACGCGCCACCCGGCGGACTGTCCGACCAGGGTGCCGAGCGGGACGCCGATGACGTTGGCGACGGTGAGGCCGGTGAACATCATGGCGATCGCGCCGGCCTTCTTGTCCGGGGCGACCAGGTCGGCGGCGACGACGGATCCGATACCGAAGAAGGCTCCGTGGGCGAGGGAGGCGATCACCCGGCCGATGAGCATGACGGCGAAGGACGGGGCGAGGGCGGAGAGCAGGTTGCCGGCGATGAACAGGCCCATCAGCAGCATGAGCATCCGCTTGCGGGGGACCTTGGTGCCGAGCACGGTCATCAGCGGCGCGCCGAACATGACGCCGAGCGCGTAGCCGGTGACGAGCAGGCCGCCGGTGGGGATGGAGACTCCGAAGTCGTGCGAGACCTGGGGCAGCAAGCCCATGATCACGAATTCGGTCGTTCCGATGCCGAAGGCCCCGATCGCGAGAGCCAGAAGCGCGAGAGGCATGAGGGGACACCCTTCCCGAAGATTGCAGGTGCGCTTATCTGAGTCGACAGTAATTGCACACGCCGAGTATTGCAAGGAGTGCTTGATGGCGTGCGAGGTGTATGGGCAGGAGCTTCCTACTGTCGTGGGGGGGGGTCTGTCGTGCAGGGGCCGATGCGTGGACAGAGGAAGCCCCATGACGGCGATGGACCCCGAGGGCATCGGCCTGGCGCGGGGACGGTGCGCCCTGTCCCTGCTGCACGGGCAGGATCGAGACGCACATCGAGCGCGCGAGACGAAGCAGGTCGCACACGCCGTCGTCCTCAGCCAGAGCACCACCACACGCCTGGTCACCCGGCTAGAGGACCGCGCCCGCCCGAGCGTTACCTCTGCCCCGCCGACCGCAGGGGCATCCGCACCGACGTCACGCCGGCCGGGACCTTCTCGTTGACCTTGCCCCAGAGGGTGCCCGCAGCCAACCGATCCGCCAGCCGCATCCGCTGCCCTGCACGAACCGCATGCGGACGGACCCCGGCCGCGGGAAAACCAGGTGCGTCCCACCGCGGGGACCTCCTACCGTTCCCGGTATGCGCGTCGTCTTCACCAAGGGTCCCGGCACGAGCTACGACATCGCGGTGCACCGCGAGACCGGGGCCGAACTCGCCCCGCGCAACGGGCCCGGTGGGCACCGGTATCTGCCGCACGACCTGGTGCACTTCCTCGTGGAGGCGGAGGCCGGCATCAAGCTCGGGGTCTACGGGCGCCTCGCCGCGGGGGACAACGGCCTGTTCTGGCCCGCCGATCCCGCGGAGCGCGCCAAGGCGGCCCGGCGCCGCAAGTCGAAGCCGGTGAAGTCGTCCCCCGAGGCGCAGGCGGACATGGCCCGGTCGGAGCACCTGGCGGGCATCGCCGTGCCCGTGTGGGAGGTCCGGAACGGGCACGCGCAGTCGCTGCCCGCGTACGTCCCGGCGGGCGAGATCCCCGCGGAGGTCGAACGAATCGTGGCCCGGTTCGCGGAATACGCCGACCGCTGGCAGGCGCTGCCGGTAGGGGGTTCGCTGACCCTGACCTGGTGAGGTCGGCCTGGCGTCCCCTCTTCCCGGGCGACCGCCCCGTTGTCGGCGGCAGCGCGTACGCTCGGTGGACGGCTGTCGGTGATCAGGAGGTGGGCGGTGCGGCGGACGTACCTGCTGTGGACGACTGCGGCGGCCGGATTCGCCGTGGACCAGGTCACGAAGGCGATCGCCGCGGTCGCCGTGGAGGGCCACGAACCCAGGCACGCACTGGGCGGTGCGGTGACCTTCACCGCGTTCCGGAACCCCGGGGCTGCCGGCTCCTTCGCGCCCCGCGCGACCTTGGTGTTCGCGCTCCTTGCGGCCGTCGTGCTCGTCCTCGTCGCACGGGTCGCGCCCTCCGTCCGGTCCACGGGGTGGGCGGTCGGTCTCGGGCTGATCTTCGCGGGCGCCGGAGGCAACCTCGCCGATCGCCTGTTCCGCACACCTGGTTTCGGCCGCGGCGCCGTGCTGGACTTCATCCAGGTCGGCTCGTCGGGCATCTTCAACCTCGCCGACCAGTGCGTGACCGCCGGTGCGGCACTCGTCCTCATCCAGACCTTCCGCGGTGTTCCGCTGCGCACCGTCGCGTCGCGCTCCCCCGCGAGCGCGAGCCTGCCGCTGGAGCAGTGAGCACGCCCCGCCACCGTCAGGTGTCGAGACCCTCGAGCGTGGTGCGCAGCAAGGGCAGCAGGTCCTCCAGCTCGGCGGACGCCAGTTCGTCGAGCGTTCCCGCACCCCGGGCCAGCAGCACCCCCAGGAACGCGGCGACCGCGGTCTCGGCCCGCAGTCGGGGCCGGTCCAGACCGTTGGCGGCGAACCGCTCCCGCAGGGGGTCGACGAGCCGCAGATACAACTGGACGCGGGCGGCGTCCTGGACGACTGGGTCGCCTTCGGCCTGGACGGCCGACCGGAAGACGGGGCCCGCGCCGCGCCGGTCCGCCCGCTCGAGGAGTGCACGGAGCCGATCGGGTCGCAGCAGGTCCGGCGGGGCCGCGTCGCCCAGTTCCGCGCGCAGCACCTCCGTGTACAAGCCGCTCTTGTTGTTGAAGTACCGGGCGATCATTGCCGGATCGACACCCGCGCGCTCACCGATGTCGCGGATGGTGGTCCGGTCGAAGCCCCGCTCGCTGAAGAGTTCACCCGCCGCCCGGAGCAGCAGTTCGCGGCTGCGCGCGGAGTCCCGCCTGCGCGACGGCGTACGGTCGTTCACCGCCTCGCCTCCTTCCGGGCCGCGTCCTCGCCCACCGTCCGGGACACGGGCACCACCGCAGACGCGGTGGCAGCGGCACGCTTGAGCCGCGGCGGGAGCACGGCGGTCACCAGGATCATCGCCGCCCACACGCCGCAGGCCAGCAGTGCGGCCGTCCGGTAGCCGTCGCCGGTGGGCAGCATGCCGCCCGCGACGGTGTGAGCCTCCAGGACGGTGGCGCTCAGGACGCTTCCGGTCGAGTAGCCGACGTAGCGCAGCACCTGGTTGAAGCTCATCGCGCTGCCTGTCTCGTGCGCGGGGACGGATCCCACGATCATGCCCGGCATGACGGCGAACATCCAGCCGATCCCGAACCCGGCCACCGCCATGATCGCGAACAGTTCCCACAGCTGTCCGCGCACGAGGGCGAAGGCCAGCACCGCGGCCAGCGAGACCGCGCACCCGAGCGGCAGCACGAGGGCGGTGCCGACGCGCCGGGCCACCAGCGGCACCACGCGGCCGGCGGCCATGCTGGCGAGCGAGAACGGCAGCAGCACCAGCCCGGTGAGGGCCACCGAGGCCCCGAATCCGTAGCCGGCCGCACGCGGCGTCTGCACGAAGCGGGTCACCAGCGACAGCAGCAGGTACATCCCGAGGCCGGCCACCAGGGCGGTCGCATTGGCGGTCAGCACGGTGCGGTCCCTGGTCAGCCGCAGGTCGACCAGCGGCCGCGCGGTGCGCAGTTCGTGCACGACCCAGACCCCGAGCAGCAGTACGCAGACACCCGCCAGGGCGAGCAGCCGCGGCGAGCCCCAGCCCCAGAGCTCGGCCTCGCTCAGGGCGAGCAGCAGCCCGGCGAGCCCGGCGCCGAGCAGCAGCGCACCGGGAACGTCCAGCCGGGGCGCGGCACCACGTGGGGACGGCGGCAGCACCACGACGGCGGCCACCAGCGCGGCGACGCTCACCGCCGCCCCGAACCAGAAGCCGGCGTGCAGCCCGAAGGACTCCGTGATCACGCCGGTGAGCGGGTAGCCCAGACCGACCCCGGCGACGGTGGTGATCGACAGCAGGGCCACCGCGGGCCGCGACCGCCGCGGCGGCAGGGCGTCCCGGGCGGTCGCGATGGCCAGCGGGACGAGGCCGAGCCCGACTCCCTGCAGCGCCCGTCCGGTCACGAGGCAGCCGAAGCCCAGCGGCAGCGCGGCAAGGAAGCAGCCGGTCAGTACCGCGACCAGGGCGCCGAGGATCACCGGGCGGCGGCGCGGGCCGTCACCGAGGCGGCCCATGAACGGCGTGACGACGGCTCCGACGAGCAGCGTGACGGTCAGCGACCACTGGGCGTCGCTGAGGGAGACGTGCTCCTCCGCGGCGATCGTCGGCACCAGCGGGGCACCGAGGCTGCTCACCACGGCGACCAGCATGCCGAGCGAGACCAGCACCGGCACCAGCGCTCGCTGCCGCCCGGTCCGCGGGTCCGCTGTCGCGGGACTGTTCACGTCACTCCTCGATGTCATCAGTCGAAGTCATCAACTGAAGTCATCGGGCGATGACATTTATTCCCGGGCGGCAGGCGGGCAGGTGGCTACGCCGCGCCGGCGCCGGGGGACCGCACGGGAACAGGCCGCCCTGTGAGGAAGTGGAAGCCGCCTCCGGTCACCGTGGTACCCGGTGGGCGCCGGACGGTCGCTGCGGAATCGCCCTCCGTATTCGCCGGCACCGGCCGGCCGGCGACCCTCCTTGTGCCGGCAGGTCCCGGGCGGGCCGCGAAGAAGCACGGGTGGCCCGCGCTCCGCGCAGCGTGCGGCGGCGGGTCGGGTTCCTCTTGCCTGACGTTTTGTCAGAATGTCGTCGGGGGCGATCCCAGGCCCGGGCCACACTCGTGCCCGGGGTGCGAGGAAGGCGAAGGAACGAAGTGGACCTCGGCCAGTACAAGGACAATGTGGCGCGTGCGGCCGAGGAGGCCCGCGACTGGTTCTTCCACCAGTACCTCCCGGCCTGGACCGCCGTGGCCGCGGACCCGTCCGCCGATCCCCGGGTCGTTCTGGACTTCTGGGTCCCTCCGCTCAGCGTCTCGGTGGACGACCCCGACCCGGCCCGCGCCGTGTACGACTGGTGCACCGACCCGGACGCGGTACTGGTCTACCTTGCCGCGCAGCAGGAGCCGTTGCGGGCCGCCGGATACACCCACACCGATGTTCCCGACAGCCGAGTGACCGCCTACAGCTCGCACTCCGCCGGGATCGACGTGATCTGGTCGCGCCGTACTGCCGACAACACCGAGATCGAACGCCTCGGAGTCCACTTCGAGGTCCGGCGTCACTCCTCCGGTACCTGGCGCATCATCGCCATCGCCGCCCACCCGACCGACGCCGACCGCATCGCGGACACCTTCGTCGCCCTGACCCCCTGATCCGCCCCCTACGCGGGGCCCGACGTCAACGGCACGTCCACACTGACCCGTTCACCTCGTACCGCCCCTAGCGGGGGTCGAGCCCGAGCCGGCACGTCGGACAGGTCGCCGCCCGCCGCGCACGGCTGCCCGCCCCGGCCGACACGAGCGCCGCGACGGCCAGAACGGCGGCGGCGGCCACCAGACCGAGCCACGGGGGCCTGACGGCCGACGGCCACGCGAGGTAGAAGATCAAGCCCGCCGTCAGGTGGACGGGCGGCGGGAACGACATCGGGTGGAACAGCGCCAGGACGGCGACGACCACCGCTCCTACCTGTGACACGGCCAGTGTGCCGAAGAACGTGCCGACGCGATGGCGCACCACCGGCGGGACCCGTTGCTCGCAGGTGCGGCAGTACCGCTCGGTGACCTCGACCACCATCCCGGCCACGCCCCACCCCCAGTGCATTCCGGCCAACGGGATCGTCCCAGCGCCCGCCCCGGCGGTCAATGCGCGGCACCCGTCACAACGCCGCGGAACGCGCGGGTGCTAGCGTCCCCGCATGCCCGAACTGAGCGCACCCACAGGCCGGTTGCATGCCTCATGGCTGGCCGCGCGTGACGAGTGGTCTCCCGGTGCCCACCAGGACGGATCGGGCCTGCGCCTGGCTCCCGACGGCGACCTCGGCAGCCCCGAGGTCTTCTCGGAGTGGGTCGCACGGCTGCGGCGGCAGGCGGACAGGTCCGCGCCCGTCGGGGAAGGGCGCGTGCATGCCACCCATTGGTGGATCACCGAGGGCGACACCTACCTGGGCGCCGTTGATCTGCGGCACTACCTGAACGACCTCCTGCTCGATGTCGGCGGGCACATCGGCTACAGCATCCGGCCCTCCGCACGCAGGCGCGGCGTGGCGACATGGGCCCTGGGTGCGGTGCTCGCGGAGGCCCGTGCGATCGGCCTGGACCGGGTCCTCGTCACGTGTGACGACGGAAACGTGGGGTCGGCACTCACCATCGAGCGCAACGGTGGCGTCCTGGAGGACGTCCGCACCACCGGCACGGGCCTCAAGCGCCGTTACTGGATCACCCTGTAGCCACCGGTCCAGGGGGACGGCGAGGGCGCGCCACCCGGAAGCCCGCACAGTGCGGCTTCCGGATGGCTGCCCCCTGCCCCGGTCAGTGGTGCGCGTGCTGCCCCGCGGAGACGTCCGCGTCCTGCGCGGCGCCAGCGGCGTGATGCGGCTCGTAACCCGGGATGGTCCCGTCGGGTTTCGCGACGAGGAACAGGCCGGCCATGCCCATGTCCGAGTGGCTCTGGACGTGGCAGTGGTACATCCACGCGCCGGCGCCGACGTGTTCGCCCGCGATGATCTGGAAGCCGAAGGAGTCGGCGGGCCCGGTGATCTTGTTGTCGACGACCCGGCTGGGGTCGTCCGGGCCGGTCAGGAGGCCCGTCCGGTTGTCGGCCCAGCGATGACCGTGCATGTGGAAGGTGTGGTAGTACTCGCCGTGCGTGATCATGACGATCTCGACCCGGTCGCCCACCGTCGCCTCGAAGTTCGGGGTCTCGTGCGCGGCCCTGTTGTTGATCGTCATGTCGTTGAAGACGATCGTGAACTGCTTGTCCGGCAGGATGTCGCCCTTCCTGCGCACCACGACCGGGCCGTAGAGGCCCTTGCGGATCCCGCCCGTTCCGTGATCGGTGCCGACGACGTGGTCGTGGTAGTGCCAGTAACCCGCGCTGCCCGCCTGCCATGTGCCGTCCTTGCGCCGGCCGGGTGCGTGGGTGCGCCAGGTGTACGTCCGCGTGCCGCCGGGCTCCACGTGGCCGCGGTTCATCCGGGTGCCGTCGCTGGCGACGTCGTAGTCCACACCGTGGACGTGGAGGCTGGCGTCCACGTCCGTGGTGTTCTCGAACTCGATGTGCAGCGTGTCGCCCTCGACGAGTTCGATCAGCGGGCCGGGCACGGTGGCCTTGCCCTTCTCCAGGCCGTATCCCATCCGACCGTTCGGCAAGGTCTCGGCGTAGAGCTTGAGATGGCGGACCTGGCCGCCGGCCGGTGCGGTGGGCGGCGGTGACTCCGCCGAGGAGGCGGGTGGCGCGGACGCCACCGACAACGAGGCCGTCCCGGCGGCGGCGACCACGCCGCCCGCCAGCAGCCGCCGGCTGAAACTCCTTCTGTCCATGGCCATTCCGGACACTCCAGTGCCGTGAGGGGACGGACGGGGCGCGAGGACCCCCAGGGACGGCCACACCGTAGAGCAGTGATCTTCGTTTATCCACACCCAGGACAAAGATGGTGGGATTCCGCCTATTGCTGTTGGCGAACCGTCGAAAGCCGTCTAGCTTCATGCGCTGTTGCTGTGCCACAGAAGTGACCACAGAGGAGTGCGAACCATGCAGAGCGCACCACATCACCGGTCGAGATCGCGGCGCGCCGCGGCCACCGTCCTGGTGGTCGGCACCATGGCGGCGTCCCTGATCGGCGGCAACGCCGCCACGGCCAGGCCGTATCCAGAGCCGGCACCGGCATCGTTATCCCTGCCGTCCCCACCGGGCGGCAAGAACGTCAAGGTCCTGGTGTTCCACGCGTCGGCCACCGAGGAGTCGCCGACCGTCGACGCGGGCATCGAGGCCATCGAGGCGATCGGCCTGTCGGGTCCCGCCGCACAGCGGTTCAAGATCGTGGCGACCGACGACGCCTCGGTCTTCACCAGCCCGAAGCGGCTGGGGACCTTCAACGCGGTGGTCTTCCTGACCGGGGGCGGCGACGTCCTCGACCCCGAGCAGGAGGCCGGCCTGGAGTCCTACATGGAGACCGGCGGCGGCTTCCTCGGCATCCACGACGCGGCCAGGACCGAACCGTATTCGGACTGGTTCACCGGGCTGATCGGAGCCCGGCCGGCCGCCACGAGTCCGGACGGGGTCCAGCGCGCCACGGTCGAGGTCCCCGACCGGGTCCATCCCGCCACCAGGGACCTGCCGGTGGAGTGGAAGCGGCCCGACCAGTGGATCAACTGGGCGGGCAACCCGACCGGCAAGGTGCACACCGTCGCCAAGGTGCGGGAGGCGAGCTACCGGCCGGGGACCGGCGCCAACGGCGCCGACCACCCCGTCTCCTGGTGCCGCGACTACGACGGCGGCCGGTCCTTCTACACCGGCATGGGCGGCACGGTGGAGTCCTTCGCCGAGACCGACTTCCGCGACCACCTGCGCGGCGCCCTGCTGTGGACGACGCGGCTCTCGCGCGCCGACTGCAAGGCCACCATCGACGCCAACTACGCGGCGGTGCGGGTCACCCAGCCCAACCAGCCCGGCCGGCAGGACCAGATCGGCGAGCCCCACGGCATGGTCGTGGCGCCCGACGGACGGGTGCTGTACATCGGCCGGGGCGGCGGCGTGAACGGCGCGCCGGTCGTGACCGACTGGAACAGCCCCGACATGGGGAAGGGTCTCGGCCAGATCCACGTGTACGACCCGGCGACGAAGAAGGTGACGCTCGCCGGCGCGCTGACCGTCTTCGGCAACAAGGGCGGCGGCGACGAACTGACCAAGGTCGAGGAGGGGCTGCTAGGTATCGAGCTGGACCCCGCCTTCGAGAGCAACGGCTGGGTGTACCTGCACTACACCCCGCACTCCGGCCTCGACCGCGACCGCCATGTCGCCGAACGCCGGGTCTCGCGCTTCACGCTGGACCTCGCGAGCAACACGCTGGACCTCGCCTCGGAGAAGGTCCTGCTCAAGTGGCCCGTCCAGGTGCACAGCTGCTGCCACGCCGGCGGCGGGATGGCCTGGGACTCCAAGGGCAACCTCTACATCGCCACCGGCGACAACAACTCGTCCGGATTCAGCGACGGTTACTCCGGCAACAACCCGCAGCCCAACTTCAAGGGCCTGTCCTTCGCCGACGCCCGGCGCACGGCGGGCAACACCAACAACCTCAACGGCAAGATCCTGCGCATCCACCCGGAGCCGGACGGCACGTACACGCTGCCCGAGGGCAACCTCTTCACCGGCAAGGAGCAGGACGAGGGCGGCGGCAAGACCCGTGGCGAGATCTATGTCATGGGGGTGCGCAATCCCGCCCGCATCTCGGTCGACAAGAAGACCGACGTCCTCTACGCGGGCTGGGTCGGCCCGGACGCGGGCGCGCCCAGCACCACCTGGGGACCGGCGAAGTACGACACGTTCGCGGCGATCACCAAGGCGGGCAACCACGGCTGGCCCTTCTGCATGGGCAACAAGCAGCCCTACCGCGACCGCAACCTGCCGGATCCGTCCAGGCCGCTGGGCTGGTACGACTGCGACGCCCCCAAGAACGAGTCGCCGAACAACGACGGCCTGGTGAACCTCCCGCCGGTCACGGGCAACACCATCTGGTACTCCCCGCAGGGCGGCGCGCCCGACTTCCCGCGGAATGCCGCCGGCGTGCCCAGCTACAAGAACGAGGAGGCCACCTACCTGCTGCCGTGGCTCAAGGGCGGCGGTCAGGCGACCATGGACGGCCCGGTCTACCGCTACGACGCCAAGACCGCCGGCGCCGACGCGTGGCCGCGGTACTGGGACGGCAAGTGGTTCGTCGGTGACTTCTACGATGCGGACAACCCGCGGCACGCGGTGCTGACCGACCCCAAGACCGTCGGCAAGGGCGGACTTCCGGTCACGGCCGAGTCGCTGAAGAAGATCGTCCCGGTCGGGCAGGGCGGCATCCGCAACCTGATGGACTGGAAGTTCGCCCCGGACGGTTCGCTGTACGTCCTCGACTACGGGCGCGGCTTCTTCACCTCCGACTCCCAGTCCGCGCTGTGGCGTGTGACGTACAAGGGCGGCGACGCGACCCCCGCCGCCGCGGATCTGGCCAGGAAGGCGGCCGAACAGTGAGACGGCGACCTCTACGCCTGTGGACGGCCCTGCTGGGCACGCTGCTGTTGATCATGGGGCTGACCTCGACGACCGCGTACGGGCGCAGCGACGACCGTACGGCGGCGGGCGGGACCGCGGCCGCGGCCCAGGTGCTCACCTGGACGGCGAGTTCGCGCACCGACCGGTACGCGAGCTTCCCGACCACCGCGGTGGCCGGCCCCGCGACGCTCGTCTTCGAGAACAGCGCGGCCACCGGCAATGACATCGGCATGCCGCACACGCTCACCTTCGACGTGTCGGACCCCGAGTACAACCACGACGTCCCGGTCAACATCCTGGCCAACCCGAACGACGACAGCGACGGCCGGCACACCGTCGACGTGACCCTCACCCCCGGTCGCTACCGCTTCTTCTGCAGCATCCCCGGCCACGGGCAGATGCAGGGCATCCTCACGGTGACCGAGCCGGGTGACGAGGACACCACCGCGCCCACGACGGCGGCCGAGGTCGCGGGCCAGAAGAACGCCGACGGCGCCTATGTCGGTTCGGCCACGGTCACCGTGACCGCGACCGACGACGCGTCGGGCGTGCGCACGGTGGAGTACGCGATGGGCGACGACGGCCCGTGGCAGCCCTACACCACGGCGGTCGTGGTGGACCAGGTCGGCTCGCACACCGTCCGCTACCGCGCCACCGACCAGGCGGGCAACGTCGCGGCCGAGAAGTCCGTCGACTTCGGTGTCGTCGCACCGCCCACCGACGACACCACCGCTCCGGAGACCTCGGCGACCGTGAGCGGGGAGAAGGACGCGCAGGGCGACTACCTCACGATGGCGACCGTCACGGTCACCGCCTCGGACACCGGGTCGGGCGTCAACACCATCGAGTACGCGATCGGGACCGGCGGCGCCTGGCAGGCGTACACCGGCCCGGTGATGGTGCATCAGCTCGGACCGCAGACCGTCCGCTACCGGGCGACCGACAAGGCGGGGAACGCGGCGGCCGAGAAGTCGGTCTCCTTCACCGTCGTGGCGCCGCCCACGCAGGACACGACCGCGCCGGAGACCTCGGCGGCGGTGGCCGGCACCAAGAACTCCAACGGCGCGTACGTCACGAGCGCCAAGGTCACCGTCACCGCGACCGACGCGGGCTCCGGCGTCGACCGGACCGAGTACTCGCTGGACGGCGGCCCGTACCTCGCGTACACCGCTCCCGTCGTCGTCGACCGGATCGGCTACCACACGTTCTCCCACCGGGCGACGGACAAGGCGGGCAACACCTCCGCGGCCCGGCAGGAGGCCTTCACCATCGCGCAGGGCGGCGGCGTGCCGGCGCCCGACTGCCCCGAGTACGACGAGCGGCTGACCGTGATCGTGGGCACGGTGGACTCGGGGGTGCCGAACCGGCTCACCCGCAGCCGCTGCACGATCAACGAGCTGATCGAGGACGAGAAGGACTGGTCCTCGCAGGCGCTGTTCCTCAAGCACGTCGACGGCGTGCTCGACAAGCTGCTGGCCGACAACGTCGTCGACCAGCGGGAGTTCAACAAGATCACCAAGGCGGCCAAGCAGTCGAAGATCGGCAAGCCCGGGCAGACGCAGGGCTACCGCGATCTGTTCGACGGCACGGAGGCGTCCCTGGTGAAGTGGGAGCAGGTCGGCGGCGGGCGGTTCACCCTGTCCGGCGACCGCGCCATCACCAGCAGCACGACGGTGCCGGGCATGGGCATGCTGTGGTTCCCGGAGCGCACGTACGGCGACTTCTCGCTGAAGCTCCAGTTCCGCGACGACGCCCCGGGCACGGGCAACGCCAACGGCGGTGTCTTCGTGCGCTTCCCGAACGTCCACGGCCACCCGGAGGAGTCCCGCCCCGAGTGGGTCGCCATCAACTACGGGCACGAGATCCAGATCCTCGACCGTCCGGACGGCGACATGTACAAGACCGGCTCGGTCTACGGCTTCGACCGCGTGGGCCTGGGCGGTGCCGGCGTCACCGAGAAGGGCACCTGGAACGACTACGAGATCCGCGCGGAGGGCCAGCACTTCACGGTCCTGCGCAACGGCGTCGTGATCAACGAGTTCGACAACGTCGGCGGCCAGGTCTTCACCCCACCGCGCGCGGGTGACCCGGGCACCGACGGCCGGCGGTACGCCACCGGCTACATCGGCCTCCAGGTCCACAGCACGACGGACGTGATCTCCTACCGCGACATCCGCATCAAGGAGCTGTAGCCCGGAGCCCCCTCGGGGGCGGGCACCGTTGACGGACACCGCGCGGGCGGTGTCCGTCGACGGTGCGAACGGGGTCACCGGCCTTGCGCGCCGGGTGGCGTGCGTGCCGCATCGACGGCCAGGCCGTCGAGGAAGACATCCAGCCCGGTGAGGAACCGCCGGCCGGCGTCGACGGCGTACATGGAGCGCAGCGAGGTGTCCGCCTCCTCCGGCGCGTGGCCGGCCTCTGCCTGGGTCAGCAGCGCCTCGAAGGAGGACTCGGGCAGGCTGTCGCGCGCCTGCTCCTCGATCGTGTGGCCGAGCACGTAGTAGAAGAGGGCGAAGGCGAGCGTCGACGCGCGCTCGGGGGCGATGCCCGCGTCCAGCACGGTCGACGTCAGCGCCCGTCCGGCGCGGAGGGTGTGCGGCTGCGTCACGAAGGTCCCGGCGACCAGTTGGGCCCCGTCGCGGCGGGACCGCAGCGCCTCGCGCAGCGCGCCGGCGAGCGCCCTCAGGCGCTCACGCCACTCCAGGGCCGGGTCGGGGAGGTCGACGGTGGACAGGATCTCCTCCGCCATCGCGTCGAGCAGCGCCTGCTTGTCGTCGAAGTGCCAGTACAGGCCCCCGACGCGCACGCCGAGCGAGGTCGCGAGCCCGCGCATGGTGAGGGCGTCGAGACCGACCTCGTCGAGGAGTTCGAGCGCCCGGCTGAGAACTTTCGCCCGACTCAAACGCATGCCTGTTCCCTACGGATGGTGGCCGGTCGTGGAGACCGCCTCTGGTGGCCCGGGAGGACCGGTCGCCCGGTCCTGCGGACGCCAACCCTACTGATCGAGAGCCGCGGCACCGGACGCACCGGCCGGCTCCGTCACAGGGGCTCCACCAGGCCGGCGCGCCACTCCGGCGACGGATCGGAGCCCAGTTGGCTCCAGTACTCACGGCCGGCCACGATCCTGCCGTCCCGCACCGTCCAGAACGACGCCACCCGGTGCACGCCCATCGTCTCGTGCGGAACCTCCACCTCGGAGACGACCTCTTCGCCTTCGGCAACGACCCGCAGCACCCGGATCGACCACCCCTCCGGATACTCCGCGTTGATGCGCACATACCGCTCCCGCCCGACGATCCGCTCGCCGCTGACCGGCCACTCCACCACCAGGTCCTCGGCCAGCAACTCCCCCAGCCCGGTCCAGTCCCGGGCTTCCATGCGTTCCCACAGCGCGCGAACGATCTTCGAAGCATCCATGGCCTCATCCTGGCAGCCGGCACCGACAGGCGTCAGGGCATCGCCGGCGCGGGCCCGGTGGTGATCCGCTCGCGCTGGGTACGGCCGCGGGCCCCGATGAGGACCGTGGCGACGAGGGCCGCGGCCGACACCGCGGCCGCGATGAGGGAGACCTCGTGCATGGCGCCGAGGAACGAGGGCCCAGCGGCCCGGGCGACCACCGGGTTCCCCGTTGCCAGAGCCGAGGTCAGCGAGTCGGTCGCGGCCGCACGCGCACCGGCCGGGACTCCGGCGAGCCGGCCGCTCATCGCGCCCGAGAAGCGCGACCACAGGATCGACCCGAGGACCGCCACACCAAGCGCACTGCCGAGCTGGCGCAACGTGTTCAGCAGCGCGGACCCGGCACCGGCGCGCTCGGCGGGAACGGAGGAGGACGCCAGCGTCGTCCCCGGGGAGAGGACCAGGGCGAATCCCAGCTGCAGCGCGAAGGCGTCGGCCATGAACCAGGCGAGGTTCGTGTGCGCGCCGAGCCCGGCGACCCCGGCGAAGGCGACGGTCATCAGGCCGAGCCCGGCCGCCATGGTGAGCCGGGCCCCGGTCCGGCGCGTCACACGCCGGGACAGCGGGGCTCCCAGGACGAGCCCGGCCGAGAGCGGAATCAGCAGGAGCCCGGTCCGCAGTGGCGAGCAGCCCCGTTCGACCTGGAGGTAGAACGTGGTGATGTACAGGTAGCCGAAGACGACGAACGACCCGAGGGTCAGGGCCGTCGCGGCGACGGTGAACGACGTGTGCCGGAACAGGGCGACGTCGACCAGTGGCTCACGGTGACGGATCTCCATGAGGACCAGCCCCGCGAGCACGACCGCACCGGCGAGGACGGGCAGCCAGGTGCCGGCCGAGCCCCAGCCGCTCCCGCCGACGTGGACCACCCCGTAGACCAGCAGCGCGATCCCGGCGAGCGACCCGGCGACGGGCACCATGCGGAGCCTGCCGGTGCCGCTCCCCCGAATCCCGGGTATCCAGGCCACAGTGGCCAGGAGCGCGAGCAGTCCGAAGCCCGCGACCAGTTCGAGGACCGAGCCCCACCACAGCCCGGCGCTGAGCATCGCCCCGCCGAGCAGGGGGCCGAAGGAGAGGGACAGGCCGGACGCCGCGGCCCAGATCGCGATGGCCCGGGAGCGCTGCTCCGCGGGGAAGATGCGGAGGATCGCGGCGAGGCTGGTCGGCATGATCGTGGCGGCGGCGACGCCCATGAGCGCCCGCAGGACGATCACCCACGCGACCGAGTCGAGAACGCCGCAGACAGCGGTGGTCACCGTGAACGCGGCCGTCCCCAGGACCAGGAGCCGCTTGAGCCCGAACCGGTCGCCCGCGTTCCCCGCCACCAGCAGGAAACCGGCGAAGGTGAGCGTGTAGGCGTTCAGCATCCACTGCTGCCCGCTGCCGCTCGCCCCCAGAGCCGCCTGCATCTCCGGCAGCGCCACGTTCAGGATCGTGCTCCCCAGCAGTACCGCCGACACCGCGAGCGTGAGCGCGAGCAGCGCCCGCCCGGGCCGGGCGGCGATCGCCGCCGCCGTCGCCGTCGTGGTCGGGCTCGTCATGGTGACACCTCTCATCCCGTCACTTGAACACTGTTCTACTTGAACACTGCTCAAGTTACGAGGCCGAACCGCCGAGGTCAAACAGCGGGCAGGACCGGACGCCGCGACGGGGTGAAAACACGTTCGGCGTACAGAGGTCTCAAGCTTTCCTATTCGGCCACCGATACAGCCGGTAGCAAGGGGGGTTACGAGGAAGGTTGGTTCCTGTGACGTCAGCATCGACGCCGCAGTCAGTCGCACGCCTGGACTCATTGCCGGCCGCAATCAAGGACCTGCAGGCGGGCCGGCCCGTCATCGTGGTCGACGACGCGGACCGCGAGAACGAGGGCGATCTCGTCATGGCCGCGCAGTTCGCGACCCCGGAGACCATGGGGTTCTTCGTCCGGTTCACCGGCGGCCTGATCTGCGCGCCGATGGCGCCGGAGATCGCCGACGCCCTGAAACTGCCGCTGATGGTCCCGCCCGGGCCAGGCAGCGGGGCCCACACCCCGGCGTTCACGGTGTCCGTGGACGCCGCCGGTGTCGGGTCCGGGATCTCCGCCGCCGACCGGGCACTCACCGCGCGGACGCTTGCCGCGCCCACCACCCACCCCGACCAGCTGATCCGGCCCGGACACGTGTTCCCGCTGCGCGCCCGGCCCAAGGGCATCGCCGAACGGCGCGGCCACACCGAGGCCACCGTCGACCTGCTGCGCCTGGCCGGGCTGTCACCGGTCGGCATGATCAGCGAGGTGTGCGCGGACGACGGCTCGGTCGCCGCGCCGGACCGCCTCCGCACCTTCGCCGACGAGCACGGTCTGACCATCGTCTCGATCGAGCAGTTGTCGAGCCGGCTGCGGCCAGCCGGCGCCACGACGGCGTGACCGGATGCACCGCGCGACGGTCTTCGACCTGGACGACACGCTGATCGACAGCGGGGACGCGTGGGCCCGTGTCTGCGCGGCGTTCGCCGCCCGCCACGGCCACCGCTGGGGGCCGGCGGACGACATCGCCCTGCACGGCAACGGCGGGTGGCCCGCGTACGTCGCGGGCCTGTGCGGCGGGGCCGCCGGCCCCGCCGAGGTCGTCGAGACCTGCACCACCGCGATGGCCGGCGAGATCGCGGCCGGCCGGGTCCGCGCCCTGCCCGGGGCGGTCGACCTGGTCCTCGAAGCCGAACGCCACGGCCCCGTCGGACTGGCCAGCGCCAGCCCGCGCCGCTACGTCCTGGCGGACCTCGGCAAGCTGGGGCTGGCGGGACGGCTGCGTGCCGTCGTGTGCGGCGAGGAGGTGACCCGGGGCAAGCCGGCCCCGGACGCCTACCTGCTCGCCGCCGCAGACATCGGCGTCCCGGCGTCCGCCTGCCTGGCTGTCGAGGACTCCCCCAACGGCATCCGCTCGGCCGCCGCGGCCGGCATGTCCGTCCTCGCCATCCCGCGCGGCGGCGCTCCGCTCCCCGCCGCCGTCGCCCACCTGCCCGCCGCGCAGGCCCCCGACGCGGCGGCGGCCCTGCCCCTCCTGACCCGCCTCCTGACGCCCCGCCCCGGACCACTGGTCCGCGAAGCCGGCCCCTGAGCCGGCACCCGCCGCCGGTCCGGGGCCCACGCCCCGGACCGGCGCTCCCGGCGCTGCGCCTTCTGAGCCAAGTGCGGCTTCCCCGAGACCGGTGGCACGCGCGCTCACGACTACGGCGACGGCCATCCCGCCGGACAGGCCGAGTACGAACGAGCCTGCCGAACGGGGTGAACCGGCCTCAGGAGCGGGGCCGCACGGCACGTCCCGGCGCCGGTGCGGTAATTCCCTGCGGCCCCTACTTCCCTGCTGTAGGCTTGAGTTACCGACGCGGGGTGGAGCAGCTCGGTAGCTCGCTGGGCTCATAACCCAGAGGTCGCGTGGTTCAAATCCCGCCCCCGCTACGAATATTCGGCCCCCTCCGGCATCGCGCCGAAGGGGGCCGTCTCCGTACGGAACGCGAGGCATCCGTGACCCGAGAGCTGTACAACGTCCGGCTGGTGCCCGCGGAGGACGCGCCCACCCCGCTGACCGACGAGGAGGAGCAGCGGGCGCAGAACACGTTCTTCCACGAGCTCGGCAGCGTGATCGCCGATCGCGGATGGGTGCGCTTCCCCGCCTATTCGCGTGAGGAGCGGCGGCGGCTCGTCGCCGTCGCCCACCGGTTGAGCGCCCATTGGGGCCGCGAGGTCCGCGTGGAGGCCGAGGACCACTGCGCCCTCGTCCTCTTCCTGCCCGGGTACGGCCCGCAGGCACCCGCCGTCCCGCGCGCCGCGGACGGCGAAGCCTGACGGGCCGGCGAGCTCAGCGCAGTGACTCGGGCAGTTCCTCCCGGTGGAGGATGCCCAGCCGCTGCGTCGCGCGGGTCAGTGCCACATAGAGGTCACTGGTGCCGAACCGCCCCGGCTCCACGACCAGGACATGGTCGAATTCCAGGCCCTTGGCCTCACGCGGGCCCAACAGCACCACCGGATGCGTCAGATCGGGCTCCGCGCCCGCCGTCACCCCGTCGAGCGGGGCGGCGATCTCCTCGTGCAGCGCGGTCGGCGCGATCACCGCCAGGCGCCCGTGCTCGGGCGTCAGCTCCTCGACGGCCCGCGCCACTGCGCCCGCCAGGTCCGCGCCCGCGTCCCGGATCCACGGCTTCTCACCGGTGGAACGCACCGAACCGGGCGGCTCGAACGAGGGGTCCTTCGCCTGGACGACCCTCGCGGCGAGCTCCATGACCTCCGCGGGCGTACGGTAGTTGACCCCCAGCCTGACGTGCTCGAAGCGGTCACCGACGTACGGCTCCAGGATCTTCTCCCACGAGCCGACCCCGGCCTCCTCCGAGGTCTGCGCCGGGTCACCGACCAGGGTCAGCGAACGGGTCGGCGAGCGGCGCATCAGCAGCCGCCAGGCCATCGGCGAGAGCTCCTGCGCCTCGTCGACGATGATGTGCCCGAACGCCCAGGTCCGATCGGCGGCGGCACGCTCGGCCGCGCTCCGGTGATCGGCCTCCTCGTGCCGCTCGGCCATCCGCTCGGCGTCGATGATGTCGTGGGCGGCCAGGCGCTCGGACTCCTCGTCCTCGAACTCGTACGTCTCCGAGCCCCGGGACAGCTCCAGGACGCCCTGCGCGTAGGCGACCCGCTCCTGCCGCTCGGCCTCGGCCGCGGCACGGGCGGCGCTGTCGTCCGTCCCCAGCAGTTCCGCCGCCTCGTCCAGGAGCGGCACGTCGGCCGGGGTCCACTCCCCCTCGTCCGGCCCGCGCCGGACGGCCTCGGCGTCCTCCGGCGACAGGTACACCGGCTGGGCCAGGTAGCTCGCGAGGAAGTCCTCGGGCGTGAGCGCCGGCCACAGCTCCGCGACGGCGGAGCGGACCTCCGGGCTCGCGGCGACACCCTTGCCGAGCTGCGCGATGTCGTCGGCGCCGAGGAAGTTCGGGCCGCCGTAGGGGTCCGCGCCGATCCGTTCGGCGAGCTGCGCGGTGAGCGCGTCGATCACGTGGAACGCGAAGTAGGGGCGGGCGAGGTTGTGCGGCAGCCGGGTCTCGCGGGCCGCCTCCCGGGCCTGGTAGGCGATCTCCCAGTCCAGGACGAGTTCCCCGTCGTCGTGTGCGATGACCACCGGCGCGCCGGGCTCCGGCAGCTGCTGCCGGTCGCGGACGGCCAGGGCGAGGACCTCGGCCATCCCCGCCCCGCCCTTGACCGCGGCCGCGCGGGGGCTGTCGGTGCCGCGGGCGTGGACACCCGGGAAGAGCTCGGCCTGCGTGGCCAGCATGACCCCGGTCTCGCCGAGCGCGGGCAGCACTTCGCCGATGTAGCCGAGGAAGGCCGCGTTGGGGCCCACGACCAGCACCGCGCGCTTGGCAAGCAGCTCGCGGTGCTCGTACAGCAGGTAGGCCGCACGGTGCAGCGCGACCGCCGTCTTGCCCGTGCCGGGACCGCCCTCGACAACGAGGACACCGCGGTGCGGCGCACGGATGATGCGGTCCTGCTCCGCCTGGATGGTCCGCACGATGTCGCCCATGCGGCCGGTGCGGGCGGCACCGAGCGCGGCCAGCAGCACGGCGTCCCCGCTGGGGTCCTCGAATCCGCTGCGTTCCGCGTCGCGGAGATCGAGGATCTCGTCGTGCAGCTCGGTGACCGTGCGGCCCTCGGTGGTGATGTGCCTGCGCCGGCGCAGATCCATCGGGGTGTGCCCGGTGGCGAGATAGAACGGCCGGGCGACCGGCGCCCGCCAGTCGATCAGCAAAGGCGTGTGGTCGGCGTCGTCCTCACGGATTCCGATACGGCCGATATGGTGCACGGCACCGTCGCGCAGATCGATGCGGCCGAAACAGAGCGAACCGTCCACCGCGTTCAGGGCCGCCAGCAGACCCGAACGCTCCGCGACCAGCACATCCCGTTCGAGACGCGCTTGCAGACCGTTCCCCACCGGCGTCAACGCGTCCTCGACACCGTGTGCCGCGACCCCGCGCAGGGTGTCGACACGGTCGTAGACCCGGTCGATGAATTCCTGTTCCCTCTGCAATTCAGCGTCCCCGCGAGTTGACAAAACGGCTCCCTGCCCGATACGGTGTTCCAAGTGGCCCCCAGTGAGGGGCCTTTTCTGTTGATGCACAGAACTCCCCAATATACGCGACGAAATCCCCGGCCCGCAATTGCCGACCGGGGATTCACTGTTTCCGGCGGCTTCCCCGGCGGGCCCCGCGCGGGGAAATCGCTTGGTCAGGACCCGGGGCGGGCTCTACTGTCGCGTGCATCGGCGTGTAGCTCAGCAGCAGAGCACCGGGCTCGGGACCCGGAGGGCGCAGGGGCGGAACCTGCCACGTCGGCGTATGGACAACAACGCTGAGCAGCAGCCTCCCTTCGCATCGGATGGCGCGGCCTATCCGCGGAACAGGCGCGCGCAGGCCTTCCTCACCGCGCTGACCCACCACGACGCCGATACCCGGCGCCGTGCCGCGGCCCGCGTCGAGCGCTGGCGGGCGGTGATCGACGGAATGGCCGACGGGCGTCTGGCCATCGGCTCGCGCACCCCGGTGGCCGGACTGCCCGCGTGGGTGACCCCGAAGGTTCTGCGGGGCGGCTTCGCCACCCCGGACCCGAGCGCGGAAGGCCCGCTGCTGCCGTACGAGCGCGAGGCCGCGCGCTCGGCCGGTGTGCCCGCCGACCGCTCGGCACTGTTCGCGCACTGCCTCACCGAACGGGGACTGGACCGGCTCTGGGCGCTGCTCGACAGCGGCCGCTACGAGGTCGCCCTGCCCGAGGAGGCCGCCCTGCTCACGGTGGCCTGGCTGGTGCGCGCCGGCGACGTGACCGCCGCGGCCGGCCTGGTCCGCGTCCTGGAACCCTTCGCAGGACGGCTGCGCTTCACGCCGCGGCCGTCCGCCCTGCCCCCGCCGGACCCCCGCGCGGTGCACCGGTGCACGGTAGGCGACGCCGGTGGGACGCTGGCACGGCGCCGGCCCCACGCCGCCGTCGAGACCCAGCGCGAGGCGCTCACGGTCTGGCAGCCCTTCGGCGACGAACTCCTCACCCACTGGCTGGAGACCGCGGGCACCGGCAGCGTGCTGGACCACGTCCCCGACGGCACCTGGCGGGAACGCGGCGCGGACCTCCTGCGCCGTTACCGGGACCTCGCCGCCGTCCACACCCGCTGCACCAAGCACCGCGACCCGACGGAGAATCTGGGGATCCTGCTCGGCGCCCTGGAGGAGACCGTCGCCGGGCGGCCGCTGGCCCCGCGCCGGCTGGGCCTGCTCCGGCACGCGGTGGAGTCCATGGTGCGCCGTCGCGGCCTTCCCGGCTCCGAGCGCCACACGCGGCTGCGCACCCGGCAGGCGGTCCAAGCGGCCCTGCCCTCCCACCACGCCCTGGCCCAACTCGTGGCGCGCAGACTCTCCCTGCTCCCCCAGGACATCGGCGCGGCCGACACGGCACGGCTGGTCGCGGCCGTCACGGAGCACGAGGCGGACGAAACCGGCCTGCCCGCAGGCACGGCGGTCCCGCCGGCGATCCGGCGTGTCGTGGAGGCGGCGTCGAGCGCGCCCGTCGGCACACTCGTGGAGCGCGGTGTGGTGCCCTCGGCCGAGGTCCTGGCCGAACTGGTGCCGCAACTCGTCGCAGCGGCCGGCGCGCAGGCCTACCCGGACCCCGCGCTGCGCACCCTTGCCGCCGCGAACTACCGGGCGTTCCGGAACCGCCGGTCGCTGCTCCTGCACCACCTCGCCCATCAGGTGCGGATCGAGGAGCTGCCCTGGGTGCAGGCGGTGGCGGGGTACCGTGTCGCGGAGGAGGGCCGGGAGCCGGCGCACATCGTCCTGCGCGAACTGGGGGAACTTGCCGTCCAGGCGTTTCCCGGCACGCTCCTGCCCAATCCGCTGGTTCGCGAACTGAGCGTGCTGGCCCGGCAGGCCGAGTCCGGCGCGCCGTTCGTCGAGGAACTCGCCGCGGACATCTTCGAAGGCACCTTCACCCCGAAGTTCCTCGCGGCGGCGCGGGTCGCCGCCGAACTCCTCGGCGGCACCCTGTACGAGCGGTACTACGCCGTCGACTACGCGGCCGTCCGCAACCTCGCGATCACGGAGACGGGCAGGGCCATGACCCGTACCGGTGGCCAACCGGCCGCCGGTTCGCGCGCGTTCGCCGAGCTGTGCGCCTTCCGGGCCGGCCGCGCGAGCGCGGAGGGGTGGTCGGTGGCGGCGAACGGCATGGTCATCGAGCAGGCCCAGATCCTCACCACGCACAATCTGGCCACGCTGGTCGGCCGTGTCGGCATCACGCCCCGGCCCGGCTGGGACGACCTGGCCCGCCGCTGTTTCACCAGCGTGTGCCGGACCACGGCCCGGATCCACAACAACCCGCGACCGCTGCCCACGATCAAGGACGCCGCCTACGCATGGCGGCAGATGCTGTTCCACCTGTCGCTGTGCCCGCCGGCGGTGCAGGAACGCGTCATCGCGGACCTGGACGAAGAGGCGGCCCGGCAGCCCGGCCATGTCGCGGCCCGGCTCGCCCCGGCGCTCACCGGGCTGCGGCAGGTCGCCGCCGGGGGCAGCGCGGACAGCGGCACCGGACGCCGCTTCCTCGGCTGGACAACCGGCGACCACTGGATGCGGTGAGCGGGACCGGGGCATGCCCCGGTCCCCCTCCTCACAACTCCTGGCGGGCCACGGTGCGACAAGGCCACGGCAGCTCGCGAAGCGGGGGCCGGGCACGTCTCATGGCGAATGCAGCCGTTCAGCCCGGCACAGCTGGAAGACGTCGCTCTCGGTGTCGAGTTCGAGCACCCCACTTGCCGAGGGGTCGACGCGCTCACTCGTGGAGCCGGACGTGATGGGGACAACGATCCGGTCGCCACCGGGCATGGTGACCGTGAGCGCCGGAACCCCACGCGTCCGCGGCGACATCCCTGAACGCGGGTGCGCAGCCGACCGCGTCAGGTCGGCAGGTGCAGGGGGATGATGTCCGGCTTGCCTCGATGACGCAGCGTGGCGGTGTCCGCAGCCGAGAAGGTGCGCAGGACCCGCGAGGCGACCTCCACGCCGCGGGCGAGGTCGTCGCGGATCAGGATAGCGAGGTGGTGCTCCACGAGGACGTAGCTCCCCTGCTCCGGTTGCAGAGTGCTGCCGCCCAGCTCGGCTGTGCCGAGGTCCGCCTCCTGGAGAGCGGCGTTCAACTCCCCTGCGACCTGCGGGCCGAAGCGCTCCGGCCGCCCCTTGACCGGCAGCGTGAGCGACAAACGCCAGGACTGGCTGCCCGACAGCGGGCTTGGGCCGAACCACCGGGCCACAAGCTCGCCTTGGGGCAACCCGGCCAGAGTCTCCACGGCCCAGCAGGCCTCTGTCCGGTCCATGGGATCGCCGACCGCGCGCAGAAGAACCGGGTCGGCAAAGCCGGCCGCGGTGAGCGCATCGGCCAGTGCCGGCAGGTGTTCGTGTCCGTCGGCGGCAAGGCAGCGGTCGAGGGCCCCGCGCACTGCCGGCTCCACGAGCGCGGGTGCAGCGGCCGTCGCGGCCGTGCGTTCACGGGCGTACGTGAGGAGTGCCGACCACGCGGCGAAGGGGAACTTCTCGGAGGACGGAGTCCGCAGGGAGTACAGCGGCAGACCGTCGGTGCTGTCCTGGTCGACCGCGTCGTACCCGTCGGCCAGGGTCGTCCACGCCAATCCCGTTCCCCTGAGATCCCGCAGGTCGAACCACTCGCGTGTCTCCTCACGCACCCTGCCGGTGCCGCCGGCCCCGGGACGCATGGACTCGAACGCGGCGTCCACCAGGGGCGTGATGGTGTCCAGGTCGTCGTTCTCGTCCAGGAAGGCGAAGCGGCACAGCAGCGCCAGCATCGGGCCGGGGTGACGTAGCTCCGCGTCGTGGAGGGCAACGGCACGGCACAGCAGATCCAGTTCCCGCCAGGGCATCACATGCGGGTGGAAGTGGGCCTGGTCGTCCCAGCCGACGTTCGCCGGCTCCGGGAGACCGGGTGCCTCCACATCGAGGTCGACGTACTCGGCGGGGGTGACGTCGAGGACCAGCGCGAAGCCCCCGCCGGTCGGGAACCGCGTGATGTACGCCTCTTCGTCCTCGGCATCGTCGTCGCGGACGTCGGGCGCATCGTCGTCGAAGAGATACAGGGGCCAGAAGTCCGGACCGGCCATGCGGGCCGCCAGAGCGTCATCGAGAGGCATGCGGTCAGGCTAGAGCGCGGGACCGACACAGCTCCCTGCGGAAGCGCCGGAGCCTTCGCGACCGGCCGCATCCTCCCGCCTCCCGGAAGGACTGCGCGATCGACGACCGGGGGCGGCCCCGGCGTTCATCCGCGGCTCTGTCGCCGCCTGGGGTGAGGACGGCGGCACGCCCACAGCGCAACCGGCGGGGCGGAGGCGGAGACCGCGCTCGGCTGCTGCCGGCGGACCTGCTCGCCGCGATGCCCGCACGCTTTCGGCAACTGCCTCGGCAGGACGTCCCGGGCATCCGTGGCCGCCGCACGTTCGGGGCGGGACCGTCGGGCAATTGCGCGTCCCGGCTGCGGGGACGGGCGGAGGGTCAGCCGCCGCCCGTCCCCGTCGAACCGCCCTCCCCCAAGGGCCGGAACGCGAACCCGGCCGGGGACAGCCGACTCAGGCCGTGGACTCGGACGGCGACTGGTGCAGGGAGTTCACCGCGTCCGGGTCCTGCCAGAAGGTCGTGAGCAGGCTGACGAGGGCCGGTGCCGCTTCCAGCAGCGGTGCGACATGACCGGCACCGGGCAGAACGGCCCACCCGCCGCTGGGCAGCCGGGCGGCGGCGGCCGCCGCGGCGTCGGGCAGCCAGGTCGCGTCGTCGGCACCGGCGACGAACAGCGTCGGCGCGGGAACGGAGGTCAGGGTCGGGGTCAGGTCCTCACGCTCGAGGCTCGCCGACCGGATGGCACGGGCCATCCCCCGCCGCTCCGGCCCGGAGAAGGCCTCGGCGATCAGGGCGGCCGTCCCGGGATCGGCGCCCTCGCCCAGCAGGGCCGTGGTGAGCGGGCCGAGCACGGGGCCGACCGCGCCCACGGCACGGTAGATCGGCACCAGCAGGTTGATCTGCCGCCGTTCCGGGGCGGTCAGCGCGTGGACGGGCGCGCCGATGGTGGCCAGGCTGCGGACGTGCCGCGCATGGGCGGCGGCGAAGGTGATGCCGACGTGTCCGCCCCACGCGTTGCCGACCCAGTCCACCGGCTCGTCGATGCCGAGGTGCCGGAGTACGTCGAGGGCGGCGCCGGCGCAGTCCTCGAGGGTGAACAAGTCCTCGGGAGCGGCACTTCGGCCGTGGGCCGGGCCGTCGACGATCACGAGCCGGCGCGTGGCGGCCAGCGGCTCCCGGACGCGGACCCAGGTGGTCGAGTCGACGAAGAGGCTGTGCCAGAGCAGTGCCGGCGGGCCGGATCCGATCGTCTCGACGCTCAGTGGTCCGAGCCGGGTGGGTACGGACTCGACTGCACCGGGCGAAGGCCGGTCCATGGTGCCCTCCAAAAACGTTTCGGTAGCAGAAGCTTCGGTAACCGAAGTATCCTTCGGGACCATGGCCTCGTCAAGCGATCTCCCTGTCGACCGGCTCGCCGTCGGCCAGCTCCTGGTGCGACTGCTCCGGGAGTTCAGGACCGAGATGTTCGCGTCGGCCGCGGCGCGTGGCTACGGCGATCTGCGCGAGCCGCACCTGCAGATCTTCGGCAACGTCGGCATCGACGGGATCCGCCTCACCGACCTCGCCGCGCGGGCGCAGTTGAGCCTGGCGGCGGCGTCGGAACTGGTCAACGAGCTCCAGGATCTCGGCTACCTGGAACGGCGTCCCGATCCCAGCGACCGGCGGGCCAAGCTGATCTTTCCCACCGTGCGCGGCCGCCAGGCCCTGGACGACGCGGGCGGCCGGGTCGCCGAGATCGAGCAGCGCTGGTCCGCCGCGGTCGGGCCCGAGCACTTCGCGGCGGCCTGCCGTACTTTGCAGCACCTCCTCGACGCCCTCACCGGGACGCAGGACGGCCACGCGTCCGCGACGGCGCCCAAGGGGCCCGCGGCCAGGCCCTGATCACCAAGGCCGCCGACTCCGGGGCGAACGGCGCGGCGAAACAGCGGCGCCCCCCCCCGGGGGCATGGGCACCGCGCGCGAGGGTAACCGAGCAAAAGCGCCGCAACAATGGGCGTCTACAATCTCCCCGCAACGGCCCGCGCGTCCGTGGCCGAGAGCGGGCAGCTTCTGCCAGACCCGAAGGGTATTCGGCGTTTTGATACGGATAGAGTCAGTTACCAAGCGGTACCCGGACGGCACGGTGGCAGTCGACGGGCTCTCACTCGAGATACCGGACCGCTCCATCACCGTCCTCGTGGGACCGTCGGGCTGTGGCAAGACCACCACGCTCCGGATGATCAACCGGATGGTCGAACCCAGCGAGGGAACGATTCTCCTCGACGGCGTCGACATCCAGAAGCAGCCCGTCAACACCCTTCGCCGGTCAATGGGTTACGTCATCCAGAACGCCGGGCTGTTCCAGCACCGCACCATCCTGGACAACATCGCCACCGTTCCCCGGCTGCTCGGCTGGGACAAGCGGCGCGCACGGACGCGGGCGGCCGAGCTGATGGAGCGGGTAGGGCTCGACACCTCGCTCGCCAAGCGCTACCCGTACCAGTTGTCGGGCGGCCAGCAGCAGCGTGTCGGTGTGGCGCGGGCGCTCGCCGCGGACCCGCCGGTACTGCTGATGGACGAGCCCTTCTCCGCCGTCGACCCCGTGGTCCGCAAGGGCCTCCAGGACGAACTGCTGCGCATCCAGGAAGAGCTGGGCAAGACCATCGTCTTCGTCACCCACGACATCGACGAGGCCATCAAGCTGGGCACCACGGTCGCGGTGCTGCGCACCGGCGGCAGGCTCGCCCAGTTCGCGCCGCCCGCGGAGCTGCTGTCCGCCCCCGCCGACGCGTTCGTCGAGGACTTCCTCGGCACCGACCGCGGCATCCGCCGGCTGTCCTTCTTCTCCTCCTCCGCGCTGGAGTTGAGGACCGAGCCCGTGGTCGCCCTGGACGCCGACGCCCAGCAGATCGCCGCCCGCACCACCGCGGACGCGCCCTACCTCCTCGTAACGGACCTGGACGGCAGGCCGCTGGGCTGGAGCGAGCCCGGGCTGCTGACCGCGGGGGCGATCGATCCCGCCCGCCTCCTGCCCTACGGGCGGCCGTTCGAGCACGGCCGGGAGTCGCTGCGGGCCGCGCTCGACGGCGCCGTGCTGTCGCCGACCGGCTGGTCCGTCGGCGTGGACGGCACCGGCCGGGTCGTCGGCGTGGTCTCCCAGCAGACCATCAGCGAGGCCATCCGCGGCGCCCACGCCGGGGACCGCGCGAACCGTACCGACGCCGAGGTCGCGGGATGAGCGGCTTCTTCGACATCCCGAGCGACCTCCAGCACAGCTGGTTCGGCCTGATCGGCCTGCATCTGCGCGAGGCGCTGCTGCCGGTGCTGGCGGCGCTGTTGATCAGCCTGCCCATCGCGCAGCTCTGCGTCCGCTACCGCTGGGTCTATGCCCCCACGCTGGGTGTGACGACCGTGCTGTACGCGATCCCGTCGCTGGCCTTCTTCGTGGTGCTCATCGACTACACGGGCCAGACCGAACTGACGGTGATGATCCCGCTCGCCGTCTACAGCCTGGTCGTGCTGGTCCCGGCGATCGTCGACGGCGTCCGCTCGGTGCCGCAGGAGACCCTGGCCGCGGCCACGGCCATGGGCTTCGGCCCCGTACGCCGTTACGTCCAGGTGCAGTTGCCCATCGCGGTGCCGGCGATCATCGCCGGCCTGCGGGTGGCGGCCGTCTCCAGCATCAGCCTCGTGAGCGTCGGCATGCTGATCGGCAACCAGGGCGCGCTGGGCAACCTGCTCAACGACGCACAGATCTACCACCGGCCCGAGCTCGCGGTGAACTCCGTGGTGACGACGGCCGTGCTGGCGGTCGTGGTCGACGCGGTCCTCGTCGCCCTGCGCCTGCTGCTGACCCCCTGGATGCCGAAGGAGAGCGCGGCCCGGTGAACGTACTGCACTTCATCAACGCCTTCTTCAGCGACAGCGCCCACTGGCACGGCTACGACGGCATTCCCACCCGCGTCGTCGAGCACATCCAGTACTCCCTGGAGGCACTCGCCCTCGCCGCCGTCATCGGACTGCCGATCGGCCTGGTGACCGGCCACTACGGACGCGGCGGCAACACCTTGGCGATGACCGCCACGGCCGGCCGCGCGCTGCCCACCTTCGGCCTGCTCGTCCTGGTCGTCACCTGGCTGGGGTTCGGCCTGGGGCCGGTCATGATCCCGCTGGTCGTGCTCGCCGTGCCGCCGATCCTGGTGACCACCTACGAGGCGATCCGCACGGTCGACCCCTCGTCGGTCGACGCGGCGCGGGGCACCGGCATGGAGGAGTCGAAGATCCTCTTCCAGGTGGAACTCCCGGCCGCGCTCCCGCTGATCCTCAGCGGCCTGCGCTCGGCCGCCATCCAGATCGTCTCCACGGCCACCATCGCCGCGTACGTGGGCCTCGGCGGCCTCGGCCGGTACATCATCGACGGCCTCTACCAGCGCAACTACGAGAAGGTCGTGGGCGGCGCCACCCTGGTCGCCGTGATGGCCCTGGCCACGCTCGCGGTCTTCTGGGCGATCGCCCGGCTCACGGTGTCGCCGGGAGTGCGCCGCCCCGCCTGACGCCGGCAGCACCACACACGAACGGGCCCGGGGCGATCCTGAATCGCCCCGGGCCCGCGCGTGTCGGGGTTCAGCCGCCGGTGCGCGCCAGCGCCAGCTCCAGCACCACCAGCAGCGCGTCCCGCACCGAGCCGCGCTCGCGGGCGTCGAACACCACCACCGGGACGTGCTCGGCGACGTCCAGCGCCCAGCGGACCTCGTCCAGCGAGTGCTCGACGCGTCCGTCGAAGGCGTTGAGCGCGACGGCGAACGGGATCTGCCGGTGCTCGAAGTAGTCGACGGCCGCGTAGCAGTCGTCCAGGCGGCGGCTGTCGACGATGACGAGACCGCCGACCGCGCCCTCCACGATGTCGTCCCACATGAAGCCGAACCGCTCCTGCCCGGGCGTCCCGAACAGGTACAGCTTCAAGGTGGGGTCGATGGTGAGGCAGCCGAAGTCCATGGCCACCGTGGTCGTGGTCTTGCGCGGGGTATGGCTGAGGTCGTCCACGCCGGCCGCCACCTCGGTGATGGCGGCCTCGGTGGTCAGCGGCTCGATCTCGGAGATGGAACCGACGGCCGTGGTCTTGCCCACGCCGAAACCGCCCGCGATCACCATCTTGACCGGCAGCGGCGGTCGTACGACGGCCTGCGCGGCCGTGCCGCCACCGGTCAGCGGTTCGGTCGGTGTCACGGAGTAACCCCCCGGGAGTCGGAGACGGCCCGCAGGCCGTCGATAACCCTGCGCAGGACGGATGCGTCATGGGTGGCACCGAAGTCGGGCACATGGACCGTGAGCTGTCCCGCGGCGCGCAGGTCCTCGGCGAGGACCCGCACCACGTTCAGATGCAGCCGCAGCCGGGCCGCGAGTTCCGCGATGGACTGCGGCTGCCGGCAGGCGGCAACGATGTCGTGCTGCTCGAAGGTGAGTTCGTCCAGCGTCTTGAGTCCGGCGACGGTGGCGACCACCTGGGTCTCCACCGGAACCGGCCGGGCGGTCGCGGGTGCCACCCGGCCGGCCGTGAGGAGGAACGGGCGGACGGCAGAGGCCGGGCCGACCGGCTCGGGGACCGGAGGTGTCGCGCCGTCCTCGCCGGCCGGTGTGGGACCGTCCGCCATAAGTCGTGTCTTCCTCTCCGGACCGGGCGGCCGCCGCTCAGCGAGCCGAGGCGGCGCCGACGGTGTTCTTCAGTTCGAGCACCAGTTGCGGGCTGAGCGCGGTGCCGGCCCGGTTGGCGAACAGCGTCATCTCGTACGCGATGTTGCCGAGCTTCGCCTCCTTGTCGGTGACGACGCCGAGCACGGCGCCGCTGCCGATCGCGGAGACGATGACGTGGCCGCCCTCCAGGTCGATGATGACCTTGTTCAGACCGCCGAGGCCGTAGTTGCCGGAGGCGCCCGCGGCCAGGCTGGTGATGCCCGAGACGATGGCGGCCAGCCGCTCGGAGTGGGCGCGTTCGCGCAGCTCCGACACGGCGATGAGCAGCCCGTCGGAGGAGACCGCGATGGCGTCGACGACGCCCGCGGTCTCCGTGGCGAAACGGTTCAGCAGCCAGTTGAAGTCAGCTGCGGCGGCCTGCAGGTCGGTCGTCGGCGTGTCACCTGTCGGCGTGCTCACTGCTCGGCTCCTTCCGGGTGGTGGTTCGGGCGGTGCGCAGGAGGCGCCGCCGCGTTTCCGGGTTCGGCACCGGTGGCGGCGGTGCGGTCGTCTCCTACGAAGTGGGTGCCGGTGTCGCTGTCGCGGTGCGCGCGCTCGACCGCGGCCTCGAACTCCTCCAGCGCGGACCGCACGGCCTCGGCGTCCTCGGGCTGCGCGGGCTGCGATCCGGACGGCTGCGCGGCCGTACCGGCGGTCGTCCGCAAGGTGGCACCGCGGACCCGGCGGCGCAGGGCGGGCTGCCCGGCGGAGTCGTCGGCCGGCGTCTCCTTGCGGGGCCCGGGCACGAGCGGCCGTTTCTCGGCGGCTCCGTTCGCCTCCCTGCGCGGCACACGGCGTGGGAGCGGAGCGCCGTCACCGGTGCCGGCATCGGCGGTGCTCCGGCTCGCGGCCGCATGAGGGCCCGTGGACGGGACCAGGTCGGTGACCGGGGCCGCCACGACGGGCCTGGCGGCCGGTGTGACCGGCGAAGAAGCCGGCGCGCTCGCGGCCGGGCTCGTCGCCGGGCCTGTGGAGTCCACCGCGCTCATGCTCAGCAGCAGGGTCGCGGGGATCGCGACCTCCGCGGTCACACCGCCGCCGGGGGTACGTGACAGGGTCACCCCCACCTCCCAGCGGCGCGCCAGCGTACCCACCACGAACAGGCCGAGGACCTTCGTCGGTACGAGGTCCAGGCGCTCGCGGCGGATCAGCCGGGCGTTCTCCTCCTCGAGGCGCTCGGCGCTCATGCCGAGGCCGTGGTCGGCGACCGCGATCAGGGCGTCCCCGTCTCCGGAGCGCACCGTCACCTCGACGGGGCTGCCCGCCGGGGAGAACGAGACGGCGTTCTCCACGAGTTCCGCCACCATCAGCGTGAGGTCGCCGATGATGTCCGGCTCGACCATGGCCTCGGTCTCGGCGTAGAGCCGCACCCGCTGGTAGCCCTCGATCTGGCCGAGCGCGGCGCGCACCACGTTGGTGAGCGCGGTGGGGCCCGAGTCCAGGACGGTCTCCCGGATGCCCGCCAGCAGCATGAGGCTGTCGGCGTTGCGGCGCAGGCGGACCGCGATGTGGTCGATGGAGTAGAGCCGCTCCAGCAGGGCCGGGTCGGTCTCGCCGCGTTCGACCGCGTCGATCAGCGCGAGCTGACGCGTCGTCAGGTTACTGACCCGGCGCCCCACGTTGCCGAACATCTCGGCGACGTTGCGGCGGCTGAGCACCTGGCGCTCCAGCAGCGCGGCGGCGGTCGTCTGCACCTGGTTGAACGCCTGGGCGAGATCGCCGATCTCGTCCCGCGCCGTGACGGGCACGTCGCGCACCCGCGGCGGGCCGGCGTCCTCGGCGTCGTCGTCGGCCACGCGCGCGAGCTCGCGGCTCGTGGCGGACGAGACCCGCTGCGCGGCCGCGGTGAGCGCCTGCACGGGGCGGACCACCGACCGGCGGACCACGACCGACAGCGCCAGCCACACCAGGAAGCCGAACAGTGCCACGGCCAGCAGGAGGGCGGCCCGCCACCACGCGTCGCCGGAGGCGGTGTCGGCGGTGTCGGCGATCTGGTCGATGAGCGAGGAGGTGATCCTCAGCCGGTTCTCCGCCTGCGCCGGATAGGCCGGGTAGTCGGCCAGCGCGCCGGTGAACGCCCGGTGGACCTCGGCCGGGGTGTCCGCCTGCAGGGAGCTGGGGTCGATCTGGAGCTCGGCGTACGCCTGCGCGATCAGGCGCTGGGGCACGGTGCGCTCGATGCCCCCGAGCTCGTCGGCCTGCTGCTCGCTGGCGAACCGGGCGAAGCGGTCGGCCTGGTAGATGTACAGCTGGTAGGAGCCGACCGCGGCGTTGAACTCGATGAGGGCGTTGGCGTCACCGGTCGTCGCCGAGAACACACTTGTCTCGAAAGAGCTGTGCGCGGCGTCCGCGCGCAGCAGGGAGTCCAGCAGATTGCCGGTGAAGGTGGCCGCGAGCGCCGCGTTGCGGTCCAGGCCGAGGCCGTCGATCAGGCCCTTGGCCACGCCGGTGTAGGCGGGGTCGATGTTGTCGGCGGGCAGGTAGCTCTGCTCCACCGTCTCGCGCAGGGTGGTCAGGCCCTCGATCTCCCGCAGGGACTGCGCCTCGGATTCGGGCAGCCGGTCCCCGAAGGTCCGGCGCACCTTCTCCACCTGCGCGTCCACCGAACGCTGCGCCGTGCGGTACGCGTCGGTCGAGGGCCGCGCGCCGGGGCCGGCGGCCTCGAACCGCACCGAGAGCAGGATGGCCTGCTGGTGCTCGGCCTCCACCCGGTCGGCCAGGGTCGCCACCTGGGTGCTGTCGCGGACCAGTTGGGCCGCGGCCGCGGCGTCCCGCGCCCGCCCCACCTGGTCGGCGATGAGATAGGTGAGCAGCACGGCCACCACGGCCAGCGGGACACCCACCAGGACGTTGAGCTTGCGCCGGAAGGGCCAGCGGTCGGCGAACCCCAAGGGCCCGCCGCCCGGCGCCGGGGCAGCCGGGCGTGCGGGCTCGTCCACCTGCACCGTGGGCACCTGGCCTCCTTCAGGGGGTGTGGTCGATGGTGCGCAACGACATCGAAGCGGCCCCCGCTGACAGCTGTGGCCGATGCAACAGCGGTGAATGTATCGCGCCTTCGAAGCCGCGTTCGCCACGGCTCATGTCAAGAGTTCGTTACAAGGCAACCGTTCACTCTCCACATTTGCGCATCAAGGAGGCTAATCGGTGACCCGAGTGCTCTTGACTGGGCGGGAACCGGCTGGGTTGGATCAGGATCGTACGTGTGCCCGCACGCCGCACGGCCTGCCACAACCCAGCCCCCACCAATCGCCGAGCCCGGATCGAGAATTGTGACTTCTTACGCGAAGAGCACCAGGTCAAGCACGAGCAGCCGCAGCGTGGCCGCCCTCGCACTCGCGGCCGCCACGGCACTCGTCGCCGGGTGTTCGTCGTCCTCCGACGACAAGTCCGACAACCCGCTCTCGGAAGGCAAGCCCGGCGGCGACACCGTCGTCGTCGGCTCGAACAACTTCGCCGAGAGCATCCTGCTCGCCGACATCTACGGCGAGGCCCTCAAGGCCAAGGGCATCAACGTCACCTACAAGCCCAACATCGGCAGCCGCGAGACCACGTACGGCCTGCTCAAGAACGGCTCCATCACCGTCCTGCCCGAGTACAACGGCGCCCTGCTGGCCTACCTCGACAAGGACGCCACGCCGAAGACGGTCGAGGAGACCACGGCCGCCATCGGCGCCAAGCTCGACCCCAAGCTGACGCTGCTGGAGCCCGCGCCGGCGCAGGACAAGGACTCGGTCACGGTGAACGCGGCCACGGCCGCGAAGTACAAGCTCACCGCCGCCTCCTCGATCGCGGACCTGAAGGCCATCGCCAAGGACCTGGCCATCGGGGCCTCCCCGGAGTTCCAGACCCGGCAGCAGGGCCTGGTCGGCCTGAAGGACGTCTACGGACTGGAGTTCAAGTCCTTCAAGGCGCTGGACGCGGGCGGCCCGCTGACCGCGGCGGCGCTGACGAAGAACACCGTGCAGGTGGCGGACATCTTCACCACGGACCCGACCATCGCCAAGGAGAAGTTCGTGGTCCTCCAGGACCCGCAGAACCTCTTCGGCTTCGAGAACGTGCAGCCGCTCGTCTACAAGTCCGGGCTGGACCAGAAGGGCGTCGACGCCCTCAACGCGGTCTCCGCCAAGCTCGACACGGCCGCCCTGCTCGACCTGGACACCCAGGTGCAGTCGCAGAGCAAGGACCCGCTGGACGTGGCCCAGGCCTGGCTGAAGTCCGTCGGCCTCGGCTGACCCACGGCTCCATGGACACGACTCTGAACGGCTCGACGCGGGTGCCCCCGGATCCCGAGGGCGCCCGCGTCGAGCTGGACGGGCGTGGCCTGACCGTGCCGGACGTGGTGCGGCTGGCCGACGCCGCCGCCACGCCGGACGTACCGCCCGGCGCCCTCGACCGGGTCCTGCGCTCCTGGCAGGCGGCGGGCCGGCTCGCCGCCTCGGGACGGCTGTACGGCCGGGGGACGGGCGTGGGCGCCCACCGCTCGGTGCCGGTCACCGCCCAGGACGAGGCCGAGCACGGTCTGCGCCTGCTGCGCAGCCACGCGGGCGGCGCCGGCGCGCTGCTTCCGGCCCGCCAGGTCCGGGCGATGCTCGCGGTCCGCGCCAACCAGCTGCTCTCCGGCGGCTCCGGCATCCAGCCCGCCTTCGTCACCGGCCTCACCGACGCGCTGCGCCTGGGTGTCCACCCGGAGGTCAACGAGTACGGCGGCCTCGGCACCGGCGACCTCACCGCCCTCGCCCAGACGGGCCTCGCCCTGATCGGCGAACGCCCCTGGCTGACCGGCCGCCCCGGCGGCCAGGAACCGCAGACGGACGAGGACGCCCTCCCCGGCGATCTGCCGCCCGGGTTCCCCGTGCAGCGGCGCCACCGGAGTTCCCGGAAGCGGCCCGACGACGCGAGTCCCGCGGAGCCGTCCTCGCAACTGCCCGCGCCCGTCGTGCCCCAGCCCGGCGACGCCCTCGCGCTGCTCAGCAGCAACGCGCTCACCCTGGGCCAGGCGGCCCTCGCCTGCCACCACCTCGACCTGCTGCTCCGTGCCACGCACGCCGTCGCCGCGCTGTCGCTCGCGGCGGTCTCCGGCTCGCTGGAGGCGTACGCGCCCGAGGTGCACGCCCTGCGCCCCTATGCCGGAGTCGCCCGTGCGGCCGCCGAGGTGCGCAGGCTGCTCGGCGTGCCCGGCAGGCCGTACGGCGCCGGCCGCCGGATCCAGGACCCGTTCGGATTCCGTGCCTTCCCGCAGGCCCACGGCCCCGCCCTGGACGCCGCCGACGCCCTGCGCCGGATCGTCGAGGTCGAGATCAACGTCCCGTCCGAGAACCCCCTGATCTCCTCCGACGGCACCGCGGCCCATCATCACGGAGCCTTCTACGCCGCCCCGCTCGGGCTCGCCCTGGACGGGCTGAACCTGGCCGTGCTGCAGACGGCGCAGCTGTCCACCGCCCGGCTGACCGCCCTCGGCCGACCCGACCTCACCGGCCTGCCCGGCTTCCTGGCCACGGGGCCGGCCAGCAGTTCGGGCGCGATGATCCTGGAGTACACCGCCAACTCGGCCCTGGCGGAGCTGCGCTCCTGCGCGACGCCCGCGTCGGCCGGCCACGCGGTGCTCTCGCACGGTCTGGAGGAGGCCGCGAGCTTCGCCTCCCAGGCCGCCCGGCAGTCGCTGCGCGCCGGGGACGCGTACACCACGGTGCTGGCCTGCGAACTCGTCACCGCGGTACGGGCGCTGCGGCTGCACCCGGCGCCGCCGGCCGCGCTTCCCGCGTTCACCGTGGCCGACGCCGTGCTCCCGGCCGGGACCGAGGACCGGCCGCTGACGGCGGACGTGACGGCCGCGGCCGCACTGCTGCCGGTGCTCGCCGGGCTGTGAGGGCGGAACACGTCGTCACCCGGAACGGGGCAGCCCGGACCGTCCGGTGATCTCCGCGGCCTGCCGGCGTGCCTGCGCATGCGCCTCCTCCAGTGAGGCACGGTGCTGCGGGAGCAGGTGCCGGAGCGCGTCCATGGTGCGGGCGTAGGTGAGTTCGGGTGTGAGGGAACGGACGTCCAGGGCCAGGAGGTTCGGGTCGCCGAGCACCGTCCGCAGCGCCGGGACGAGGAAGTCCTTGCCGTGCTGGGGCGCGCCGGGGCCGTAGCCGCCGCCCCGGGCGGAGACGACGACGGCGGGGCGGCCGGCGCTGCGGGCGCCGCCGGCCACGCCGATCGTCCTGCCGACGATCATGATCTGGTCGAGCCAGGCCTTGAAGACCGACGGCATGGAGTAGTTGTAGAGCGGCACGGCGAAGAGGTAGGCCTCCGCGCCGAGGAACTCCTCGACCAGTTCGTCCTGGAGGAGCGCGGCGGCCTTCTGCTCGGGTGTGTGCTCGTCGGCGGGGGTGGTGCGGGCCGTGATGCCGGCCGCGTCCAAGTGGCCGACCGGGGTGAGCGCGAGGTCGCGGCGGACCACGTCGCCGCCCCAGGCGGCGGTGAAGGAGTCGGCGACCTGGCGGGAGACGGAGGCGTCCCCGGAGTCGGAGGCGTCGATACGCAGCAGGTAGGACATGGTGGTGGCTCTTTCGTACGGAGAGATGGATGGGCGAGGTCAGGGCACGGGACGGTGCGGGGGGACGGCGCATCCGTCCGGGCCGCACGCGTCGCCGGCCGCACCGAGGACCTCCAGCGGCCGTGGCGCGGGGTGGGCCGCCTCCCAGGCCCGTTCCATCGCCGCCAGCAGCGCTTCGGTGCCGACGGCGCCGGGGACGGCGTGCGTGCCGCCCAGCGTGATGAAGGGCATACCGCGGGCGCCCAGGCGCTCGGCCGCGCGCTGGTCGGCGGCCACCCGGGCCCGGTAGCGCCGTTCGTCCAGCACCTGGGCGGCCTCGGCGCGGTCCAGCCCGGTCCCGGCGGCGAAGTCGAGCACTTGGCTCTTGGTCCACAGCTCGCGGCGCGCCCCGAAGTGGGCGCGGAACATCGCCGTCCACACCTCGCTGCCGCGGCCCTGTTCCGTGGCGAGGGCGAGGAGTTCATGGGCGTAGTCGGTCGGTCCCAGCGTCCGGTCCAGCGCGTGGTAGGGATCGAGCCCCTCTGCGTGAGCGGCACCCTCGATCGACGCGAAGATCCGCTGCGCTGCCCGCTCGGGGACGTTGTGCTGCCTCAGCAGCTGCCGCTGGGAGACGCCCTCCCGGGGCAGGTCGGGGTGGAGCTGGAACGACCGGTGGACGACCTGGACCTCCCCGGCGTGCTCGAAACGCTCCAATGCCAGCCGCAGGCGGTGGTCCATCAGCCCGCAGTAGGGGCAGACGATGTCCGACCAGAACTCGATCCTCATGGTGGGCTCCTCCCGAAACTCACTATCTGTTCGTAGCCCCACTGTGGATTAGGATGACAAGCGATACAAAAGGCACATCCATGTGCGTGGACCACCGCGGAGAGGCGGCTGACGTGGGAACCGGCGGCGAGCTCCGGCAGGGGCGCACGAATGTACGGGCGAACGTGCGGCGCGTACCGGGCCCGTGTGCCCGCTGGGACGACCAGGACGCCGACTTCATCCGCGAAGTGCTCGACCTGGTGGGCGACAAGTGGAGTGTGCTGATCATCGGCACGCTCTCCGACGGACCGGTGCGCTACTCCGAGCTCGCCCACGCCATCCCCGGCATCTCCCAGCGCATGCTCACGCTCACCCTCAAGCAGCTCCAGCGCAGCGGTCTGGTCGACCGCACCGCGTACGCCGAGGTCCCACCCCGCGTCGAGTACTCCTTGACCGATCTCGGCAGCTCACTGCTGTCCACGGTGCTGGAACTGGCGGCCTGGTCCGCCGACAGGCACGCGGAGATCCGGCGGCACCAGAACGCGTTCGACACGGGCAACGCATAGGCGTCGGCGGGTCGGCGTTCCCTCACGCCACTTGCGGTGACGGAATATCACACGACCCTCACGCATCCACCCTGACTCGGCCGGGCATATCTACAGATAACTCATCAGATTCGGCACCTTCGGCTGGTTCCACCGCCCCGCGCTCCGCGCACGCGGCGGCTGCCACTGGGAGGGGTGGGCATGTGGGCATCGTTCACGTGATCTTGGCCGTCCTGGCCCTTCTCCTCATAGGCGTCGGGTGGCGGCTGCTCCGGTATCCCGGCGGCTGGCACTTCGCGTTCTCCGGAAACCACGACAAGCACAGGGACGGCCTGAACCGCGAGCGGCGGGCCGTTCGCGAACTGCGCAACAAGGCCCGGCGGGAACTGGCCGTCGCGGAGGCCCAGGTGGCCCGCGCCGAACAGGCTCACCGGAAACGCATCAGCGACGCCGAGCGGCGGCTGAAGGGCCTGCGCCGGCAGGGCCAGGGCGCCTTGCTCGCGACACTGGGGCATCTGTCCCTGCACGAACACGTGATGGTGATCTCCGGGACGGGGACGAAAGTCCTGCCACTGGGCGGCACGCAGGTGCAGTTCGAGCGCAGCGACATCGGCCGCCACATCTACCTCAGGCGCCCGGACGGCGTGCACTTGGAGTCCTACGCCGTCGACCAGCACAGCGAGGACAGCGTGCGGCGCTTCAGCGTGCGCATCGAGAACCAGGTCGCCAAGGAGAACCGCTTCCTCACGGAACGCGCCGCGTCGATCAAGAAGGCCGAGGACGAGCTCAAGGAGGCGCGGGCCGACACCCTGCCCGCCGAGCGGGCCCGCCGGCATCTGGGCGTGGTGACCGCACGCCAGAGCCGCGACAGGGCACTCGACGACGCGCTCGACCGGCTCGAGACCGCCCGCGACCAGTGGCAGGCCCTCACCGGCCGGCGTCCTCCGCGTTAGGGCGTCCCCTTCGGATCATCTGATTGCTCTACTCCTGGACGTGCCGTTCGGCCTCCAGCATCCGGTGAGGGCGAGTCGCATCGGGCAGCGAGGGTGACCTCGGCGGTCCATGACCAAGGCTCCCGGGGCGGCTCCCAGCTCACCTCGACGTGGGTGTCGTGGAAATCGCGCGCGAGTTCCGTCACCATCGCCGCCGCCGCAGACCGCGCGTCTCGTGGGTCGGTGTCGATCGGCACGTCCAGCCGTCCGCAGAGCATTCCGCTTTCGGTGAGGACACTGGTGCGCCAGCCCTTTGACGTCGCCAGGAGGACGATCCCCTTCGGAATGCCCCAGGCCGCCCGCTTCTTCTCCTTCTTGCGTCCCGCCATGTCGCCATCCAACATCGTCGGGGTCGTGGTGATGACTCTGGGTGGAGGATGAACTCCGCGACGCGGTTCGGTGCCTGTCTCGCACAGCAGGCTGAATCGTTCTGGACGCATCGTCGAATCGCTCAGGGGCCGCACTGGCAGGGGCCGACGCGTTCCGCCGCACACGCCACCCCGCACGGCCGCGGAGGCCGCGTCGGCGCACCATGGGAGTGACGAGCCGAAAGAAGGCTGATCACATGTGTCATTCCCCGGGCAGCCCCTCCGAGGTGGCCGGCGCCACCCCCCGCCCCGCCCACGGGCCCGCGGTGGACCCGATGCGTCTCGAACCGGTCGACGAAGTCGAGATCACCATCCTGGTCGACAACGTCTACGACGCGCTCCTGACCGGGGATGATGACACACGGCGCCCTTCCCTTGCCGTCGGTGTCGAGGCGGCGCCGCACTTCGAGGAGGGCCGCACCTTCGTCGGGCTCACCGCCGAGCACGGCTTCTCCGCCCTCGTCACGACCAAGCGGCTCGGGCACGCCAGCACCCTGCTGTTCGACACCGGGCTCTCGCCGACAGCGATGGTCGGCAACGCCGACCGGCTCGGGGTGCGCCTGGACGAACTGCACGCGGTGGTCCTGAGCCACGGCCACTTCGACCACGCCGGGGGCCTGGCGGGGCTCGCCGCCCGCCTGCGCTCGGCCATGCCCATGATCGTGCACCCCGAGGCATGGACCCACCGCCGCACGGTCGCGCCGGGTGGGCAGATCCTGCCGTTCCCCACCGTCAGCAAGAAGGCCCTGCGCGAGGAGGGCTTCGATGTCATCGAGCGGCGCGTGCCCTCGCTCCTGCTCGACGACAGCGTCCTGATCACCGGCGAGGTCGACCGGACCACGGAGTTCGAACGGGGCATGCCGCCGGGCCACCAGGCGTGGACCGGCGACGGCTGGACGCACGACGCCAAGATCATCGACGATCAGGCGCTCGTGGTGCACCTCCGCGGCCGCGGGCTGGTGGTCCTGACCGGCTGCGGCCACGCCGGCGCGGTCAACATCGTCCGGCACGCACAGCGGCTCACCGGGGTCGAGCGTCTGCACGCCCTGGTCGGCGGCCTGCACCTGAGCGGTCCGGCCTTCGAACCGGTCATCGGGCCGACGATCAGCGCGCTGACACAGCTGGCGCCCGGGCTCGTGGTCCCCGGCCACTGCACCGGCTGGCGCGCGCAGCACGCGCTCGCCGCCGCGCTTCCCGCCGCCTGGTCCCAGAGCTCGTCCGGCACCTCGTTCCATCTCGCCGGCGCCGCCGCATGACCCTCGCTCCGGCTGGGCCGCGCAGCAGGCCTCAGGAGGCCCCGGGCGAATCGTTCCCGGGCGCGTCCAGCCGTCCGCGCAGCGCCTTCGCGATCTCACCGGCGGCGGCCAGCTGCTGCGCCGTGAGGGGGTCGACGAACAGTTCCCGGACGGCCTTGAGGTGCGGGAGCGTGGCCCGCCGGAAGCCCTGGGCGCCCTCGGCGGTGAGCACGACCTCGGCGCCCCGGTTGTCGGTGGCGCACTCCACGCGCCGGATCAGCCCGCGGCGTTCCATGCGTCCGAGGTGGTGCGACAGGCGGCTGCGTTCCCAGCCGACGGCGGTGGCCAGTTCGGAGGAGCGCAGTTGGTGCCCCTCCGCCTCCTGCAGTGCCAGGAGCACCGCGTAGTCGCCGGTGGACAGTCCGGAATCACCCTGGAGCCGTGACGCCAGCTCCGAGCGGAGCCGTTCGGTCGTCTCGACGAAGTCGCGCCAGATCCGCAGTTCTTCGGTGGTGGGCAACCGCCCGTGTCGCCGTTCCATGCCGACCGCCCCTCTGTTTGACATGTCAATCATATCGATGCATGCTTGACACGTCAATCACCGGCCGCCGGGAGCGCGGCCGTTTCCGGGGGCGGGGAGGAGAAGATCATGCCGGGCACTGCCTTCGAACTGGGCCTGAACTCGTTCGGCGAGGTCGCGACGGACGGCGGTCGCGTGCTCAGCGACGCCGAGACCGTCCGGCTGCTCGTGGAGGAGGCCGCTCTCGCCGAGGCCGCGGGACTCGACGTCTTCAGCATCGGCGAGCACTACCGTCCGGGCCACGTCGACACCGCCACCCCCGTACTGCTCTCCGCGATGGCCACCGCCACGGAGCGCATCAAGCTCGGCACGTCCGTCACCGTGCTCAGCACCAACGACCCGGTGCGCCTGTACCACGCGTTCTCCACCCTGGACGCCGTGTCGGACGGCCGGGCCCAACTCGTCCTCGGGCGGGCGTCGGTCACCGAGTCCTTCCACCTCTTCGGCCACGACATCGCCGACTACGACCGGCTCTTCGACGAGAACCTGGACCTGTTCATGCGCCTCCAGCGGGAGGAGACGGTGACCTGGTCCGGCACCGTCCGCTCACCGCTGGTCGACCAGCACCTGCGTCCCCGGATGCGCAGCGGCGGGATCCCCACCTGGATCGGTGTGGGCGGCAGCCCCAACTCCACGATCCGCGCCGCCCGGTACGGTCTGCCGCTGATGCTGGCCATCATCGGCGGGCGTCCGCAGCGCTTCGCCGGCCACGTGGAGCTCTACCAGCGGGCGCTGGCGGAGTCCGGCCACCCCGCCCTGCCCATCGGCCAGCACTCGCTCGGCCTTGTCGCCGACACCGACGAGGAAGCGGCAGACACCTGGTGGCGGTACTGGGAGCCGGTCGTGACCGCGCTCGCCGAGGAGCGCGGCTTCTACAAGCCCACACGGGAGCGCTACGAGGAGGAGATCCGCGACGGCGCGCTGTACGTCGGCTCCCCCGAGACCGTGGCGCGCAAGATCGCCCGGACCGCCCGCGACCTGCACCTGAGCCGCTTCGACCTCAAGTACGACATCCTCCGCCTGCCCCGCCGGGCCCGTGCCCGCACCATCGAACTCCTGGGCCGCGAAGTGGCCCCGCTGGTCCGCGAACTGCTCACGAAGGATTCCGCTGATGTCTGATCTCGTTTTCGGCCTCGACACGTTCGGCGACGTACCGGTCGACGGCACCGGCGCCCCGGTCTCCCACGCCGCCGCCATCCGGCAGGTCCTCGACGAGGCAGTCCTCGCCGACCGGATCGGCGTCGACGCCATAGCCCTCGGCGAGCACCACCGCCCCGAGTACTCGGTGTCGACCCCGGAGACCGTGCTCGCCGGCATCGCCACGCGCACCGAGCGGATCAAGCTCGCCTCGGGCGTGACCGTCCTCAGCTCCGACGACCCCGTCCGCGTCTTCCAGCGCTTCTCGACCGTCGACGCCCTCTCCAACGGGCGGGCCGAGGTGATCCTGGGGCGCGGGTCCTTCACCGAGTCCTTCCCTCTGTTCGGATACGACCTCAGCGACTACGACGTGCTCTTCGAGGAGAAGATCGAGCTCTTCGCGAAGCTCCTCGACGAGAAGCCGGTCACCTGGAGCGGCACCACGCGCGCGCCGCTGAAGGACGCCGACGTCTTCCCGAAGACCGAGTCGGGCCGCCTGACGACCTGGGTCGGCGTGGGCGGCTCGCCGCAGTCGGTCGTCCGCACCGCGCGCTACGGCTTCCCGCTCATGCTCGCCATCATCGGCGGCGCCCCCACGCGCTTCGCGCCGTACATCGACCTGTACCGGCGCGCGGCGGAGCAGTTCGGCACGACGGCCCACCCGGTGGGGATGCACTCCCCCGGTTTCGTCGCGGACACCGACGAGGAGGCCCGCGAGGGGTTCTGGCCCGGCTACAAGGTGATGCGCGACCGCATCGGCAAGCTGCGCGGCTGGCCCCCGGTGCGCCGCGAGGAGTTCGACGCCGAGGTCGAGCACGGCTCGATGTACGTCGGATCGCCCGAGACCGTGGCCCGCAAGATCGCCGGCGCCGTCGGCGACCTCGGGGTCGGCCGGTTCGACCTCATCTACACCGTGGGCCCCCAGCCGGCCGGCGCCCGTATGCGGGCCGTCGAGCTCTACGGCACGAAGGTCATCCCCATGGTCCGCGACATCCTCGCGGGCTGACGCCGGACGCCACGCCAAGAACCGCGAAGAACCGTGAGGAACGGAGACGACATGAACACCGAGGGCGTGCGCACGATCGGCATCCTGGGCGCGGGAAAGGTCGGGACCGTGCTGGGCCGGCTGGCCCTGGCGGCCGGTCACCGGGTGCTGATCGCGGGCTCGGGCGACCCCGCCGCCATCGCGCTGACGGTGGAGGTCCTCACCCCGGGCGCCGTCGCGGTCACCGCCGCCGAGGCCGCAGCCCGCGCCGACATCGCCGTCCTGGCGCTGCCGCTGGGCAAGTACCGCAGCGTCCCGGCCGAGGCGCTGCGGGGCAAGCTCGTCATCGACGCGATGAACTACTGGTGGGAGGTCGACGGCATCCGCGACGACCTGACCGACCCCAGGACCTCGTCGAGCGAGACCGTCCAGGCGTTCCTGTCCGGGTCGCGGGTGGTGAAGGCGTTCAACCACATGGGGTACCACGACCTGGAGGACGGGGCACGGCCCGCGGGTGCGCCCGGGCGCAAGGCGATCGCCATCGCGGGCGACGGCCCCGACGACCTCGCCGAGGTCGCGAGCCTCGTCGACGCGCTCGGCTTCGACCCCGTCGTCGCCGGGCCGCTCGCCCAGGGCGTCCGCCTCGAACCGGGAACCGAGCCCTTCGGTGCCAATGTCGACAGCGCCGAACTCACCGCCATGCTCGCGCGGTTCCCGGAGACCGAGCGCGGTCGCACGGTCACCGAGGCCCGGGCGGCCGGTCCGGCCGCGGACCCCGTCGGGTAGCCCCTCGCGCGCCCGGCCCCGGACGCGCACCGCGGTTCAGCGCATGTCGGGGCAGATGAATTTCTGTGCCGCCCGGACGATGCGCCGTGCCTCCGTGGGGGCCACCTGGTGCCCCGCGTGGCTGAAACGGTCGGCGGTCCTGGCGATCACGGCGCCTCGGTTGACGTCGGCCGCGAGGAGTACACAGATGTCCCGGCCCGCCCAGATGGCCGGGTCCATGCCTCTGGAGTCCAGCGCGGGATCGATGTCGCCGATGGCCTTGAGGTAGGCGTCGCGGTGCGCGGGAGCGGGATACGACGGGACGGCGCCGCCGGCCACCGCGTCCGCGAGGACCTTCTCGGAGACGTGGGTCCCCGAGGAGGCCGGCTCGGACCGCTGCGTACCAGCGGAGCACGCGCAGACGGTGATCAGCATGGTGGCCGCGACGGCAAGGCGGAGAATTCTCATCGCTCCACAGAACCGGATCGCCGCCGCGGATGTCGGCCCACGGGGCCACGTGGCCGGGCCGCTCAACCGAATGGCGCACACCAACCGGCGGAACGATCAGGACGTGCGGTGGACGGCCCGCCGGTCCGCACTCACACGGGGACGACCAGGTCGAACCCGGCCTTGCCCTGGGCCACACCGTTGATCTGCAGTTCGAGCTCGTGGCTTCCGGGGTGGAACACGCGCGTGCTGATCCGCTTGAAGGAGTGCCGCCGGCTGATGGACGCCCGCTCCCCCGCGCCCAGGGTCCTGGTCGTCAGTTTGAAGACCTTGGGGGCGGTGGTGCCGTTGGCCTTCCGGTAGCGGATGACGTAGTCGATCGCCAGCTTGGCCGGGGTGTCGCCCGTGTTCTCCAAGTGGAAGGTGAAGGTCAGTTCCTCCCCCACGGTCACCCGCGTCGCGGTCAGTTCGGGCCCGGTGAGGGCGACGTCGGCGGCGGGTTCGAATCCCAGCAGGGCCAGGGCGCCCGGGTGGCCCTTCTTGATCGCCGTGCGCAGGGCGTGCCGGATCAGCCGGGGCGTGTGGTCGTCGGGGTCCGCCGCCCAGCGTGTGACCACCTCGACGGCGAGGTCGGGGTCGCCGTGGCTGATGTCGTTGACGTGGTTGGCGACCGAGCGCCGGACGTACTCGGAGGGGTCGCGGTACAGGGCGTCGAGGATGGGCAGGGTCGCCCGGGGCCGGGCGGTGATCCCCGGGACGCGGACCGCCCAGGGCAGCCTCGGGCGGGTGCCTTCCGTGGCGAGGCGCCGGACGTGCTCGTCCGGGTGGCGCACCCACTGCTGGACGATCGCGAGAGCGCGATCCAGGTCGGCCATGAGCACACGCCGGATGGCGAATTCGGCGGTCAGCCGCGGAGTGAGGTCGGCGAGCAAAGCCAGCGCGGAGTCGAAGGCTTCCGGCTCTGCCGCCTCCAGGGCGCGGGAGACGACGGCCTCCGTGACGGGCCAGATCATCCATCCGGTGAATTCCGGGTCCTCGAGCGCGGTGCGGACGACCGCCTCGGTGCGGGGGTACCCGTCGGGCAGGTCCACCAGCAGGGCGTCGCGGAGCAGGTCACTGCGTTCCCGCAGCGCCAGTGCGTCGAGACCCGCGGCGGCGGAGCGCACGGCGGCCGCGCCCCGGGTCCCGTTGGCCTTTTCCATGCAGAGGCCGAGTCCCGCCGCGGCGGCCTGGCCCAGCAGTTCTTCCGCGAGGGGCACCGGGGCGGTCCTTTCGGTTGTCCCGGCTCGGTACATGTGGCCGGGGGTGAGTGGCGCGCGGCCGACGGCACGAACGCGCGCACAGTTGCTTCGATCCTAGCAGTCACTCGTGGCGGGCCATGACGGGCTCGGCCGCTGGGCCTGCCGGCTGCCCGCGGATCCGGACGCGACCGGCCGGATCCGCCGCGCGGGCTCTCTTCCCACCGCACTCACGCGCCTCCCAGCAGGGCCTCCAGTGCCGCGGCCGTGTCCGGATGCCGGGCGATCAGCACCGCGCCGGACGGACCGGGCTCCGCCGTCGACCACGTCCCGTCACAGCCCAGGAGGTCCGCCACCGCGTCGCAGGTGGCGGGGTGGGCGGCGAGCAGCACACCGGCGCGGCCGCCCCCCGCGGGCAGCGCCCGGGCCAAGGGCTCCGGCCCGGGCTGTGCACGCCAGGGCGGCACCCACGCGTCGAGTGCTTCGAGCCGGCCGGGGAAGGTCCGCCCCGCCTCGCGGATCAGCAGCGGGGCCAGTTCGGCGCCGCTCGACCGCAGATGGGAGATCAGGAGCGGCAGCCACGGCAGGAGCACCGGATCCGGCAGCCGACCGAACGCGTTCGACACCGCCTCCACGACGAAGTCGGCGAGTCCCGGAACGGGCTCCAGGCTGTGCAGGAAACCGCTGAGGTAGCGCGGGTAGGCGGGCACCACCAAGGGGTTGCCGAGCAGTTCGTCGCACCGGGCCCGGAGGTCCGCGCGGGAGAGGGTGCCCAAGTGCACCTGGGCCGCCCACAGCAGCGCCGTCCTCGACGGATCCCGCGGGTGGGACTGCGCCACCGCCAGCTCCAGTTGGGTCCGGTCGCAGCCGAGCGACAGCGCCAGGCTCTCCATGCCGAACAGGAAGCCCAGCATCGCCGCGACCTGGCCGACCGTGGCGTCGTCGTCGGTGAACGCCGTCGGCAGCAGGGTGCAGTAGTGGGCGTATCCGGTCTTGGTGAAGGACTCGATCCACGGCGGCAGCACCGGCTCGCTCGTGCGGTAGTAGGCGAGCAGCCGCCGCACCCTGCGCAGCACCTCGGGCGCGCCGTCGACTCCGCGTTCGGCGGAGAGCACGTCGAGGGCGTGGTTGCCCAGTTCGTCGGCGATGCGGCGGCTGCGCAGGTACAGGGTCGCGTCCTCGACGCCCTCCAGGACCGTCGCGGCGGTAGCCTGCGGGCCGTACGCCTTCCGGCGCAGCCGCTGCTCCAGTACCTGCTCGATGCTGACGCCCTCGTAGCCGAGCTCGATGAGCGCGCGCTGGTGGGTGCCCAGGGCCACGTCCCAGGACTCCTGGATCGGCTGCTCGCCGAGCTTACGGTCGCCCATGATCGGCCGCGCCGTGCCGTGCGGCATCAGGTAGCGCAGCATCCACAGCACGTCGGAGCACGACGCCAGTTCCGGGCGGCCGGCGATGTCCAGCAGCGCCCGTTGCACACCGCGCTGCTGGAGCCTCAGGCCCAACGGTGCGAGGCGGTCGTGGACGTCGCGGGCCAGGGGCGGCAGCGCGTCGTAGCCGACCTGCCCGATCCGGTCGCCCCCCATCATGATCTCCACGAGCCGGCGCACATCGCGCCGGCCGGGCACGGCGTCCTTCTCGATGCAGGTGACGGCCGCGTCCTGGAAGTCGTAAGGCGTCGGTCTGGCCCGGTCGCGCATGCCGGCCAGCAGGATCGACGTCTCGAACACGGCGATGGCGTCGGCGGTGGAGGCGAGGTACCCGTTGCGGCGCGCGGCGCGGACGATCTCCACCGACCAGCCGAGCAGTTCGGCCTCGTCCAGCCGGTCCAGGACGGGCGGGCGCCGGAGGAAACCCGTCAGCTGGTCGGAGGGCGGTACCTCCGGCACCGGGGCCGTCGCGGCCTTCTTGGCCGGTGTCTTCTTGGTGCCGGCCTGCCCGCTCAGGCGGTACGGCTTCACGTGCGTCCGCTTGAGGTTCTTCGCCCAGACCGTCGCGGCGATCGACACCGACCCCGCGGCGAGGCCGAATTGCGCCTCGATCGCCGCGTGGCTGGACGGGATCAGGCCGTGCAGCCACTTTGTGCCGCTGCGCGGGCCGATCTCGAAGGTGTCGGTGCCGTCGACGCCGAACTCCGCGACCCGGCTCGCCGCGTGGAAGGCACCGCAGACATAGAGGCAGTCCGCCGGATCGGTGCCGGTCGCGGCCAGGTGCTCGCGCATCCTGGTCCACATGTGGCGCTCGCGGTCCTCGTCCACGCGCACCCGGGCGGGGTCGCCGGGCGCGAGGCGCCGGAAGAGGCTTCCTATCAGCAGCATGACCTGCCGGTACGTGTCGTGGTCGCTGTCGCCGAGCGGCAGTTCGACGTACTGGTGCCACCACTCCGACCAGTGCCGGACCCGGCCGTGGCGCAGCAGGTGCTCCTCCAGTTCGGCGAAGCGCGGCCGCAGGTCGCCGATCTCCACACCGACCGCGTCGCCGTGCAGCGCCGCCTCCTCCTCGGCGGGCGCCGCGTCCGGATCGGCGGGCCCGGCGGGGAGCTCCGCCCGGGCGTCCCACTGGAAGACGTGGTCGGAGGAGCGGTCGACGAGGACCAGCTCGACACCCGGGGTGTCCAGGGCGTAGGCGATCGCCTGGTACTCGGCCGACGCCTCGGTGATCGGCGCGACCACGGACAGCGGAGCCCAGTCGGCGGGGAAGCCGTCGACCTGGGTGGCGAACGCCTGGACCGCCACCGGGAGCCTGCAGTTGCGCAGTTCGGTCAGCAGCGGTGCCATGTCCTCGCACAGCTCCAGGTAGACGACCTTCGGCTGCTTCTCCCGCAGGCGGCGCGCCATCGCGACCGCCGAGGCGGGCGAGTGATGGCAGACGGGGAAGATCTCCAGCGGCTCGCGCACCGCGCGGTCGACGTCGTCGACGATGCCGAGCAGGATGCTCTCCAGGGTGCCGGGCCCGTCGTCGGCGAAGGCCGTGGCGGCCTCCTGCAGCTGTGTGCGCAGCGCCTCGAAGGTCCCCTCGTGCGCGGCGCTCATGACAGGGTGGCAATCGCGTCGCGGCCGCCCTCCAGGAACTCCGGCCAGGAATCGCCCTCCTCCTTGCTGCGCGGCTCGACGACGCCGTGCAGGTACTTGTTGAGGATGGCCAGGTCCTCGGGCGCGCGCCGGGCCAGGGACCCGACGAGCGAGGAGGCCAGCGTGCGGGCGGTCAGGGCGCGCTCGCCGAAGAAGTTGCTGTGCAGGATCGAGTCCTCGAGCACGCCGATCTGCTCGGCGGTCGACAGCGCGGACTCCAGCTTCTCGTCGTCGCTGCCGGCCGCGGCCGCCGAGGCCCGCAGGTCGGCGAAGCTCTGCAGCAGCACGTCGAGCAGCGTCGGCGGCACGTCCAGCTCGATCCGGTGGCGGCGCAGCAGTTCCTCGGTGCGGAAGCGGACGATCTCCGCCTCGCTCTTCTTGTTCGTCACCACGGGGATGCGCACGAAGTTGAAACGGCGCTTGAGGGCGGAGGACAGGTCGTTGACGCCCCGGTCACGGCTGTTGGCGGTGGCGATGACCGAGAAGCCGGGCTTGGCGAAGACGATGCCGTCGCTGTCGAGTTCGGGAACCGAGATGTACTTCTCGGAGAGGATCGAGATCAGCGCGTCCTGGACATCGCTGGTGGAGCGGGTGAGTTCCTCGAACCGGCCGATCGCCCCGGTCTCCATCGCCGTCATGATCGGAGAGGGGATCATCGACTCCCGCGACTGGCCCTTGGCGATCACCATGGACACGTTCCAGGAGTACTTGATGTGGTCCTCGGTGGTGCCGGCGGTGCCCTGGACGACCAGGGTGGAGTTGCGGCAGATCGCGGCCGACAGCAGTTCGGCCAGCCAGCTCTTGCCCGTGCCGGGGTCGCCGATGAGCAGCAGGCCGCGGTCGGAGGCGAGCGTGACGATGGAGCGCTCGACGAAACTCCGGTCGCCGAACCACTTCTGCGAGATCTCGCGGTCCAGGCCGTCGGAGCGCTCGGAGCCCAGGACGAACAGGCGGACCATCTTGGGCGACAGCCGCCAGGAGAAGGGCTTGGGGCCGTCGTCGACGGACTCCAGCCAGTCGAGCTCCTCGGCGTACTTGGTCTCGGCGGGGGCACGCAGCAGATCGGACATGGGGAGGGGGCCTTTCATGAGCTAGGCGAGGAACGTCTTGAGCTCGTGGACGAGCTTGCGGATGTGGCCGGAGAGCACGGGCGTGCCGAGGGCCTTGAAGCGCTCCCGGAACCAGGGGTTGACCTCCTGGCGGCCGGAGCTGGTGACGGAGCCGACCGGGATGAACTTCACCCCGGAGCGGTGGACGGCCTCGATGCCCTCGAACAGCGGCTGCGAACGGTCGAATTCGTAGAAGTCCGAGATCCACACCATCACGGTGTTCCGCGGCTCGGTGATCTTCGGAAGGGCCATGGCCATCGCGACGGGACCGTCGTTGCCACCCCCGAGGCGGGTGCGCAGCAGCACTTCGAAGGGGTCGCTCACCCAGGGGGTGAGGTCGAGGGCGCGGGTGTCGTACGCGATCAGGTGGACGTCCACCTTCGGCAGCCCAGCGAAGATCGACGCCAGAATGGTGCAGTTGACCATCGAGTCGACCATCGAACCCGACTGGTCCACCACGACGATCAGCCGTTGCGGGGTCGTCTTGCGGGCGGTGTGCCGGTAGTAGAGGCGGTCGACGTACAGCCGCTCCTCCTCCGGGCTCCAGTTGGTGAGGCTCTTCCAGATGGTCCGGTCGAGGTCGAGGTTGCGGAACACCCGCTTGGGCGGGACTGAGCGGTCCACGGCCCCCACCGTGGTCTGCTCCACCTGGGTGCGCAGCACCTCCGCGACCTCGTCGACGAAGCGGCGGATCAGGGACTTGGCGTTGGCCAGGGCCAGGCCGGAGAGGTTGCTCTTGTCCCGCAGCAGTTGCTCGATGAGCGACATGCTCGGGGTGAGCTGAGCGGCGAGCTCGGGGTCGGCCAGCACCTCGCGCAGCTGCATCCGCTTGACGAGGTCGGCCTCGATCGCGCCGAGTTCCGGGCCGATCGCCGGGACCAGCCCGCCGGGACCGGGGGTCGCGACCCCAGGGCCGGTGCCGGTGGCCGCGGCGCCCTGGCCCCCGGCGGGTCCCGTTGTCCTCGCGCCGCGGCCGCCGCGCAGCTCGCCGGGCCGGCAGCCGAGGGCCCGTTCCAGCCAGCCGGCGTCGGCCTGCCAGCGTGCCAGCTGCCCCGCGCTCACCGGCCCGGAGCCGGTGGCGAAGACGTTGAGCAGCACCTTGGACACCAGCGCCGCGCGCCGTACTTCGGCGGCCCGGTCGCGCGCGTCGTCGCCGGTAGCGGGGTCCGGCGCGGGGCCCCGCGCCATCAGGCCGTCGAACTCGGCGGCCAGTTCCGGGTGCCGCTGCACGACCGCGTCGACGGAGGTCTGCGGGTCGAGGAGCGCGGACGGCAGACCGATGTCCTCGACGACGGCGAGGCTCGCCGATTCCAGCGCGGGCTGCTCCTCGTGGTCGAAGAGGCGGGCCAGGAGCCGCCAGTAGAGGACCTGACGACGGCTTTCCTCCGCGGCCGCCTCATGGCTGTGCGCCGGGCCGGCCGTGGAGCCGGTGATCTGCTCGGTCATGTGCGCAGCAGCCTTCCTGCGCGTTCCCGCAGCACGGCCACGGCGTCGGTGGCGGCCTTCTCCGCCTTGGCACCGGCCTTGTCGGTCGTGCCTCCGGCCCACCCTCCGGCGTGGACGGCGACCGCCTTGTTCCGTACGGTCGTCTCCACGGCCAGGGGCTGGACACGGAACGTTCCCGCGTCCCAGCGGAGCAGCCCGATGCACGCGCCGGACGCGGCGACGGCCTCGGGGGTGAGGGGCCCGGCGACCGGAATGCGGTCGGTGTCGACGGCGAGAGACCGCCCCGCGACGGTGAACACCAGGTTCTGGTCGTCCTTTTCGACGGCGTAGCCCTCCAGGAAGACGGGGACGGCGATACGCGCCGGGTGGCGGTCCAGAGGCGCGGTCGCCGTCTCGCCGGCGGTGGGCAGCGAGACCCGGGCGGTGGTGAAGGCCTCGGCCGGCTCCCCGGGATTCGCGTGCTCGTCGCTCCAGAGCAGGTCGCCCTCGGCGGTGACCGGCATGCCGGCGAGGTCCATCGAGCGGCCCTCGCCGGCGGCGGCGAGGAGCGACATGTGGGGCCGGAGCAGTTGCCAGATGCCGGCGCCGACGATCGTGTCGGGCTTCGGCACGGACACGCCGGCTCGCACCAGGCGGGCCGCGCCGCCGTCCGCGGGCTCGAACACCGCGTGGACCTGGGCCTGTGCCGCGGTGTCGTGCTCCTGGAGGTCGACGCCGAGGGGCAGGAGGCGGCCGGTGACCGTGCCGGCCGGTCGGGCGTCGGCGGCGCCGGGCAGGGTCAGCAGCATGGCGCGTGACCACAGGTCGGCCCAGCGGCGCAGCGGGAAGTGCTCCATGGACGCCCCCGGGCACGAGGCCGCCAGCTCGGCGGCGAAGCCGTCGAGCAGCGTCGCGAGTCGCCGCAGGGCCGGGTCCGGGAGCATCGCGGAGACCACGGGCGTCGAGCCGGAGACCACGTCGTGGTCGAGGCCCTGCCACCCGGAGCGCGCCAGGTCGCAGAGCCAGGAGCGGGCGGCGGCGCGCAGGTTCGCGGCCTGCTGCCCGCCGGGGGCCGCCGGGGCGGCGTCCTCGACGCGGGACCGCCCGGTCGCCTCCGCGACGCGAGCCGTCAGCGCGTCGTGGACGGAGCCCAGCAACGCGGTGCGTGCCGCGGCCAGAGCGACGAAGTGGTCGTCGCCCGCGACTCCGCCCGCCGCCTTCTCGGCCGCCTCGGAGACCCCGGCGGCCAGCGGCGTTCCCGCGACGGCGTGCGCGAGTTCCGTCAGGCCGGCGGCCTGTGCGGGCTGCGGCCGGAGCAGCCCGGCGACGAGGACCCGGTCGAAGGCGTCGACGGCCGCCAGGGCCTCGTCGAGCCCGTCAATGGTTTCGAGGAGCAGGTCCGCGCGCATCACGCCACCGCCCGGGTCGGCGGGAACCACTGCATCTCGGGCAGCGGTGCGGTGGTGGGGGCGAGTTCCAGGTAGGCCAGGTGCCGCAGGAACCGGCTGAAGACGAGCGCGGCCGCCTGGGTGTCGCCCTGGGCCGGGTGTGCGGCGGTCATGGCAGCGGTGACGGTCTCCGTACTGGGCTCCCCCGTCGCCGTCTCGACCCGCAGATAGCGCGCCACGCGGGCGGCCCCGTACTGCAGGACCGCCTCGCTGATCAGCGCCCGGATGTGGTTGCAGAAGGAACCCCGCGCACCGCCGCAGGGCCGGTTGTTGTTGGTGCTGCAGGCGAACGCGTAGCTGCCGGCCGAGACCGACGAGACGTACACCCGCTCGACGTCCGAGCCGCTGGACACCACGCCCTGCAACCGCCCGTCGGCCAGCTCGACGAACGGAACCTTGGCGAGCTTGCGCGGCCGTGCGGGTGCCGTCACCCGCGCCGTGCTCGACCTCTCCCGATCTGACAACGCCCATCTCCTGTGCACCAAGGGGGAATCCACGCCGCACCGGCGGGACACGACTGAACATACGGGCGATCACTGACAACGCGGTTCGCGGAGGCGGGCCGGCGGGATCGGACGGGGTGTCAGAGGGTGCGGGTAGCCTGCGGGGCAGTTGGCGGAAGACAACGGGCCCGATACGGATGAGGACGCGGCATGGCACCTGAGCGCATAGGCAAGGTCTCCGAGACCCCGATCGGTCTGAAGGGGGGCGGAGAGGCCGTGCTCACTCTCGCGAACGTCGCTGTCGCCGCTCTGCACCCGTATGAGGACGACCCGAGGTACGAGGTGCTGGTGGCGGTCGCCGGGCGGAATCTCCCCGTGGTCGCCCTGGTGCGCAACGCCCTGGGCGGCCGGGACCCCGGCAACACGAACGTCGCCGAGACGGCCCTGCGCAGGCTCGGGTTCACCGTCCTGGTCAAGCGCAGGTTCGACAACGCCACGGGGGAACCGGTGCGGCTCACGCGGGCGCAGATCGACGGTTCCTCGACCTGACCTGCCCGCCGAGGATGCGTCAGGTCCTTCGTGCGGCGGCCCCAACCGTCCGCGCGCGGCCGCAACAACGACCCGCCCCCACGCCCATCACACGGTCTCCGTATGATCCCCACATCTGATCCACATGTGGAGCCACCCGGGGGACCCGTCATGACCTGGTCGATCACAGCCATGTGGCACGCGTGGACGGCGCGCCGACAGGGCTGGGACCCGGAGATCGTGCGCGCGCTGCGACTGCCCGTCCCCTCCCCCGTCCAGGACACCGCCCGGGGACTCGTCCACGCCGGACGCTGGAACGACGCCCTCGACCACATCCGGCAGTCCACCGGACACAACCGCCGCGACGCCCGCTGCATCGCCCGCGCCCTCCAGTACGGGTGGCGCCTCCCCGTCCCCCGCGCCGCCCGGCAGCCCCGCGGTCCCCGCCGCTGAGACAGGGGGCACCGGCGCGCCGCGCCCGTCGCTCACAGCCCTTCCGCGGTCAACAGGGCATCCATCCACTTCTCGGGCAGCAGGACCGAGGTGCCGGCCTGCTCCGCCACATCGCGCTGCTCATCGGCAAGGAGCCGGGGAAGGCAGCGGAGCGGCAAGTGCGGATTGCCTGCCGCCACGGAACGGACCCATGGTTCGACGTCGACGGCAAGTGCTTCCAGGGTCTCGGCCGGCAGAGCGGTCGCCGCGGCGGCGGCCCGCAACTCCGCCCGCTCAGCCGTCGCGAAGCGCGCGTACGCCTGCGTGGGGAAATCAGGTCTTCCCAGGATGCCGGGCCTCACCTTGCGGTGATCACCGTGCTCCCGGACGATGCGCTCGAGTTCCGCGGGTGAGGGGGACGCCGCGCACAGCGCGGTGATCCGCTGGACGTGCGGGTCCGGATCGTTGAGCAGGCGATCGACGGCCGCGGCAGGGAGGTCCCGCACGCCGGAGGCCACGCCGTAACGCAGGAAGGACAACGGCGAGTCCAGCAGGGCCAGCCGCTCTTCCACGGATACCCGGTGCAGCCAGCGCAGTTCGTGCCCCATCCATGCCGCCCCGAGCAGCGCGTCGACGACGAACCACTCGTCGTCGCTCTCCGCGCCGGCGAGCACCTCCTCGTGCAGCCGGATCCGGGTCTCGTGCGGAGTGTGCTGCGAGACCAGGAGCGCGTGCCGCACGAGCGCATTGTGGTCGTCCGCGAGCTCGTCCCGGAGTGCTTGCGGCAGGTCAGGGTTGCCTGCCACGCCGGCGCGCACCTCCTCTTCGGGATCACGAGCGAGTTCCAGGGCGATCGCGGGTGTGAGGGTGATGTGCTGCGCCACGAACGGCCGTGTCTCCGGCACCGCGAGCAGCGCGAGATGAAGGTCCGCGGGCGGGACCGGATGCCAGGGAGAGCAGACGGCTTTGCGGACCGCAGGATCGGGATCCGTGAGCAAGGTCCGGTGGACCTCGGAAGGCGGTGCTTTCCACCAAGTGGCCACGGCGACGCGCACCTTCACAACGGCATCGGCAGCCAGCCGAGTACGGACCTCGTCCGGTGTCCGCGAATGCGCGGCCACCTCGGAACGGACCCGTGGATCGGGATCACCCGCCAATTCGGTCAGCAGGCCGACGGGTGTCTCGTAGCCCGGCTCGATCAGTGTCCTGGCGAAGCGCCTGGCCGCTGTCGCGCGCACTTCGGCGTCGGTGTGCGCGGCAAGCCGGCGTCGCACCGAAACGGGGAGGCGCGCGTTCCGGCCGAGCGCGACCGCCGACTCGCGGCCGCCCGTCTCCAGGAGCACGGTCGCGAGTTCCTCGGTCATCTGCTCGCGGCGTCGGGCGATTTCCTCGGCTCCCCATGGTGCACGGGCGAGGCGGTGCACCATCCGGTCCGGCGCCGCCGGATTGCGCGCCAGCCCCTTGAGGACGCGCCGACGGACGAGCGTGGTGACTGCCCGCAACTCTTCCATGTGCACTCGTTCCTTTGACTCGCGACCGATGAGTGACCGCCCCTTCGAGGGCGGCCCTCGGGATCTGCCTCGTCCGGCGCGGGGTGGGCGGCAGGTGGGCGACGAGGAGGCGGTAGTAAAAGGCACCGTAGACCAGGTAGATCCACGTGTCGGCATCGGTTCCGCTCGCGGTCGCGCTACTCACCGGCGCTTTTCGTCTTGCGGGCGACGGGGCGCCCTCCCAGGCCACTGGTCTGGTCACCCTCGTCGCCTCGGTCGCCGGCATGTGGCCCCGCGTGTCCCTGCCTGCCATCGCATCCGGTCTCGCCCTGACCGGTCCCGGACTGCCGCAGGGCGGCCTCGCCCGCGGCGTCGCCTCGCTGGGCACCCTACCTGGGGCTCGCCGGGGCCGGAAAGGACGGCGCCCTGACAGCCTTCGTCATTGCGGCCTACATCCAGACGGCGGTGGCACTGGTGCTGTCGGCCGGGTCCCGCGCCGCGCCCGCTTCCGCACGTCCGGGTGCCGCAGTTGTGGCAGTGGAAGCCGCACGTAGCCACGAGGCAGGGTTCCGCCACTTCACATAATGCAGGGTCCTACATCAAAACAGGGATCTCATTCAGGAATGGACACTGGCTATAGCCTGTTAGCATCCTCAAATACAGGATCCTTCAATAATGCCGGATCCGACATCACATCTCCCCGAAGGAAAGAATGATCATGGGTATGTCCGGACGTACGGCCCTCGTCACCGGCGCCACCGCAGGCATCGGACGTGCGGTCGCTGTGCAGCTCGCGCAGGAGGGCGCCGACGTCATCGTGCACGGCCGTGATGCCGAGCGCGGTGCGGCGGTGGTCGCGGAGATCGAGGCCGGCGGGGGCTCCGCACGGTTCCTCCAGGCCGACCTCGGCAGCACCGAGGACGTGCTGCGTCTGGCCGAACAGGCCGGTGACGTGGATGTGCTGGTGAACAACGCCGGCATCTACAAGTTCCAGTCGACCGCCGAAATGACCGCGGAGCTGTTCGACCTGCAGGTGAACCTGAACACCAAGGCGCCCTACCTGCTGGTACGGGCCCTGGTCCCCGGCATGGCCGCGCGGGGCTGGGGGTCGGTGGTGAACATCGGCACCGTCGCCGCCTCGGTGGCCACCAGCCACACCGGCATCTATGCCGCGTCCAAGGCCGCGATCGAGCAGCTCACCCGCATCTGGGGGGCCGAGTACGCCACGCAGGGCGTGCGGATCAACACCGTCTCGCCCGGCCCGGTGCGCACGCCGGGCACGGATGCCGACCCGGCCACGTTGAAGGCGATCGCCGACGGCATGTCGGCCATGGGGCGTGTCGGTGAGCCCGAGGAGATCGCCGAGGCCGTCCTCTTCCTGGCTTCCGACCGCGCCAGCTACATCACCGGCGCCACCCTCGAGGTGACCGGCGGCCGGCCCGCCATCGGGCCCAAGGCCGCCTGAGCCCCGGCCCGGGGCGGGACGGATGGTCATCCCGCACCGCCCCGGGCCCCTCACCCAGCAGGATCAGCCGACTGAAGGTGATCATCGTGGGCAGTCACGCGGAGCGGCTCACCGCGCCGCACAGCACATCGCCGGGGGCCGACCGCGTCGCATGCGGCCGGCCGGGCGAGCACTCCCCGGCATCCGCCGCGCAGCTCTTCACCCGTGACACCTGCGCGGTGCGCCGGGCGCGTCGATTCGTCGCCCGCACCCTGGACGACTGGGGTGTGACCGAACGCGCCGGCGACGTCGTCCTGTGTGCCGCGGAACTCGCCGCCAATGCCTGTGAGCACACGCGGCCCGGAGCCGAGCAATTCCTGGTGAGGGTGCTGCTGTGCGAGGGCGCTGTCCGCGTGGAGGTGCACGACAGGGACCCGCGGCGGCCCGAGCCGGGGAATCCGGATGCCGGAACACCGTCCGGGCGCGGTTTGATCATCGTCAACGACCTTGCCGACGGATACGGAGTCGACGACAAACCGGCACACGGCAAAGCCGTTTGGGACCGCTTCGCCATGACGGGCCACGAGAACGTGCAGCCCTCCCGCGCTACTCCGCGACGTCGGCGGTGACTTCCGGGGCGAGGTCGGCGACACGGTCGAGGAGTTTGATCAGCTGGGCGTACTCCTCCCCGGACATCGCCTCCTGCAGTCCACGCTCCACGCTCGCGGCGAATCCGCTCGCGGCAGCTGCCCGCTCGACCCCGGCCGGGGTGAGGGAGACGAGCATGACGCGGCCGTGATCCGGTGAGGCGTGCCGCTCGACCAGCCCCTTCAGCTCCAGGTTCTTCACGATCCCGGTCATGGTCTGCGAGGTGACCAGTGCCTCGCGGGCGAGCTGGGTGCACGACTTCGCGGCACCGCCGGTCAGGTAGCCCAGCGCCGTGCACTGCGGGGAGGTCAGGTCCAGCTCTCGGATCCCGACGAACTTGCGTGCGCTCAGCGCCTGCTCCGCGCGCTTGAGGTGAAAACTCAGCATGCTCGCAGGATCGGTCGGTGCGGCCAGGGCGTCGGACGCCGCGCGCGCCTTCTTCTTCGCTGCCATCGCCGACCGCCCTGCCTCTCCTGGAGTTTTCGCCAAGCATAACGCTGAGCCAGTGTAGGAACCTCAATGGGAACAGGTCCCACCACCGCCTGCGGGCCGGCCCGGCCGCACTCCGCGGGCGAGTGGTGGGCTTCCCCCGCCCGGTCCCACAGGCCCGGCGTGCGCGCGGTCGGGCCGCGCACACGCCGGGCGCCTCACCGCCTCGCCGCCTCGCCGCCCCGCTCTCCGGCGCGCCCCGGGACCTGGGAGGCGAGTTCCGCGACGCGGTCGAGGAGCCTGACCAACTGGGCGTAGTCCTCCTCGGGTATCGCCTCGCGCAGACCGTGCTCGACCCGCTCGGCGAACCCGCCGACGGCTGCCGCCCGTTCCTTCCCCGCGGGAGTGAGTGTGACGAGCATGACCCTGCCGTGGTCGGGCGAAGGGTTCCGCTCGACCAGACCCTTCAGCTCCAGGTTCCGCACGATCCCGGTCATGGTCTGCGGGGTGACCAGGGCCTCGCGGGCCAGCTGAGTGCACGACTTCGCGGCGCCGCAGTTCAGGGAGTTCAGGACCTTGCACTGCGGGCCGGTGAGGTCCAGTTCACGCACCCCGCGGGCTTTGCGTGCCACGATCGCCTGCTCGGCGCGCTTCAGGTGGACGCTCAGCGCACCCCCGGTCGCCGCCGGCCGGACCGCGTCTCCCGGCCTCTCGCGTGGCTTCTTCGTCGGTGCCATGGCCGATCGGACCGCCTCTCTCATCTCCGCGCCCACTCGGCGCACTTCGTCGTCCCGGGACGGGTCTGCCCACGCCCCGCGCCGAGCGCCCCTCGGCTCGCACAGGACACCCACTCGTCACAGGATCCTTATCTGTTGTAGAGTCCTGTGATTATGAAATACACGACTCGACACAAGCGTACTCATACCAAGCAGCGCCCTGCATGGCTCACGCTGCTGATCGTCTCCCTGGCCGTCTTCAACGTCCCCGAGGCCCTGACCGGCGCGGGTGTCGCCCTCCCGGGCGTGGCCGCGCAGATGCACTCCAGCGCGCAGGCACTGCAATGGGTGGTGGTCGGCTTCAACGTGACCTTCGCGTCGCTGATGCTGGCCTTCGACACCCTCGCGGACCGCGTCGGGCGCCCCTCGGCTCGCACAGGACACCCACTCGTCACAGGATCCTTATCTGTTGTAGAGTCCTGTGATTATGAAATACACGACTCGACACAAGCGTACTCATACCAAGCAGCGCCCTGCATGGCTCACGCTGCTGATCGTCTCCCTGGCCGTCTTCAACGTCCCCGAGGCCCTGACCGGCGCGGGTGTCGCCCTCCCGGGCGTGGCCGCGCAGATGCACTCCAGCGCGCAGGCACTGCAATGGGTGGTGGTCGGCTTCAACGTGACCTTCGCGTCGCTGATGCTGGCCTTCGGCACCCTCGCGGACCGCGTCGGGCGCCGCCGCATCTTCCTCATAGGCATCACCGTGTTCGGTGTCGCCGCCGCGGTGTGCACCTTCGCCGGGTCGATCCTGGTCCTGGACATCGCACGGGCCGTCGGCGGAATCGGCGCGAGCGCCACCCTGACGGCCGGGTCCGCCCTCATCGCCTCCCGTTTCCACGGGGCCGAGCGGGTCCGCGCCTTCGGGATCTTCGGCACCGCCATCGGGGCGGGACTGGCCTTCGGCCCGCTCATCTCCGGCGCGGTGGACTCCGCGACGGGCTGGCGCGGCGTGTTCGCCATCCCCGCGGCCCTGGGACTGCTCGTCGCCCTCGTGGCCCGCCCCATGCTCGACGAGTCCCGCAACGCCGCGGCCCACCGGCTGGACTGGCCGGGCACCATCACCTTCACCGCCGGCCTGTTCCTGTTCATCTTCGCCCTGGTGGAGGCTCCCGCCTTCGGCTGGATCTCCCCCGTCGTCCTGGGCTCCCTGGCCGCGTTCGTCGCGCTGATGCTGGTCTTCCACGCCGTGGAGAAGCGGCACCCCACCCCCATGTTCGACCTGTCCCTGCTCCGCCATGCCCGCTTCATGGGCGTCAGCCTCGCCGCGATGGCCCTGGCCTTCAGCCTGCTGCCGCTCCTGGTGCTGCTGCCCACGTACTTCAGCGCCGTCGAGGGCTACAGCGCGCTGCACGCGGGAGGAGTTCTGCTGCTGTTCACCGCGCCCATGGTGCTCATGCCGATGTTCGCCGGCCTCGTCAACCGCGTGCTGTCGATGCGGGCCCAGCTGACCGTCGCCATGGTGCTCGTGGCCGGCGGCATGACCTGGCTGACCGTGATCGGCCCCGGCGTCGGCATCGGCACGCTGGCGGGCCCCCTCCTGGTGACGGGCATCGGCTACGGCGGCACCTTGGCGGTGCTGGACGGCGCGGCCATCTCCAGCGTGGAACTGCCCAAGGCCGGCATGGCGACGGGGATGTTCAACGCCTTCCGCCTGACCGGGGACACCGCCGCGGCGGCCGTGGGCGGATCCCTGCTCGTGAGCGTCACGGCGGCCCGGCTCACGGGCAAGGTGCCCGATCCCGACGCCGTCACCGAGCGGCTCAACGGCGGCATTCACACCACATTGCCGGCGGCGACCGACGCCTTCACCAGCGCGCTGCACGTCGTGCTCTGGCTCGGCGCCGCCCTCGCCCTGATCACCGTCCCCGTCCTGCTGCGCACCATGCGCCCTCAGTCGTCGCCCTCGCTCGTGGTGGCCCGCTCCGAAGGCGTCGCCGCCGAGGAGCCCGTGGCTGAGCAGGTGCACTGACACTCACGGAGGAACCGTGCGCACCGTCGCACCAGAACTCTCGGGCGGCGTCCTGGACGTCCAACCGCCGCACCCCGTCCGCGCCGCAACGCCGCGGCCCGGCCTGCACCGGCTCGCCACTCCCACGCGGCCGGCGCTGCTGTACGTACCGGACCGGCTCCCGCTCCAGCCACGGCCCCTGCTGGTCGCCTTCCACCAAGCCGGCGGTGCGCCCCGCGACATGCTCACGCTGCTGCGTACCGAGGCCGAGCGACGCGGGGTCCTGCTCCTGGCCCCCGGCGCCGCCCGGCTGACCTGGGACGCCGTCAGGGACGACACCTACGGCGCCGACGCCGCAGCCCTGCGCCGTACCCTGGCCGCTGTTCTCGGCCGCCTCCCCGTCGATCCCGACCGCATCGCCGTCGCCGGTTGCGCCGACGGCGCCTCGTACGCGCTCGGTCTCGGCCTGGCCAACGGCGATCTGTTCACCCGCGTCCTGGCCTACTCCCCCGGCCGCATCCCCGCGGGCCGCAGAACCGGCCGGCCCACCGTGTTCATCTCCCACGGAATCCGCGACACCCTTCCGCCCGCGGCCTTCACCGGTCGTCGCACGGCGGCCGAACTCGAGGAGGACGGGTACCACGTCGACTATGTCGAACATCCCCACGGCCACGGCACCCCCGCGGACGTCGTGAGGACGTCGGCCGAACTCCTCGACTGATCCGCCGGCGCGGGCCCGGAGGCACCGCACCCAGGTGCCTCCGGGCCGGACCGGCCACACCACCCGGGCATCCCACGGGCCCCGCGCACACCGTCCCCCGCACGCGGAACCTGGTTCCCGACTGTTAGCGTGCGCCCGTGTCCTCAGCCATAGCGCGCCTGGTCGGCGAACTCGTCACGCACATGGAGTCGGGTTCCGCGCGCGGATATCAGGCCGCGTTGCGGGAACTCGCGGAGACCGCACGCGCGGGTGGGCCCGAGAGCCTGACCGCCACTGTGGAAGCGCTCGCACCATTGCTGCCGGGCCTGAGCGGTGACTTCGCCAAGACCGCTGTCCTGGCGGGCGCCTGCGTCGAATGGGGCGCGTCTCCCATGGCCCTCGTCGACGTCCTCCCGCGACGAGCCTCAGAGGCCATGATGCTCAACGCGGTGGTACCGGAATTCTGGGAAAAAGCCGCCCCCCGCCGGAGGCCGCTGCCCGAACCGGTCAGCGCCGGTACCGCGGAATTGCTGCGGACATTGACCCGGCTCACCCGAGGGCGCCGCGGTCTGGACAAGGACACCGTGGTTCGGATCGCCATGTCCTGGTTCGACATGGAGGACTGGCTCAAGGCCCTGATCACCGTCCTGGCCCGGACGGACTTCCGCGCAGCAGTGCCCGAGGACGTCAAAGCCGAGTTGCGGGAGCATGCTGCCGCGGTCGCCCACCGCTCCCAACGTGCCGGCTGGGCAGGCGCTCTGGCCGCCGTTCTCGATGACGAGCCCCTTGTTGTCCTGGACCCTCGCGCCCGGCGGGGATACGCCCTCACGATGGGGGGCGTCGGCGACAACGGGCAGTTGCACATCCTGCTGGCGGACCGCCTCATCGGGGATCCCGGACGAGGCATGGTCACCGGGGATCGTCCCGAACGGTCCTGGGTCGACGCGGCCACCGACGGCGATCCCCGTCTCGGGCCCCACGCTCATGCGATCCGTGCCTTCCGGCTCTTCGACGGCAAGGGCAATTACGTCAGCCCGGAAGGGATCCCGGCCGACATCGAGCCTCTGGACGGCACGCGTGTTCTCGTCCTGCACCCTGCCAACGGGACGTACGGGTTCGGTGCGGGCCGGGTGTTCGAGCACATGACGCCGGCCCTCCGACTCGAACGAATCCTGGAGGCGTCCGAGGCCGAGCGCCGGCTCGGCCGTCTGTCCCCTGCAGTTGAGGACGATTTCATGGCCCGCGGATAAGGCCCCCTCGCGCAAGCCGGCCCCAACGCGATCGACGGGTGAGGTGGATAGCCTGGCTCTTATGGTTGCAGCTGAGGAGACCGGTAGCGAGCGCCGGGGCTGGGGTGCGACGCGCTCCTGGGTGGAGAAGGGGCTCGCCGAGGCAGAGCACATCGAGGACGTCGCGCGGTTGCGCGGTGGCTGGACGTCGGAGATGCGAGGTTTGACCATCTGCGGGCCCGACGGCCGACGCTCGTTGGTCCTGCGGTCCTTCGTCAAGCCCTTCTTCGTTCGTCACGCGGAGGGCCTGCTCACCCGCGAAGCAGCCGTTCTGCGCCTGCTCGGCGGCACTGATGTGCCCGCGGCCACGCTGGTGGCCGTGGACGCGACAGCGGAGTACTGCGACCACCCGTCCCTGCTGATGTCCCTGTTGCCCGGGACCGTGCGTCTGGGCGACCAAGGGGCCGACCGCCGCGCCGAATTGCTGGCCCGGCAGTTGCTGCGCATCCACCGGCTGCCAGCGAGCCCGGAGGCACGGCCGCGCGTGTATCAGGCATGGACCTCCCCCACGCGTGTGAGCCCGCCCGAAGACACCGCTCGGCCTGAGCTGTGGCAGCGGGCCGTCGACGTGATCCGCCAAGAGCCCCCGCCGCACCAGGCCTGCTTCCTGCACCGCGACTTCCATCCCGGCAATGTCCTCTTCACGGGCGACGGCGACAGTCTGCGGATCAGCGGCGTCGTCGACTGGGTGGAGACCTCCTGGGGGCCGGCGGACCTGGACGTGGCCCACTGCTCGACGGCCCTGGCCCTGCTGCACGGGGTAACCGCGGGTATGCGTTTCGCCGACAGCTACGTTGCGGCCGGAGGGACACTGGCCGAAGACCGCGCCGCCCACCTCTACTGGCGTGTGCTCGACGCGTTGGCTTTCGCTCCGGACGCCGAGAAGGTCGCCGTCCCCTGGCGCGAGGTGGGCCGCGCCGATCTGACCCCCCTCCTGCTGACCAGGCGGCTGGAGGAGTACCTCCAGGCCCTTTTCGCGCGCTACAGCTGAAGCCCGATCGCGACCCTGCCAGAGGCGGCAGGGCATTGCCCGCGAGGTTCTCGTCCCGCTCGGCTAATCGACCCTTCCCGAAGCCGGAACCGACGCGGTCCGACCCCCTCTCCGTGTGCGGTCGAAGCGCCTTGCGGGGAGAGGAATTCGGTGGGCTGGTGAAGGAAGGTCTGCCACGATCAGCGGATGGGTGCATTGGACGCATGGGCAAACAGGGTTGCCGGTGGGGCCACCGTGGCGTTCCGGCCGAGCGGCTCGTCAATGGTCCCGCTGATACGCAGTCGGCAGCAGGTGGTCGTCGCTCCGGTCGATCCGTCGAAGGTGGAAGTCGGGGACATCGTCCTCGCCCGTGTCGCCGGGACGGTCTACTTGCACTTGGTGTCGTCTGTGGACCCCGCCGGAAAGCGGGTCCAGATCAGCAACAACCGCGGCCGAGTGAACGGCTGGACCAGCCACGAGCGGGTCTTCGGGATCTGTGTGGCGGTCGACGGAGTCTCCCGGTCGGGCGTTGCGGGCAAGACGCGGGCGGGCAACCCCGAAGAGTCCTCCTGAACCCGGCACTTCATGGGCGCGCTTCGCGAGAAGGCCGCTTCGGAACGCGCGATCCGGCGCAGCCCGGAGGCTCGGGCCGCCGCCCCTTTCCGCCCATCAGGGCCTGGCTCTACGGGGAGTTGGGGCTGAGGCAGTCGGCTGGGGCGGGAGGCGGTGCCCCGCCGGTGAGTTGGATCTGGTAGATCTACCGCGGGCGTTTGTCGGTCCTGCGCGAAGGGTTCAGTGTGGACGTTGTCATCGATGCGGCGGAGGCGAATGCCTGCTCGGCCTGGGTGGTCATCGACTGGTTCTCGGATGCCCTCGACAAGACGTACTTCCAGGACGTGTTCGTCGGGAACCTGTCGGCTCTGGCCCTCGACCCCGATGGCAACATCGCCGCCCTCTCCGACCGTTCCACGCTCTTCACCCTGGACGCGGCGACTCGTGCGCCCGTGCGTGCCATGAGGCTGCTGGACGAGAACGGCAGGGAAGCCGACTTCGAGGCCCTGGTCTTCGACCACGACGGCTCGCTGCTCGTCGCCTCCGAGGGGTCGGACGTCCGGCGCTACACGCGGGACGGCACGTTCGTCCGCATACTGCCGGCCAACGACGGCCTCCGGGTCGCCCCGGCGGGGCGGGCCAGGGTCAACGAGACGTTCGAGGGACTCGCGCTCCAGCCCGGCGGCCTCACGCTGGTGGCCTCCATGGAGGGCCCACTGCTGGGGGACGATCCCCGGCTCCTGCGCTTCCAGACCTGGGAACGCGACCGACTCGACGCCGAGTTCCGCATCGCGGGGCAGTACGGATACGAACGCCACACGGGTCTGGCGATATCGGACATCAACGCGACCGGCGACGGCAGGCTGCTGGTCGTGGAGCGCGGATTCGACCGGAGTGTCGGCAACATCATCCGCCTCTACCTCGCCGACCCGCGCGGTGTGAGCGACGTGAGCGGTGTCGAGAACCTGACCCGCCAGGACGACGTGCGGCTCATGGAGAAGGTTCTTCTGGTCGACATGGCCGACTGTCCGCCGCTCGGTGCGACGAACCCGCAGCCGCAGGCCAACCCGCTGCTGGGCAACATCGAGGGCATGACCGTCACGGGGCACACCCGGGACGGCCGCCTCAAGCTGCTGATGGTGACGGACGACAACCAGAGCGCGCACCAGACCACCCGGCTGTACGGGCTGACCGTCCGCCTGCCCAGCCTCTGAGACACACTCCCCCGTCCCACCCCGACCGGAGGTCCTCCGCATGTCCCCCGCACGATTACTCGCCGGTGCTCCGTCGGCCCTGGCGGTCCTCGCCCTGTCCGGCTGCTCCTCCGTCCTGGGCTGCTCCGACACGACGACGGAGCGCGGGGAGGCCGGTGTCAGTGTGCAGGTCGTGAACCTCTACGGGCAGTCCCTGCACGTCACGGCCGAGGTCGTGGACTGGCGCCTCGAGCCCCATCCGCAGGAGCCCTCCAAGGGTGATCAGGTCCACTTCCACTTCCGCTTCGACGGCGCCGACGACGGGACCGACCCCGTGGTGGACGCCTGCGCGGTCGACAAGAAGCGCCTGGTCCTGGGATGTCGGACGGTGTCCTCGTCCGAGGCGTTCGGGCCCGGCGGTGTCCCGACGGGTGATGCCTGGATCGCCGTCGAGCACCCTGAGCAGGTTGCCGGAGTGCTCGTGATCCCCAACGACCAGTCCTACGGGGGACGAACCTGCGACCAGGACCCCAAGGACGGTGGCGGTCCGCACCCTCCGAAGCCGCCCGGCGTGGGGGACCGGCTCCAGTGAGCCGGCGGGCCGGGCGCCTTGCCGTCCGGCCCCGGAGTACGGCGCGCCGGGGTCGGCCCGTGGTGGACGCCGGCTGCCGCCTGCCTTGCCGGCACGGCACCGTGACGCGGGCGGCGGCGCGGCAGCGTGGAGTGTCCGTGGCGTGTGGTGTGATGTGGCCCTGGTCGGGCTGAGGGGGAGGACATGACGCGCACAACACCGCCGCGCCCGTTGGACATCACCGCGGAGTTCCCGGAACTGGCGGCGCTCGCCAGAACGGCCTTCCGGCTGCACCCCGTCCCGGGGAAGCCGACCGTCCATGACAGCTCCGTGGGCGGGCCGCTGCTGTGGCCGGCGGACGAGCCCTGGCCGGAGTACGAGTTGCCGCGGCTACCTGACGAACCCGTCACCGCGCTTGCGGACGTCCACCTGCTGCGCGCCCTCGTGGCCCAGGCGGACGCACGGCCCCCCAGCCCCTGATCCCGCTCGCCCAGCTCTACGCCCGCGATGTGCCCGGGCTCGCCTTCCCACCGGGCACGGACCTGCTGCAGGTGCTCTGGGTGCCGTCCAACCAGGTGGTAAGCGGTTCCGACGCCGTTCAGCTCAGGTGGCGACGGTCCTCCGAGGTACGGGACCTCCTGCTCGCTCCCCCTGAGCCCGCCTATGTCCCGGCCGCCTACTGCGTGCCCGTGCCGTGCGTACTGCACCCCGAACCGGTCCGCGAGTTCCCCTCCCGCCACCATCTCGACGAGGACCTCGCCGCGCGCCTCACGGCCTGGGACAAGCAGCGGGCCAAAGCCCCCTACTGGCACGACCTGTCCGTCGCCCCCGGCTGGAAAGCGGGGGGATGGCCCGCGCACTTCACCTTCCGCGGGCCGCCGGAGCCGGATTCGGACGAACTGCGCTGCGGCGAGTGCGGCAGTCCGGTCGACGCACTGCTCACCATGACCGGCAGCGAATGGGACGCAAGCACCACCAGCTGGATTCCGGTCGAATGCGGCGACGAGGCGGAGAAGCCGGTCGGCCTTCCGTACCGGAACCCCAGGGACCCCACCCAGGTGGAGATCGGCCGCGGCTGCACCCTGCAGATGTACCACTGCGTGGGTACGCCGTCCCATCCCCCGCGGTTCGTCATGCAGTGACGCTCGAGCCGGGGGCCGGGGGCCGGGGCCGGGCCCACGCAGGGTGCGCTCGTCGCAGCTCAGGCGCCGTCGCGCGTGCGGGTGATGGCCAGCAGCGCCATGTCGTCGGCCCTCCGGCCACCGGTGTGCCGGTGGCAGTCGGCGAGCAGGGCGTCGAGGAGGGCGTCCGGGCCGGCGGACCGGTGTTTCGCGCACCCGTCGGCCGGGTCGTAGAAGGTGCCCTCCTCGTCACGGGCCTCGCTGAGTCCGTCGGTGTAGAGCAGCAGGGTGGCCCCATCGGGGAAGACCACCGTGTCCACGCATTCCGGTTCGTCCCGCAGGGCCGCCATGCCGAGTGGCACCATGGGCCGGCTGGGTTCGAGGTAGCGGACCGTGTCCCCCGACATCAGAAGAGGCGCCGGGTGACCGCGGTTGACGATCCGTATCTCGTTCCCCGGCCCGGGGAACTCCACCAGGACACCGGTGACGAACCCTTCCAGCTCGATCAGGCTGCCCGACTGCCGGGCCTCAAGGACAAGGGCCCGCTCCAGGCGTTCCACCAGGGCGGTCAGACTGGGCTCCTGCAACGCCGCTTCGCGGAAGGTGCCGACGCCGACCGCGACCGCCCTGACCGCCCCCGTCCCCTTGCCGCGCACGTCGCCGATGACACAACGCACGCCGAACGGCGTGTCGACCACGGAGTAGAGGTCCCCGCCGATCTGCGCGTCCGTCTCGGCCGCCTCGTAGCGTCCCGCGAAGCACAGCGGACCGATCCGCTCCGGCGGCGACGGCATGACCGCGCGCTGAACGGCGCCGGCGATGTCCCGTACGGACTGCAGTTGTGTCTTTCGGTGCTGCAGCAGCCGGTTGAGGAAGACCGCGACACCGGTCACCGTGGCGACCATGACCAGTTCGCTGTACGCGATCGCACTCCGGCGGTAGCCGAAGTACCGGAACATGAACCAGTCGACCAGGAGGGCGATCACCCCGGTGAGGATCGTGCCGCGCAGGGACAGCAAGGCCGCGGCCGTCAGGACCGCGGCGGCGTAGAGGGCGGAGGCGCTGACGGTGCGCGGCGTACTGAAGTCGATCACCGCGGCAAGGAGGATCAGCGCGGCCGGCAGCAGACGGCTCCGCTTCGCCACCCACTCCCATGCACCCGGCCTCGTCACGCGTTGCTCACCGGCTGCTTTCCGCCTTCCTCTCCGCACTTCCTCGAACGGGCGGTCACCACCGGATGACCATGTACCCGGGCCCGCCGGGCCCGCCGGGCTTGCCGGCGGGCCCGCCGGGCTTGCCGGCGGGCCCGGCCGTGGTCCCGCCGTCGCCCGGTACGGCCGGTCCGGCAGGCTGCGCGCCCTCCGTCACGGCGGCGGACGTCAGGGCGACGCTCGCGGCCGTGGACCGGACCGCTCGGCCGACTCGGGGCATCACCGCGTCACCTCCTGGACGGGCCCGCGGCAGCGGACAGCTGCGAACCCAAGAATCACCCGGGGTGACACCTGACGCACCCTCAGCGGCCGACCGGGTGAGGGCAGGCCCCCCGAGGGGCGTGGCACGCCATGTAGCCTGGGCCGACCTGGCCCTGCTGGAAGAACGGGACTGACGCCGTGGAGCTCGTTTTCGCCGGCCGTGTCATCGAGTGGCGTGGGCCGGCACCGTATTACTTCGCCGTCGTGCCGGACGACGAGTGCGGGCACATCCGTGAGGTGGCGGCGATGGCCAGCTACGGCTGGGGCGTGATCCCGGTCGAGGCGCGCATCGGCGAGGTCACCTTCACTACCTCTCTGTTTCCCAGGGACGGCGGCTACCTGCTGCCCCTCAAGCTCGCCGTGCGCAAGCCTGAGGGCATTGTGGCCGGCGACGACGTGGCCGTGGAGATGACCGTCCGGCTCTAGCCCCGGCAGGTCCGAGCACAGGAGAGGTGCGCGACGCATGGGACGGTCGTTCAGCCGCGGCGCGGTTTGGCGCTGGATCGCCGTGGTGGCCGCGGTGGCGGTGGCCGGTGGGTTCGTGGTCCACGAGACACGCACGCACCGCGAGTCCGCCGCCGTCGACGCGCGGCTCACCCAGTTGCAGGCGGACCGGATCACCTCCGCGCTGGACGCGGAGGTGGGCCGGCACACGTCGCTCCACCGCTATCGCACCTGTACGGACGAGGAAACGCCCTCCGTGGAGCTGCATTACAAGGTGCCCGCCACCGCCTCGGTCCGCACCGAGGTGGCGCGGACCGCACGGCTCGCGGGGTGGAATGCCGCATCGTGGGACGGTCTGGGCTCCGGCTACTTCGCCCTGAACATCGACAAGCGGTTCAAGGGCTGGCACAGCACCCAGTCGTTCATGAACCTCCACAGTGGCGACCTCATGGTGAGCCTGGAGACCGCCGACCACGACGGGTGCCTGTAGCCGCGCCGTACCCCCGTCACCAGGGGCCGTGCTGGAGCAGGCCGAGGGTCAGGGCGGCCGCGGCGGTGGCGAGGAACACGATGCCGCCCACGATGTTGCGGGAGCCCACCCGCAGGTGGGCGATGATCGCGCCGACGAAGTAGAGCACGAGGCCCGAGGCGGCGAGGGTTCCCAGGAGAGGCACGGCGAGCCCGGCGAGCAGCCCGGCGGTGCCGGCCGCCAGCAGCATGCCCAGTACCGGGACCCACTTGCGGTCCAGGCCCTTCATGTCCGCCTGTGTTTTGGGGTATTCGTGGCCGATCAGGTAGGTGACGGCGGCGGCGCCGTTGAAGACCGCGCCGAGGACGGTGACCGTGACGTAGGCGGCGAGCACGATTCTCCGCTTCTGTGGGGGCACGGCCGCCGCGCGCCTCTCCTCAAGGGTGTCTGGCACGACAACGCAACGGCGGTCGATGCCCGGCATCGATGGCCCACCGAGTGTGCCACCGATCGCCAACGCCCGGTAGGCACCGCGGAACACCGCGCGACAGCGCCCGCCGGGCCGGAGCCCGGCGGGCGCGTGGCCCGGCGTCAGGGCTGGAGCCACCAGGGGCTCGAGTAGGCGACGCCCAGGTCGTTGCAGGCGTGGCCGGACGGGCCGGGCTGGGCGTTGGGCTGGGAGGGGTCGGAGATGCGCAGCACGACCCAGTTGCCGTCGGCGGCGTTGAGCGGGACGGTGAACTCGGCCAGGCTGCCGAAGGTGGTCGGGACGACGTCCACCACGGTCGGCGCGTTGGAACCGGGCCGCAGGACTTGGACGTTGAGGGGCTTGCCGGCCCAGTCGGGGCCGCGGTCGAGGTCGACGGCGAAGCGGACGTCGCCCGAGGCGAGCGACAGGACGCCGCCCATCCGGACGCCGTTCGCGGTCGCGTCGAGGCGCAGTCCGGAGTAGCGGGTGGCGAAGAAGCGGCGGGCGCGCATGGCTTCGAGCACACCGGCGCGGGTGTTCTCCGTGACCCAGAGCCCGGCGCGGCCGACGCCCTCGACCTTGCCCCACTCGGTGCCGTGGTGGTCGCTGACGCCGGTGATGCCGGTGCGCCAGCCCGCGTTGAGAACGGCGTTGAGGTGGGAGGACTTGCGGTCGGACCAGCCGTCGAAGAGGTAGTCGTCGCCGCGGTTGAACATCTCGACGCTGACCATCTTGTCGCGGACGGCGGCGGAGTAGGAGAAGTCGTTGAAACGGCCGATCTCGCGGCCCGGGTGGTTGAAGCCCGCGACGGCGTCGCGGCCGCCGATCCAGTTGTAGAGGGAGCCCATGGAGCTCGCGCCGCCGAGGTCGACGAACTGGTCGGTGAACCAGACGTTGGCGTGACCCAGCAGCGGGTGCGACCACTCGAAGCCGCGGATCGCGGTGTAGTTGCCGGGATCGTTGGCCGCGTCGGCGAGCTGCCGGGTGCGGTCCCACTCACCCTTGGACAGGCCGTTGATCGCGAGGAGGGTGGTGTGGTCGGTGAGGGCGGCCACGTCGAGGCCCGCGTCGCGCATGGAGGCGAAGGCGAGGGCGGGGTCTCCGTCGCCGTCGGACATGAGCGTGTGGTTGTGCAGGTCGGCGTGGACGAGTCGGGTCCCCTGGGTGACCAGTGAGGCGCGGGAGGCCCCGGCCCGGTTCGTGGCGGGGGTGTCCGCGGCGGTACGGGTGCCCGCCGCCTGGGCCGTGCCGGGCAGGGACGCGGCGATCAGCAGGCCGCCCGCACCGGCGAGGAGGGAGCGTCGGCTGGGTCCGTGAGAGTGCGTGTGCGCCGTGTCGGCGTGGGGTTCACTCATGGCGGCCATGACAACACCTTGGCAGGAGCATGGCGAAAATTTGGCGTTCCCGAGGGGTGAACGCCACCCGCCCGCCCGATGTTCGCCTCAGGTACCCGTGCCGATGGCGTCCTGGCGGGCGACGAACCGGGCCCGGCCGCCCTCGACGTGGTAGAGGAACCAGCCGCCGTCCGGCGCGGTCTCCAGGTACTGCGACTGGCTCTCGTAGCTGAAGCGGCGGGTGATGCCCTGCCAGGGGACCCGCAGGAGTTCCGCGCGCAGCGACTCGCGCCGCCCGTCGCCGCCCGGCGCGGCCAGGCCGTGGGCGGCGAAGCGGACGGCGTCGTATGCCTCCGCGGCCCAGGGGCCCGGCGCACCGCCGTGCCGGGCCCGGTAGGCGGCGGCGAACGCCCGCAGCCGGGGGTCGGCCGCGTCGGCGTACCCCGTGCTGATCCACCAGCCCTCGCCCGCGCTCAGGAAGGCCGCCGACAGCACGTGCTCGTCCGCGACGCGCACCCCCCGGTGACCTGCCGCCTTGAGCGCCGCGGCGCAGGCCGCGGCGCGGGACGGGGTGGCGCCCGCGAAGAGGACGTCGTCGGGGTGGGCCGCGATGTCGCGGGCGGCGGCACCGAATCCGTCCCCGGCGGCGACCTCCAACACGTCGACGCGCCCGTCCAGGTGGCCGTGGACGGTGACGATCTGGACGGTGGGCAGGCTCTCCTCCTCGTCGGCGAGGTCGTAGACGACTGCTGTCCGCTGCGGGTGGACCACGCGGTTGAGGTAGCGCAGCACGGCACCGGGTCCGGCGGTGCGGGTGGCGCGCAGCACCAGCGTGCTGGTCGTGTGGACGACGTTGAGCTGCGTGCTGTCGGCGCGGGTCACCAGCAGGCAGAGGCCCGCCTTGGTGCACACCGGTACGGCAGCGGGCACGGCTTCATTGGCGCCCGCGCCGATCACGGCGTGCACGTCGGGATCGGCGGCGAGCCCGGCGGCGCCCGCGGCGGAGCCGGCGGCGGTGCCCCGGTCGTCGACGGCCCGCAGGGCCAGGTCGAACGGCCGGTCCGCGCGGCCGTTGTGCTCGGCGACCGCGATCCCCGCTCCTCGTTCCTGGGACCGGACGGCCTCCGTGGAGCGGTCGCCGAGGAGTCCGATGACACGCGTGGGCAGCGTGCGCCTCCCGGCCCCGCTCCCCGTGCGCGGGCGTCCCCACTGCCACCAGGCGGTGCCGCCGCCGAGCGCGCCGACGCCGAGCGCGGCCGACGCGACGATCAGGCGCCGCCGGGACGTCGCGGGCGGAGGGTCGGCGACGGCGGCGGACAACTCGGTCGGTTCCGGCACCGGCAGGTCCAGGACGCGCCCGGCGCGCTCGGCGACCACGGCCGGCAGTCCCCCGGGCAGCCAGGAACGGGAGTCGAACGAGCCGAAGAGGTCGCGCAGCCGGGCCACGGTGGGGCGCTCGTCGGCGCTCTTGGCGAGGCAGGCCCGCAAGGCGGCATCGAGTTCGCGGGGCAGGCCGGCGAGGTCCGGTTCCTCGTGCACGGTCCGGTAGAGCACGGCGGCGGCGCCGCCCGTGCCGAACGGCGGCCGCCCGGTGAGGGAGTGGACCAGCACGCAGCCCAGGGAGAAGACGTCGCCGGCCGGTCCCACCGTCGTGCCCCTGGCCTGCTCCGGGGAGAGATAGCCGGGAGAGCCGATGACGGAGCCGTCCGCCGTGAGCGCCGTCGCACCCACGGCCCGCGCGATGCCGAAGTCGATGAGGCGCGGTCCGTCGGCGGCGAGCAGCACGTTGGCGGGTTTCACGTCCCGGTGGACCAGGCCGGCGCGGTGGACGTCGTCCAGGGCCGCGGCCAGCGCGGCCGCCAGCGTGCGGACCTGGGGCACCGGCCAGGGACCGTGCAGGGCGAGGGCCTCGGACAGCGGGAGGCCGGGGACGTAGGCGGTCGCGAGCCACGGTGAGCGGGCGTCGGCGTCGGCCGTGAGGACCGGGACCGTCCACCGGCTCGACAGCCGCGTCGCCAGTTCCGTCTCGCGGCGGAACCGCGCCAGGAAGTCCGGGTCCTCCGCGTACTCGGAGCGGATCACCTTCAGCGCCACCCAGGCGCCGTGCGGCGACCGCGCGAGGTAGACGACGCCCATGCCGCCGGCGCCGAGCCGGGCCACGAGGCGGTGCCCGCCGACCCACGACGGGTCGGTGGCCAGCAGCTGGTCCATGGCCCCTACTGGTTCCCGGTGTTCGGCAGGATCGTCCCCACCTGGCGGAAGCGTCCGCCGCGGACCTGGTGGACAAACGTCTCGGTGCCCATGTTCTGCGTCGTGACCGCGTACTGGTGGTAGTCGCTGAACGCGTAGGTCCGCGCGACACCGTGGTACGTCGTCTTCTGGAGCCGTGCGGCGAGCGCGGGCCGGGCCGGACGCCCGCCCCCGGCCGGCACGGTGCGGGCGAACTCCTGCAGCAGCATGCGGACGCTGTCGTAGGCCTCGGTGGCGTACGGCTCCGGGGTGCCGCCGTAGCGCGCCTTCCAGGCGGCGGTGAAGCGCACGGCCTCCTTCGTCTTGAGGACGGCCGGGTCGACGGCCGACGTGACGACGTACCAGCCCTCGCCCGCGGCGCCCGCCAGGCGCGGGAAGTCCGATCCGTAGAGCAGGTGGGACATCCACCGGGGGCCGGTGAAGCCCGCCCGGGCCAGTTGCCCGGCGGCGCGGACGGTCGCGTCCAGGGGCGCCAGGTAGACGAAGTCCTGGACGCCGCGGGACAGCAGTTGGCGCACGGCCGCGGGGCCGTCGTCGGTGTCCTCGGCAACGACCCGCGGCAGCACCTCGGCCCCGAGGATCTGGCGCCACGAGGTCACCACGACATTGCCCTGGTCGTGCATGACGGACCCGCCGGCCCGGTCGATGACGACCCCGGCCCGGCCCACCTGGCCGGAGGCCAGCGCGCTCAGCGCGATCGCCGTTCCCCCGGCCTGGTGGGGCATACCGGTCTGGAAGCTGACCGCCGGGGACGACACGAAGAAGTCGCTCTGCCCGGTGGTACTGGAGACATGGGTCAGGTTGGCGGCCCCGTACACGCGTGAGGCGGCCCGCATCGCGATCTCGCCGGTCGGCCCGAACACGGCGAACACGGCGCGGTCGGCGGCCAGTTCATGGGCGACCGAGGTGGCACGGTCGACGGTCCCGTCGTCGTCCAGGACCTTCGTCCGCACGGTGAAGGCGCCGCCCGCGGCGGCGTTGTGCTCGGCGACGGCCAGTTGCGCCGCCCGCTCGCAGGTGCGGCCCAGGCCGGCGTCGGGCCCGGTGCGGGTGACCTGGACACCGAGCACGTACGTGGGCTTCGTGGCCGCCTTCGCCTCCGCGCCGGTCCCGTCGCGTCCCGCCGCCCACAGCGCCGCCCCCGAGCCGCCGCCCGCCAGCAGCAGCGCCCCTCCGGCGACCAGCAGCCGGCGGCGGGAGGCGAGCCGCTTGCTCCGGGTGCGCGAGGCGTCGTCGGGGCCGTCCAGCACCGTGGGTTCGATGTCCGGCAGCGCGAGGCTCTCGGCGGAGCGTTCCGCGACCGTGCGGGCGACCGGGTCCGGCAGCCACGCCGAGGGCGACGCGGGGGCGTCCTCGGCGAGCCGTGTCCGCAGTTCCGCGGGCGTGGGGCGGGTCTGGGGGTCCTTGGCGAGGCAGGCGTCGAGCACCTCGCGCAGTTCGCCCGCGACACCTTGCAGATCGGGCTCGTCGTGGACGGTGCGGTACAGCAGGGCGTCGGGGGTGCCGACGCCGAACGGGGGCCGGCCGGTCGCGGCGTACGCGAGGACACAGCCGAGCGCGAAGACGTCGCCCGCGGGGCCGCTCCCCTCGCCCCGGGCCTGCTCCGGGGCGAGGAAGCCCGCGGTGCCGATCACCAGGCCCGAGGCGGTGAGCGCTGTGTCGTCGGTGGCCCGGGCGATGCCGAAGTCGATCAGACGGGGGCCGTTGACGGCCAGCAGGACGTTGCCCGGCTTCACGTCGCGGTGCACCAGTCCGGCCCCGTGCACGGCGCCCAGCGCCTCGGCCAGCAGCGCCCCCAGGACCCGCACGGCGGACGGCGGCAGCGGGCCGTGCTCCCCCACCGCCTCGCCGAGCGAGGGGCCGGGTACGAAGGCGGTCGCCAGCCACGGCTCGGGCGCCGTGCCGTCCGCCCCGAGGACCGGGACCACCCAGGGGCTCCCGACGCGCCGTGCGAGCTCGGCCTCCCGGGCGAACCGGACGCGGAACTCCTCGTCGGCCGCGCTCTCCGCCCGGATGACCTTCACGGCGGCCAGCCCACCGGCCTCGGACCGCCCCAGGTAGACCACGCCCATGCCGCCGGCGCCGAGCCGCCGCAGCAGCCGGAAGCCCCCGACCGCCAGGGGGTCGGAGGGACGCATCGCCTCACTCATCGCCCGCGCCTTCCGCCTCGTCGCCGGAGACCGGCGCGTCCTTCCCCTCGGCGCCGGGCGTCTGTGCCGCTGTCGCCCTCCTGCCCAGGCGGTCGATGTCGGCGGTGACGTATCCGACGCCCGCGAGGGCCTGCTCGGTGACCGCCGTCGTCTCCGCCTCGCTGCCGCCGGGGGCGTGCCGTACGGTCGCGGCCACCGTCACCGGGCCGAGCCGGTGCTTGAACCAGTCGAAGCGGCGGGGCCTGCTGTCGCCGTCGGCGACGTACTCGCCGAACTCGGTGAGGTTGTCGTCGGACGTGGCCGTCCGCTGCTCGGTGAACGGGTCGCCCTGCGACGCCATGCCCTGCACCCGCTCGGTGGCGGTGAGTTGCTGGGTCGGGCAGCGCAGGGGCTCCTCGAGCGAGACCGCCATGTCCCTGCGGGCCTCGACCACCGAGGCGTGCACGGTGACCGTCAGGGACACGAAGACGGGGCCCTTCCCGCCGGCCGCGGGCCGGACGAAGGAGCGCGTCAGGCCGGCGAGAACGGTGGGCGCGAGCGGCTCGCGGCGCCAGATGCAGTCGTCGCCGAGGACGGTCCACGTGGCGGGCCCGGTCTCGTAGGGGTCCCGCCTGCGGTATCCGGACCCGAAGTAGTCCGGTCGCACCGTGAGTCCGCGTACGAACGCCGTCGCCTCGGACCGGGTCCTCGGTGCCGCGCTCTCGGCCAGGGTGAAGGGTTCGTTCGCCGCCGTCGCGGACGGGGCCGGGCTCGCGCTGCTGCGTCCGCTCGGGGACGCTCCGGAGGGCGAGGCGGTGGCCTCGTCCGTCCCGCCCCCGCTGGTGCAGCCCGCGAGCAGCAGTGCCCCTGCCGCCGCGAGCAGCACCGGCTCACGTCTGTTCACGCACACCCGTCCCATCGCGTTCGCCGTACGCCTCGTCGGTTGGCCGTCGCATGTCGTTCGCATGTGCCATCATGCGCCAACTAGGCTTGTCCAGCTACGCGTTGGGGTGAACAGTGGTGTCCGCACCCGCTCACGGGCCGGGGATCAGACCCGCGTCGCCGACCGGTTCTGCCACGCCTGCTCCAGCGCCCGGGCGTAGAGTTCCACGGGTTGCAGGCCCGCGACGCCGTACGTCCGGTCCAGGACGAAGAACGGCACTCCCCCCGCGCCGAGTTCGGCCGCGAGCCGCTCGTCGGAGCGGACGGCCGCGGCGTACGCGTCGGGGTCGGCGAGCACCTCGCGCGCCTCGGCCGCGTCGAGTCCCGCATCGGAGGCGAGGGCGATCAGGGTCTCCCTGTCGTACACCGAGCGCTCGTCCGCGAAGTTGACCTTGAAGGCGAGGTCCCGCAGCTCCGCCTGGCGGCCCCGGTCCTTGGCGAAGTGCAGCAGGCGGTGCAGGTCGAAGGTGTTGCCGTCGACACGGCCGCCGATCCGGAAGCCGAGCCCTTCGGCGCGCGCCTCGGACGCGGCGTGCTCCTCCCGGGCGATCTGCTGCTCGCGGGTGCGTCCGTACCGGGCCGCCACCGCGTCGATGACGGGCGTTCCGCGATTCTCGGCGTCCGGATTGAGCTCGAACGACCGGTGCACCACCTCGACCTCGTCGCGGTGCTGGAAGGCGGCGAGCGCCCGCGCGAAGCGCGCGTCGCCGATGTAGCACCAGGGGCAGGCGATGTCGGTCCAGATCTCGACGCGCATGTGTCCGTGACTCCATGAGTAGACGTTCGGTCCACTACAAAATAGACGACCGATCGGCTATACCCAAACGGAAAAACAACGAGCAATTCGGCGTATCCGGGATGACGGTCCCGACGGCACGCGTTCCCAAGAAAAGCGTCACACGTGGATTTCAAATGATTTGCCCCTATATGCACGGGCCGGTCCCCAGGAAGACACACGGCGCAGACAGGGCACCGGACCTCCACCCCGACCCCCGCAGAGGTGTCGCTCGTGCACTCGACCCGTCTTGGCAGGCGCTTCCCCGTCCTCGTCCTCTCCGTCGTGCTGTTCTCCGGTCTGCAAGCGGCACTGGCCCTCGCGCACATCCACGTCATGGGGCTGCCCGAGTACTCCGTGCTGCTCCCTGTGGTCGCGGGCGCGCTGCTGCCCTTGCGGCAGACCCTCGGCGTGGGCCTCCTCAACCTCGCCGCGGTCTGCGCGGTCTACGGGGGGCTCCGGCCGGACATCGGGCTCGCCGGGCAGCTCACGGTCGTCGCCGCGCCGGCGGTCGCGCTGGGGCTCGGCATGGCCGTCTGCCGCGTCCGGCTCTCCCGCGAGAGGCGCCTCGAACGAGTGATGATCGCCCGCGACAGGCTCGGCCTGCTCAGCGAGGCCGGCAGGCGGGTGGGCAGCACCCTGAGCGTGACCCGCACAGCGGAGGAACTGGCGGACGTGGCGGTGCACGGCTTCGCGGACCACGCCGCCGTGGACATCTTCGACTGGGTGCTGCGCGGCGAGGACGACACCGCCGGCGCCCGGGCGGGCGACAGCGCCCTGCGCCGCACGGCCTCGCGGTCCGGGCCCGAGCCCCTTCCGGGGCTAACGGCGGAGCCGGGCGAGGCCGTCACCCACCCGCAGGGGTCGGCGCCGGCCCGCGCCCTGACGACGGGCGAACCCGTACCGGCCCGGGCTCACGGTGCCGCTGGCGCCGCGGACCCGGCCCCCTCCACGCTGTCGGTTCCCCTCCGCGCCCGCGGGATCACCGTCGGCGTCGCGCTCTTCACGCGCTCCGGGCACCGGGCCGGCTTCGACGCCGACGACGTACTGCTGGCCCGGGAGATCGGGGCACGGGCCGCGGTCTTCGTGGACAACGCCCGCCGCTACACCCGTGAGCGCGACACGTCCCTCGCGCTCCAGCAGAGCCTTCTGCCGCAGGTGGCCGCCGAGCAGTCGGCGGTCTCCGCCGCCACCCGCTACCTGGCCGCGGACTCCCGCGCCGGAGTGGGCGGCGACTGGTTCGACGTCATCCCGCTCTCGGGGGCCCGGGTCGCCATGGTGGTGGGCGACGTGGTCGGCCGCGGCCTCAACGCGTCGGCGACGATGGGCCGGCTGCGCGCCGCGGTACGCACGCTCGCCGACATCGACCTGCCGCCCGACGAACTCCTCACCCACCTGGACGACCTGATCATCCGCCTCGGAACGGACATGGAACGCGCCGCGGCCGCCGGCCACGGCGGAGCGCGGGCCGGGGAGCTGGCGGCGACCTGCCTGTACATGATCTACGACCCGGTGTCGCGCAGCTGCACGGCCGCCCGCGCCGGCCATCCCCCGCCCGCCCTGGTGCGCCCCGGCGCGCCCGCCGAATACCTCGACATCCCCGCCGGTCCCCCGTTGGGCGTCGGCGGACTGCCCTTCGAGACCGTCCAGCTGGACGTGCCCGAGGGAAGCCTGCTCGCCCTCTACACCGACGGTCTCGTCGAATCGGCGGAAGACGGCCTGGAGGTGGGGCTCGAACGCCTGCGGAAGGCCCTGTCCGAACCGGTCGACTCCGCGGAGGACGCCTGCGACCACGTCCTGGACCTGCTGGTCGGCGACGCCCCGAGGGACGACGTCGCCCTCGTCGTCGCCCGCACCCGGGAACTCGGCGCCGACCACGTCGCCGCCTGGGACGTGTCACCGGATCTCGCCGAGGTCGCGCGCGTCCGCGACCTCGCCGCGCGCCGGCTGGCGGGCTGGGGCCTGGAGGAGCAGGCGTTCACCGCGGAAGTCGTCATCAGCGAGCTGGTCACCAATGCCGTCCGCTACGGAACGGGCCCCGTGCACCTGCGGCTGATCCGGCAGGACGCGCTGATCATGGAGGTGTCGGACGGCAGCAACACCGCTCCCCATCTGCGCCGGGCCCGGGTGTTCGACGAAGGCGGACGCGGGCTGTTCATCGTGGCGCACCTCGCCGAACGCTGGGGTACACGGCAACGGCCCGACGGAAAGACCATCTGGGCCGAACTGGCGCTGTAGAAGGGCCGCCGCCGTGCACGGCGACCCCCTCCTCGGCTCCCGGCCGCACGGCAAGGAGTCGGGCGCCTCAGCGCTGTGCGACGCGGACCTCCACCTGGCCGTCGGACGAGATCCGGCAGTCGAACCGGGGCTGCGGCGCGGTCGCCGGGCCCTGTACGTTCTCTCCGTCCGTGAGCCGGAACCGGCTGCCGTGCCAGGGGCATTCGAGGCACCCTTCGAGGATCTTGCCCTCGTGCAGGGGCCCGTCCATGTGGCTGCACCGGTCGGCCAGGGCGTAGAACCGCCCGTCGTCCCCGTGGACCACGACGACGGCGACCTCGTCGGCCATGCGGCGCACCGGCTCGCCTACGGGGAACTCGTACGGCATCCCGATACGGTGCCAGCCCGGCTCGACCAGTACGGGCACCGCCTCCGCGTGGTTGACGCCGGCGCCCTGGCGGTAGGCGAGATGGCCGCCGAGCACACCTCCCACCGTGGCGACGGCCATGCCGCCGAAGCCCAGGGCCTTGCCGAGGAAGGGACGACCCGTGAGCCGGGCCGTCAGGGAACCGGCGTACGCCGTGACGGCGGCGAGGTTGGCGACCGCGTGGACCAGGCCCACGCGGGCCTGCCGGGGACGCTGCTCCGCCCAGTCCACCCATCCGGCGAGAGCCGCCGGCCCGGCGGCGACCAGGCCCACCGCCACCAGACGGCGCGCGGCACGGCTCTCGCCGGGGAGCAGGTCGAGGATCCCGGCGGAGCTCCAGGCACCGATCGGCACCTGCACCAGCACCGGGTGCAGGGGGTGGCCGAGCCACAGGCCGCGCAGCACGTCCCGTCCACGGCTCAGGGGAAGGGCCCGCACCGCCTTGCGGACGACCCCGGCCGGGCCGTCCAGCCACGTCGCCCCTTCGAGGGTGTCCATCGCGTGCGGGAGCACACCGCCCGCGGTGCCTTGCGTTGTCGTCGTCAGCATCGTCGGCCTCATGGGGAGCGGCCTTCCTCTGCGGTCCGGGACGAACCCGGTGTCGGGTCGCGCGGGGACGAGTGTCCGCCGCGCCGTGCGCTCAGCGGGCGGTCCGCCACGCCCCGCTGAACGGCGGGGCCCGGCTCGGCCCTGCACACCGCCAGGCCGGGCCACGGGGGCGCCTGCCCAGCGCCCGGCGGTCCATTCGGCCGGCGCCGTCCGGACCCCGGCCCGGTGGCCCGGGTCCTTGAGCGGATCGGGGCGTCTTCGCGGGCGACACGGTCGGTGCCGAGTGCACGACGTACTGCGACGCGCGGCTGTACAGGCTGCGCGTCCGGGGGCCGCCGGGCGATCTCAGCGGGCCCGTCGCCGACGTCCCTGACGGGTCATCAGCCGACGCGGCCCGGCACATCCCGGACCGGAGGCGAGGGCGATGTGAGCACTTTCACACTCAGTGTCCGCTTGGCTCACAAGGCGCCCATAGAAGCGCAATTGACATTCCAAGATGGGAATTAATGCTGGATGCCCCTTTCATGCCTCTTGGGGGCGCGTTACCTTCGGCGCAGTACGTGTGTCCACCACCGGTCCGGTCCGCCGGCTGGGAGTGCTCGCAGGGAGGTCTTCGCACTTCATGCACAATCTCGCGGGTTCCTGGGGTCACGCCTCGTGGTCCCTGGGTCATTTGCACTGGTACGGAGTGGCCGTCGGCTCCCTCCTCGCCATCAAGCTGCTGCTGTCCGTACGCCGGCGGCGCCGTCCGGACCTGACGTTCGAGGAGCCGGTCAGCCGCCTGCGCATCCACGGTGTGGTCACCGCCTACAACGAGGCCCCCGAGATGCTCCGCCGCTGCCTGGAGTCGATCCTGGCGCAGACCTTGCCGCCGCACTCCCTGACCGTCGTGGACGACTGCTCCGCGACCCACACCGCCGGCGCCCTCATCGAGGAGATGCGGCCCCTGTTCCAGCGCGCCGGGGTGCGGCTGGACTTCATCCGCTTCCCCGCCAACCGCGGCAAGCGCCACGGCCTGGCCGCGGGCTTCCGGCAGGAACCGCGCGCCGACGCGTACCTGTGCGTCGACTCCGACACGGTGCTGGACCAGCACGCCGTCGCCGAGCTCGCCGAGCCCTTCTCCAAGCGCCGTGTGCACTGCGTCACGGGGCTGGTACTCGCGCACAACCGCGGCATCAACCTCCTCACCCGCCTCATCGACATGCGGTACGTCAACGCCTTCCTCGGCGAGCGGGTCGCGTACTCCCGGCTCGGCTCGGTGTTGTGCGCCTGCGGGTCGCTGGCGCTGTACCGCGGGTGGGTGGTGCGCAAGTACCTCGACGACTTCCTCGACCAGCGGTTCCTGGGCCGCCCCGCGACCTTCGGCGACGACCGGCGGCTGACGTACTACTGCCTCACCGAAGGGCTCTCCCTCATCCAGCCCTCCGCGGTCGGCTACACCGATGTCCCCGAACGCCTGGGCCACTACGTCCGCCAGCAGATCCGCTGGGGCAAGTCCTTCATCCGCGAGGGGTTCCTGCTGTTCGGCAAGTTCCGTGTGCGGCGCATGTACTGGTGGCTCAACCTCGTCGAACTGGTCTCCTGGGTGGCCTTCACCACCGCGCTGTTCGCCGCGCTTGTCGCCATCTTCATGCACCCGCAGGGCTGGACCCTGCTGGTCGGCTACGTCACCTACATGTGCGTCATGGCGTGGATCCGCTCCGTCCACTACCTGCGCGGCGCGGCTCAGGTGGGCATCGTCGACCGCGTGCTGACGTTCCTCGCCGCCCCGCTGTACGCGCTGCTCAACCTCGGACTGCTGCTGCCGCTCCGGCTCTGGTCCCTGGCGACGCTGCGCAGCACGAACTGGGGCACCCGCGCCAAGATCGAGGTCGGCGGTGTCGGAGCCGACGCACCCGACATGACCGCCCCCGGCCCGGCACCGCAGATCGCCTTCCCGGAACAGCGGACGAAGGACGGCCGGGACGCGTGGGCCGGCACCTCCCCCCAGGACCACTTGGCCCCGGGCGGCGCCTCGTAGCCGCCACGGCCCCCGTTGCCCCGCCGCCCCGCGAAGAAGACCGAAGAACGCCGAGCATGCCCCCTGCATCGCCCCTCCACTGCGCTAGGAGCCTTCGTGGGTTCTGCCCGCCCCTCCACAGGTTCAGGCCGCCCCGGCCGTCCCGCTCGCCCGGCCCGGCCCGCGGACTCCGGCCCGCGGCAACCGCGACGGCGTGCGTGGGGAGCGCTGAAGCTCCTCCTGCTGGTGGTCGTCGTGGTCGCGGGCGGCACGGCGATCTACCCCGCGTGGCGTGACGCGCACCAGCCGCCGCCCGAGCTGACCGTGCGGTACAAGGCGGGCACGGCGACCGCCACGACGGCTCGGCCGTGGCTGGAGATCGTCAACACCTCCGACCGGCGTGTGCGCCTGGGCGACGTGGCGTTGCGCTACTACTACACGGCGGACGGCCCCTCCCCGTACGCGTTCAACTGCGTCCAGGCCTCCATGGGCTGCTCCGACGTCGTCGGGAGGTCCGTCGCGGCGGACGCCCCCGCCGCCGGCGCCGACCACTACCTGGAGATCACCTTCTCGAAGGCCGCCGGCACACTGGCCCCGGGCGCAAAGAGCGGGGCCATCGGGCTTCAGCTGTACCGTCCCGGCGGCGGGGAGCTGGACCAGCGCAACGACCGCTCCTACAGTCCCGCCCACGACACCTTCCAGGCCTCGGAACTGGTGACCGGTTACCTCAAGGGCAAACGTGTCTGGGGCCACGAACCCAGTGGTGGCGCCGCGGCCGGCCCGTCCCGGTCCGCGACGGCCCCCGCGTCCGCGCCCGCCGCGCGGCCCGCGCCGCCCTCCGGGATCGTGTTCGACGACTTCCACTACAGCGGCCCCCACGACCCGGCGCTGCACGCGCACGGCTGGCTGGTCCGCACCAGCGAGGGCGGTCCCGGCATCCGGAACACCTGGTCGGCCGACGGGGTCAGCTTCCCCGCGGACAAGGACTCGCTGGGCGGCCAGGTCCTGCAACTGCGGGCCTCGACCGACGGCACACGCCAGGGCACCACCCAGGCCGAGGTGCACACCACCGGCATGAAGATGGTGACGGGGACCTTCGCCGCCCGCATCCACTTCACGGACCGCCCCACGAGCGGCGGCAACGGCGATCACATCAACGAGAGCTTCTACATGATCTCGCCCCACCACCGCGCCCGGTACAGCGAACTCGACAACGAGTACCAGCCGAACGGCGGCTGGGGCGCCCCGGGCCCGAGGCTCGACACGACGACCTGGCGCAGCGCGGCCGACGGCGACCGGGTCACCCGCGCCACGACGGCCGGCCTCGGCGGATGGCACACGATGATCACCACGGCGGCGAACGGCGTGGTCACCTACAGCATCGACGGCAAGGTGCTGTTCCGCACCAGTGGCGCGTACTACCCGACCGAGGCCATGTCCGTGAACTTCAACACCTGGTTCGTGGACCTGCCGTTCACCGGGAAGCGGACCTGGGACATGCAGGTCGCCTGGTTCTACCACAAGGCCGGGCAGGCCCAGTCCCTGTCCCAGGTGCAGAAGGCCGTGAGCGGCCTCGCGGGCAGCGGCACCAGCTGGGTGAACACCCTCGCGGCGTCCTGAGCCGGTCGCCCACCACCCGCGCTCCGGCCCAAACAACTTTGAGCGGGCGGGCAGTTGCCGCAGACTTCGGTGAGTGCCCGCACCCCTTCTCCCGCACAAGGACTTCCGCTGGTTCCTGACCGCGCGGTCGGTCTCCCTGCTCGGCAGCGCCATGGCGCCGGTCGCGCTGGCGTTCGCGGTGCTCGACGCCTCGGGGAGTCCCGGGGACCTCGGCATCGTCCTCACCGCGCACATGGTGCCCCTGCTCGTGTTCCTGCTGGTGGGCGGCGCGACGGCCGACCGCCTCCCGCGCCGGACGGTACTGATCGCCGCGAACCTGGGCTCGGCCCTCACCCAGGGCGCCGTCGCCGCGCTCCTGCTGACGGGCCGCTACGCCCTGCTGCCGGTGGCCGCCCTGGGGTTCCTCAACGGTGTCCTCGCCGCCTTCACCACCCCGGCGCTGCGCGGCATCGTGCCCCAGCTCGTCCCCAAGGACGCGACCCGGCAGGCCAACGCGCTGCTGGGCTCCGTGGGCAACGCCACGAAGATCCTCGGACCGGGCCTGTCGGGCACGCTCGTCGCTGCCGTGGGCGGCGGCCCGGCCATCGCCTTCGACGCGCTCACCTACTTCCTCGCCGCGGTGTGCCTCACCCGGCTGTCCCCCCTGTCCGGTCCGCCCGGAGCCCGGCGCTCCGCGGGCCTGCTCGCCGACATCCGCAGCGGCTGGGCCGAGTACCGGAGGATCCGCTGGGTCTGGACGGTGTCGCTCGCCTTCTGCGTGATCAACCTCGTACAGGTCGGCACCTGGCAGATCCTGGGCCCCGTGCTCACCCGGCAGGTCGACGGCGAGGCGGCCTGGGGCTTCGTGCTCAGCGCCCGCGGCGCCGGACTGCTCGTGATGAGCGCCGTGATGTACCGGCTGGCGATCCGGCACCTGCTCCGCGTGGGCCAACTGGCGGCCGTGCTGGGCGCACTCCCCCTCCTCGTGCTGGGCGCCCGCCTGCACGCCCCCTGGCTGGTCGCCGCCGCCTTCACCGCGGGCCTCGGGTCCTCCGTCGCCTCCGTCGGCTGGGACACCTCGCTGCAGGAACACGTGCCGCAGCACGCCCTGTCGCGTGTGTCGTCCTTCGACGACCTGCTGTCCTATCTGGCCATCCCCGTCGGCCAGCTGAGCGTGGCCCCGCTCGCCGACCGCTTCGGGGGGTTCCGGGTGACCGTGGCGGCCGGTGTCGTCTACGCCGCGGCGGCGCTCGCTCCTCTCGCGTCCACCGCGGTGCGCCGCCTGCCCCACGGACGACCCGCACTCGCCGCCGCCGAAGCGGTCGGCAAGTAGCCCGGGAGATGTGACGCGGACCACAGGCCGGTCATCGAACTTCCGCCTTCCTCCCGCGTCCTGTCGCCGACACCGCACCACCGGGCGCCCGGCGCGCCGCGCCCGGGCGACACGAGGAGACGACATGTCCGAGACCCACGAGACCTCCGGGACCCCCGGCACCGCTTCCGGCTCGCCGGCCGGCGACCCGCTCGGTCTTCCCGCCCTGCTCCGGCCGGCCATCGAGGCCGCGATCGAGGAGTCCGACCGCCGGGCGGACATCCCCGCGGAGCTGTACGGGACACTTCGCGACGCGGGAGCGTTCCGCCTGCTCACACCCCGGGCACTCGGTGGGTCGCAGACGCCGCTGACCACCGCGCTGAAGGTGTACGAGGAGTTCGGCCGTATCGACGCCTCCGTGGCGTGGCTGGTCTGGAACGCCAACTTCGGCTTCGTGGGGGCGCTGCTGGACGAGTCCGCGACGGGGCGGATCTGGGGCCAGGAGCGGGAGCCCGCCTTCGCGAACTCCGGGATGCCCGGGACGGCCGTACCCGCCGAGGGCGGCTACCGCGTCTCCGGCCACTGGAGGATCGTCAGCGGCATCAACGCCGCGGAGTGGCTGGTGGCGGTCGTCGTCGTGATGGAGGACGGCGCGCCCCGCATGACCGCCGCGGGCGCGCCTGATGTGCAGATGTGCGTCCTGGGCCGGGACCAGTGGTCGGTGAAGGAGACCTGGGACGTCAGCGGTATGCGCGGCACCGGCAGCAACGACGTGGTGGTCGAGGACGCCTTCGTGCCCGCCGACTTCCTGTCGCCCCTGGACGCGCCCCTCAGGATCGACGAACCGCTGTACCGGGGCTTCCTCCCCGCGCTGGTCCTGCCCGGCTGCAGCGCGGTCGTCCTCGGCGTCGCGCAGGCGGCCCTCGACGAGACGATCGCGCTCGTCTCGACCAAGAGGAACTCCACCGGCGCGACGCTGGCGGAGTCCCCGCGCACCCAGTACGCCGTGGCCGACTGCCAGGCGGCGCTCCAGGCCGCACGGCTGCTGCTGGGCTCCGTCGCGCAGGCACTCGAGGACGCGGCCGGGCGCGGGGACGTCCCCACGCTCGGACAGCGGGCGGACCTGCGTGCGGCCATGACGCACGCGGCGCAGGTCAGCCGCCAGGTCCTGGTGACGGTGTACGAACTGGCGAGTTCCACCCCGCTCTACCGCGGCAACCGGCTGGAGCGCCTGTTCCGCGACGGCATGGCCGCGCTCCAGCACGCCAACCACTCGGCGCTCGCCATGGAGGCCGCAGGCCGCGTCCGCCTGGGCATGGACCCGGGCGTCGGCCTGTTCTGACCCCGCGCCCCACGCGGGGGGCCGTGGCCGGTCCCCACGACCGGCCACGGGCTCCTGCTCCGGCGTTGGTCCACCTGACCTGCACGCATGGTTCGCCAGCATCTGCGTCCATGTCCGGATCCGAGAACGTCCTCGACTGGTTGCAGAGTTGGTACGCCGCACAGTGCGACGGCGACTGGGAGCACACGTGGGGTGTGACGATCGGGACGCTGGACAACCGGGGCCGGACCGTCAGGATCGACCTCGAGGAGACGGCCCTCGAGGATCGCGCACATCCCCGGCAGCGGATCACTCGGGGGGAACACGACCGGGTGATCGCCTGGACGTCCGAGAAGGTGTTTCACCTCGTCTGCGGGCCGGGGAACCTGACCGAGGCACTCGCGCTCTTCCGTACCTGGGCAACCGATGACGCCGTGCGAAGGCCCTGATCCGATGGCCTCCACCCCCGGGCGGGCAGGACATGCCGCACCAGGGTCACTCGTAGCCCCCTGCCCTCAGCCATCGGCTCAGCGCGAGGGCGTCACGGGTCAAGGACAGCGTCTCGGCGCGCGTTCGCTCGGCGTCCTCGGGCGGTCCGGGCCGGACCGACACGCCGTCGCCGGGCGCCCCACCGAGGAGGTGGAGACGGGTCCGCTCCCGGAACCAGGCCGCGAAGCGGCGTACGTCGCGGGGCTCGGGCCGCCCTCCCGACTCGCGCCAGCGCCGGGCGGGTTCCGCCACCGCGCGCGGCTCCAGCCCGGCGAGCCAGCCCTCGACGAGCCGGGCCGCCGTGGCGGCGTCCTCGTCCAGTGCCTGCCGCCGTTTCGTACGGCTCGCCCACAGCTTCATCAGCCCCCCACACCCGGGCACCAACTGTAGGGACCGCACCCGTTCAGGAACAGATCTCCGGGTACGACGGGCGGACGGGGTCTCCGGCTCCCCGCGCGGGAGCCGGAGACCCACCGGGGTCAGTCGGTCCTGCCCTGCGCGGTCAGGCCGGCCGGTGCGCCGGTGACGGTGAACTGGGAGCCGGGCTCGATCAGTACGCTGCCCTGCGCCGAGTTGGTGATCGTGACATTCGTCAGGGCGGCACTGCCGCGGGCGCCGCTCATCGCGAGGATGCCGGAGCCGTTCACGGAGTTGTCGATGCGGACGTCGGTGACCTTGACGCCGGGCATCGTGCCGCCGCCGGTCTTGAACTGGATGCCGTCGTACGTGGAGTCGTGGATCTCGGTGTCCCGGATGGTCACGCCCGGGATGTCCGTGCCCTGCGCGAAGAGCGTGATGGCGCCGAACTCCTGCGCCTCGCCCCAGAACGCGCCGCCCGTGCGGTACAGGGCGTTGCCCGAGATCGTGGTCTGGCCGGAGAAGGGGATCGGGTCGTGGTCGGTGGCGAGCATGATGCCCGGGTAGTTCATCGTGTCGGAGACGATGTTGTTCTCGATGGTGTTGCCGTACCCGCCGTACACCGCGATGCCGTTGGCCCGCCAGGGCAGCTGGACGGTGTTGTTGCGGAAGTGGTTGTCGTGGCCGACGTCGACGGACGTGTCCTTGACGTACTTGCTGGCCCAGACCGCCAGCGCGTCGTCGCCGGTGTTCCGGAACGAGGAGTTGTAGACGGTGGAGTTACGGGTGCCGTTGGCGAAGTTGATGCCGTCGGCATAGGTGTCGCGGACCCGCACGCCAGTGAACTCCAGGCCGTCGCCGGGGCCCCACAGCTCGGGGATGTTCGAGTAGTCGCGGCCGACCCAGACGCCGACGTTGGCGTGTTCGATCCAGACGTTGGTGATCTTCGTGTTCTTGCCGAAGCGCCCGTTGAGGCCGACGCCGCCCTCGGCGTTGCCGTCGCCGCCCCGGATGGTGCCCGAGCCGAAGATGGCGATGTCGGAGATCTGGGTGTTGTCGTCGATGTCGAAGCCGAAGTTGCCCTCGTGCGGGTGGTTGATGCCGCCCGCGTTCTGCGGCGGGGTCAGGGTGTAGAGCTGGGAGTGCCACATGCCCGCGCCGCGGATGGTGACGTCCCTGATGCCGACCTGGTTGTACTGGCCGCGGTTCAGCGGGTCGTCGGTGAGGATCTTCTGCTCCTGGCGCCACTGCCCGGCCGGGATCCACACACAGGAGATCTGGCCGTTCTGGTCGGCGGTGACCGCCCGCTGGATGGCGTCGGTGTCGTCGAGCCCGTCGCCGGGGACGGCCCCGTACTCGGTGATCGAGGTGCAGTTCGCCGGCTTCGCCGCCGCCGGGGCGACCTGCTCCAGGTCGACCAGGTCGATGACGTAGTAGGCCGCCGAGTCCCCCGCGTCGCGCTGGAGGCGGAACGTCGTGCCCTGCGGGTAAGTCCGCGGCAGGAGCGCGTGGGACTCGTCGAAGAGCCGCCGCGCGTCGCCGCCGGGCCGGTTGGTGAGCCCTTCCGGGTCGTCGGTGCTTCCGTACAGCCAGCTGTGCTTGGACGACAGCGACAGCTTCTGCACGAAGGTGCCGTCGGCGTAGAGGCTGATCGTGGCGTCGGCTCCCCCGCCGCCCGGGGCGTCGGGGACGGAGTTGCGCACGACGACGGAGTTGGTGGACGTGGTGGAGGTGAACTCCACGTACTGGCCCCCGGAGTCGAGCCGGACGGACTTGCGGCCGGAGGACTCGGTGGCGAAGTTGGTGTGCCCGAAGGTCCGCTTGGCGTCCGCCGTGAGCAGGGTGCCCTGATAGCGGCCGTCCTCCGCCTCGTACTCGGTGTACGGCACGGCGGCGCCGCGTCCGACCACGAGCGACTTGGCGAGCACGTTGTTGTCCTCGTTGGTCTCGGCGACCACGCCCGTGGCGTCCGCGGTGGCGGTGAGGGTGGCCCCGCCGGCGGTCGCCGTCCATGTGCCGCTGATGGACACGTTCACGGTGGCGCCTGCCGCGACCTGGCCGGTCGTGCCGTTCAGCGTGGTGGTCCCGGCCTGGAGGCGGGTCACCGAACCCGCCGCGGCGGCGGTCGTGCCGCGGTTGTGCACGGCGACGGTGAAGGAGACGGGCGTGCCCACGGCCGGATTCGCGGGGCTCGTGGTGATCCCGGCGACCTCCAGGTCGGGCCCGGGTGCCTGGCTGACGACCAGTCTGCTCGCCGCGTTGCGGCTGTTGTTGGTGTCGTCCAGTTCGGCGACCGTGTTGCGGGGGTCGACAACCGCGGCGACCGCGTAGCTGCCCGCCGCGCGGGTGCCGGTGGAGACGGCGACCGTGGCGGAGGCACCGGGGTCGAGCGCGGGCACGGTGGCACTGCCCGCGGCCGTCCCCTCGACGCTGACGTCGACGGTCGTCGCCGCCGAACGCGCTGTGCCGGCGTTGCGGACACCGGCGTTGACGGTGACCGCGTCCCGCTCGGACGGGGCGGCCGGCGACCAGTCCAGGCTCGTGACGGTCAGATCGGGCGCGGGCGCCGCCGTGCCGACGACCTGGAATTCGGCGACCTGTCCGCCGGGCGCGCCGGTGTTGGAGAAGAACCGGAGCCGCACGTCGGCCCAGCGGCCGCTGACCGGGATGGTCACCGAGTTGCCGCTTCCGGGGCTGAAGGCGTAGTCGGCGCGGTCGCGCAGCGAGGTGAAGCCGCTGTCGGACGCCGCACGGCCCAGCACCTGGATGCCCTGGGTCCGCGCGCCCCACACCGGGTCCGGGTTGAGCTTGACCACGACGGCGGTGACATCGGCCGGGGTGCCGAGCTTGACGGTGAGGTCCGCGGGGTGGCCTGCCGCCTCCCAGTACGTGGAGGTCGAGTCGTCGGTTGCGTTGGCGGCGACGTAGGTCTGCGTCGACGAGGTGGCCTCGACCGGCTTGTTGCGGGCCAGGTTGGTGCCGGTGGGCGGCGGTTCGGTGCCGCCGTCCTCCTCGCCGTACACCTCGAGCTCCGACAGTTGCGCGGCGTTCCACCCGGTGTTGCCGGAGATGCTGACGCGGACGTACCGGGCGTCGGCGGTGGACGTCAGGTCGACGGCGACGGTGTTGGCCTGGGCGGGGTTGAACACGCGTCCGGCCGATGCGGAGAGCGTCCCGAAGGCGGAGCCGTCGGTGCTGCCCTGGAGGGCGAGCGTCTGGGTGCGGGTCTCCCACCCCGTGGGCAGCTTGAGCACGACCCGGTCGACGGTCCTGGTGGCACCGAGGTCGACCTGCACCCACTGGGGGAACGACCCTGTCGGGCCCTCCCAGTAGGAGGCCTGGGTCCCGTCGGTGGTGTTCCCCGCCGGATACGCACCGAGGGAGCCGCCCGCCGTGGCGGGACGGCCCAGTGCGAGGTTGACGTCGGCGGCCGCCGCCTGCGCGGCCGGTGCGGCGGCCTGGGCGGTGGAGGCGAAGGGCAGCGGTGACAGCCCGACGGTCATGAGTCCGGCCAGGACGGCGCCGGACAGCGACCGTCGGCCGAGGGGTCTCCATCTCATGGGGGTCCTCTATTCCGTGGAGGGGGGAACGCGGCAGGAGGGCGAGATGTGGCCATGCACGGCACTTGAGTCAGACAGTCGACTTCTTGCGGAAACTGCGTCATCAGGTTTCTCGGACGTCTCGGATTTGTCAACAGCGCGTAATATCACGGCCGTTGCCGCGATCACGGCCTTGCGTGCCGCATCTTCCGCTTGCGTGCGCCGACTGACACACCACCACCGCACGGAACGGGGACGATCCCCCTGGACGGCCGCACTGACGGGACGCACCCCCTTCGCACGGCCGCGGAATCAACGCAAAATATTGAGTGCCTTACGTAAGATCAATGCCGCCCGAGCGACATGGACTTCGGGCACATGCTTGTGCCAGCATCAGCGGCCGACAGTCCCGGCCTTCCCGTTTGGGCGAGGCCGCGGATCTCCCTGCCGGCAGGTAAGGGGGTCCCTTGCGAAGGAGACCCTTGTGCCTGACGTTCCTCCTGCCCCTCAGCCCGCGCAGTGGTCCTGCTACCTGCGCGCTGTCGTGGACATCGCCTTCCCCACCCGCACCCTGCGCGTCGCGCCCGGCACAGCCCCGCGCGGCGTGCCGGGTCTGCCCTACCCGCTCGCCGGCGGGCAGACGATCCACATCGTGACCGCCTTCGACCCGGCCGGACGCGCGACGCCCCCGGAGGCCAACCTCCGTGCGCAGCACGCCCTGCACGACCACATCCGCGCAACCGGCCGGCAGTGGTGGCCGGCCGTCGGTGGGGACCGGGCCGGCACCCACAGCGAGGTCAGCGCGGCCGTCGCCGGCTGGGACGACCTGCAGGCCAGGGCGCTCGGCCGACAATTCGGCCAGGACGCCGTCTTCGCCTGGTCACCGACCGCGTGGCGGCTGCTGGCCTGCACACCCGCCGTACTCGACGCGCCCCCGGCCGACTGGCACGCGACACTCCTGCGGCCATGAGGAAAATGCGGTGGCGGCGTCGAATCGCGGCGGCCCATCATGCGGGACATGAACGATCAGCCCGAGCGATGGACCCAGGCGACGGTGTACCCCGACATGTGGGCCGATCCGGACGCCGATCCCCGCAACAACGAGGACAGTCCTGAAGGGGAGTCGGCGACGCTCCAGGACTTCCTGGCCAACTACCGCCTGACCCTGCGGATGAAATGCGAGGGCCTGAACGCGGAGCAACTGGCCCGCCGGTCGGTCCCGCCCTCGACGATGTCGCTGCTCGGCCTGGTCCGGCACCTCGCGGAGGTGGAACGGGACTGGCGGAACTGGGTCAGCGACGGCGAACCGCTGCCGAAGCTGTACGGCGCGCGGGACGGCGACTTCGACGGCGCGGTCGCCGATCAGGCCGTGGTCGACGCCGCGTTCGCCGATCTGGGGCGGGAGCAGGCGGCGACGGACGCCGCACTGGCCGCGTACCCGTACCTGGGCAGCCGGGTCGGGAAGGAGAGGATCGCGGTCCGCGAGTTGATGGTGCACCGGATCGACGAGTACGCCCGCCATTGCGGACACGCCGACCTGCTGCGCGAGTGCGTCGACGGCAGGGTGGGCCAGTGACGGGCGCGCCGGGCACCGCTCTCGGCGTACCGGCCCGGCAGCGCCGACGTCACTGATCCGCCCCGTCACGTCCGCCCGGGGTGCGGGCGGGACAACCCGACGAGTGAGGGACCGACTTGATTTACACCATCCGCGAGTACATCCCGGCCGACGAGACGTCCTGGCTGCGCTGCCGGGTGGTGTCCTTCCTGGGCACGGCCTACTTCGACGACGTCCAGCCCTCGAAGCGGACGTCCCCGGTCGCCGCCCTGGACCTGGTGGCGGTGGACGCCGCGGGCGCGGTCGCCGGGATCATGGACACCACCCTCGACGGCGAGTCGGCGACCATCGGCACCGTGGCGATCCACCCCGACCACCAGCGCCGTGGGCTCGGGCGGCGACTGCTCGCGCTGACCCGCGACCGGGCCCGCCAGGCGGGCGCCTCGACCCTGGACGCGTGGACACGGGACGACGAGGCCACACTGCACTGGTACCGCGCCATGGGCTTCGCCGAGAGCGACCACTACCTGCATGTCTACGCCAGCTACCGCAGCGGCAACGGAGAACCGGACCGCGCCATCGCCGCGCGTCGCCCCGGTCTGCTGCCGATGACCTCCTTCTCGCACGCGCGGCTCGCCGATGCGGCCCGGCTGCGTGGCGAGTTCGCCCGCGTCCACGTGTGCCGCCGGTTCTCCCAGTCACTGTGACCGCGGTCGCAGGCCCCGCTCAGCCGGTGGTCGCGTCCGGCGCGTCGAGCAGGACGCACTGGTCGAAGTTCATGCAGCCGCACTCCAGGCAGTCCGCGACGGCCCGGCGCAGGGCCTGGGTCTCTGCGATGTGCTGATCGAGTTCGGGCAGTTTGCGTTCGGCCAGGTCCCGCCACTGGCGGGTGGCGGAGGGCGTGGTGTCGTCGCCCAGCAGCCGGGTGATCTCGGCCAGGGTGAACCCGGCGCGCTGCGCCATCTTGATCAGGGCGACCCGGCGCACCGTGCTCGCGGGCCACACACGGCGGCCCCCTTCGCGGCGCGCGCCGGGCAGCAGGCCGCGCTCCTCCCAGTAACGCAGCGCCGAAGTGCGCACGCGGGCCTTGGCCGCGAGCTCGCCGATGGGCAGATGGCGCATGCCCGCCCCTTCCTGGTCCCGCCTTGACTTCAAGCGTGCTTGAAGCACGAGTGTGACCCGCATGGTCTCAGCACAGCAGGATCGGCCGCTGCCCGGCCCGTACCGCGCACTGTTCGCCGACCGGACCTTCCGGCGGCTGATGCCGGTCTTCGCGCTGTCGGACCTGGGCGACGGCATGAGCGTCGTCGCCGTCGCGTGGCTGGCGCTCGGCCTGGCCCCGGACGGCGGCCGGGGCTCGCTGGTCGGCACCGCTGTCGCCGCGTACGTCCTGCCCGGCGCCCTGGGCGCACTGGTCCTGGGCCGGTGGGTGCGGCGCCTGCCCGCCCAGCGGCTGCTGGTCACCGACGCGGCGCTACGGGCGTTGCTGCTGGGGGCCGTTCCTCTCGCTCACGCGGCGGGTGTACTCACCCCGGCCGTGTACGTCGGGCTCCTGGCCGCCTCGTCGCTGCTCCACGCCTGGGGCAGCGCGGGCAAGTACGCGCTGTTCGTACCTCTGCTCCCCGCCGGCCGGCGTGCGGTGGCCAACAGTGTGCTCAGCACGAGCCTGTGGAGCGCGACGACCGCGGGCCCGGCCCTCGCGGGTCTGCTGGTGGGCGTGATGTCCCCGGCGTGGATCATCGGCATGAACGCGACAACGTTCGCCCTGCTCGCCGTCCAGGCCGGCCGCACCACCACCGCTCCCCCGCCCCAACCGGAGCCGGAGGGCACCGCACGCGGGCTGAGCATGCTGTGGCGGCAACCGGAACTCCTCGGCCTGCTCCTCGTGACCTGGGTGTTCAACCTCGCTTTCGGCCCCGTCGAAGTCGCCCTTCCCCTGTTCGTCTCCGGCGACCTCGACGCCGGTGCGGGGCTGCTCGGCGCCTACTGGGCCGCTTTCGGGATCGGAGCCGTCGTCGGCGCTCTCGCGCTGGGCGCGGCCGGACGTCCACGCCTCCCTCTCCGGCCCGCGATCCTGGGCATCATCGCGGGCCACGGTGTCGGCATGCTCCCCTTCGCCGTCACGCGCAGCGCCGTTCCCTCCCTCATCGGCTTCGCCTTCGCCGGACTCGTCTACGGCCCCTACTCCGCCTTGTCGTTCACCCTGATCCAGGACCGCGCGCCCGCCGGCTCGCTCACCGCGGTGCTGGCCGCACGCAGCGCCGTGCTCCTGACGGCCTCACCCGTGGGCGCGGCGCTCGGCGGCCTGCTCCTCGACCGGACCAGTGCCCCCGCCGTCCTCGTCGGCTGCGGTGCGCTGATGATCGCCGTCGTGCCCGTCAGCGCCGTGGCGCTGCGGCTCTTCGGAACGACCGCGCAACGCATGTGAGTGATCGTTCGCGCACACGTGCTCGTGGAGGCCCGGTCATGCCGCGGCCTACAGTTTTTGATGTACCCGCCGTCCCGCCGGGCTGTCGCCCGCGCGTCGTGGTCCGGTTCTGCGCCGAAGGAGGCCGCTCGTGGCCAGTGCGTTTCAGGAGCGCAAGCTCAGGGGGATGTTCGCCGCGTTCGACGCGGACAGCGACGGCTATCTGTGCGAGGAGGACTTCAGGGCGCTCGTGGCCCGCTGGAGCCGGCTGCCGGGAGTGGGCCCCGGGACGGAGCTCCGGACGCGCGTGGAGACGCTGCTGATGAAATGGTGGGCAGCGCTGCTGGACGCCGGTGACGCCAACGGCGACGGCACGGTCGACATGCAGGAACTGCTGTCGCTCGTCGACAGGCTGCCCGCCATGGTCGGGGACGTCACCGCGACCGCGGAGACCGTCTTCGACGCCGTGGACGCCAACGGCGACGGCCGCATCTCGTCGGAGGAGCACCAGCGGCTCGTGGAGACGTGGAACGGGCAGCCCGTGGAGATGACGGGCATCTTCGAACTGCTCGACCTGAACGGCGACGGCCACCTCAGCCGCGAGGAGTTCGCCATGCTGTGGCGCCAGTTCTGGATCAGCGACAACCCGGTGGAGCCGGGCAACTGGCTCTGCGGCCGGATCCCCGTCGGCTGACCGTCCATCGGCTGCTCCGCGCCGTCGGCCGTACCGCCGAGCGGTACGGCCCCGGTGCCGTGAAGCGTCAGTTCGCGGTCTTGAGGAAGGCCGTCAGGCTGTCCAGCAGCATGGTGGTGCCCTGCTCGGCGAAGTCCCGCTTGTCGGCGGTGTCGCAGGTCTGGGAGACCACGATGCGCGTCAACCAGGCGTCCTGGTCGGTGAGTTCGACGGTCATGAGCGCCTGCTCGTCCTCCCCGGGCACGTCCATGCCCATCACCAGGCGCCGGTTCTCCTCGACCTCGACGAACGAACCGGTCAACGGGAACTGCCCGCCGTCCGGCGTGACCATCGTCGCCTTCCACGTCCCACCCGGCCGCGCGTCCATCTCGACGGATCCGGGGGCGGCGTAGGACCACTGGACGTAGTCCTCCGCCCTGGTCCAGGCGTTCCACACCGCCGCCACAGGAGCCTCCAGGGTCCGCTCCAAGGTGTAGGAGAAACCCTCGGCCGTCGTCTGTTCCGTGGTCATCTCATGCTCCCTGTCTCACTCTTGCCGGGTTGCCGCACTGTAGACACGGGCTCGCGCCGAAAGTCATCGGCCCTGACGGCAACGCGTCACGCGTCATCGCGCCCGAGTTCGGACTTTGCCTTTTGTTGACCATACCGCCATGCGGCCTCCCTGACGTGCCGTCACGAGAAAACTCCTGATCATGCTCAGTGCCGCCGCGCTGACCGTGGCGCCCGCCTCGCCCGCCGAGGCCGACCGCGCCCACGCGGAGTTCGGGCAGGCCCGCCTGACGGGCTTGGCGCCCCTGCCCGCGGAGACGTTCGTGCCGACCGCACGCTGACCGGCGCCGACTTCGACGTCGCATCGCGCGGGCCCACGACGGCACGTACTGGATGGGCGACGAGTTCGGCCCGTTCCTGCTGCACTTCTCCTCGAACGGCCGGCTCCTGCAGGCCCCGGTCCCGCTGGCCGGTGTGAAGGCGCCGGAGAACCCCTACCTGAACGGCGAGCAGCTCACCATCCTCAGCAGCAAGGGCCTCGAGGGCATGGTCCGCTCGGTCGACGGGCGCCGGCTGTACCCGCTCCTGGAGGGCACGGTCAACGGCGACACTCCCGGTGACCTGCGCTTCAACGAGTTCGACCTGCGTGCGGGCCGGTACACCGGCAAGCGCTGGACCTACCGCCTGGAGTCGCCGGCGAACGCCATCGGCGACGCCATCGCGGTCGACAGCCACCGCTTCCCCGTCATCGAGCGCGACGGCGGGCAGGGCGACGACGCCCGGTTCAAGCGGATCCACCTCGCGGACACGCGGGACCGCGACCACGACGGCGCCATGGACAAGACCCTGGTGGCCGACCTGCTGAACATAGCCGACCCCAAGGGCATCGACGGCTTCGGGACGACCTTCCGCTTCCCGTTCACCACGATCGAGGACGTGGTCCTGCTCGACGACCGGACGCCGGCCGTCATGAACGACAACAACTTCCCGTTCTCGTCCGGCCGTACCCCGGGCAAGGCGGACAACAACGAGTTCATCACCATCCGGCTCTCGCACGGACCGGACGCCGACTGGCGCGCGTTCGTCCGATCACGCGCGGGTCCCGTCCCGGGCCCTCGGGCGACCGGAGGGCCCGGGACGGATCGTGCGACACCTGCTCGCGACGTGTCAGGCGGCGGACTCGGGCGAGCCGACCGGTCCCGACAGCAGACGGGCGTTGACGCGGTCCGGCCTCGGCCAGCGCACGTCGTGGACCCAGCCCAGCTTCTCGAACATCCAGATCAGGCGCGCCGACGGGTCGAGCTGGCCCGGCAGGACGCCGTGCCGCGCGCCCGTGGGGTCGGCGTGGTGCGAGTTGTGCCAGCTCTCACCGAAGGACAGCAGGGCGAGCGGCCAGAAGTTGGTGGCCTTGTCGCGGCTGATGAACGGGCGGTTGCCCGCGACGTGGCAGACCGAGTTCACCGACCACGTGACGTGGTGCAGTAGCGCCATCCGGATCACGCCGGCCCAGAAGAACCCGGTCAGCGCGCCGGTCCACGTGCCGGTGACGAGCCCGCCGACGAGCGCCGGCACCAGCAGCGAGACGGCGGTCAGCAGCCCGAAGAGCCTGCCGATCACCTGCATGTCGCGATCGGCGGCGATGTCCGGCGCGAACCTGGTCCGGTTGCTCAGCTCGCGCTTGAGCATCCAGCCGATGTGGGCGTGCAGCAGCCCCTTGACCAGTGCGCGGGTGTCGGAGCCGTAGCGCCAGGGCGAGTGCGGGTCGCCCTCGCGGTCGGCGAAGGCGTGGTGGCGGCGGTGGTTCGCCACCCACTGGACCGGCGAGCCCTCGACGCCGAGCGAACCCGCGACGGCCAGGGCGATCCGCAGACCGCGCCGGGCCTTGAACGAGCGGTGCGTGAAGAGGCGGTGGTAGCCGACCGTCAGGCCGAAGCCGGAGACCAGGTAGGCGACGACGGCCATGGCGATGTCCAGGGCGGACAGGCCCCAGCCCCACACGAACGGCACCACGGCGATGAGGGCGACCGGCGGGCCGACGACGAAGAGCCACATCGCCACCCCCGCCGCGGCCGTCTGCGGGGCGTCGAGCAGCGGCCTGGCCTCCGCCGCGGTCTCGGCGTCGCGTTCGGCGACGGCCTGTTCAGCACGGTCAGCGTCGCTCGGGTTCATGGGTTCCTCGCCGTTGCTCGAGCCATTTCGGAGGTGATGCCGGACCGACGGGATCATGCGCATCCGTGCGCACGGCCAAACGTGCCCGCCAGTCCACGCAAAGGATTCCACCGGACGGCATCGGCGCAGGTCGTCGCCGATGTCCAGGGTGTGAACGGCGCTGGACCGAAAATCGCTTGACACGCCTCGTGACGTTCCAATCGCCTCATCCTGCCCACCTTTCTACGCGTTCACCTCCTGTGTGTGAACCGCATGCCGGACCTGGACACCGAGGGGCGCGCCGACCATCGCCACCGCACCGCCTGCCGGGCTGCCTACCAACCGCCGAGGGCGTGCGAGCGTGACACGCCGAAAGGACGTCAGCCGACATGTCGCCACACGCTGCGGCGTTCGCCCGGTGATGTCGCGACCCACCCCCATGTACCGCCGGATTGACCCGGCTCACACGTGGTGTCACTCCCTGGCCGACCGCCCCCTTCCGTCACCTCTTTAACCGGTGATACGGTCGTGATCAACCTCGGGCCCGGAGCCTCCTCCATGGAGGCAGGTTCGGCACGTCCCGGCGCACGTCTTCTTCTTTGGATGGGAAACCTGTGAAACGAGCTCTGACCGTTCTTGCCGCCTGCGTGCCGCTGGCCGCGGCGGGGTATCTGCCGACCGCGTCGGCGGAGTCCGGGAACGCCATAGGTGCCTCGGCGCCCACCTGTACGACGGCATCCGTGAAGGCCCCGGCCGGTACCAGGGTGGAGTCCGCGACTGCGGTACGCCAGGAGGGAGGCACCGTTCACGGAACCGGCGTCCTGGGCGGCACGGTCACCGACGTCCCCGCCTACTGCGAGGTGACGGTCACCGTCACCCACCCCGGGGACAACGACCACGCCAGGATCCGGACCTGGCTGCCCGTGAAGGGCTGGAACGGCCGCTTCCAGGCGCTCGGCGGCAGTGCCTACGCGGCCGGTGACAACGGCGTCGGGATGGGCACCGCGGTCAAGAACGGCTACGCCGTCACCACGACCGACGCGGGCGTCGGCGACGTGCTCGACGTCGGCTGGGCGCTCAACGGCAACGGGAAGGTCGACACCGCGCTGCTGAAGAACTTCGCGGACCGTTCCCAGCACGAGGCGGCGGTCGTCGGCAAGCAGGTCGTCGACGGCGTCTACGGCAGGCGTGCCGCCTACTCGTACTTCAACGGCTGTTCCACCGGCGGGCGCCAGAGCTACATGGAGGCCCAGCGCCACCCAGGCGACTACGACGGCATCCTCGCCAAGGCGCCGGCCGTCAACTGGGACGAGTTCGAGGTCGCCACCCTGTGGCCGCAGGTCGTGATGAACAACGAGAAGACCTACCCGACGGCCTGCGAGTTCAAGGCCTTCACCGACGCGGCCGTCAAGGCCTGCGACACAGCCGACGGCCTCGCGGACGGTCTGGTCAACGACCCGTCGCGGTGCGACTTCGACCCGCGCCGGCTGATCGGCACCAAGGTGGTCTGCGACGGCAAGGAGCTGGAGATCACAGCCGCCGAGGCAGCCGTGGTCCGCAGGATCTGGGACGGCCCGCGCACCCAGTCGGGCGAGAAGCTGTGGCCCGGCGTCCCGGTCGGAGCGGACCTGTCGGCGCTGGCCGGAGTCACCGCGCCCGACGCGAACGGCGACGTCAAGGGCGAACCCTTCCCCGTGCCCCGCTCCTGGGTCACCCTGTGGGTGGAGAAGCAGCCGTCGTTCGACGTCTCGACGATCACCTACAGCCGGTTCGCGCAGCTGTTCCGGCAGTCCGAGGCCGAGTACGACAAGGTCATCGGCACCGACGACCCCGACCTCTCCGCCTTCCGCGACTCCGGCGGCAAGCTGCTGAGCTGGCACGGCCTGGCGGACCAGTTCATCCCGGCCCAGGGCACGGTCGCGTACCGCGAGCGGGTCGAGGCCATGATGGGCGGCACCAAGAAGGTCGACGACTTCTACCGTCTCTTCCTCGCGCCGGGCACGAACCATTGCGGCCTCAACGCGGGCGACGGCACGACCGACGACCTCGGTGCGCTGAGGACCTGGGTCGAGCACGGCAAGGCCCCCAGGACGCTTCCCGCCACCCTGCTCGACTCGGCCGGGCAGAGTGTCAGCCGGGACCTCTGCGGCTACCCGAAGGTCTCCCGCTACGTCGGCACCGGTGAGCCGGGCACGGCCTCCGGCTTCCGCTGCGTGGTTCCGTCCCGGCACTGACCGCGCCGCGCACCCGGAGGGTCCGACGGCCGGGCCTCGTGCGACGCCGTCCCGGCCCGCGCCCTGCGGCGCGGGCCGGGACGGTGGCACGGCCCGGGCGACTCTCCCGATGGCTGCGGGAGGAACCGGTCGGTAACCTTGGGGTGAGCCGACACGATCCACGGCTCCCCCGCACGGGGAGCACTACCGGCGGAAGAGTTCATGAGCGACCGCGGCGTTCCGGACGCTGCCGGCGGCATGGGCGAGGAACTGGCGGCGGCTCTGCACGCTGCAGTGCAGTGGGCCGTCCCCGGTCTCGACGCCGTGGCGGCGGCCGTGTACCTGTTGACCCCCTCCGGCGAACTGCGCGCAGCCATGATCGGCGGCAGTCCGCCGTCAGTCTTCACACTTCCCGGCCGGATGTCCCCGGACGCCATCTATGCCTCCGCCCGGGCGCTGGCCCGGCACGGAGTGGCGGTCCTGGCCGAGCCGGACCCGCTCGCCGAACCGGGGCACGGAGCGAAGCCCTACCCCTACATCGTGGCCTCGGTCCCCCTCGAAGGGGCGGGACGCCGCTTCGGCTCCCTGACCGTGCTGCGCACCGAGGACCGGGGCGCCTACGAGGACACGGACTGCCTGCGGCTCTCACGGATCGGCGAGCGACTCGTCCTGCTCCTGTCCGACCTGCTCGCCCGTGGTGCCACGATCGCCCCCGGAAGCCTTCCGGTGCTGGTCCCGCTCTTCGGCACCGAGCCCCGGGCCGAGCCCGGCACCAGGGCACGGTGGGGCGTCCCGGGCATGTTCGGCTCCGCGGGCCTGACCCTCCTGTACGCCGCGCACCGCCTGGCCGACATGCTCAACCGGGCGACCACCATGGACGATGTCACCGCGGCGGCGGACTTCTGCCTGATGGCACCGCTGCACGCGAACGCGTTGGCCTTGGTCTCCGCCGTCGAAGGACGTCTTTGGGTCCGGGGCCACAGCGGGGACTCCTCGCACCTGGTGCGCGCAATGCACGGCAGCGGAATCCACTCGGGCACGCCCGCGGCCCGGGCGCTGCAGGGACGGGCGCTGTTCCTCCCGGATACGTCCGATGCCCATCCGCACGACGGCGGCCAAGCGCGGGCCGCCGCATACCTGCCGCTCGTCGGCAGCCGGCACGTCGTGGACCTGCCCATGTCCGACGCCGCCCCCGTCGTCGGGGTCTGCTGCTTGGCGTTCGACGGCCCGAGAACGTTCCCGCCCGAGGAGAGGGCCGTATTGACCATGATGGCCGGGCTGCTGGGCTCGGCGGTCAAACGCATCGAACTCGGCGCCAGGCACGAGGCACTCGCCAAGAGCATGCAGAAACTCCTCCTCCCCGCCACGCTCCCCGAGGTGCGCGGCCTGACCGTCACAGCCCGTTACCGAACCGCTGACGGCGCGGGCGAAGTGGGTGGCGACTGGTACGACGTGATCACGATGCCGGACGGCCGCGCGGCGCTCGTCATCGGTGACGTCGAGGGGCACAGGATGGAGAGCGCCGCCGTCATGGGCCAGTTGCGCGCCGCGGTTTCCGCGTACGCCACCGAGGGCCACGGGCCGACCGCACTGCTGGAACGCACGGACCGGCTGCTGTCCCGGCTCGGGACCGAACTCCTCGCCACCTGCTGCGTGGTGGTCCTGGACACGGTGACAGGGGAGACCAAGGTGGCACTCGCCGGACACCCGGCGCCGCTCGCCCGGCTGCCCGACGGCAGCCTCCTTCACATGAGGGCCCCGGCCAATGTGCCGCTCGGTGTCCACGGGCGGAATCCCTACCGTTCGGCGGAGTACGTGCTCCCGCCCGGCACGGCGCTCGTGCTCGCCTCGGACGGACTGCTCGACCCGGAACACGACGACGTCCTCGCACGCCTCGACACCACCGGCCGGCAGCCGGGCACCGCCTTGGAGGAACTCGCCGACCGGCTGCTGGACAGCGCACCCCGACTCCGCGACGACGCGGCGCTGCTGCTGGCCGGCTACGAGGGAGAGGGCGACCGCACGACGCATCGCGCCGCGCACCTGCACGTCCAGCGCCGCGACCTGCACGGGGTGGCGGCGGCTCGCGGCTTCGTGCACCAGCGGCTGTGCGACTGGGGACTGGTGGGACTGTCGGACGACCTCGTGCTCATCACGTCGGAACTCGTGACGAACGCGCTCATCCACGCCGGCAGCGACGTCGACCTGCGACTGCGGTCCTTCGGTGACCACATCCGTCTTGAGGTGCTCGACTCCGACAGCGATCCACCGGTTCCCACCGCCTACTCACTCACCGACGAGGGCCGCGCGAAGGCCGAGCACGGCCGCGGTCTGTATCTGGTCGACGCACTGTGCCGTACGTGGAACACCTCCACGTGCGGCCTCGGAAAAACCGTGTGGCTGGAGATGGACATCCCGGGTGCGGAGCAGCGGCGCGGCGGCTGAGCCGGCGTCGCCCGAAGGTTCCTCGGCCCGCGCCGCGGACCGGCTTGCGGGCTTCGTTCCGCGTTTCGGCGTTCAGCTCTTCACAGCCCTCCATCGTGTCGCGATTGCTTTATGTAATCCATCTCTCATGCTCAGGAACACGCGATAACTGCTACAGTCATGTTGCAGATCATCGCCGGCGGCGTTCACGACGCCCTGCGGCGCCCGCCCGTCACCCCGTGGCCGCGTACACCCCCCGAAAGGTCCCTCCCCCATGCCCGAACCACAGCACGCGAAGGCACCCCGCTCGCCCGGTGTCGCCGCGGCCATGAGCGCCCTGATCCTCGCCGTCCTCCTGGCGGCACTGGACCAGACGATCGTCTCGACCGCGCTGCCCCGGATAGCCGAGGACCTCGGCGGCTTCGACGACATCGCCTGGGTCAGCGCGGCCTACCTGCTGGCCTCGACGGCGGTCACCCCGCTGTGGGGCAAACTCGGCGACATGTTCGGTCGCAAGCGCCTCTACCTGGCCTCGACCGTCGTCTTCCTCGTCGCATCCGTCGCCTGCGGCCTCGCGCGGAATCTGCCCGAGCTCATCGGCGCCCGCGTTCTGCAGGGCGTCGGCGGCGGCGGCATGATCGTCCTGACCTTCGCCCTCGTCGGTGACATCGTCGCTCCCGGCGAACGCGGCCGCTACCAGGGCATGTTCGGCTCCGTGTACGGCGTCGCCAGCATCATCGGCCCCCTCCTCGGCGGCATCTTCACCGACCAGCTCTCCTGGCGCTGGGCGTTCCTGATCAACCTCCCCGTCGGCGCGCTGGCCGTCGTCATTGCCGCCCGGTCCCTTCCCACCGGGCGACGGAACGCGGCGACCGCCCGCATCGACCATCTCGGCGCCCTGACGCTCGCCGCCGTGGCCACGGGCCTGGTGCTGATCACGTCCTTCGGCGGGCGCTGGGGCTGGGGCTCTCCCGGCATCATCGGCCTGATGATCGGCACGCTCGCGCTGGCCGCGCTGCTGGTCCCGGTCGAGCGCCGCGCCACCGCCCCCGTGCTCCCGCTGCCGATGCTCACCTCGCGCACGGTGGTTCTCTCCTCGCTGACCGGTTTCGTGGCGAACGCCGCCATGTTCAGCGTGCTGGTGTACCTGCCCACCTACCTGCAGATCGTCGACGGGGTCTCGGCCACCCTCTCCGGAATCCACATGCTGCCGCTCGTCGTCGGCCTGGTCATCAGCCAGTCCCTCGCCGGACGCTGGTCCGCCCACGTGGGGCGGCTGCGTCCCATCCTCGTCGCGGGCATGCTCCTCAACATCGCGGGTCTGCTCCTGCTGTCCACCATCGGCGCGGGCACCGGCACCGCCGTCCTCAGCCTCTACTTCCTCGTCACCGGCGTCGGCATCGGCATGGTCCCCATGGTCGTCCTGACCACCGTGCAGAACAGCGTCCCGGCCGCCGACCTCGGCGCCGCCAGTGCGGTCGTCACCTTCGCCCGCTCCATCGGTGCCGCCTTCGGCGTCGCCGTCTTCGGCGCCCTGCTGACCGGCAACTTCACGGGCCGGCTGGAGGGCACCGCCGCCGACGGCGCCCTGGACCCGTCCCGCCCCGACACCATCGCCCAACTGCCGTCCGCCGTACGCGACATCGCTCTCGACGCCTTCGCCCGCGCCACCGGGACCGGTTTCCTGTGGATCACGCCGCTGGTCGCCGTGGGAGCCGTGTTCACCCTCTTCCTCAAGCCGGCTTCAGGGCGAAGCGAGACCGCGCCGAAGGCGACGCAGCGCAAGGGCGAGGAGCGGATGACAGCCGCCTGATCGCGAGCCGTCCCAGCGGGAGTCCGCGAACTCCCCGACGGCGGCCATCTCTTGACCGACCTGAGGCGCGCGTCACATGCGTCCGTGTCACAGTCCGGCGGCCTCATCCGTCCATGAGGTGCAACCGCCAGCAACGACACAGGAGTGCACCATGGAAGCCAGGCTGAACATCATGGCAAGCCCGGTCGCGGCCAAGGCCATCAAGCACATCATCGCCGCGGGTCAGGCGCTCGCCGAGTCGACCCTGCCGGCCGCGACGCGCGAACTGGTCAACATCCGCGCCAGTCAGATCAACGGCTGCGCCGGATGCATCGACATGCACACCAAGGACGCCGCGGCCGCGGGCGAGACCGCGGTACGCCTCAACATGGTCGCGGTCTGGCGCGAGGCCACGGTCTTCACCGACGCCGAGCGCGCCGCGCTGGAACTGACGGAGCAGGGCACCCGCATCGCGGACGCCGCCGGCGGCGTCCCCGACGAGGTGTGGGCGAACGCCGCCAAGCACTACGACGAGGACCAGCTCGCCGCCCTGGTGACGCAGATCGCCGTCATCAACGCCTTCAACCGCGGAAACGTCATCACCCAGCAGCCCGCGGGCGACTACCAGGTCGGCCAGTACCACTGACGGCACCACCACCCGGCGCGCACCCCGGGTCCGGTCCCGCGGAGGGCCGTACCCGGGGTGCGCGAATGGACAACGCGTCCTGGCATCGCCACACTTCGGGGGCGAACGCGCGCGTCGGGGGGGATGAAGCCGTGAAGCAGCTGTGGGACAGGACGGTCCCACCGGTACGCATCCGCTACCGGTTGACGCCTTTCCAGCGTGTGCTGCCCGTGCTGCCCGTCACCGTGGCCGCCGGTCTCCTGGGGCTCTGGTCCTGGTCGCACGGAGTGCCGGTCGGCCAGTCCTTCGGGCCACCCGTCGTGCTCCCGATCGCGATGCTGGTCTTCTCACGTCCCTACGGGATCACGCTCACGCCCTCCGCGGCCGTCGTGCACAACCTCTCCCGCCGGACCATCCCGTGGGCCGACGTGCAGGCCATCGGGACCGAGTGGGTCTTCGGCGCCCGCTCCGTCGTGATCCATGAGGCAGGGGGCCGGAGTACCCGCCTGCGGGCGCCGCTCACCGGGTTCCTCATCCGGGACCGGGCCTTCGAGGAGAAGTTCCACACCATCGGCAGATGGTGGCTGGACCACCGCGGACCGGACTGGGCTCCCGCCCCGCCACGAGCGGCATGGAGCGGTGACGCGCCGGCCCCCGGCGACAACCCCTTCGCCCCTCCCCGCAACCGCTGACAGGCGACACGCCGGACGCCCCGGGGGCCGCGGCTGACGGCGGCCCCGGAGGACGCCCGTCCTCCGCCCGTCCGCGGCGCCCTTCCGCACGCGGCTACCACCTCACGTGAGCAGCCGGTACACGGGGCGGAGCGGCGCGCCGACAAGTCTCCCCGATCGGCCGGTTCTCCACGTACGATCACCCGATGGCCGACAAGACCGAAACCACGCCCGGCTGGCTGTCTCCCGAGGATCTGGAGCTGACCCGCGCACGTATGCCGATCCTGTACGTCGACGCCGTGCCCGTGCGGGTCGACGACAGCGGAGAAGTCACACATGTCGGTCTCCTGCTCCGTATCGGGCCGGACGGGACCGTCAGCCGTGCCCTCGTCTCCGGCAGGGTCCTCCACCACGAGCGCGTCCGCGAGGCGCTCGTCCGCCACCTGGAGAAGGACCTCGGCCCGATGGCGCTGCCGCGCATCCCGGCGTCCCCCCAGCCGTTCACCATCGCGGAGTACTTCCCGACGCACGGGGTGACGCACTTTCACGACCCCCGCCAGCACGCGGTGTCCCTGGCCTACGTCGTCCCGGTGGTGGGCGACTGCCACCCGCGCCAGGACGCTCTCGACCTGGTCTGGTTCACCCCCCAGGAGGCGTCGTCCCCGCACCTGCAGCAGGAAATGCCGGGCGGCCAGGGAATCCTGCTCAAGCAGGCCCTCGCGCACGTCGGCTGCCTGTCCTGACACCCCGGGGGCGGCGGCTCCGTCGCCCCCTCTTCGTGGCTCCCGCCGACGAACGCACATCCGATGTTCCATGTAACGACCATTTACATCAAGGGCGGTGTTGCCGGGGCGGACCACCGTGTGCCCGATCCTGCACCCTGGCGCACTCGCGCCTCGCACCATCGGGACTTACATGTCTGATCTGCCTGAGTCGTCCGGCACCACGCACGACGCCTGCCGTCACGCCGGCATCGGCCGCCGCGGGTTCCTCGGTCTCGCCGGAGGCACGCTCGCCTCGGCCGGACTCGCCTCCCTGCTGGGTGCCGCGCCCGCGAACGCCGCACCGGCCGTCCAGCCGGACGCGCCCCTGCGCTTCGCGCTCGTGACCGACACTCACGTGAACACCGACTCGCCGCAGACCACCGTGTGGCTGACCCAGGTATGGGCCTCGATCGCCGCCCGCACCCCGGACCTCGTCCTGCACTGCGGGGACATCACCGACACCGGCCGTCCCGACGAGTTCGAGCGCTACGCCGAGGTGCTGCCCGCGGCCCTCCACGGCAAGATGCACTACTCCCCCGGCAACCACGACGTGCGGTGGGACCCGTCCGCCAAGGAGCAGTACCACAGCCACTTCGGCCCGTCGCCGTACTCGTTCGACGCGGGCGGTGTGCACTTCATCGGCTTCGACCCCACCCAGGTCCTCCAGGAGCCCGGGCACTTCGGCCCCGGCGGCCTGGAGTGGCTGGAGGCCGACCTGAAGCGCCTGCGCCCCGGCACGCCCGCGGTGCTCTTCCAGCACTTCCCGATGGGCAACACCTTCTACTACGTCGACGACCAGCCGGCCGTCCTCGACCTGCTCGCCGACCACGACGTCCGCGGCATCTTCGCCGGCCACATCCACAAGGAGGTCGTGAGCCGGTTCAACGGGCTCACCCAGATCGGCCTCAACGCGGTCCGCAACGGAGCCCTGTACTACTGGGTGGAGCGCACCGCGGCCGCCGACGGCACGCCCGTGCTGCGGGTGAGCCGGGTCAACGTGGCCGCCGACGGGACCGAGACCGAGGTGCCCGTCGCGGACATGCCGCTGGCCGGCGACGGCCTCGGCCGCCCGCAGCGCCCGCGCGGCGTCCGCCTGGGCAGCGTCGCCGGCGGCCTGCTGCCGGTCTCCGTGCGCCTGGACGGGGACGCCGCCCCGGCCCAGGTCGCCGTCGACCTCTACCCGCAGACCGTCTTCGGCGGCGCCGCCACCCCCGTCTGGAAGCCCCTCACCCCCGAACCCGGCTCGGACCGGCGCTGGGAGGGCACCGTGGACGTCTCCTCGGTGGTCCCCGGCACCCAGCGGCTGCGCCTCCAGGTCACCGCGGCGGACGGCACCTGGTGGGAGGACACCGCCCTGTTCGAGGTGGAGCGCGGCGCCGCCGACCCGAAGGCCCGCTGGGAGTACCAGCTGCCCGGCTCGGTCCAGGGCGGCATCGCGGCGTTCGGCTCCGGTGACGAGCAGACCGCCGTCGTCGCGTCCAGCAGCGGCGACGTGGTGGCCCTGCGTCCTCGTCACCGTTCCTCCGCGACCCGTCTGTGGCACACGCAGGTCGGACCGGTCTACCGCCGGCCGGCGGTGGACGCCGCCTCGCGCACGGTCTTCGTCCCGTCGGCCGACCACCGGCTCTACGCCCTCGACACCGCCGACGGCGGCCAGAAGTGGGCCTTCGACGCGGGGGCGCCCGTGCTGAGTGCTCCGCTGGTCACCGAGGTCGGCGGCCAGGAGCGGCTGTTCGTCTCGGCCGGCCGCACGCTCTTCGCACTGGACGCCGCGAGCGGGGACACCCTCTGGTCGGTGCCCGACCGCGGATTCTCCTCCGGCCGCGCCGCGAGCGACGGCACCCGCGTCTACACGGCGGCCGACGACGGCTGGGCCCGCGCCCACGACGCGGTGACCGGTGCGGCCCTGTGGTCGTTCTCCATGGCCACCGGCACCGAGAACCACATCGCGCTCTACAGCGGCTGGGACAACGTCGTCGCGGTCGCGGACGGCGTCGTGATCGTCGGCTCGGTCTCCAGCTCCTGGGCGCTGGACGCCGCCACCGGCGCGCTGCGCTGGAAGCTGGCGGGCAGCGCCATGTACGCGCCGACACTCGTCCTCGGCGACGGCACCGCCCTGTTCACGACGGAAACCGGGGTCATGTCCCGCGTCGAGCTGGCGACCGGCAAGGTGCGCTGGAAGACGGACCTGGCGGTGCGCGTCTTCAACGCCGGTGCGGTGGTCGCCGACGGCGTGGCCTGGGCCCAGTCCGCGGACGGCAAGCTGCTCGGCGTCGCGCTGGAGGACGGCTCCCGGCGGGGCCGGCTGCAGCACAGCCTGGTCTACTGCTTCAGCACCCCGGCGACCGTCGGTGACGTCCTGGTGGTCGGCAACCAGAACGGCCTGGTCACGGGCATCGAACTGCCGTAGTTCCGGAGGATGTCCGGGCCCGTTCCCTCGCGGGGGGCGGGCCCGGCATGTCAGGCGCGGCGGCGGGACCCGATCGTCGGTTGTGACGTCACGTCACCAGCTTGCGGCGCTTCGCGCACAGGCCCGACTCGGCGGCCCTGAGGCCGCCGTAGTCGCGCCTGGCAGTTGAACCACGGGTCGTTGTTCACTGTACGCGCCATTCATCACAGGGGAACCATGTCCACGACTCCGCTGCGAAAATCTTTGGCCCAGGCTGCCGCGGGCGCTGCACGGCTGCACCGCCGCGTGCCCGTTGCCTCCTGTCACGCCGAAGCTCCAGGCACCATTGGGCGGCGAGACCAAGGCCCGCAGCGGTGAAAGCCGACGGGAGCAACAGCACCGCGCTCGCCACATCACGCTCCGCGACATCCCTTTCGCGTCCGCTCTGCCCGGTGTTCGGGAAGGCGTTCGGGTCCCACCCCTCAATCGCCTTACCGCGTCGCAGCGATCATCATGACGCGGCATCGTCCAGCAGGTGCGGACCGTTGTTGCGGACGTTGTTGACGGCGGTGGACACCGGGCGGGTGACCAAGTGGCCCTCGGCGGGGGCGGTGAGCAGGGCACGGAGTTCGTCGGGGTCCTGGTGCTCCGGGTCGAGCCAGGCGTCGTAGTCGGCGGCGCCGATGGTGAGCGGCATCCGCGGGTGGACACGGCCGGCGGCGTCGGTGGCCTCGGTGGTGATGATCGTGCAGGTCGTCCACCACGCGCCGGGCTCGTCGTCACCGGCGACCTCGCGGTCGCGCCAGAACTCGTACAGCCCGGCGAAGGCCATGCCCTGCCCGTGGCCGCCCTCCGGGCTGATGAAGTACGGCTGCTTGTGGGCCTTGGTGGTGTCGGTCGCCGGGACGGCCTGCCACTCGTAGAAGCCGTCGGCGGGCAGCAGGCAGCGGCGCTTGGCGAAGGCCCGGCGGTAGGCGGGCTTCTCGTGCACCGTCTCCATCCGCGCGTTGATCATCTTGGACCCGACGCTGAGGCTCTTCGCCCACGACGGCACCAGCCCCCACCGCAGTGGCCGCAACTGCCGCTCCAGCGCCCCGGTCCCCCGGTCCACGCCCTCCAGGACGGCCCACACGTCATCGGTCGGCGCCACGTTCCAGTTCGGCGCCACCAGGGCTTCCGGATTCCACTCGGTGACCCGGAACTGCTGGACCAGGTCTTCGGGACGTCGTGTCGAGACATATCGGCCGCACATGCCCCCACCCTGCCACGCCGCTCGGACAGCGGACCACGCAGGCACGACGCCTTCCCCTGGGTGGGCGCGGGCCGGCTGCCTCCGGCAAGCCGGTCAGACGTCGGCACGCTAGTACCCGGTCGTGTTCAACCACCGCAGCGCCCGGACCAGTTCGGCGCCGACGTCGTCACAGTGCGTGATCAGGTCCCGGCCGGCGGATGTGTCGAGCAGGCCTTCACCGGGCGGCAGGGCCGGCAGAGCCTCGTGGCAGGCGAACTCGACGGCGAGGTTGCGGGAGGCGAGGTAGCCGAGGCCGTGGCGTCGAACAGGTTCGGTCAGTCCCGCAAAATACCGGCGGTGGGCGTCCTCCGCCGGGTCGGACCAGAAGGAGTCCTCGACGAGCCGGTCAAGGTGGCCGGCAAGTCCTCGCGGGCAGTCGACCATCGCCTCGATCTTGTCCGGGTCATGCGTTTCGAGCACCTCGCCGAAGGTCAGCAGGCCCACGACGGTCTCCAGTTGGACGAGCTCGCGCACCTCCGGGTCCACCTCGGACGTGAAGAGCGGTGCACGGCGCAGCTCGGTCGTCGCCTGGTCGTACCGGCGGGCCGACTGCTCGTCAGGGGCTGACGCCGCGGCCAGGAACATCGATTCCAGGACGGAGACGTCGATGCCCCACTCCGCGTCGAGCGTGAAGTCCAGCAGCGGCGCGCGCAGCCGCCACAGTGCCAGCGCGGCGGCTTGGCGTTGCCGGTCGGGAGTGAGAGCAGCCGATGTCACTGCGTCCGGCAGGTCCTTGCGGTCCATCGGCTCCCTGACCTCTGCCTTGGTGCCGGGCAGCCCACTGTCGCGGCGAGGGGCCCCATGATCGCATGGGCGGGCCACGCGACCGACGGCTCGGCGCACTGAGAAGATCCCGGCATGGAGTTCGACGACCCGGCCGACGTGAGCCGCGAGTGCTCGGATCGGCTCGGTGAGAGGGCCGGACGTCAGTTCGCCGCCATGGCCCGCCGCGGATTCCGGCTGATCCGGCCCACGGACACCGCCGAGCCCACCGGCCGGTGCCGGCTCGGCGGGCCCGCGCTGCTCGACCCCGGGACCCCCTGGCCCGAGCACGACGGCATGCCGCTGTCCCTGCACGCCGTGCTGGACACGGATGCCCTCGCCCCGTGGCTGGGGGACGAACTGCCCGTACGGCCGGGCCTGCTGAACTTCTTCCACCTCGATCCGGACGTGCCGTACGACGTCCTCCGCACGCTGGACGTCTCCGGACCCGGCGCTGCCCGCGTGCTCCCCGCCGACCCCGCACGGGCTGTCGGGACGGTCACGCCCGAACCGGCGAGACGCTACCCCGCCGTACCTCTGCACGCCGCGGAGGTGACCATGCTCCCCGACTGCTGGGACGTCGAGGACGAGGACATCGAGTTCGACAGGGACCGGCACTGGGGTGCGCCATCGTTCGTCCTCAGCGAGATGGGCGATCTCGACGGGAACACCGCCGGCGCCCACTTCGCCTTCGGATGGCCGGACACCTCGTACACCATGAAGGTGACGTCTCGGGACGCCGACGGCCCGGCGGTCCACCTGCTCCAGCTTGCGGAGGAGGCGGACCTCGGATGGGGCTGGGGCGACGCGGGCACCTTGTACTACACGATCCCGGTGGGAGCGTTGAGGGCCGGGGACTTCGGCAAGGCCGTGGCGCGGGTCCAGAGCTGCTGACGGCCTCAGGCCGGGCCACGCGGCCGGGGGTCGAACGCGACCCGGCACACCGCACCGAGTGAGGCGTCGAACCGCATGACGCCTCACTCATGCCCGCGTCATTTCTGGAACTTGTAGCCGACCCCTCGGACGGTGAGGAGATGGCACGGCCTTCCCGGGTCCGACTCGATCTTGATGCGCAAGCGCCTCATGTGGACATCGACGGTCTTGCCGTCACCGAAGTGGTCCGCACCCCACACGTAGTCCAGGATCTGCTGCTTGGTGAGCACCCGGCCCGGGTTCTGGAGCAGAAAGCGCAGGAGGCCGAACTCCTTCAGCGGGAGGTAGACCTCTTTTCCGTTCACCGTGGTGAGGTGCTGTTCGACGTCCATCCGGACGGGCCCCACCTCAAGAACGTTCAAGGGGACGTGGTCCAACTTGCCCCGGCCACGCAGCACGGCGCGGATCCGGGCGATGAGTTCACGGCTGGAGAACGGCTTGGTCACGTAGTCGTCCGCCCCCATTTCCAGTGCCACGACCTTGTCGATCTCGCTGTCCTTGGCGGTCACCATGATCACGGGCACATTGGAGGTCTGACGGAGCCTGCGGCACACCTCAAGTCCAGGGAATTCAGGAAGAATCCAGTCCAGCAGGACCATATCGGCACCGTCGCTGCCGAACTGACTCAGCGCGCCCGGCCCGGTGTCCGCGACCGCGACTTCGAATCCCTCCATCCGCAGGACGAGGGACAGGGCGGTGCTGATCGCCTCGTCGTCCTCCACGACAAGAATCCGGGTCACGAGAACCTCCGGGGCGGGCGCGGGTCGGCATGTGGGCCGGAAACGGATCGTCTCGCCGCCGATGGCGCCACGTCGCCCGGCATCCCTCCCCCGGCACCCCAGTGGCCCGCGACATTCCCGGCCGCTCGGCGCCGGGGCCACTCGACAGGACCGCTCCGGACGGGAAGCACTCCTCCGATCACCGCCACACCACCGGCGCGGTCCGCGCCCCGATCTCCCACCCCGGCTGCCCCCTCGCCACCCTCGCACCGTCGACCCCGGCCACACGACGCAATCCGGCCCCCACGTGCTCCCAACTCAACGCCCCCAGTCCATCAAAGTGCAGCAATAATTCATTCATCATTAAGCTCAGGTTCACTCGATAGAGGTTACCGAAGACCCACGGCGAGCTTCCGGTTCGCGGGGCATCTCGGGGGCGCCGATGCACACATGGACACGGTCGCGCGAGCATTGACAGGTATGCGTCAGTAAGGTTTCCTTTCAATCCGGTGGCCACCCCTGTCCCACCCGTTCGGACGTTCTTCAACGATCGGAAGAGGTGCCCCATGACGCGTACTCGCTTTCGCCTGGGCCTCGCCGCCCTCGGCGTCGCCGCGGCCACGCTGACCGCGACGGTCGGCGTCGGCGCGACCGCATCGAACGCCGCCGGAGCCGCGCAGGCCGTGGCGGCCGCGGGACCGACCGCGGCCCAACTGCTCGCCAAGGCGCAGAACTGCACTCCCGCCTCGAACGGCAAATACGCGACGGACGACGGCGGAGCCGCGACCGTGCAGATCTGCAAGAACGGGTCCGCGTACACCTGGACGTCGGACATGGACATCGACTGCGACGGCGTCGGCACGACGCACTGCAACGCCGCGACCGACCCCTGGTACCAGCCGCAGACGTCCTTCGAGACCTCCACCGGCCAGCCCTTCACCTCGGAGACCACGCACTACTACGTCGTGCCCCTGCCGAGCAGCCGCTTCAACTACCAGTCCGCGGGCATCTCGCCGGGCAGCGTCGCCGCGGTGGTCTACAACGGCAGGGTCGTCTACGCCACGTTCGCCGACGAGGGCCCGGACAACATCATCGGCGAGGGCTCCTACGCGCTGGCCACGGCGCTCGGCATCGATCCCAACCCCGCCACGGGCGGAACCGAGGGCCCGGTGACGTTCATCGTCTTCCCCGGCAAGGTCGCGAGCCCGATCGAGAGCAACACCGCCATCGACAACGTGGGAGCCTCCGCGGCCACCACCTGGGTCGGCGGCACCACCCCGCCCCCCGGCGGCACCGGCCCGATCCGCTCCGGGTACGCCGGCAAGTGCGTGGACATCGCCGGCGCGGCCACCACCAACGGCACCGCGGTCCAGCTCTACGACTGCAACGGCACGGACGCGCAGAAGTGGACCGTCGGCAGTGACGGCACCTTGCGGGCGCTCGGCAAGTGCATGGACGTCGTCGCCGCCGGCACCGCCAACGGCACGAAGGTGGACCTGTACGACTGCAACGGCACCGGGTCGCAGGTCTGGCAGAAGTCCGGCAGCACGCTGGTCAACCCGCAGTCCGGCAAGTGCCTGGACGCCACCGGGCCGAGCTCGGCCAACGGCACCCGCCTGCAGATCTGGAGCTGCGCCGACTCGACCAACCAGCAATGGACGCTGCCCTCCTGACGGAACGGCAGATCTCTCGCACCGCCCGGCGGGCGGCACAGCGGGGCCTCCCGTGCGGCTCGGGGTCGTCGGGACCGGCGAGCACCGGGAGGCCCCGCGTCCGCACGGAACCGTGGTCCGCGTCACACCGCCGTCGCCGTCCCGCCCGGAAAGCCCGGAAAGACGGCCCGGACGGGTAAACTTCCGGCGAGCAGCGCCGTCGCCCGGGCGTCGGCGCCCGGCGCCGGCACGCACGACGCACCCGGGACCCCCGCGCCGAAGGGACGGGGCCGTCGCTGCCGATCACCGTCTTGTCTTCGGCTCGTTCTGGCGACTCCCCGGCCGCACCGCCCCACCGGGAATGCCTCGATGCGCTGCCCCGTCGAGGAAGGTCTCCCATGAACCGTTCGCCCCGCAACGACCACCGCTCCGGCCAGGCGGGGCGTTCCCGTCAGCAGGTTCCCGGGCGCCTGGCCGGCACGGGCCGCCCCGCGGCGGCCCCGCGGGGCGAGTTCGCGGCACCCGGGACGGTCACTCCCGGTCTGCCGCCGGTCACCGGGTTCGCGGAGCTGGGACTCCCGTCGCCCCTGCTCACGGCCCTGACCGCACTCGGAGTGGAGCAGCCGTTCCCCATCCAGGCGGCCACACTGCCGAACGCGCTGGCCGGGCGCGACGTCCTGGGCCGGGGGCGCACCGGCTCCGGCAAGACCCTGGCCTTCGGCCTGGCGCTGCTGGCCCGCACCGCGGGGCAGCGTGCCGAGCCCAAGCGGCCCCGTGCCCTGGTCCTGGTGCCGACGCGGGAGCTGGCCCAGCAGGTCACGGAGGCACTGACCCCCTACGCCGAGGCGCTGGGCCTGCGGCTCGCGACCGTGGTCGGCGGCCTGTCGATCGGCCGGCAGGTCGGCGCGATCCGGGCCGGGGCAGAGGTCGTCGTCGCCACGCCCGGACGGCTGAGCGACCTCGTCGGACGCCGTGACGCGCATCTGGACCACGTGCGGATCACGGTCCTGGACGAGGCGGACCAGATGGCCGACCTGGGCTTCCTGCCGCAGGTGACCGAGCTGCTGGACCTGGTGCGCCCCGATGGCCAGCGGATGCTGTTCTCCGCGACCCTCGACCGGAACATCGATGAGCTGGTCCGCCGCTACCTCAGCGATCCGGTGGTCCACTCGGTCGACCCCGCGGCCGCGGCCGTCGTCGCCATGGAGCATCACCTGCTCTACGTGCACGCCGCCGACAAGTTCGCCGCCGCCACGGAGATCGCCGCCCGTGACGGCCGGGTGATCATGTTCCTGGACACCAAGCACGCCGTCGACCAGTTCACCCGGCACCTGGAGGGTTCGGGCGTGCCCGCGGAGGGCCTGCACAGCGGGAAGTCCCAGCCGCAGCGCACGCGGGCCCTCGCCCGCTTCAGGGCCGGCGAGGTGACGACCCTGGTGGCGACCGACGTCGCCGCCCGCGGCATCCACATCGACGATCTGGATCTCGTGGTGAACGTCGATCCCCCCGCCGAGGCCAAGGACTACCTCCACCGCGGCGGCCGGACCGCCCGCGCCGGGCGCTCCGGCACTGTGGTGACTCTCGTCACCTCCCACCAGCGCGGCGCCGTGACCAGGCTCATGTCCGAGGCCGGTATCCGCCCCACGATCACTCAGGTGCGTTCCGGCGAGACGGCGCTGAGCCGGATCACCGGGGCCCAGGCCCCCTCCGGAGTCCCCGTCGCCGGTGCGGCGCCCGTGAAAGCGCCGGCGCGCGGCGGTGCCCCCTTCCGCGGCCTGGGCACGCGGCCCGGGAAGGAGTCGCGCAAGGCGGCCGAGGCCCGGCAGATGGCCGCCGCCCGCGAGGCCGCACGGGTCCGCCGGGGCAACTGACACAAGGCACCGGGGGCACGGCGTCTGTCGGTCGGCGACGGTGCGTCAGATCACGCGGCAGCTCTGGGAGTTGCCCGTCCTCCCGGCGTAATGGTCCAGGCGGACGCCCCGTCGGCGGCTCCCGGGCCCGGGGCGCGGTCTTGGCCGGGGGTACCGCGGCGCGGTACGGTTTGCCGGATACGACGACGGCATGGCGGAATCCGGTGGAATCCCGGGACGGTCGCGCCACTGTGAACCAGACCGGCCTCAGGGCCGGAACGCCTGGTGAGTCAGACCCGCAGCCGACGTCCTGTGCACCACCGAGATGGGACGCGAACTCCCGAGGAGGACCTGCCATGGCGCAGCCTGTCGCCCAGCCGCCAGTCACCACCCCCGTCATACCGGCCAAGCTGCCGCTGAAGGACATCGCCCCGTGGGCGGTCTTCATCGGCGTCCTCATGCTGATCCTGCTGTACTTCGTCGGCGCCGAGCAGGGTGCCACCTCCGTCGTCAACGGCGCGGACGTCCACGAGTGGGTGCACGACGCCCGCCACCTGCTCGGCTTCCCCTGCCACTGACGGGGACCTCGCGCAGCCATGAACTCCGCAACCGTGAGGAACCTCCTCGTCCGCGGCATGCTCGCCGGCCTGATCGCCGGCGCGCTCGCCCTCCTTGTCGCCTACTTCCTCGGTGAACCCAGCGTCGACAACGCCATCGGCTTCGAGGAGGCGCACGCCTCCGGGCACGAGCACGAGGTCGAACTCGTCAGCCGCCACCTGCAGTCCACCGCGGGGCTGGCCACCGGCATCCTGCTCTACGGCGTCGCCTTCGGCGGAATCGCCGCGCTGGCCTACTGCTTCGCGCTCGGGCGCGTCGGCCGCTTCTCCGCCCGTGCGACGGCCCTGCTGCTGTCGGGCTGCGCGCTGCTGGCGGTCTACGTCGTCCCGTTCCTCAAGTACCCGGCCAACCCGCCGTCGGTGGGCGATCCGGACACCATCGGCAAGCGCACCACGCTGTACTTCCTGATGATGGTGCTCAGCGTGCTGCTGGCGATCGCCGCCGTGATCGTCGGCAAGCGCCTGGCACCCCGCGTGGGCACCTGGTACGCCACGGTCGTCGCGGTCGGGGCCTTCGTCGTCGCCATCGGGCTGGCCTACGCGTTCCTGCCGGTCATCAACGAGGTGCCCGCGGACTTCCCGGCCACGCTGCTGTGGCGGTTCCGCCTGTCGGCCCTGGCCATCCAGCTGACGCTGTGGGGCGGCTTCGGCCTCCTCTTCGGCGAGCTGGCACAACGCCTGCTGTCCCCCCGGCCCGCTCCGTCCGCCTCCGGCCGGGCGGTACCGGCGGCCAACTGAGGCATCACCCGTCGAGAGGGCCCGCGGAACCGTCCGCGGGCCCTCTCGTGTTCAGGACGCGGGGAGTTCGGAACGGACCGTGCGGGCCGCCGCGACCAGGTTCTCCAGGGAGGCGCGGGTCTCCGCCCAGCCGCGGGTCTTCAGCCCGCAGTCCGGGTTGACCCACAACCGCTCGGCGGGGATGGCCTCCAGACCCTTCCTCAGCAGGGCGGCCACCTCGTCCACTCCCGGCACGCGCGGCGAGTGGATGTCGTACACGCCGGGCCCGGCCTCGCGCGGGTACCCGTGCGCGGCGAGTTCGCGGGCGACCTGCATGTGGGAGCGGGCGGCCTCCAGGCTGATGACGTCGGCGTCGAGGTCGTCGATCGCCGCCACAATGTCACCGAATTCGGCGTAGCACATGTGGGTGTGGATCTGCGTGTCCGGACGCACGCCGCTGGTGGTCAGCCGGAACGCCTCGGTGGCCCAGGCCAGGTAGCCGGCGCGGTCGGCGGAGCGCAGCGGCAGCGTCTCGCGCAGGGCGGGCTCGTCGACCTGGACGACCGGCGTTCCCGCGCGCTCCAGGTCGCCGACCTCGTCGCGCAGGGCCAGGGCGACCTGGCGCGCGGTGTCGGCGAGGGGCTGGTCGTCGCGGACGAAGGACCAGGCGAGCATGGTGACCGGACCGGTGAGCATGCCCTTCACCGGCCGGTCGGTGAGCGAGCGGGCGTAGGCCGTCCACCGCACGGTCATGGGCTCGGGGCGGGAGATGTCCCCGGCGAGGACCGGCGGACGGACGTAGCGCGTGCCGTAGGACTGCACCCAGCCGTGCTGGGTGGCGAGGCAGCCGGTGAGCCGCTCGGCGAAGTACTGGACCACGTCGTTGCGTTCGGCCTCGCCGTGCACGAGGACGTCCAGTCCGGTCTTCTCCTGGAAGGAGATCACCTCGCCGATCTCGGCCTTGATGCGCTCCTCGTACTCCGTCTCGCCGATCCGGCCGGCCCGCAGATCGGCCCGTGCCGTGCGGAGTTCCGCGGTCTGCGGGAACGAGCCGATGGTGGTGGTCGGGAGCAGAGGCAGGCCGAGGTGGGCGCGCTGGGCCGCCGCCCGCTCGCCGTACGGCTGCGAGCGGCGGGCGTCGGCGCTCGTGACCGCCGCGGCCCGTGCCCGTACGGCGGGGTCGTGGGTGATGGGCGACGAGGCGCGGGACGCCAGGGCGGCGCGGTTGGCGGCGAGTTCCCCGGCGATGGCGCCGGTCCCCCGGCTCAGCCCCTTGGCGAGGGTGACGACCTCCGCCGTCTTCTGCCGGGCGAAGGCCAGCCAGCGCAGGATCTGCGGGTCGATGTCGCGCTCGGCCGCCGTGTCGAGCGGCACGTGCAGCAGGGAGCACGAGGCGGCCACGTCGACCCGGCCGGCCAGTCCCAGCAGCGTGCCGAGGGTGGCGAGGGACTTCTCCAGGTCGTTGACCCAGATGTTGCGTCCGTCCACGACACCGGCCACCAGGCGCTTGCCGGGCAGGCCGCCCACCGCGGCGAGCGCGTCGAGGTTGGCGGCGGCCGCCCCGGTGAAGTCGAGCGCGAGCCCGTCCACCGGTGCCTTGGCGAGTACCGGCAGGGCCTCGCCGAGCCGGTCGAAGTAGGAGGCCACCAGGAGCCTCGGCCGGTCCTCGACAGCGCCGAGGCGCCCGTACGCCCGCTCCGAGGCGCCGAGTTCGGCGGCGGTCCGGTCCTGCACGAGCGCCGGCTCGTCGAGCTGCGCCCAGCCGGCCCCCGCGGCACGCAGATCGGCCAGGACCTCCGCGTACACCGGCAGCAGCCGGTCGAGGAGGGAGAGCGGCTCGAAGTCCGCGGGGACGCCGGGGGCGGGCTTGGCGAGCAGGAGGTAGGTCACGGGGCCGACGAGGACCGGCCGGGGCGCGAGGCCGAGGGCGAGGGCCTCCTTGACCGCCCCGACCTGCCGGGACGAGTCGGCCGCGAACACGGTGTCCGGACCGAGCTCGGGGACCAGGTAGTGGTAGTTGGTGTCGAACCACTTCGTCATTTCGAGCGGTGCCGTGTCCTGGGTGCCGCGCGCCATCGCGAAGTAGCCGTCGAGCGGGTCGGCGGCCACGGCCCCCCGGTGCCGCGCGGGGACGGCGCCCACCATCACGGTCGTGTCGAGGACGTGGTCGTAGTACGAGAAGTCGCCGGTCGGTACTTCGTGCACGCCGGCCTCGGCGAGCCGCCGCCAGTTCGCGCGGCGCAGTTCGGCGGCGGTGGCCCGGAGGGCGTCGGCGGTGACCCGGCCCTTCCAGTACCCCTCGACGGCCTTCTTCAGCTCCCGGTTGCCGCCCTGGCGGGGGTAGCCGTACACGGTGGGCCGTGCTGCCGCGGCTGCGGACTTGGTGGTCACGGAGATCTCCTTCGCGAGATGAATCCCTGAGATCCCGGGGACGGGTCGAGAGCGCGAAGGCGACGCAGACCGGCGGCCGGAACACGCGCGGCGGGGCGCGGTCATCCGCCAGGTATGTACGCCGACCCGCCCTCGAGGTCACCGGGATGTCCGCGCGCGTTCGGTCGCGCACGGGCAGCGGGCAGGTCTTCGGACTCGCGGGCACGCCTGCCGGGGGCAGACACCTACTGGCCGTCGCTTCCCAGACCCGGCCGGGCCCAGTGCGTATGACGGCGCTCGTTCCCACTCACCGCTGCGGGGCAGTCCCGGATTCCCACCGGGTTCCCTCTTACGACGCGTCCCGCCTGGCGGACGGGGGCGAACCAGCTGCGTCCGCCAGCCTACGGCTCCGGGGGCCGCCATGGGCGGCGGTGCCCGTATTCCGGGACGGCGGGTCGCGGCAGCGGATCAGCGGTGGGACAGCCTCCGCCGTCGGCGCAACGCCCGTTCCAGCAGCACGACGTTGACGATCGCGGCGCACGTCAGCAGCACCACGTTCAGCGTCGTGCTGCCGAGGCTCAGCCAATCGGCCTCCTCACCGCCCGGCCCGGCCACGGGGGACCAGATCCCGCCGACCGCGGAGAGCGCCGCATAGCCCCCGTACATCGCCGGCAGCGCCACGGCCCCCGCGGGCAGGGTCAGCGCGACCGCGAGCAGGTAGTAGACGGCCTGCTCGTGGACGGCCCCCGCCACGGCGAGGCCCCCGATCAGCACGACGTACGCCGCCGCGGCAGCTCTCCCCACCCTGCGCTTCATGTCCGCCCCCAGCGTGCGCGCTTCGGCCTCCGGCCATGCTAGGGCGTGCATCGGAGATGCATCACTGACGGGCTCTCCGATGTCCAGGATCATCTTCTTCGGCACGTCGATCCGGGGGGTGGTCAAGTGACCAGCGCAGTTGTGGTTCACGGCTTGTACCACCAGCCGGAGCACTTCCTCCGGGTTGCCGAGGGTCTGCGGGCTGTCGGCGTGAACGTGGTCGCTCCCGAACTGCATCGAGGCTCGTTGGCCGCGGACACGGCGGCGGTGCAGGCCGCCGTTGACGCGCTGGAGGCGCCTCCCTTGGTGCTGGGCCACTCCTACGGAGGGTCCGTGATCACTGGTCTGCATGGAGTCGAGCGTTTGGTGTATCTGGCGGCCTTCGTGCCGGATGCGGGTGAGAGCGCGGCGGGCTTGGGCGGCGCCTCCAGCCAGTTGAAGGCCGCAATCGAGCCCCAGAACGACGGTTCTACCCGCCTTGAACCAAGCGGGGCCGTGGACGCGCTGTACGCGGATTGCCCCGAGCACCTGGCCGCTTGGGCAGTGGGACTGCTTCGACCCCAGGCGGCGGGCTGCGGTCGAGGAGTCCCGGAACGCCAAAGCTGGAAACATGCCCCTTCCACCTATGTCGTGTGCGCGAAGGACCGAGCCATCGATCCCGGACTCCAGCACGTCATGGCCGCGCGCTGCGACTCCGTCCGCGAGTGGCAGACCGGGCACTCGCCGTTCGTGGGGCGGCCGGAGCTGGTCGTCGACCTGCTTCTGGAGTTGCTAGACGCCCCAGACGCACCGGCCCGGGCAGACCCGGGGATCACAGCCAGTCGTTGATGGCGGCGATGAGGACGGTCGCCGCGCGGCGGCTGTCAACGAGCGGCAGTCACCAGCACATTGGAGTCGCCTCTAGGGCCGCATCCCGAACAGGAAGCGGGTCGCCCGCGTGCGGCGGACCAGGAGCTCGTACGCGGTGAGGGTGAGGACGAGGGCGATCACCACGAGCACGGCGTACTCGACCAGGATCGGCGCGGACCAGCCGGTCACGAAGTAGGCGACGGCGACCACGATCGGCTGGTGCAGGACGTACAGCGGCAGCACGGCCGCGGCGAGATAGCCGTAGAGGCGCCGGCGCGTCGTCGGGGCCGGGTGCGGGGTCGCACGCGGTCGCTTGAGCCGCCGACGGTCGAGGAGGCCCGGGATGGCGACCACCAGGCACCATCCGGCCGCGCCGAACAGCGCCCGGGAGGCGGTGGCCAGGGCGGTCATCTCGGTGAAGGGCTCGTCCGCCAGCGCGAAGCCAGGACCGGCGGCCGCGAACAGCAGGGCGCCGAGCCAGGCCGCGGTCCCGGCGTCGCGCCGCATCGCGGTGCGGAAGCGGTCGTCGCCCGCGAGTACGAAGCCGGCGACGAAGAACAGCAGGTAAGACCAGCGGTGCCAGCCCGCGTAGTCCTCCTCCAGCCGTGCGAGGGCACAGATCGCCGCGAGGACGAGGGCCGGCAGAAGCACGACGCCCCGCCGGCGCAGGGTCGTCTCCGCCACCCGGTCGCCGATGCGGCGGACACGCTCGCGCGGCAGCCACCGGTGGAACGGCACCAGCATGAGGGAGAACGCCAGGAGGAGCACGACGAACCACAGGTGGCCGGTCTCGAAGTGCTCGCCCTGGACGAGGAAGGGGAACTCCGCGGGCTCCAGGTGCACGTCGAAGAAGCGGGGCAGGAAGCCCAGGTACGACTCGTGGTAGCCGGCGTCGGCCGCGCGCAGCCGCAGCCACTGCGGCAGCGGGTTCAGCGCGAGGGTCGCGAACACCAGCGGAACGCCGAGCCGCAGCAGCCGCTCCCTGGCGAAGCCGCCCGCACCGCGGCGCTGAAGCGAGTGCCAGGCGCCGAGGCCGGAGATGAGGAACAGCAGCGGCATGGCCCAGACGACCCCGAACCCGGCGATGATCATGACGGCTTCGGTGGTCTCGGCGTTCTTGACATAGAAGTCGTCGTCGGCGGCGAAGACGAGCGCCGAGTGGAAGAACACCAGGCCGATCACGACCAGCATCCGGATGGTGTCCAGCTCCGGCCGCCGCCGCTCCGGCAGCGGTGCCTGCGCCGGTTCCGCGCGCGTCGCCATGTCGGTGCCCCCCCCTGTCGCCGGTACGTCACCAGTGTTGGAAAGGCGGCCGCCGGGCGCTACCCCCGCGACGCGGGACGTACGGCAGTGCGGGGGGGGGCATCACGCTCCGCTACGGCCGGACGCCGTGGCCGCAGGAGCCGCTGGTAGCGGGAGGGCGGCCGGCGAGCGACCGTGGAAGGGAGGAGGGCACGACGCGGCAAGAGGACGGTGCCATGCCTGGTGTCTTCGGCAAGAGGGGCGGCGGCCAACCGTGGCTGCCGCGATGGGCGCGCAAGCTGAAGATCACCGGCTATGCGCTGGTCCTGATGAGCGTGGCCGCCGACTTCGCGGTGGGGACGAATGTCACCTTCTCCCCGGTCCTCGCCGCTCTCCCCGTGCTGGCGAGTGCGGGTGCCCGCCGGGCGACGGTCCCAGCGGCGGCGGGAGCGGTCGCGTGCGGCCTTTTCGCCGCCCTGGCGATCTACGACGTCGGCGTGCCCGCCGTCGTCCTGGCGACCGCGGCGGCCACGATCGTGGCGACCACCTTCTTCAGTTGTGCGGGCGTCGTGGTGGTGGCCAGCCAGGAACGGGAGCTGGCCAAGGTGCACACGGTCGCCGAGGCGGCACAGCGTGCGCTGCTGAGGCTGGTGCCGCGACGGCTGGGGCCGCTGGTGATGGCGGTGCGCTATGTGGCGGCAGAGGCAGAGGCACGCATCGGAGGTGACCTGTACGAGGCGATACCCACCAGCTACGGAGTGCGCCTGATCATCGGGGACGTACGCGGAAAGGGCCTGGCCGCCGTGGAGACCGCGGCCGACGTGCTCGGGGTGTTCCGCGAGGCCGCGCGGGCGGAACCGGAGCTGGCGGAGGTCGCCAAGCGGCTGGACGCGGCGCTGGTCCGCCGCCCGGCGAGGGAGGAGTTCGTCACGGCGGTACTGGTCAGCGTCCCGGACGCACCCGGACCGGCGGCCGTGGTCAACTGCGGGCACCCGCCGCCGCTGCTCCGGCACGCGGGCAGCTGCCGCGAGGTGATCCCGTCGGTCGCCGCACCGCCGCTGGGGCTGCAGGGGCTGGTGGGCAGGGACTACCGCGCCTGCCCCGTCCCGTTCGTCAGCGGTGACCTGATGCTGCTCTACACGGACGGCGTGGCGGAGGCACGGGACGCCGCGGACCGCTTCTACCCACTGACCGAGCGGCTGAGCGCCCTGCCCGCCACCGATCCGGAGGACCTGCTGGACGACCTGCTCGCGGACGTCCGCGCCTACGTCGGCTCCGAACTCGCGGACGACGCGGCTCTGCTGGCCGTCCGCCGGGTGTGAACCGTAAGAAGGGCGTCAAACTTGTCGCGGCCGGCGGGTCCCCGGAGCAGTACGGAACGTAGCGTCGGACGTATGACGCGATCGTCACCCTTTGTCATGGTTCCTGGAGCGTGGCACGGCGGCTGGTCCTGGCAGCCCGTGGCCCGGCTCCTGAGGGCCGCGGGGAACGAGGCGGTTGCGCTGACGCTTCCGGGTCTCGCCGACGGCGACGACACCGTGGCCCCTCGCCCGGAGGATGCCGTACGCCATATCGTCCGCCGCGTGGAGCGCCTCGATGCGGAGAACGTCGTCCTGGTCGCCCACAGCTGGGGCGGCTACCCGGTGACGAACGCGGCGTTCGCGCTGGGGAGGCGGGTGGCGGCGGTGATCTACTGCAACGCCCTCCTGCCGGCACCAGGCAGGAGCACGTTCGACGAACTCCTGCCGGAGATGCAGCCGGGGGTGCGCACACTGCTGGACTCACCCGCCCATGCGTGGCCGATCGACTTCGACTTCGTCCGGACGTACCTCCTCCAGGGCCGGTCCGAGGACCTGCAACGCCTCGTCGCGGCCCTGGTCACTCCCATGCCGGGCCACTACGAGACCGAGCCCTTCGACGCCCCGGATCTGGCGTCGCTCGGCATCCCCCTGCTCTACCTCCTCAGCACGGACGACCGGGCGCTGCCCCGGCCGGGTGCGGAGTTCGCCGCACGGCTCGGCATGCGCCCGGTCATGATCCCCGGCCCTCACGACGCCCTGATCACCCACCCCGAGGAAGTGGCACGGGGCATAGGGGACTTCGTCGCACGTCACGTGTGACCGCCGTCACGGCCCGGACCGGTGCGGCAGGGCGGCGTCAGAATCCGTGCGCCGGGCAACAGAGTCGCGTACCGGAGGGCGTGCCGGACCAGGGAGCGGGAACCGGCGGTGACATGATGGCTACGCGGTGCCCCGATGTGCTGGTCACCGTCCATGGCGACCGCCCCGGGCAGGGAGCCGGGGAGAACGGAACGGCTCAGGGAGGGAAGGCTCGTGGTGCGGGAAGGTCGTGCGATGCGGCAGGCGGCGGTCCTCGACGTGGGCTGCCACAGCGCCCTGTTGACGGTGGTGCGGCGGTCGGAGGACGGCGAGCTGGAGCCCGTGCTCTCCCACAAGGTGCGGTTGGGACTGCACCACAGCCTGGGCCCGGAGGGCCAGTTGCGCCAGTCCGGGGTCAGGACGGTGCAGGAGGCGGTGGCCGAGGTGGTCGCCGCGCACCCGAGGCTCCGGCTGCCGGAGGTCTTCGCGTTCGCCACCTCCGTGATCCGGGACGCCCCCAATTGCGACGACGTCATCGAACGGGTCGCGGACACCACCGGCGTCCAGCTGCGTGTGCTGCCCGGTGAGGAGGAGGCGCGGCTCGCCTACGCGGCAGCGCGCCGCTGGGCGGGTCCTGTCGACGGCCCGCTGCTCGTCCTGGACATCGGCGGCGGCACCGTGGAGATCGCCTCTGGCACCGACGCCCGGCCCCGGACGGTGCTCTCGCTGCCGCTGGGCGCCCGCACGGTCACGCGCAAGCACCTGTCCGGCGACACCACCCCGTCCGCGGAGCAACTGGCGGAGTTGCGGCGGGAACTGCGCCGGTATCTGGGGACGGTGACCGAACTGCCCCGCGCCGAGCCGGGCGGAGCGGTCCTGGCGTGCTCCAAGACCTTCACCCAGCTCGCCCGGCTCGCGGCGGGCCGGGACAGGCGCGCCCGCACGCCGGAGCGGCTGACCCTGCCCGCCCTGCGGGAGGCGATCCCGCTGCTGGCGGCCACGACGCCGGGGAGCCGGGACAAGCTGCCCGGGATCTCCGCGCACCGCGCCGGGCAGTCCCTGGCCGGAGCCCTCGTGGCGGAGGCCTTGATGGAGGCCTGCGATGCCCGCAGCGTGACCATCTGCCCGTGGTCCACCCGCGAAGGGCTCCTCCTGGAACGCCTCGGCGGCCCGTCCGTCAACTGACACACCGTCATGCCCCGCGAACGGGGCGTGACGGGACTTTCCGCTGGCCGCGCAAACTCCCGTACGCTACAAGGCTTTTCAGGCCTCGTCGGCCGGAAGCGCGTACAGCCCCGGGAGGTTGACCACGATCGCCTCCTGGGTGCTGCGGGCGATGACGACCACGGCCTCCTCGGCGGGATCGGGGTTCTCCTCCCGGTGCGGCACGAACGGCGGGACGAAGATGTAGTCGCCCGGTGCGGTGCGCAGCCGCACCTCACGGGGCGGCTCGCCGGAGCCGTCGAGGAAGACGAACTCGGGGTGCCCGCTCACCACGTAGATGGCGGTCTCGGACTCGCCGTGGTGGTGGTCGGAGGACGATGCCGCGGGGGCCACATGGGTCTGGCCCATCCACAGTTTCTCGGATCCCACGGTCTTCCCGCTGACGGCGGCGAACCGGCGCATCCCGCCGGTCTGCGCCGTCCCGCCGTCCAGGGAGTCCGCGCGGATGTGGTGCAGCCGGGAGCGCAGGGGCGTCGTCCCGTGCCCGGGGGTGTCGGGGAGATGGGGGTGGAAGCCCTCACCGGGGTTCGTCAACGGCTCGCTCATGCCGGGACGGTAGAGCCGCCCGGAAAAGGATGTCAAGAAGTGTCCATTGCCCTTCACCTGCGGCAATACTGCCGCAATAGGGCGGGCGAACCGCACGGGCCCCGGTCGGCCGCCGCAGGTCCGGCATGATGTGCCCATGCATATCTCCGCGAAGGCGGACTACGCCGCGCGCGCTCTCCTGGAGCTCGCCTGTGAGCCCGCCCGTCCCCTGACGTGCGAGGCGATCGCCTCCTCGCAGCAGATCCCGTTCCGCTTCCTGAAGTCCGTGGTGGGCGAGCTGCGCAAGGCCGGGCTGGTGCGCAGTCAGCGCGGTTGCGAGGGGGGCTACTGGCTCGGCCGGCCCGCCGGGGAAATCACCCTCCTGGACGTCTCACTCGCCGTGGACGGCGAGTTGATCACCTTGCGGGGCGAGTCGCCGGCCGGGCTCGACTATCCCGGTGCCGCCTCGGGACTGCCCGGCGTGTGGCGCCAGGTCGAGGCGAGTGCGGCGGCGATCCTCGGCGGGGTGACCCTGCTGTCGCTGCTGCCGGCGGACGCCGCGGGACAACCGGCCCGGAAGGGAGCCGCGTGACGGCCGGACTTCCCCCGCCCGCGGTGGAGGTGGTCGAGTACACCGATCCGCTGTGTCCGTGGGCCTGGGGATCGGAGCCCGTCTTCCGCAGGCTGAGGGCGGCGCTGGCCGGGCGGGTCGAATGGCGCCGGGTGTACTGCCTGCTGTTCGACCTCGACGACGATCCGGCCCCCGACCCCGCCGCGGAGACGGCCTGGTACACGGCCTACATCAAGGGGATCACCGCCCACACCCGGGCACCGCGGGCGCCGCGGCTGGACCGTGTGGCGGCGAGTTCCTGGCCGTCTTCGCTGGCGGCCAAGGCCGCGGAGTTCCAGGGCGGCGAGGTGGCGGAGCGGGTGCTGCGCCGTCTGCGGGAGACCGTGTTCGTCCTGGGGGAACCGGCGGACACACCCGCGCTGGCGCTGGCCGCCGTACGGGGCGTGCCCGGTCTCGACCTGGAACGGCTGTCGGCCGACGCGGCGTCCGCCGAGGTACGGGAGCGGGTGCGCGCCGACCGGGCGGAGGCGCGGCGCCCGGTGCGGGACGTGCTGTCGGTGTCCGGCCGCTCGCCGCATCCCGGCGGCGCGAAGGAGACCGGCGACGGCGGGTACCGGTACGCGCTGCCGACGCTGCTCGTCCGCGCCCCGGCGGAGCACCGCGTGGTGCCGGGCTGGCGGACCTACGAGGAGTACACCGCGGCGGTGGAGCAGCTGCGCCCCGGACTGACGGCCGCCGTGCCCCCGCTCCCGCCGGCGCAGGCCCTTCGCTCCTACCGCAGCCTCACCGGCCCGGAGCGCGAGCTGCTGACGGAAGGCCCGTGGCCACCGCCGGGGGCGGTCCGGGTGGACACCGGGAACGGCCCCCTGTGGCTGGACCCCGAGGAGGCCGCCGTGCACCCGGCGACCCGCGGCGGCGCGCACACCTGCTGAACCGGACGGCCTCTGACGGCCGATCAGGACCGCGTCCCGCCCAATGAGACACCAATTGGTGTCTATTGACAGCCGTTCGCGGCGGTCGCCAGGATGTGCACCATGCTCACGACGCACCCCGGTGTGGTGTGCCGCTACGTGGACCTGCGGCGCACCTCCAGCGCCCTCTGTCGCTGACCGGCCGCCGCCCCGGCCCACAGGCGCCTGACCCCTCCCGTCGGCGCCGGCCGTCCCGCCGCTCAGCCGCCGCGGGCGCCCGTCGCCCGCGCCGCCCCCGCGCTTCGCCGCCTCCCCTCGCCCTTCTCCCGGTGAGCCCCCGCGTACCTGCCGACGCCCTGCCCTGAGCGCGGCGTGCCCGATGTGTGCGTCCGCGCGCACACCGGCACGTCCGGAGGGGCACGAGCCGGCTCCGGCGCGGGTGCGAACCGCGCCCGCCGCCGCGCCCCCGCCCGCCCCGAGACGGGCCGGGGCCCTCGCAGAAAGCCTTGAGATGCCCGGACGACTCAGCACCCGCCCTTCCGGAACCGACCCGCGATCCGCCCGGCGAACGGCCCGGCCGCGCGCCGCGGCCCTCGGCACGGCACTTGTCTGCGTACTCGCCCCCGGCCTCAGCGGGTGCGCCGACGGCACGGGCGCCGCGACCGCCGGCGCCACGCTGAAGTGGGCCTCGTCCTACTTCCCCGCGCACTGGGACCCGGTGGTGTCGGGCAGTGGCGCCCAGTTCCGCGAACTCGCCCTGGTGTACGCATCGTTGACACGCACCGACGAAAACGGCAAGGCCGTCCCCGACCTCGCCGAGAGCTGGGACTACAACGCCGAGGGCAACGAGATCACCTTCCATCTGCGCCCCGGCCTGAAGTTCAGCGACGGCGAGCCGGTCGACGCGGCCGCCGTCAAGGCGGCCGTCGAACGGGCCAAGAAGCAGCAGAACTCGGCGCTCTTCGGCGACCTGACCTCGATCGGGTCCGTGGACGCCGAGGGACTGGACGCCGTCGTCCACCTCACGCAGGTCGACTACCAGATCCCGCAACTGCTCGGTCAGCGCGTGCTGCAGATCGCCAGCCCCAAGGCGGCCGCGCACCCGGAGAAACTGGACCAGGATCCCGTCGGCGCCGGGCCCTTCGTCGTCGAGCAGCTGATTCCCGGCACCAAAGTGCTGCTGAAGAAGAACCCGGACTACTGGGACGCGAAGAACATCCACATCGACGACGTCGAACTGGTCTCGGCCCCCGACGCGTCGACCGTGGTCTCCGGACTGCAGACCGGCGTCTACAACTTCGCCGACATCAAACCGAGTCAGGCGGACGCCGCCAAGAAGGCCGGCCTCGACGTCTTCGTCCAGCCCGGCTACAACGCGTCGAACATCAGCCTCAACATCAACAAGGCACCGTTCGACGACGACAGGGTCGTCGACGCCGTCCGCCACGCGATCGACCGCAAGGAGTTCGTGGACAAGCTGACCTTCGGCTACGGCGAGGCGACCGACCAGCCGTTCCCCAAGGGCTACGTGGCCTACGACCCGCGGTCGGAGAACGCCTACCCGTACGACCCGGCGACATCCAGGAAGCTGCTCGCCGAGGCGGGCCACAAGCCGGGGGACATCAAGCTCGACCTGGTCATCCCGGCGGAGGACCCGCAGGCCGAGATCGTCCAGTCGCAGCTGGGCGCCGTCGGCATCACCGTCGACATCAAGATCGACAAGAACTGGGCCACCCCCTTCTTCGCCAAGGACCTGACGTTCTCGCTCTACGGCACCACGGGACGTGACTCCGCCGCGCAGACCCTCACCGCCCACTTCGGCCCCGACGGCCCGCTCAACCTCAGCTCGCCGTACGAGCCGGCCGGCTTCGAGGCGGCCGTCGCCAAGGTCCGCCGGACCCCGCTGGACGCTCCGGACTACGCGCAAACCCTGCAGGCGGCGACCCGGGCGGGCCTGCAGACCAAGGCACTGGTCTTCACGTACTCCTCGCCGAACCTCTTCGCCAAGAGCCGGTCGATATCGGCCCTGCCGAAGAACCCGGCCCACCTCGACTGGACCGGCGTGACGATCTCCGGTCGCGGCTGACCGCCCGTCCGCCGCAGAAAGGGGCACCCTCATGACGACGACCGCCCTGCCGGTCACCTCCGCCCGACATCGCGGTGTCGCCGCGATCAGGGTCCGGCGGACCGCGAGCCGCATCCTGACCGCTCTCGCCCGCTCGGTCGCGATCTTCGTACCCGTGTTCCTGGTCGCGACCTTCGTGACCTTCGCGCTGCGGTCGCTGAGCGGCCTCAGCCCGGCGCGGATCCAGCTGGGCGAGGACGCGACCCCCGAGGCGATCGCCAGGGTCGAGGCCCACTGGGGGCTGAACCGGCCCTTCCTCGTGCAGTACTGGGACTGGTTCACCGGCATCCTGCACGGACAGCTCGGCACCAGCTGGACCAACGGTGCCGACATCTCCACCCTCATCGGCCTCGGCCTCGATGTCAGCCTCTCGGTCGCCACCTTCGCACTGGTCCTCGGAGTGACCGTGGGCTTCGCCCTCGGCACGGTGGCGGCGCTCCGCAGCACCACCTGGCTCGACCGCGCGATCACGGGCTTCGTCACGGTGATCTCGGTGATGCCCCCCTTCGTGGTGGGCATCGTGCTGGTCGCCGTCCTCGCCGTGGAACTGCACCTGTTCCCCTCCGCCGGCTACGTCCCGGCGGAGCAGGGCATCGGCCCGTGGCTCGCGCACATCACCCTGCCCGCCGTCGCCCTGAGCCTCGACGTCGTCGCGGACGTCGCACGCCAACTGCGCACCAGCCTCGTCGCCGCCTACCGCGAGAACTACGTGACCGGCGCGGTGGTACGGGGCCTCAGCCCACGGCGTGTGTTCTTCGGCCATGTCCTGCGCAACGGCATCGGGCCGGCGCTCGCGACCGTCGGGCTGAAGTTCCCCGCGCTGGTCGGTGCCTCCGTCGTCACGGAGTGGATCTTCGGTCTCCAGGGCTTCGGCAGGTTCGCCAACGACTCCGCGCAGGCGGGCGACGTACCCGCCGTGCAGGGCGTCCTCGTGGTGTCGATCGTCCTGGTCGTCACCTTCAACCTGATCGTCAACCTGGTGCTGTCGCGCGTGACGCCGGCCGCCCAGCGGGGGGTATGACCATGGTGCGCCGCGTCCTCGCTCTCCCCTCCGGCCGGATCGCCGCGGCCGTCCTCGCCGTGATCGCGCTGCTGGCGGCCCTCGGCCCGGTACTCGCCCCCGCCGATCCCCTGGCCACCGGCGCCGACACGCTCGCCGGCGCGTCCTCGGCCCACTGGCTGGGCACCGACTACCTCGGCCGTGACGTGCTGAGCCGGCTGCTCGACGGCTCCCGCGTCAGCGTGCTCGGCTCCCTGGAGGTCGCGCTCACCGCCCTGGTGGTCGGTGCGGTCCCCGGCATCCTGTCGGTCCATCTCGGCCGGGTCTTCGAGTGGATCACCCTCCGTCTGGCCGACACGCTCGTCGCCCTGCCGTTCCTGCTGTTCGCCGTCGCGGTCATCGCCCTCCTCGGCAACGGCATCACCCAGGCCATGCTGGTCACCGGCGCCCTGGTGTCGCCGCTGTTCTACCGGGTGGCCCGCGCCGCGACCCTCGCCGTGGCCCGGGCGCCGTACGTGGAGGCCGCGCTGATCTCCGGGGCCTCCATCGGCTGGATCGTCCGCCGCCACGTCTGGGTCAAGGTGCTCCCGCCGATCGCCGTCGCGTTCGCCCAGACGATCGGACTCGGCTTCGTCATCGTGTCGAGCCTGACGTTCCTCGGCATCGGCGTCCAGCCTCCCGCGCCCACGTGGGGCGGCCTGCTCGCCTACGACCTGGGCTACCTCAGCCAGCAGCCGTGGGCGCCACTGGCACCCGCCCTGCTGATCATGGTCGCCGTCTGGGCCGGCAACCAGCTCGCCGACGCGATCCGCGACGTCTCCGGCGAGGCGGGCCGCGCGCTGGTCAACGCCCGCAAGGCCCGTGCCAACCGCCGAGACCGGATCGACGCCGCCGGAGGTGCGCGATGACCACCGTGTCCGAGAACCTCGACCCCGGACAGACCGCAAGCGCCGTGCCCGGCGATGCCGGCGGAGACGAAGCCGGCCCGCCGGCGCCGGTGCTGTCCCTGCGCGACGTGCACATCGGCGACCGGGCAGGTGACCGCGAGATCGTCCACGGCGCGACCTTCGAACTCACCCCCGGCAAGGCGGTCGGCATCGTCGGAGAGTCCGGCAGCGGGAAGACCCTCACCTGCCGCGCAGCGCTCGGCATCCTGCCCCCGCACTTCGAGGTGACCGGCGGCTCGGTCGAGATCCTCGGCACGGACATCGCGACGCTGACGCCTCCGCAGTGGACCGCGCTGCGGGGCGCGGTGATCAGCGCCGTCTTCCAGGACCCCGCGTCCTATCTGAACCCCTCGATCCGGGTGGGTCCGCAGATCGCCGAGGTCGTCCGGGCCAAGAAGAAGCTGAGGCGGCGCGAGGCACGCGACCGTGCCGTCGAACTGCTGCGGGCGGTCCGGCTGCGCGATCCGGAACTCGTCTTCACCCAGTACGCCCACGAGCTCTCCGGGGGCATGCTCCAACGGGTCCTGATCGCGGCGGCCATCGCCGCGGACCCGCGGGTGCTCATCGCCGACGAGGCCACGACGGCCCTCGACGTCACCGTCCAGGCCGAGATCCTCGACCTCCTGGCCGAACTGCGCGACCGCACAGGGCTGGCCCTCGTCCTCGTCTCCCACGACCTGGCCGTCGTCGCCCAGTTGTGCGACGAGGTCCTCGTCATGCGCCAGGGCGAGGTGGTCGAGCAGGGACCGACGCACGCCGTACTCCACGCCCCGCGGCACGAGTACACCCGCCTGCTCGTCGCCGAGCACCAGCAGTACGGCCTGGAGAAGTTCCGCACCCCCGAGGAGGACCGTTGACCACCGAACCGCCCGCAGCGCGCTCCGCCGGCGGCGAACCGGGCGCCCCCGTCCTGGAGGTCGCCGGACTCCAGGTCCACTACGGCCTCGGCCGCCGTCGCCGCCGGGCCCTGCACGACGTCTCGCTGACCGTCGCGCCGGGCGAGATCGTCGGCGTCATCGGTGAGACCGGATCGGGCAAGACCACCCTCGCGCGCGCCGTACTGGGCCTGGTGCGCCCCTCCGCGGGCTCGGTCGCCGTCGGCGGCGAGGACGTCAGCGCCCACGGCCGCCGGCAATGGCGTGCCCTGCGCCGCCGCGGCGTCGTCCAGTACGTCTTCCAGGACCCGCTGCGCAGTCTCGACCCGGACCTCACCGTCGAGGAGTCCCTGGCCGAGCCGCTGCTCCTTCGCGGGGACACCCGCGCCGCGGCGGCCGAGCGGGTGCGCGCGTTCCTGCCCCGCGTGCGCCTGGACGAGGAGTTGCTGCACCGGTTGCCCGGGGAGCTCTCCGGCGGTCAGCGCCAACGGGTCGCCGTCGCGCGGGCGCTGATCACCGATCCGCGGCTGGTCGTCCTGGACGAGCCGGTCAGCGCCCTGGACTCGGCCAACCGCGTGCAGATCCTGGAGATCCTCAAGGAACTGCGTGCCTCCGGCGTCGCCCTGGTCCTCATCTCCCACGACCTCGGCTCCGTGGCCGGTGTCTCCGACCGCATCGCCGTGCTCTACCGGGGCGAACTGGTCGAGGCCGGCGCCGCCCGCGACATCGTCGGCCGGCCGCGGCACCCGTACACACGCCTGCTCGTCGGCTCCGCGCCCACGCTGCACTCCTCCCCCGCGGACCGTGCCGAACGCGAAGCCCTGCGCACCCTGCTCGACGCCTGAGCCCACCACACACAGGAGGAAGCCACCATGTCCCGCAGGATCCACCTCGCGCTCCACCCCTACGGTGTCGGCGGCCCCGGCCAGCACGGCCTGTGGCGGGACGCGCGCGTCGCCAAGAACGCCAGCATCGACATCAACTACTACATCGAACAGGCCAAGGCGGCCGAGCACGCCCTCTTCGACGCCCTCTTCATCGTCGACAGCCAGTTCATCAACGCCACCTACCCGGCCCACTACCTCAACCGGCTGGAACCCCTGACCCTGCTGTCGGCGGTGGCCACGCACACCCGGCACATCGGCCTGGTCGGCACCGCCAGCTCGACCTACAACTCGCCCTTCAACCTGGCCCGGCGCTTCGCCTCCCTGGACCACATCAGCGGGGGCCGCGCCGGCTGGAACGTCGTCACCAGCTTCGACACCGGCACGTCCCGGAACTTCGGGTTCGACGAGCACCTCGACTACGCCACCCGGTACGGCCGGGCCCTGGAGTTCGTCCAGGTGGCCCGCGGTCTGTGGGACTCCTACGAGGACGACGCGTTCCCGGCCGACGTGGACCGCAACCTCTTCCTCGACCCGGCCAAGCTGCACGCGCTCGACCACGTCGGCGAGCACTTCAAGGTCGCCGGCCCCCTCAACCTCTCGCGGTCGCCGCAGGGCCAGCCCGTGATCTTCCAGGCCGGGGTCTCCGAGGAGGGGCGCGACCTGGCGGCGCGGGTGGCCGAGGGCATCTACGCGCCCGGCGGGTCCCTGGAACAGGCCCACGACTACTACACCGACATCAAGCGGCGCACCGCCGCCCACGGCCGCGACCCCGGCCACATCAAGATCTTCATCCACGGCAGTCCCGTCGTCGCCGCCACCGACGGGGAGGCCCGGCGCCGCGAGCGGGAGATCTTCGAGGAGGACAACGACTTCGACCGCAACCTCGCGCTGCTGGGCCGCGCCTTCGGCGCGTACGACTTCAGCGCGCACGACCTCGACGCGCCGTTCCCGGACGTCGCCCACCTCGCCGAGAAGGGCGGCAGGACCGGCGCCGCACGGATCATCGAGCGGGCGAGGGCCGAGAACCTCACATTGCGTCAGATCGCGGACTCGGTGAACGAGTTCCGCGTCTCGCCCTTCGTCGGGGCGCCGGACACCGTGGCCGACACCATCGAGCGGTGGTTCCTGGCCGACACCTTCGACGGCATCAACCTGGCCTTCCGCACCAGCGACGAACTCGCCCTCTTCGTCGACGGTGTCGTCCCGATCCTGCAGCAACGCGGCCTGTTCCGCACCGAGTACGAGGCCGACACCCTGCGCGGCAATCTCGGCCTGCCGGTCCCGGCCAACCGCCATACCGAGGGACGCCGGCTCGTGGACGGCCTCGTCGAGGGCCTCACCGACGATCTCGTCAACGACTGAGGCCGGCCCATGACCTCCGCGACACCGCGCTTCCGGCTCGGCTTCCTCACCCATGTCCAAAGCCGCGACGACAACCCGGCCCGCACCTACCGCAACGCCCAGGAACTCTTCGTCGCCGCCGACGAACTCGGCTTCGACGTCGGCTGGGTCGCCCAGCACCACGTGCCCGCCGGCGGTGGCGGGCTGTCCTCGCCGTGGACCTTCCTCGCCCACGCCGCGGCACGGACCACCCGTATCCGGCTCGGCACGGCCGTCACCGTCCTTCCTCTGGAGGACCCGGTGCGTCTGGCCGAGGACGTCGCCACCGTCGACACGCTCAGCGGCGGCCGCGTCGAGATCGGCGTGGGCAGCGGCTACAACGGCCTGGAGTACGCCGCGTTCGGCAAGGACATCGAGCGCAGGCGTGAACTGACCAGCGCGCACCTCGACATCCTGCGCCGGGCCCTGGCCGGCCAGGAGGTGCGGGCGCCCGGCTTCCGTGTGCAGCCCGCCACGGGTGACGTCACCGACCGCGTCTGGCAGGGCGTGTTCAGCGCGCAGGGCGCCGCGTACGCCGCGGCGGCCGGCTCGAATCTGCTCCTCAACCGGGCCGCGTACGGGTTCGACGCGCCGACCGACACCGTGCAGCGCCCGTGGGCGGACGCCTTCCTCGCCGCCTGGGAGCAGCCGCGCCGCCCACGGATCGGGTTGTCCCGGTTCGTGTTCCCCGCAAAGGACAAGCGCACCGCGCTCCGGCAGATCGGCGACGACGTCCTCCGGGCGGCATCGCGCATGGCGGACAGCGGCGCCTTTCCGAGGGGCCTGGACGTGGCCGAGGCCCTGCGCCGCTTCCATGCCTTCCACGGAGCTCCCGAGGAGATCGTCGCCGCGCTGCGGCAGGAGAGGGTGCTGCCGGTCGCGACCGATCTGATCACCCAGTTCAACCCCGCGGTCCCCGACCACGACGCGGCGCTCCGCGCCCTGGAACTCATCGCCACGCGGATCGCCCCCGCCTTGGGCTGGCAGCCCGCCGGCGCACCCCGGCCCGAACCCGCGGGAGTCTGACATGACCGAATACACCGACCACCACGCCCCCGAAGGCCTGCGCACGCGCGGCACGGTCGTCGTGGTGCCCGGTCGCGGGGAGACACGCGCGACCTACGCCCGGTTCGGCAGGCGGCTGGCCGCCGACGCCTACCGCGTCCGCGTGATCGACGCCCCGGCGGTCGGCACCGCCGATGCGCCGGAGTCGTCGGCCGCGCTCGGCAGGCGCCTCGCCGAGGCCGTCGAGGGCGCCGCCGGCGAGGACGGCCCGGTACGGCCCCTGGTCCTCGTGGGAGCCGACGCCGGCGCCGTGGCGATCGCCGCGTTCCTCGCCCTCGTCGCGAGCACCGAAGGGACGGATGCCGGACGGCCGGACGCCGTCGTCCTCGCGGGTCTTCCGGGCCGGGCCGCCACCGCGCCCGGCACCTGGGAGGCCGAGTTGGACGTCCGCACCTCCTGCCCCGCGCACCGGAGCACGCTCACGCAGGACCCGCGGGTGAGCCGGGGCTCGCTCGGCGACGCCCTGCCGGATGCCCTGCTCGCGGCGGCCCACGACACCGAGGCCGACGTCCCCGCCCTGCTCCTCGTCGGTGACGCCGATCCGCTGGCGGACCGCGACGCGCTCGCCCGTACCGCCAAGTCCCTGCCCCGGGCACGCCTGTCGGTGGTCCGGGGCGCCCACCACGACGTCCTCAACGACCTTCAGCACCGCTCGGTCGCGGCCGAGGTCGTGCTGTTCCTGGAGGCGCTCCGCGACGGCCTCATGCCCGTCGTCACGGTGGAGTCGAGCGCCTGGTGACCACCGCCGCCGACACCTCCCCCGCGCCCCTGACCCAGTGGCGAACCGCCCCACCCGGTACGTCCATACCCCGAACCCGGAAGGTCCGCATGGCCGCCATCCTGTCCGTCTCCGGAAGCCCCTCCGCCACCTCCCGCACCGCACGTCTGCTGCGTCACCTCGACGAACGCCTGCGGCTCCAGGGCCACGACGTCGTCTCGCTGGAGGTGCGCACCCTGCCCGCCGAAGCGCTGCTCGGCGCCGACTTCCGGCACCCGGCCGTCACCGAGGCGGCGGCCCTGTTCCAGCGCTCCGACGGCGTGGTGATCGGCACACCCGTCTACAAGGCCGCCTACTCGGGGCTGCTCAAGTCGCTGCTCGACCTGCTCCCGCAGTACGCGCTCGCCGACAAGACGGTGCTGCCGCTGGCCACCGGCGGCAGCACGGCCCACGTGCTGGCCATCGACTACGCGCTGCGTCCGGTGCTGAGCGCCATGGGCGCCGCGCACATCGTGCCGGGCTGGTTCACGCTCGACAAGGACATCACCGTGGCCGACGACGGCGCACTGACCGTCGCGCCTGCCGCGGCCGAGGCCCTGGTCCAGGTCACCGACCGCTTCTCCGCCGCCCTCGGAGGCCGTACGACAGCCCTCGCGCCCACGGGATGAGCGCCGCGCCGCCATCGCCGTGACGGCTCAGCGACGGGTGCGCAGCAGCAGCCGCAGGAAGTACGGCGTGCCGATGACGGCTGTCATGAGCCCGGCGCCGAGCTGCGCCGGGGCGATGACCGTACGGCCGATGAGATCGGCGGTGCAGACGAGCACCGCGCCGAGGAGGACCGCGACCGGGACGACCCGCACGTGCCGACGGCCCACCAGGGCCCGCGCCGCGTGCGGGGCGACCAGTCCGACGAAGCCGATCGTGCCCGCGGCGGCCACGGCGGTGGCGGTCAGCAGCACGCTCGTCACGAGGATCCCGAGCCGGGCCCGGCCCGGTCGCAGACCGAGGAGGCGGGGGGTGTCCTCGTCGAGGGAGAGGAGGTCCAGTTCGCCGCGCCGGGCCACCGCGACCGCGATGCCCAGGGCGAGGGCGGCGGCGACGGGCAGCGTGTCGGGCGCGGTGCGTCCGTAGGTGGAACCGGACAGCCAGGTCAGGGCCTTCGTCGCGTTGAACGGGTCGGTGAGGACGATGAGCAGGCTGATGAGGGCCGTGGTCGCCGCGGACACGCCGACGCCGACGAGGACCAGCCGGGTCTGCTGGAAGCCGCCCCGCGCCGCGAGTCCGAAGACGACGAGGGCGGTCACGCCGGCACCGGCGAACGCCGCTCCCGCCACGCTCCACGACCCCGCGGCGGGCACTGTCGTCACGTACAGGACGGCACCGAGCGCGGCTCCGCCCGAGACCCCGAGGATGCCCGGTTCCGCGAGCGGATTGCGGGTGACGGCCTGGACGAGCGTCCCCGACAGGGCCAGCGCCGCCCCCGCCAGGAGCGCCGCCAGGACGCGCGGCACGCGGGTGTCGAGAACGAACGACACGGCCTGACCGGCCCTGCCCTGCGCCCAGTTCACCACGTCGCCCAGCAGCAGCTTGGTGTCGCCCAGCAGCACGCCGGCGACGGCCACGCCCACGAGCGCGGCGACGAGGACGCCCACGGTCACCAGGAACGCGGTTCGGCCCGGGATGCGCAGCCGGTCCGGCGCGCTCACCGCGGCCGTCTCCCGGACGCGCAGCGCCATGACGACCAGGAACACCGCGCCGACGAGGCTCGTGACGACGCCGGTGGGCACGGCGACGGCGGCCTGCGCGTTCACGACCGTGCGCAGGGCCACGTCGGCGCCGAGCACCAGGCCGGCGCCGACCAGGCCCGTGACCGGCATGGACACCCGGCTCCTGACCAGCCGCCGGAAGCGCCGGGTCAGCGGCCGGACGAGGGCGGGCGCGCACAGGCCGACGAAGCCGATGGGCCCGGCGAGCGTGACCGCCGCGGCCGAGAGCAGCGCGGCGAGTACGACCACCGTGATCCGGGTGCCCCGGACGGGCACTCCCAGACCGCGTGCCGCGTCGTCGCCGAGCGCGAGGGCATCGATCCGACGGGCCGTCAGCAGCAGTCCGGCGAGGGCGGCCACGGCGACGGGTGCCATCCGCACGACGCCGTCGAAGCCGTTCTGGCCGATGCTGCCCTGGCTCCACTGGTAAAGGCCGTTGGTCTGCTGGGGGAAGAGCAGGATCAGCCCCTCGGTGACGGAGGACAGCCCGAGGGTGAGGGCGCTCCCGGCCAGCACCAGGCGCACGGTGCCCGCGCCCAGTCCGGACAACGAAAGGACGACGGCCGCGGCCGCGAGGCCGCCCAGGAAGGCCACCCCTGAGGAGGAGAGCAGCGGGAGCGACACTCCGCCGACGGTCAGCAGGCCGAGGGCGAGGTAGGACCCGGCGTTCACGGCGAGCGTGTCGGGAGCGGCGAGCACATTGCGGCTGACAGCCTGAAGTGCCGCTCCGGCGACGCCCAGTGCTGCCCCGACCAGGAGGCCGGCGGCCGTCCGGGGCAGGCGTGAGGCGATCACGACGGACGCGTCGGCGGGGTCGGCCCGGCCGGCGAGTGCCTTCCACACCTCGGCGGGTCCGACGGACGCCGTGCCCTGGGTGATGTCGACGACCGCGAGGACCGCGACCAGGAGCGCGAGCACGGCCGTCACCGCGGCCGCGCCCGTCCTGGAGGCGGCGGCGCGCGGCCGGGTGGCGGGGGTCGTTGCGGTGACGGCCATGGTGCTACTTCGTCAGTGCGGCGACGAGGGCGTCGACGTACGACTCCATCGACCGCGGGCCGCCGAACATCCAGATGCCGTCGGGCAGTCGGTGCACGTTGCCCTTCTTCACGAAGGGCAGGGACTTCCACACGGCGTTCTTGCCGAGGTCGTCGGCGAAGACGTCGCTGGGCTCGCTGTCGCTGCCGATGTACGCGAACCGGATGTCGCCGAGGCCGGTGAGGCCCTCGACATCGGTGGCGGCGAGGCCGTAGTCCTTGTCGCCCTTCATGGTCCAGGCGTTCTTCAGGCCGAGCGCCTCGTTGACGCCGCCGATGAGCGAGCCGCTGGTGTAGGGGCGGACGGACACCTGGTTGGAGGCGACCCAGCCGTCGGCGAACGCGATCCTCGCGCCGTCCAGGCCGGCGTCCGCGAGGGCCTTGCCGCCCTCGGCGACCTTGGTGTCGAACGCCTTCCTCGCCTCGTCCGCGCGGGCCGCGGTGCCGGTGGCCTCGGCGATGAGGTCGAGGTTCTCCTTCATCTGCCCGACCGGGTCGGCCGCGTCGGCGGAGCGGACCTCGAGGACGGGGGCGATCTTCCTCAACTGCGCGACGGCGGAGGCCTGGAGGTCGGTGGTGGCGACGATCAGGTCGGGCGAGAGCGACGCGATGGTGTCCATGCTGGGCTCGCCGCGGGTGCCGATGTCCTTGGGCGTGTTCGTGAGCGGGGCCGAGGTGTCCCACGTCGTGTAGCCCTTGACGTCGGCGACGCCGACCGGGTCCACCCCGAGCGTCACGAGGCTCTCGACGACGTTCCATTCGGTGCCGACGACCTTCTTGGCGGGCCCGTCGAGGGTGACCTCGGCGCCGGTCGCGTCGGTGAGGGTGATGCCCTGGGCGGCCTTGCCGGCGCCGGCGGCCGCGCGCTCGGTGGTCCCGCAGCCGGCGAGGGCGACGACCGCGGCGGCGGCGGCCATGACGATGAACGGGCTTCTCATGAGGTGGTACTGAGCCTTTCGGGTCGTGCGTGGTGGCGGCCCACGGCGCGGGTGCGCAGCAGGCCGGTCAGGGGGTCGATGTCGACTTCGACCCGGATGCCGTAGGTGTCGGTCAGTCGTTCCGGTGTCAGCACGTCCTCGGGACGGCCGTCGGCGACGATCCGGCCCGCGCACAGCAGCGCGATCCGGTCGGCGACGGCGGCCGCCTGGTCCAGGTCGTGCAGGACGACCCCGACGGCGATGCCGTGGTGGTCGGCCAGGTCCCGGACCAGATCGAGGAGTTCGACCTGGTAGCGCAGATCGAGGTACGTCGTGGGCTCGTCCAGGAGCAGCACGCCGGTCTGCTGGGCGAGGCAGCTCGCCAGCCAGACCCGCTGGAGCTGGCCGCCGGAGAGGTGTTCGGCGCCCCGTCCGGCCAGGTCCTCGACGCCGGTCAGGGCGAGCGCACGCCGTACCGCGGCGGGCCCGTCGGGGTCGGGACGGCCCCAGCGCCCCCGGTGGGGGTAGCGGCCGAACTCCACGAGGTCGCGCACGGTCAGGCCGCCCGGTGTGGGGCGCCCCTGGGTCAGCAGCGCGACCCTGCGGGAGAACTCACGGGCGGTCAGGGCGAGCGCGTCGGTGGTGTCCCCGTCCGCCGTGCCGATCGTCAGCGTGGCGCCGCGGGCCCGCTGGAGGCGTGCCACGGTCCGCAGAAGCGTCGACTTGCCGCTGCCGTTGGGGCCCACAAGGGCGGTCACCTCACCGGGCCGGAGCGTGATCGCCGCGTTGTGCACGACGTCCGCCCCGCCGTACGACACGGTCACATCCCGCGCCGACAACCGGTGACCGCGCACGCCGGGGGCCGCGGTCGTCTCTTCACCAGAACTCACATACGAAGGTTAGCCTAACCTAACTAGTGCCTCCGACCACCCCTGGCGGCTCGGTAAACTTAGGCTAACCTTCCCTCATGGCGAAGATCCCTCGGCTCATGCCGCAGAACCCCCGACTCTTCCGCGCCGAGGTCGTCCGCACGGAGCGGGTCTCCCCCTCCATGCAGCGCGTGACCGTCACGGGCGCGGATCTCGGCGAGTTCCCGTGGCTGGGCTACGACCACTGGTTCCGCCTCTTCATGCAGCTGCCCCACCAATCCGTCCTGCGGCTGCCGGAGTTCACCGGGGACCGGTGGTGGCACGCCTACCTGGCCATCCCCGAGGACGAGCGGCCGCACTACTCCAACTACACCGTGGCCGGCCACCGCCCCGAAGCCGCCGAGATGGACATCGACTTCGTCGTCCACCGGGGGCCCACGGGCGAACTGGAGGGCCGGGCCGCGCTGTGGGCCTGCGCGGCCCGCCCCGGCGACGGGCTCGCGGTGCTCGACCAAGGCGTCATGTTCGACCCTCCGCAGGACGCGTCCGAGGTCATCGTGGTGGCCGACGAGAGCGGCCTGCCCGCCGTCACCGGGATCCTGCGCTCACTGCCCCGCGACACCGTCGGCCGGCTCATCCAGGAAATCCCCACCGAAGCCGACCGCCGCGAACTCGACGCCCCCGCCGCCATGACCGTCACCTGGGTCGTACGGGACGGCGCCGACGCCGTCCCCGGCCGCGCCGCCCTCGACGAACTCCACCGGCACACCACCGTCGACACCCACGCCTACGCCTTCGTCGTCGGCGAATCCGGCCTCTCCACCAAGGGCCGCAGACACCTCCACCGCGCCGGCCTCCCCAAGGACCGCATCATGTTCTCGGGTTTCTGGAAGCACGAGGCCCGCAGGCCCGCCTGACGTGCTGCCGCTGAGGTGGGTGTTTCAGGCGGAGGGCTGGGGGCAGGGGTCGAACGAGGGGGGTTCCCGAAGGTGCGAGGGAGTCCGGCCCCATGTCGACAGGGACACTTCTGGCGATCATCATCCCCATCGTGGTGGTGCTCATCATCATCGCGGTGGCGGCCACGCTGTTCACACGGCACCGGCGCCTGCGCCGGCAATTCGGCCCGGAGTACGAGCGGACCGTCGAAGGCACCGGCAGCCGGAGGGAAGCCGAACGGGACCTCAACGCCCGGGCCAAGCGGCACGACTCCCTGGACATCAAGCCGCTGCCGAGCGGTGTCCGCGACCGCTACGCGCGGGAATGGACCGGCGTCCAGGAAGAGTTCGTCGACCGCCCGGAGGACGCCGTCCACGACGCGGACAGCCTGGTGACCTCCCTCATGCACGAGCGCGGGTACCCGACCGAGGACTTCGACCAGCAGCTCAAGGACCTCTCGGTGGAGCACGGTCACACGCTGGAGCACTACCGGGACGCCCACGAGGTCAACGCCCTCAGCTCCCGGCACCAGGCCACGACCGAGCAACTGCGCGGTGCCATGGTGCACTACCGCGCCCTGTTCGACGAACTGCTCACCGACGGCGGCGAGTCCCGCCACGTCCGGGCCTGACGGGCCCGACCGGAGTCCGGGTCACCCCGCGCCGCCACCCCAACACGAGGCAGGCGAAAGATGGAACGCGACCGCGCACGACACTCCCGCGAGAGCGCCCTGACCACCGAGGAACTCGCGCAGCCGCGCGAACACCTCGACACGCCCCCCGACCGGCCGGACCCGTCCTCTCGCGCCCCCGCCTACCCGGGCGAAGGCGCCGTTCCGGTCCGCAAGCCGTCCGAACCCCCGCCGGAGACGGCAGCCGGAACCCCGAGGGAGAACACCGCGGCGGACCGGGCTCCGCAGCTGCTGACCTCGCAGGACGAGGAGAGCTTCCGCGCCCGCTGGCAGCAGATCCAGAGCGAGTTCGTGGACGACCCCCGGGACGCCGTCCACACCGCCGACGCCCTGGTCGCCGACGTCATGCAGAAGCTGGCGGCGACATTCGCCCACCACAAGCAGGAACTGGAGGGCCAGTGGGACCGGGGAGAGCAGGTGAACACCGAGGACCTGCGGACGGCCCTGCGGCAGTACCGCTCATTCTTCAACCGCCTGCTCACTACCTGAGGCCTCCGGGTCCCGCGCGCGGTGCGTGCGGGACCCGCTGCCGTCCGCCGGACCGTCGGGCGGACCGTCGGGCGCAGGATCCTCCAGGCGGACCGTGACCTGTCCGGAAATCCCGCCGCCCCCGGGTCCCCGATGGCGGGTTCCTTTCTGCACGCTGGTGATGAGCAGCCACTCGTAGCGGGTTCGCATTTCGGGGTTCAGCACGGAGTGCGCGGTCGCGGTGAGTCGCACCCATCTGTGGGCGGAAGGTCCCGTGAGCCCGATCGAGATCAGCCGCAGCCACTGGACCAGGGCGGCGGACTGCCCCAGCTCAGCGGGGCCGGGAAGGGCGCCGAACAGCGCGACGTCGTCGCCTTTGCCCAGGATGCGCAACGCGGTCGCGGCGGCCTCGGCGGGCGTCTGCTCCTCGCGGGCGCTGTAGGCGGCGAACAGGGCCATGGCGACGAGGACTCGCACGCGGCGCACGGAGGACGGGAACTCCCAGCCCCATGCCGTGATGCTGTTCACCAGGCGCCGGTGGAACGCCTCGTCGCCCAGGCACTCCGCGAGGATGTCGTCGGCCTCCTGCTCGCACTTGGCAAACGTCACCACGACCGGCCTCCCCTCGGGATTGCGATGATGCCAGCGGGACGCGGGCCCGCGCCATGGGGCGGTCCGTACGCGCGGGTCGCTACCCGGTGACCCGGGCGATCAGGAGCGCGATGTCGTCGTTGCCCGGAGTGGTCCGCAGGGCGTGGTCCACGAGCGTGTCGGCAAGCGCGTCCAGACTCTGGTCGCCGGCCGGGACGAGGTAGCGCAGGAGGTCGGTGGTGCTGCGCTCGATGTCGACCCCCGGGGCCTCGACCAGCCCGTCCGTGTACATGACCAGCACCGTTCCCGCCGAGAGCGGGATGCGCGTCATGGGGTACTCGCCGTCCGGGGCGACTCCGAGCAGGAGACCGGGCGGCATGGGCAAGACCTCGGCGCGCCCGTCGGGATGCCGGATCAGGGGCGGCGGGTGCCCGGCCGTGGCCAGCCGCGCGCGGTGGCGGGTCAGGTCGAGATGGGCGTACAGGCAGCTGGTGAACAGCCCCGCGTTGAGGTCGGTCAGGAGCCGGTTGGTGCGGGTGAGGGTCCTGCTCGGTGAGGTGTGGGCCGTGGCGTGGGCGTGGACGGCCGTGCGGACCTGCCCCATGAGGGCCGCGGCCTGCACATTGTGCCCCTGGACGTCACCGATGGCGAGGGCGGCGCAGGTGCTGCCGCAGTGGATGAGGTCGTAGAAGTCCCCGCCCGTGTCCTGGCCGTGGCCGGACGGACGGTAGCGTGCGGCGATCTCCAGGCCGGGGACCTCGGGGAGGTCCTGGGGGAGCAGGCCCGTCTGCAGCGTACGGGCGAGGTGGCGCGTGGCGTCGTACAGGTGGGCGCGGTCCAGCGCCTGGGCGATGAGCCCGGCCAGTGAGGTGAGGATGGCGCGTTCCCCCAGGGGGAAGGGGCGGGCGCGGTCGTAGGACAGGGTGAGGAGGCCGATGGGCCGGCCGGAGGCGATCAGCGGGAGGAAGGCCCAGGCGTCCCGGTCGCCGTAGCGCGGGGCCTCTGGGTAAGCGCGCTGGAAGTCGCCGAAGCTGGTGAAGAACCGGGGCGTCCCGGTGGCCAGGGCCTGGGTGGGCGGGGTGGCCGCACTGAGCGGGACGCCCTCGAAGCGGGCCATGAACTCGGTTGTGTAGCCCCGGTGGGCGGCGACGTGCAGGCGGCCTTCCTCGGCCGTCAGCAGGGCCAGTCCCTCGGCCTCGAAGGCGGGGACGAGCTGGTCCGCGACCTGGTCCACGACGTCCCTGACCCCGACGGCCTCGCTCAAGGTCGCTGCCAGATGCATCAGTTGGTAGAGGGTGGACGCGCCCATCGGCCCCTGGCCGCGCGGCGGTGCCGCCCTCTCCTCCATCGCCTTCGCCTCGGTGACCGGTGCGACCCGGACGCTGATGCCGTTGGACGCGGGGTAGAAGTGGAAGGACAGCCGCCGGTCCGGGGGCCGCCAGGCGATGAACGCGGTGGGCTGGCGGCTGATCACGGCGGCCCGGTAGCGGTCCTCGAACGTGGGGTCGTCCAGCCACGGCAGCCGCTCCCAGGGGCGGGCACCGAGCAGGTCGGAGGTCCGCTCGCCCAGGAGTTCGGCGGCGGCGCTGTTGAGGAAGGTGATCCTGCCCTCCAGGTCCAGCGACGCGCATCCGGTCGGCAGGCGCTCGGCGAAGTCGTAGGCCGCGAGCGCTTCGGCGGGGTCCGGTGTGCTGGTGCGGACGGCCGGCAGCACCATCGGCTCGACACCGGGCAGCAGCGGTTCCCCGCGCCGCGCGGCCTGCTCCAGCAGCCGGCCTGCCCGGCGGCAGAAGGTGGCGATCGTCTCGCGCTCGCCGGCACTCAACTGGGGCGGGTGCCAGATGGGCCACACCATGCAGATCGCGCCCCACACCCCCTCCTCGGTGGTGAGCGGTGCGGCCGCGAGGAGGATGTCGTACGGGACCATCAGCCCCACCCGGGGGAAGCGGCGGGCCAGCTCGGTCGGGCTGTTCACCCACACCAGGCGCCGCTCGCGCACCGCCTCCGCAACCGGCGCCGCGTCCGCCAGGCCCACCCGCACCCAGGGGGCGGCGATCCGCCGGGACGTTCCCGACAGGGCCAGCAGCTGCAGTACCCGCTCCCCCGGCGGCAGGACGTAGAGCATGCCCACCGAGGCGTCGAGATCCCGCCCCAGGCGGCCGAAGAGCCCGACGAGGGGCCCCATGCCCGTGGTGGTCCGTACGTCGTCGCGGTGCACCGGGCTCACCCCCGGGCCCCACGTCGCCGCGGCTGCCCGGGCTGCCACGCCGCCCGGCCACAGCGCCTGTCACCCATAAACGGACCATACGTCCGGGAGAGGGTTACGGCACCCACACGGCCGGGATAAAAAATGGATGTCCATTCATTATGATGGCCGGCATGCAGAACACACCCAGCCGCACCGCGCAGCACGTCGCGCTCTTCCGGGCCCTGGAGTCCGTACGCCGGGGGCCTCGCCTGTTCACCGATCCCTACGCCGCGTCGTCCCTCGGCCACGGCTACCGCCTGGCCGTGGCGCTCGCCCGGCGCTCGGGGCTGGCCAACGCCCTCGAACGCCGGATAGACCGGCGCTGGCCCGCCGGTCCCCGCGCGTCGGCCGTGGTCCGCACCCGGCTGATCGACGACCTGGTGCGGGACGCCCTCGCCCACGACGCCCGCCAGCTGGTGCTCCTCGGCGCGGGGTACGACAGCCGCGCCTTCCGCCTCGACGCGGCGCGATCCGCCACCGTTTTCGAGGTCGACCACCCGGCGACCCAGGCGGTCAAACGCACGCTCGTCACCACCTGGTCCGAGGCCGGCCGCCCCCACGGCGACCACCGCTTCGTGCCCGCCGACCTGATGCGGCAGGACCTGGGCGAGGCCCTGCGCCGGGCCGGCCTGCGCGACGAACCCGCGGTCGTGGTGTGGGAGGGCGTGACGAACTACCTCGACGAGCCCTCCGTGCACACCACGCTCACCGCACTCGCCGCCACGACCGCACCCGGGAGCAGGATCGTCTTCACGTACATGGACCGGCGCGCCCTCGACGGCACGGGCGGCTTCGCCGGAGTCGAGGCGTGGGCGGCCAGCGTGCGCGCGGCGGGCGAACCGTTCACCTTCGGATTCGTCCCCGGCGAACTCCCCGGCTACCTCGCGGCCCGCGGCCTCGCCCTCACCCTGGACCTCTCGGCACGGGACGCCGCGGAACGCTACCTCGAACCACTGGGGCGCCACGAGCCGGCCGCGCCCTTCTACCGGATCGCCCAGGCGGAGGTGAAGTGATGCCCAAGGTCAGCGAGGAACACCTCCGGAACCGGCGTGCCGACATCCTCGACGCCGCCGCCCGCTGCTTCTCCCGTGCGGGCTTCCACCGCACCACCATCCAGGACATCGCGAAGGAGTCCGGTTTCAGCGCGGGCCTGATCTACCGTTACTTCGCCGACAAGGACGCCATGGTCGTCGCCATCTCCGACCAGTGGCACGAACGCCAGACCCGGCAGCTCCACTTGGACGACCCCGGCGACCGCACGCCCGACACCCTCGGCCGCGTCGCCTCCGGCTACCTCGACCTCCTGCGCTCGCTCGCCGGCCCGGCCGAACGGGAGCGCGTGCAACTCGGTGTCCAGATCTGGGCGGAGGCGCTGCGCTCCCCCGAGGTCCTCTCCGTGGCACGCCAGGGCGTGGACCTCCCCCGCGAGGTCATCACCGGCCTCGTCCACGCCGCACAGGAACGCGGCGACCTGCCGGCGGCCCTGCCGGCCGACGGGCTCGCCCGCGTCTTCATCGCCGTGTACCAGGGCCTGGCGCTGCAGACCGCCTGGGACCCCGAACTCGACAACGCGGCCTGCGTGGAAGCGGTCCAGGCACTCCTGGACGTCCTGACGGGACGGTGACCGCGAGCGCGGTCCGCAGCGTGTGCCCGGGAAGCCGATCATGCATCCCGTACGATCCGCCCATGCATGCTTTGAGACGATTTCGGATGCATGGGGGTCTCCACGGGCGGCGCGACCCGGTGCTCCTGTCTCCCGTCGCCCTCACGGTGGTGATCGGCCTCCTCGCGGTGTTCACCCCGCAGGACGTCCCCTTCTCCCGGCTGCTTCCGGCGGCGCCGGCGCTCGCCGCGTCCGTCTGGTCGGTCAGGGCGACCTTCACCCTCGGGGTCATCTGCCTGCTCCCGGTCATCGGCTTCGCCCTCGCCTTCTCCGACGTCTCGGCCTTCTACACCGCGGGCGCGATCGTCGCCGTCAGTCTCGCCGCCGCCTACGCCAGCCATCTGCGCCTCCAGCGCGAGCACACCCTCGCCCAGGTCCGGGCCGTCGCCGACGCCACCCAGGAAGTCCTGCTGCGCCCCGTGCCGGCCCGCGTCCGGAACCTGGAGATCGCGACCCTCTACCTCGCGGCGGCGCCGCAGGCCCGCATCGGCGGGGACTTCTACGCCGTGGCGGACACCGAACACGGCCTGCGCATCATCCTCGGGGACGTCCGCGGCAAGGGCCTGCCCGCGGTCGGCGTCTCGGCCGCCGTCCTCGGCTCCTTCTACGAAGCCGCCCACGACGCCCCCGACCTGTGCCGCCTCGCGCACCGGCTGGACACCTCCGTCACGCGCTACAACGTCGACGTGCCCGCCCCCGACGGCGCGGAGCGCTTCGCCACGGCCGTCCTCGTCGAGATCCCGCCCACCGGTTCCCGGGCCTCCGTGCTCAGCTGCGGACACCCCCCGCCCCTGCTGCTCCACCGGGGCGACACCCGGAGCGTCGAATCCGCCGCCCCGTCACCCCCCATCAACCTCGCCGCTCTCGTCGGCTCCGACTACCACGTCGAACACGTCCCCTTCACCCCCGGCGACCTGCTGCTCCTCTACACCGACGGCGTCACGGAATCCCGCGACGACAAGGGCGCCTTCTTCCCCCTCACCACCTGGACCCGCGACACGGACACCACCTCACCCCCCGCGCTCCTCGACCTGCTCCACCGCGCCCTCCTCCGCCACAGCGGCGGCAACCTCAACGACGACATCGCCTGCGTCGCCATCCGCAACGCCCCGCTCCGGATGCCCCCGACCGGCTGAGGGAAATAAGGAATTCCGGCCCGGCGCACGGAGATTCGATCCCGGATTCTCCCCTCCCGTAATATTTGACATGCCGGTGCCCGCAACAAATGGCCAAGGCAGTAATGCCCGTAACGTCCCGTCACGGGAAATTGCCGGACAACGGCCCGACGCCCTCCGGGGCGTGAGCCGGACATCGGGGGATGCGTGGGGCAACAGGGCTGATGGGGCGACCTGTCACACCTGGGGCCCATACATGCATGGCGCCTCTCCGGATTCCGGACACATCTGCGGCGGGTGCACCGGAGAATGCAAATCGGCGGCTTCTTTGCGTCTTTTCAGCGTTGACATGGACACAAGATCTCTCCACTAATGGACTCCCGGCGATCGCGGACGTTCGCCCGCCGAGCCTTCACGCGTCGGCGTTTCATGTGATGACTGGGGAGTCGGACGTTGCGCGTACCACACATATCCGGTCCACCACTCCGGCGGCCGGTGTCGACCGTGCTGGCGGTGCTCGGCGCGGCCGCCATGGCCGTCATGGGGGTGCAGACGCCGTCGCAGGCCGCGGCGCCCACCGCCGCCGCGGCGAAGGGCGACGTGCCCTTCGAGGCCGCCTGCGGTACCCCCAAGAGGGGTGAGGCCACCTGCTACGCCCTGCGCCGCACCGATGTCACCGCGGCCAAGGGCCTGCGGACCGCGGCGGCGCCGGGCGGGTTCGGGCCGGCCGACCTGCGTTCGGCGTACAACCTCCCCGAAGGCGGCGGCGCGGGGCAGACCGTCGCCATCGTGGACGCCTTCGACGACCCGACGGCGGAGGCGGACCTGGCGGTCTACCGCGCCCAGTACGGCCTGCCGGCCTGCACCACGGACAACGGCTGCTTCCGGAAGGTCGACCAGCGCGGCGGCACCGACTACCCGCAACCCGACCCGGGTTGGGCCGGGGAGATCTCCCTCGACCTCGACATGGTCTCCGCGGTCGCACCCGACGCGCACATCCTGCTCGTCGAGGCCGACAGCCCCGCCTTCGACGACCTGGGCGCCGCTGTGGACCGGGCGGTCGCGATGGGTGCCAAGTTCGTCTCCAACTCCTACGGTACGGACTACCGCTTCGGCAGCGGCGAGGACCCCTCCGGGACTGTGGGCCTGGACGTCCACTACAACCACCCCGGCGTCGCGATGGTCGCCTCCTCCGGCGACTACGGGTACGGCGTGTCCTACCCGGCCGCCTCGCCGTACGTGACCGCGGTGGGCGGCACCTCGCTGACCGCCGACGGCGGCACGGACCGCGGCTGGTCCGAGTCCGCCTGGGACGGCGCCGGTTCGGGATGCTCGCTCTACGAGCCCAAGCCCGCCTTCCAGACGGACACCGGCTGCGCGAACCGTTCCGTCGCCGACGTCTCCGCCGTGGCCGACCCCGCCACACCGGTCGCCGTGTACCAGACCTACGGCGGCAGCGGCTGGGGGCAGTTCGGCGGCACCAGCGCCGGATCGCCCATCATCGCCGCGGTCTACGCCAGTGCCGGCGCGCCCGTCGCAGGCACGTACCCCAACTCCTACCCGTACGCCGCGGGCGGGGGCCTCCACGACGTGACCGCCGGCAGCAACGGCTCCTGCGCCCCGGCCTACCTGTGCACGGGCACGGCCGGCTACGACGGCCCGACCGGTCTGGGCACCCCCGACGGCCTGCGTGCCTTCCGCACCGGCCCGCACGGGGCGCTGTCCGGCACCGTCACCGACCGGGCGACCGGCAAGCCCCTCGCGGGCGCCACGATCAGCGCGGGGAGCGGCAATGTCACGCACAGCGGCGCCGACGGCCGCTACACGATCGGCCTCCCGGTGGACACCTACGACGTCACCGTCGACGCGTACGGCTACGCCACCGGCACCGCCGAGGACGTCGCCGTCACCGAAAACGGCTCCCTGACACGGGACTTCGCGCTGAACCCGGTCCCCAGCCAGACCGTCTCCGGCAAGGTCGCGGACGGCTCCGGCCACGGCTGGCCGCTGTACGCCAGGATCACCGTGGACGGTGTCCCCGGCGGCCCGGTGTGGACCGACCCGGCCACCGGTGCCTTCACCCTCTCCCTCCCCCAGGGACACGGCTACACGCTGCGCGCCGAGGCGGCACTGCCCGGATACACCCCCGCCACCACCTCGATCACCGTCGCCGAAGCTCCGCAGTCGCTGAGGCTCTCGCTGCCGGCCGATCCCTGGAAGGCGACCGCGCCCGGCTACGCCGTGCATCTGTCCGGCGCGACCGAGCACTTCGCCTCCACCGACGCGGCCCCGGAGGGCTGGCGCGTCGTCAACGCGGACGGCACCGCGGGCGGCTGGACCTTCGACGACCCGGGAGGGCGCGGCAACCAGACCGGCGGTGAGGGGGCGTTCGCCGTCGCCGACAACCCCACGATCGGCTCGCCGTACGACACGCAGCTGATCAGCCCGTCCTTCGACCTGTCCGGCGCCTCCGATCCGGAACTCGCCTTCGACGCGATGTACTGGGTCTCCGACAGCAAGGCGATCTCGGTCGACGCCAGTTCCGACGACGGTGCGACGTGGAAGTCCCTGTGGACCGCGCCGGCGGGCTTCACGGAGCATGCGAGGGCCGAGATCCCGCTGACCGGATTCGCCGGCGAGCGGGACGTCCGGGTGCGCTTCCACTTCGTCACGCAGTTCGCCTGGTGGTGGGGCGTCGACGACGTGTTCGTCGGCGAACGCGACTACGCGGCCACCCCCGGTGGCCTCGTGACCGGCACGGTTTCCGACGCCAACACCGGCGAGGGCCTGGTCGGTTCCGAGGTCGCCGTCAAGGACGTGCCCGGGGCTCGTACGACCACTGTCGCCACGCCCGAGGACCCCGCGCTCGGTGACGGGCTCTACCTGATGTTCTCGCCCGCTCTCGGCAAGCACGAGGTGGGCGCGGCCAGTCCCCGCTACACGGAGCTGACCAAGACCGTCGGCATCGCGGCCGACAGCGCGGTCTCCGCCTCCTACAAGCTGAAGGCCGGGCAACTGACCGTGACCCCGGCCTCCGTGACCGCCGGCGTCGGCTGGGGCGGTTCGGCCACGCGGAACCTGACGGTCAGGAACACCGGCGGGGCGCCCGTCACCGTGGCGGTGGGCGAACGGGCCGGCGGCTTCCGGCCCCAGGCCCTCGGCGGCGGCGCTCCCCTCCAGACCGTCAAGGGGCACTTCTCCCCGCACGCGAGCAAGACCGGCCGGGCCCCGTCGGGTGCGAGGCAGGCCGCCGCGCCTTCGGGCGACGCCTGGCAGTCCGCCCCCGAGCTCCCCGAGACGGTCCTCGGCAACGTGGTCGGCGCCTATCAGGGCAAGATCTACTCGGCCTTCGGCTGGACCGGTTTCGACGTCACCAACGCGATGTACGTCCTCGACCCCGTCGTCGGCAGCTGGAGCCAGGTGACCGGCGCGGCGGACGGCCGCGAGGCGCCCTCGGGCCAGTTCGTCGACGGCAAGTTCTACGCCGTCGGCGGCTGGCTCCCGGACAACACCACCGACCCCAAGCTGGAGATCTACGACCCCGTCACCGACCGCTGGAGCACCGGGGCCCCGGCACCGGCCGCCTACGCGGGCCAGGGCAACGCGGCGGTCGACGGCAAGCTCTACACGGTCGGCGGCTGCGACGAACGCTGCGGCACCGTCGAGTCGTACGCCTACGACCCTGACACCGACTCCTGGACCCGCATCGCCGACTACCCGGAGAGGGTCGCCTGGGAGTCCTGCGGCGGCGTGAACGGCAAGCTGTACTGCGCCGGCGGCAACGCCGACTCCCTCGGCGAGAGCAAGCACGCCTACGTCTACGACCCGGCGGCCGACACCTGGTCGGCGCTGCCCGACCTGCCGATCCCGCTGTGGAGTTCCTCGTCCACCGCGGCGAACGACCGGCTCCTGATCTCCAGCGGCATCAGCCACGAGGCCATCACCAACCAGGGCTTCGCCTACGATCCGCAGGCGGGGGCCTGGACCGCGCTGCCCAACGCCAATGTGGCGACCTACCGGGGCGGCGCCGCCCTCGGCCTCTACAAGGTCGGCGGCGGAAGCGAGCCGTACACCCCGAGCCGCGCCGTGGAACTGCTGCCCGGGTACGACCAGGGCGGCTCGACCGACGTCACGTGGCTGAGCACGAGCACGCAGCACTTCACGCTGCAGCCGGGGGCGAGCACGACCGTCACCGTCGCACTGGACGCCTCGGTGCCCGGGATCACGCAGCCGGGTGACTTCGCGGCACAACTGGCGCTGGACAACGACACCCCGTACGGGATGCGGAAGGTCGCGGTGTCCCTGCACGTCGACCCGCCGAAGACCTGGGGCAAGATCACCGGAACCGTCCGGGGCGTCCAGAGCGACGGCACGACCAGGCCGCTGGCCGGTGCGACGGTCGAGATCGACAGCTGGGCGGCGAGCTACTCCCTGAGGACGGCCGCCGACGGCACGTACTCCCTGTGGCTCGACTCCCGGAACAACCCGCTCGGTGTCATCGTCGCCAAGGACGGCTACCGGCCGGTCGCGACCACCGTGAAGGTCAAGAAGGGGGCGACCGTCACCGGCGACTTCACGCTCAAGAAGCAGTAACCGCCGCTCGGCGGGAGGCAACACGGGGCGGGCCGGTCCTCCGGGACCGGCCCGCCCTTCCCCGTGCCCCGCGCCCGGGGTCCCGCCGGCTCAGGCGGCCACGGCGGCCAGCTTCGACGGGTTCATCGACCACAGCAGCCGGTCGATGCCGTCCGGGGTGACGCGCAGCGACAGGACGGCGAACACGGCCCCCTCGTGGGAGAGACGGACCGCGGGCAGGCCGTTGATCTCGGCCGGTTCCACCGTGACACCGGTCCAGAAGCGCTCGGAGAAGGCGTGGTAGTACTTCGCCACACGCTGACGGCCCACGACGGGGAACTTCGACGCCCGGACGACGCCTCCGCCGTCGGAGTACGAGATGACGTCCGCCGCGAACAGCTTCTCCAGCGCGGTGATGTTCCCCGACTGCGCGGCCGCGACGAACGCCGTCAGGAACCGGCGGTGCTCGGCCGTCGCCACCCGCGCGCGCTTCTCGGTGGCGAGGTGCTTGCGCGCCCGGCTCACCAACTGCCGCGCGTTGGCCTGCGTCTGGTCGATGATCTCCGCGATCTGCTGGTACGGGTAGTCGAACGCCTCGCGCAGCACATAGGCCGCGCGCTCGGTCGGTGTGAGCCTCTCCAGCAACATGAGGACCGCGACTTCCAGCGCCTCCCCGTTGACCGCCCCCAGCGCGGGGTCGCTCTCGGTGTCGACCGGCTCCGGCAGCCACGGGCCGACGTAGGTCTCGCGGCGCACCCTGGCCGACTGCAGCACGTTGATCGCGAGCCGGGTCACGGTGGTCGCGAGGAACGCCTGCGCGTTCTTCACCTTCGAACGGTCGTAGGTCTGCCAGCGGATCCAGGCCTCCTGGATGACGTCCTCCGCCTCGCTGGCGCTGCCGAGGATCCGATAGGCGATACCGAACATGGTGCCGCGGGCGTCACGGAAGGCCTCCTCCGCCTCCTGGAGAGTGTCAGAGCCTTCCGCTGGTGTGTTCTTCGACGGCATTCCTTGCCTGTTCTCCCTGCTCGGCAAGGTGCCACCGAGGGCCGGTGGCAGCTCACCGATCCGTACGGATCCCTGCCGCGTACCGCGCCGGGCCGCCTCAGGCCCGGGACAGCCAGTCGGTGTAGTGCGTGGGGGCGACGCGGGCACCCTCCCGGGCGGTGAGGGCGTCGCCGCGGACGACGGCGAACATGCCGGCGGTGTCGTCGGGCACGACGGAACGCCCGTCGCCCTTGGCGGCGATGGCCATCCGGCCGATCTCGGCGAGGGGGTAGACGTCGGGGCCGACGACGTTGACGACACCGCCGAGCGGACTGCCGACGGCGACGTCGGCGACGGCGGTGGCGACGTCCGCGGCGGCGATCGGCTGGATCGGCGTCTCCGGCAGCCGGACGGTGTCGCCGTCGGTCGTCCACGACATGGTCGCCTCCATGAACTCCATGAACTGCGTGGCACGCACGATGGAGAACGGCACGGAGCCGGCCTTGAGGATCTCCTCCTGGAGCACCTTGGCCCGGTAGTAGTCCAGGTCGGGCACCCGGTCCACACCGACGATGGACAGGATGACGAAGTGGCCGACGCCGGCCTGCTCGCTCGCGCCGACGAGGTTGTCCATCGACGTCCGGAAGAAGGCCGCCGAGGCCTCGTCGAAGGTCGGCGAGTTCGTCAGGTTGACCACGACGTCGGCGCCGGTCACCGCCTCGTCGACGCCCTTGCCGGTCAGGAGGTCCACCCCCGTCGACAGGGAGTGCGGGACCGCTTCGTGACCTGCGCCGTTGAGCTTCTCGACGACCTGCGACCCGATCAGCCCGGTGCCACCGACGACCGCGACCTTCATGGCACGACCCATCTTTCGATAGTTATGTCCGTTATGCCCCTACGGCACCGAAGTTACCCCCGGGGAAGTCGGCCCGCCCGGGCAGCATGCGTTGAACTATTCAGGACGTTACATATCCTGGATGTTCGATGTCAAAAATACATGCGCCGCCGTCCGCGCCTCCCGCGGGGTGACCGCCGCGCCGCCGGAGCGCGGGTCAGCTCCCGGCGGGACGCGGCGCCCTCAGGTGGGTCCGCTGCGCCAGTTCCTCCGGCTCGACCAGCGTGAGCATCGGGCGGCCCGGCTCGCAGAGCATGGTCACGACGAACCGGGTCCGCGCGTCCGTGAGGGCGTTGCCGTCCTGGTAGTGGATCACGTCCCCGCCCGGCTCCCAGAAGGTCTCACCGGCCCTGACGACGCGTTCCGGCTCGCCTTCCAGTTCGAAGCGCACCGCGCCCTCGATCACGTACCCGAAGGCCGGGCCCGTGTGGCGGTGCGGCGGGGTCCCCGGGTCCCCGGGCGGCCACTCGACCAGGATGGTCATCCCCGAGGCCCCTTCCGGGATGTGGGGCGGCGTGACGTCCTGGAGCATCGTGATCGCTGTCCGCCACGTCCCGGACTGCGGCTGCTCGCCGACCGTGCCCGCTACTTCCTTGTCCGACATTGCGCTGCACCTCCGTAGACCGGCCCGGAAATCGGCCGAATGACGTCGGACCGCCCGCCCGTCGAGCGGGAGCGCCGGCGGCCGCCTTCCGCGGTGGCCGTACTCGTCCGTCCCAGGCTTGCATGACTCCTGCAGAGGTACGACCGGGGACAAACCGCTTTTGTGACAGGCCCCGGCGAGAAACCCGCTCCGCGGCGGCGCGACGTGTCACACACCGCGGTCGCACCCGGTCTGTCGTGCGTCGGGGGGCTCGGACATGCCTTTCGACGCGACGTTGTGCCACACACAGAGGGGATGGTCTGCATGTCGTACCCGAAGCAGGTGTACTTGGGTGAGGGCGGCGAGGTCAGCGCACGCTTCCGTCCGGAGAGCACGGGACCGGACCTCGGCGAGGCGGGCAAGGACGCCTTCCACTACCTGGCGACCACGGCCACGACACGGGGCGAGTTCGGGCTCTACCGGGTCGAGATGAGTCCGCGGGCCGGCGGCCCCAAGACGCATTTCCACCGGTCCATCTCGGAGTCGTTCTTCATCCTGGACGGGACCGTGCGCCTGTTCAACGGCGAGAAGTGGGTCGAGGCCCGGCAGGGCGACTTCCTGCACGTGCCGCAGGGCGGGCTGCACGCGTACCGCAACGACTCCGACGCGCCGGCCCAGATGCTGCTGCTCTTCGCACCGGGCGCACCGCGTGAGAAGTACTTCGAGGGGCTGTCCCACCTGGCCCACGCCACGGACGAGGAGCGCGCCCGGTTCCTCGACGAGCACGACTCGTACTTCGTGGAGTAACCGGGCCCGTCCCGCCGGCGGACGGGCGTTCGGCTCCCGTCCCCGGCGGGCCGGCCGACGGCGCGCGGTGCCGCCCGTACGTCATCGCGCGTCCCCCCCACCGCCGGTGGTATGACCGGGGTGGCGCGCGGCGCGCACCACGCGGCACATGAGATTCCGAGATTCCCGAGATGAGGCACATCGTGTCCCCTGACAACACTTTCGTGGTCGTCGGCGGCGGCCTCGCCGCCGGCAAGGCGGTGGAGGCCTTGCGGCAGCACGGCCACGACGGCCGGCTCGTGGTCGTCGCCGACGAGCAGGAGAAGCCCTACATCCGGCCGCCGCTCTCCAAGGGCTACCTGCTCGGCAAGGAGGCACGCGACTCCCTCTACGTGCACCCCGACGGCTGGTACGCGGAACACGACGTCGAACTGCTCCTGGGCACCACGGCGCGCGCGCTCGACCCGGCGGCCCGGGAGGTGGAGCTCGACGGCGGACGGCGCCTGCCGTACACCAAGCTGCTGCTGGCCACCGGCTCGTCCCCGCGCCGCCTGACGGTTCCCGGAGCCGAGCAGGACAACGTGCTCTACCTGCGCCGCGTGGGTGACAGCGACCGGCTCAAGGCCGCGTTCACCCCGGGGGCCAGGATCGTCGTCATCGGCGCGGGGTGGATCGGCATGGAGACCGCGGCGGCGGCCCGGCTGGCCGGCGCGGAGGTGACGGTGGTGGAGCACTCGGAGCTGCCGCTGCTCAAGGTCCTGGGCCGTGAGGCCGCGGAGGTGTTCGCCGCGCTCCACACCGAGCACGGCGTGGTGCTGCACCCCGACGCGCAGGTGGAGCGCATCACCGGCACGGACGGCCGTGCCGACGGCGTCCGGCTCGCCGACGGCACCCACCTGCCCGCCGACGCGGTGGTCGTCGGTGTCGGCGCCGCGCCCAACGTCCGGCTCGCCGAGGAGGCCGGGCTGGACGTGCGGAACGGTGTCGTCACCGACGCGCACCTGCGGACCTCGGTGCCCGACGTGTACGCCGCGGGCGACGTCGCCAACGCGCACCACCCGTTCCTCGACCGCCACATCCGCGTCGAGCACTGGGCCAACGCGCTGAACCAGCCGGACACCGCCGCGCAGGGCATGCTCGGCAAGGACGCCGTCTACGACCGGCTGCCGTACTTCTACACCGACCAGTACGACCTCGGCATGGAGTACACCGGCTGGACCGAGCCCGGCGGCTACGACCGCGTCGTCTTCCGGGGGGACCGCGCCGCGCGGGAGTTCATCGCCTTCTGGATGTCCGGGAACCGGGTGCTGGCGGGCATGAACGTCAACGTGTGGGACGTGGTCGAGCCGATCAAGGCCCTGATCACCTCTCGCGCCGACGTCGACGCCGCGCGCCTGGCCGACCCGGACGTCCCCCTGGACAGCGTCGCTCCCTGACGTCCGCCACGTGGGCGGGGGACGGCAGCGGCCGTCCCCCGCCCACCGCGCTGCCGGCGGCGACGCCGTGTCACACCTGCCCGAAGCGCCCGGTCGTAATGAGTGACAACCAAGGCGATCGGAGCGGACCGTGGCACTCACTGAACAGCGCATCTCCACCATGGTGCTGGTGATCGGCACCGGAGGAGCGGGACTGCGGGCGGCGATCGAACTGGCCGAGGCCGGTGTCGACGTCCTCGCCGTCGGCAAACGACCCAAGGAGGACGCCCACACGGCACTCGCCGCCGGAGGCATCAACGCGGCGCTCGCCACGATGGACCCCGAGGACAGCTGGCAGCAGCACGCCGCCGACACCCTCAAGGAGAGCTATCTGCTCGCCGATCCGCGCACCGTGCGCACCGTCACCCACGGTGCCGCCCTGGGCATCGACGACCTCGAGCGGTACGGCATGGCGTTCGCCCGCGAGGAGGACGGCCGGATCTCGCAGCGCTTCTTCGGCGCGCACAAGTTCCGGCGCACCGCGTTCGCCGGGGACTACACCGGTCTGGAGATCCAGCGCACGCTGATCAGGCGCGCGGACCAGCTCGGCATACCGGTGCTCGACGGTGTCTACATCACCCGGCTCCTGGTGCACGAGGGCGCCGTCTTCGGCGCCTACGGCTTCGACGTCGCCACCGGGAAGCGCTACCTCATCCACGCCGACGCCGTCATCCTCGCGGCAGGCGGCCACACGCGCATCTGGCGGCGTACGTCCTCGCGGCGCGACGAGAACACCGGCGACTCGTTCCGCCTGGCCGTGGAGGCCGGAGCCCGCCTCCGCGACGCGGAGCTGGTGCAGTTCCACCCCTCCGGCATCATCGAACCGGAGAACGCGGCCGGAACGCTCGTCAGCGAGGCGGCGCGCGGCGAGGGCGGCATCCTCCGCAACGCGCTCGGCGAGCGCTTCATGAGCCGCTACGACCCCGAGCGCATGGAGCTGTCCACGCGCGACCGGGTGGCGCTGGCCTCCTACACGGAGATCAAGGAAGGGCGCGGCACGCCCAAGGGCGGCGTGTGGCTGGACGTCTCGCACCTGCCGCGGCAGACGATCATGACGCGGCTCCCCCGGGTCTACCAGACCCTGCTGGACCTGCAGATGCTGGACATCACCCGCGAGCCCATCGAGATCGCGCCCACAGCCCACTACTCGATGGGCGGTGTCTGGGTCCGGCCCGAGGACCACAGCACGGACGTCCGCGGCCTGTACGCCATCGGCGAGGCCTCCAGCGGCCTGCACGGCGCCAACCGGCTGGGCGGCAACAGCCTCATCGAGCTGCTGGTCTTCGGCCGTCTCACCGGACAGGCGGCCGCCGCCTACTCCCAGTCGCTGACCTCGCAGCCGCGGTCGGCGTCCGCCGTGGCGCACGCCCGGGCAGAGGTCGACGACCTCCTCGCGGCCGACGGCCACGAGAACGTCCGCGCCCTCCAGCGCGCCATCCGCAACACCATGACCGAGCACGCGGGAGTCGTCCGCGACGAACAGGGGCTGCTGACCGGGCTGGAGGAACTCACCGCGATCGAGAAGCGGATGGCGGACATCGGCGTCCACCCCGACATCGCCGGCTTCCAGGACCTGGCGCACGCCTTCGACCTCAAGGCGGCGGCGCTGGCGGCGCGGGCCACACTCGAATCGGCGCTCGAACGCCGCGAGACCCGTGGCTGCCACAACCGCAGCGACTACCCGGACCTGGACCCCGCGTTCCAGGTGAACCTCGTCTGGTCCCCGACGACGGGGATCACCCGCGAGAGCATCCCGCCCGTCCCCGAGGAGATCTCCGCCCTGATGGAGGACGTCTCCACCGAGGGGAAGCTCGCCGAGTGACGCCCGGCTCGCGCGCATTGGCGCGCGAGCCCGCCGGGCGCCTGTCACAGGCGGGGTCCCCGCCCGGTCATTTTCTCCGTACGCACGAAACTCTCCGAGAGGAAGCTCCCATGAAGGTCGTCGTCATCGGCGGAACCGGGCTCATCGGCTCGAAGGTCGTCCGCAACCTCAGCGACCACGGGCACGAGGCCGTCGCCGCCTCGCCCAACACGGGCGTCAACACCCTGACGGGAGAGGGCGTCGCCGAGGTGCTCCAAGGCGCGCGGGTCGTCGTCGACGTCTCCAACTCGCCCTCGTTCGAGAACGAGGCCGTGATGCACTTCTTCCGCACCGGCACGACCAACCTGCTCAAGGCGGCCGCGGAGGCCGGTGCCACCCACTACGTCGCGCTCTCCATCGTCGGCACGGACCGGCTCCCGGAGAACGGCTACTTCAGCGCCAAGCTGGCCCAGGAGGAGCTGATCAAGGCGTCGGGCCTGCCGTACTCCATCGTCCACGCCACGCAGTTCTTCGAGTTCACGAACGGGATCGCGGACTCGGCCACCGAGGGCGACACGGTGCGCATCGCTCCCGTCAAGTTCCAGCCCATCCACTCCGACGACGTGGCCCTCGCCGTCGCCCGCACCGCGGCCGGCGCCCCCCTCGACGGAACGCTGGAGATCGCCGGCCCCGACGCCTTCCGGTTCGACGAGCTCATCCGGGACGCGCTCGCCGCCTCGAACGACCCCCGTACGGTCGTCGCGGACCCGCACGCCCCCTACTGGGGGTCCGAGCTGGAAGAGAGCTCGCTCGTGCCGCTCGGGAGCGCGCAGCTCGGCGCGACCCGCTTCGCCGACTGGCTGGCGCTGCAGAAGTGACGCCCGCGGATGGCCCCTGCCCGCCGGGGGGCAGGGGCCACCGCCATGCGGAGCGCGACCGGGCGCACACGACCCGGCGGCACCTGCTCGACATCTGCGCGGTGCGGCCCGAGCCGTCCCACGCCCTTTGAGGAAGATCCATACAGCCCGCGTTTGGCAGCATTTGACCGTGTTGCCCGCGGGCCGTGCTGATGCCGTGCCCTCCTGTCGACGCGCTGAGCAGCGGGATCGGGTTAGTCTGTCCGTCGTACCGGACACGGGGTGCCCCACCGAGGGCTGAGATCACACCCGTCGAACCTGAACCAGTTCGCACTGGCGGAGGGATGTCTTCCATGCCTTTGACGCATGTTTCCGACGGCCGGCAGACCGTCTTCGACGGCCGTATGCCGGCGGCAGCGGGCGATCTCCGCATCGAGGCGCACGGCATACAACCGGTCCCCGAGACCAACCGCTACGGCGGCCCGGGGCGGCTGTTCACCGTGTGGTTCGCTCCCAACCTCACCATGACCGGCGTGTTCACCGGCACCATCGGCATCGCCCTCGGGCTGGACTTCGCCACGGCGCTCGCGGCCGTCGTTCTCGGCACCGTGATCGGCGCGATCCCCACCGCGTACCTCGGCACCTGGGGAAGCCGGACCGGCGCGGGGCAGTTGCCGCTGGCTCGGCTCGCCTTCGGCCGGGCCGTCGCGCTCCCCGGCATCCTGCAGTGGCTGTCCTCGGTCGCCTGGGACGCGCTGATCGGGCTCTTCGGCGGCGACGCGCTGGCCCGGCTGTGCGGACTGCCGTTCTGGCTCGGCGTCCTGGTGATGATGCTCGCCCAGGGCGCTCTCGGCGTCCTCGGCTACGAGGCCATCCACCGGCTCCAGATCGTCATGACCTTCGTGCTCGCCGCCGCGTTCGCGCTGATCGCCTGGAGGCTGCTCGACGGCGTCCACCCCGCGGCCACGGGCTCCGCCCACGGCGCCGACCGGGGCGGCGCGTTCGTCCTGACCAGCACCATCGCGCTGAGTCTCGCGCTGTCCTGGGCCCCCTACGCCAGCGACTTCAGCCGCTACCTGCCGCGCACCACCTCCCGCCCGCGCATGTTCTGGTTCACCACCGCGGGCCTGGTGGTGTCCTTCGTGGCCGTCCAGGCGCTCGGGCTGTGGGGCGCGTCGGTGCTGACCGACCAGACCGCTGCCGGGGTGGCCGATCTGCTGGGAGGCGGGGCGGTGGGCGCGTTCGGGCTGCTCGCCGTGGCGTTGGCGGCCCTGTGCAGCAACGCCATGAACGACTACAGCGGATCGCTCGCCCTCCAGACCGCCGGCGTGCGCATACCGCGCCCGGCGGCGGCCGCCTTGGCCGCCGCCCTCGGCTTCCCCCTGGTGCTGTGGATGCACGCCGCCGACACCACGGCCCGCTTCCAGAACGTCCTTCTGTTCGTGGGCTACTGGATCCCGGGGTTCGTGGCGATCGTCGTCGTCGACTGGCTGGCCCGGGCACGGGCGCGGGGCGGCGAGGAGATCGACCTCGCCGCCGAGACCGGCCGTCCGCAGCCCGGGCTGCCGGCCGTGCTCGCGTTCGCCGCCGCCTTCGCCGCGGCCGTTCCGTTCATGGACACCAGCCTGTACGTCGGCCCGGTGGCGGACGCCCTGCACGGCGCCGACCTCTCGTACTACGTGGCGTTCCTGGTGGCCCTCGCCGTGTACGCGCCGCTGCGGCTGCGCCACCGCGCGCGGGCCTGAGCCGCCACACCCCCGTCCATCCCCCAAAGGAGCGACCCCATGGCCCCGTCGTCCGCCGACCACATCGCCTTCGCCGCGCAGGCGCTCACCCGCGTCCGGGAGCAGTCCCCGCTGGTCCAGTGCCTGACCAACGCGGTGGTGACGGGCTTCACCGCCAATGTCCTGCTGGCGCTGGGCGCATCGCCCGCCATGGCCGACATCCCCGGAGAGGCAGGACCGTTCGCCGGGATCGCCTCGGGGGTCCTGATCAACCTCGGCACCCCGCACGCCGAGCAGCGCGCCGCCATGACCGAGGCCGCGCGGGCGGCGGCCTCGGCCGGCACCCCGTGGGTGCTCGACCCGGTGGCCGTCGGCGCGCTGCCGGTGCGTACGGCGCTGGCGCGTGAACTCCTGGAGCTGCGGCCGACGATCGTACGGGGCAACGCCTCGGAGATCATCGCGCTGGCGGGCGCGGGCGGCGGCGGCCGCGGGGTGGACTCCTCCGACGGTGTCGAGGCCGCAGAGGAGCCGGCGCGGCGCCTGGCCGCCGCGACCGGCGGCGTGGTCGCCGTCTCGGGGCCGGTGGACCTCGTCACCGACGGCGTGCGCACGGTCCGCGTCGCCAACGGCGACGCCCTGCTGACCCGTGTGACCGGCGGCGGCTGTGCGCTGGGCGCCGTGATGGCGGCCTTCGCCGGGGTGGGTGAGGACCCGTTCGCCTCGACGGTGGCGGCGGTCACCGCGTACACGGTCGCCGCCGAGCCGGCCGCGAAGGCCGCCTCGGGGCCCGGCAGCTTCGCCGTCGAATTCCTGGACGCGCTCGCCGCGCTGCGGGAGTCCGACATCGTGGAGCGGGCGGCGCTGTCGTGACGCCGGCGCCGGTCGACCTGTCGGTCTACCTGGTCACGGACGCTGCCCAGTGCGCGGCTCGTGGCCGCGGTGTGGCCGAGACCGTCGCCGCCGCGGTGGCGGGGGGCGTCACCGCGGTGCAGATCCGCGAGAAGCACGCGGACGGCGGGGACTTCCTGCGGACGGTCACGGAGGTGGCGGCGGTCCTTCCGAAGCGCGTGGCGCTGATCGTCAACGACCGGGTGGACGTGTTCCTGGCCGCCCGCCTCGCGGGCGTGCGGGTGACGGGCGTCCACATCGGCCAGTCGGACCTGCCGCCGGACGCGGTCCGCCGGCTCATCGGGGAGCACGCGGTCCTGGGTCTCAGCGCCGCCACCCCCGGCGAGTTGCGCGCCGCGGCACAGGATCCGGCGGGTGTCGACCACGTCGGCATCGGCGCGCTCCACGCGACCCGCACCAAGGCGGACGCCCCACCCTCGCTCGGCCTCGACGGCTTCGCCCGCCTCGCCCGGCTCAGCCCGCTGCCCGCGGTGGCCATCGGCGGCGTGACCCCGGCGGACCTGCCGGGGCTGCGTGCGGCCGGGGCGGCGGGGGCGGCGGTCGTGTCCGGCATCTGCGCGGCCGAGGACCCGCTCGCCTCGGCCCGCGCCTACGCCCTCGCCTGGGGCGGAGTGCCGGTCTAGCCGCTGATCTCCTCGTGCTCGTGGGCCTCGTGTACGACGGGCTTGGGGATCTGCGTGCCCTCGCCGTACAGACCCCGGCTCAGCCTGGCCCGCAGGCGCCGGGCCGGGCCGCCCGCGCCGGCGGGAATCGGGCGGTACTGCTCGTAGTCGGTCAGGGTGTGCAGCCGTTCCGGGTCGAGCGGCTCGTGGACCTCGACGTACTCGCCGTTCGGCATGCGCTTGATGACTCCGGTCTCGCGTCCGTGCAACACCTTGTCGCGGTCGCGGAGTTGGAGACCGAGCGCCCAGCGCTTCGTGACCGCGTAGACGGCGAACGGGACGACGAAGAGCCCGATCCGCACGGCCCATGTCACCGCGTTGACCGAGACGTGGAAGCGGGTGGCCAGCACGTCGTTGGCCGCACCGAGCAGGGCCACGGCGTACACGCTGATCCAGGCCGCGCCGAGCGCCGTCCGCACCGGCCGGTTCCGCGGCCGGTCGAGGAGGTGGTGTTCCCGGTCGTCGTCGGTGACCCAGGCCTCGATGAAGGGGTAGGCCCCCATGACCAGGAAGAGACCGCCGCCCACCGCCAGCGGGATCAGGTTGTCCAGAGCGAGGGTGTGGCCCCAAACGACGACCTCCCAGCCGGGCATGACCCGCAGGAGCCCGTCGGCCACGCCCATGTACCAGTCGGGCTGGGACCCCGCCGTGACCTGGTCGGGGCGGTACGGGCCGTACAGCCAGACGGGGTTGATCTGCGCGATCGAGGCGATGATCAGGATGATCCCGGCGACCAGGAAGAAGTAGCCGCCCGCCCGCACGGCCAGCGACTTGAAGGGGATGCCGACGACATTGCGCTCCGTGCGCCCCGGTCCCGGGAACTGCGCACGGTTGTGACGGATCGTCAGGAAGATCAGGCCGGCGAACAGCGTCGTCATGATCGCGGGCAGCACCACCACGTGGATCGTGTGGAAGCGGGCGATCAGCTCGGTCCCGGGGAACTCGCCACCGAACAGGAACACCGACAGATAGGTGCCGACGATCGGGATCGACAGGATCGTGCCGTTCACGACCATGAGGCCGGTCCCGGAGAGCAGGTCGTCCGGCAGGTCGTATCCCGTCAGTCCCTCGAACATGCCGAGCACCAGCAGCAGGAAGGAGAGCACCCAGGTGAGCTCCCGCGGCTTGCGGAAGGCGCCGGTGAAGAACATCCGCATCAGGTGCGCGAAGAGACTGGCGACGAAGATCAGCGCCGCCCAGTGGTGGGCCTGGCGGATCAGCAGTCCGCCGCGGACGTCGAAGGAGATGTGCAGGGTCGAGTTGTACGCCTCCGACACCGTCTGCCCGCGCAGCGGCGCGTAGCTCCCCTGGTACGGCACCTGCTCCATCGACGGGTGGAAGTACAGCATCAGGTACACGCCCGTGAGGACGAGCACCAGGAAGCTGTACAGGGATATCTCGCCCAGCATGAAGGACCAGTGGTCCGGGAACACCTTGCGTCTGGTCTCGCGGAAGAGCCCGCTGACCCCCAGCCGCCCCCTCGCCCATGCGGCGAAGGCGTTCCCCCTGGTATCTCGTCGCGCTGCGTCCGGCCGGCTGTCGCTGTCCATTTTCGTACCGCCATTCGTGGATCACCCATGCCGTCACCACTAGGACCGAAACAACGGCGCAAATGTGACATCGGACGACGGAGCGCGGGCGGCGCGTCACAGGATCCGGGCCTGCCCGGTCTCATGTTCAGAGCCGAAGAGTGCGAGCGAGTGCGTCGTGCACTCGTGAGCGGACCTCCTGTACTTCGACGGGGTCGAGCCTGCGGCCGCGCTGTGTGGTGCCGTGCTCGAGGGAGGATGCGGGATGGACTTTGCCGGTGAGGCGGTGTCGCTCGCCGAGTTGCTCGACGAGCGCCGGCATCTGCTGGACGTCGCGTACCGGATGGTGGGCAGCGACGGCGAGGCGGAGGGCGTCGTCGTGGAGACCTACCGCCGGTGGTACGCGCTGTCCGACACCGCACGGGCGCAGATCGCGACGCCGCGGTCCTGGCTCGCGGCGACCGCGGGCGGTATCTGCCGGGCCCGGCAGGACCTGCCCGGCCGGAGCGGGAACCCCGCCCAGGACACCGAGCGGGCGGACTTCGCGGGCGGCAACGCCTTCGGGACGGCGCCCGCCGCGGTGGCGGACGTCGTGGGGAAAGGGCGTCCGGGGTCCCTCGCACCCGCCGCCCGCGCATGCCGGTGGCTCCGGTCGTGGCGTGCGCGCACAGCGTCACCCGTACGCCACGACGCGCTCGTCACCGCCGTACGGGAAGCCTGCGCGGCAGAGGACGCCGGACTGCTCGCGTCCTTGCTGGCCGCAGACGCCACGGCGGTCTTCGACGGCGGCGGCAAGGTCAGGGCGCTGGTGAGGCCCGTGCACGGGAGCGAGCAGGTCGCGCGCAGCCTGCTGGTGCTCCTGGCGAGACGGCCGCGCACCACCCTGCGCGCCCAGCCCGTGAGCGGGCGGACCGGCCTCGTGGTGCGCTGCGACCACCAGGTCGCCGCGGTCATCAGTCTCGGTCTCACCGGTGACCGGGTCGGCCGCGTCGGACAAGTGTGGGTCGTCCTCAATCCCGACAAGCTCCGCCCCTGGAACGAGTCCCCCGCCCCCTGACGGCCGTGGCACGCACGACAACACGCACCTGCCGGCCGTCGGGACGGCCGGCAGATGCGTGCGCGGGAATGCCGGGCGGCGGGGCACTCAGACGGTGGTGCGGTCGCCCGCCGGGCGCTCACCGGCGCGCCGGGGATCGCTGCCCGTGACGAACTCGTCCCGCGGATGCTGCACGGAGGCCAGCGAGACGAGATCCCGGCCGAAGACGGCCGCGGTGAGCCAGACGGCGAGCACCCGGACCTTCCGCTCCCAGGTGGGCACCGCCAGCACGTGATAGCCCCGGTGCATCAGCCAGGCGAGGAGTCCCTTGATGACGATCCCCTTGTACTGGAAGATGCCCCGGCCCAGGCCGAGCGTGGCCACCACTCCGAGGCTGCTGTGCCGGTAGTCCCGGACGGTGCCGCCGCGCAGGTCGGCGAGGATGTTCTTCGCCAGGCGCCTGCCCTGCCGCACCGCGTGCTGGGCGTTGGGCACCGTCCGGGCACCCGGCACGGGCGACGCCAGGTCGGGCACGGCCGCGTCGTCCCCGGCCGCCCACACGTCGGGCAGCGGGTCGCTGTCGGTGCCCACCCGCAGGTCGGGGCGGACGACGATCAGGCCGCGCCCGTCGATCGGCAGGTCCGTGTGGTTGTGCACCACGGGGTTGGAGGCGTTGCCGGCGGTCCAGACGATCAGTCCCGAGTCGAACTCCTCCCCGGTGGACAGCACGACATGGCCGTCCTGGGCGGAGGTGAGCTGCGTGTTCAGGTGGACGCGCGCGCCGCGGCGTTCCAGGGAGCGCACGACCCAGGCGCCCGGCTTGTCGGTCACCTCGGGCAGGATGCGGTCCCGTGCCTCGACCAGGTGGAAGGACAGCTCGTCGAAGGCGAGTTCCGGGTACACCTTGAGCATCGCGGTCGCCAGGGACAGCAGTTCACCGAAGCCCTCGACCCCGGAGAACCCGCCGCCCACGACGGTGACGGTCAGCAGCTTGCGCCGCTCGGGACCCGGCGGCAGGGTCGCGGCCTGGTCGAACGCCGTCAGCAGCCGGTCGCGGATGGCCACCGCTTCCTCGACGTGCTTCAGGCCGATGGCGTGCTCCGTCAGGCCCGGTACGGGGAAGGTGCGGGTCACGGCGCCGGCGGTGACCACGAGGACGTCGTAGCGCAGCTCGAACTCGTCCCCGTTCACCGGCCGGACGGTGGCCGTCCGGTCCGCGCTGCGGATCTCGGTCACGCTCCCGGCGATCAGCCGGCTCTTGCGCAGGTGCCGGCGCAGCGACACCGCGGCGTGCCGCGCCTCGACCGAGCCGGCGGTGACCTCCGGCAGGAAGGGCTGGTAGGTCATGTACGGGCGCGGGTCGACGACCGTGATCCTCGCTTCCCCGGCCCGCACCTTCTTCTCAAGGCCCCAGGCGGTGTAAAAGCCCGCATAGCCACCACCGACGATCAGGATCTCACGCATGGTTCCCTCTGTTTTTCGGTCCGTCACCAGGAAGACCGTGCAGAGCGGCGTGATGTGACATGCGGGCACCCGTCAGGGGTTGTCGTGGGGATCGGGGCGCACTTCGATGTGGTCGGGTTCGAGGTCGAGCAGGACGCGCCGGCGGATGTCGAGCGCGGTGGTGAAGTCGCGGGGCAGCTGGAGCCGGCCGGCCCGGTCGACGGTGGCGTACTCGCGGGCGTGGGTGGTGGTGTTGCCCTCGTCGTCGACGGTCGTGCGGCGCAGGACCTCGGAGGCGGTACGGCCGTCGCGGATGGCGACGGTGCGGTCGACGGCCTGGGCGACGGCCTGGTCGTGGGTGACGATGACGACGGTCGTGCCCAGCTCCTGGTTGACGGCGCGGAAGGCGCCGAAGACCTGGTCCGCGGTGGCGGAGTCGAGCTGTCCCGTGGGCTCGTCGGCGAGGACGAGGGCGGGGTGGTTGGCCAGGGCCACGGCAATGGCGGTGCGTTGCTGCTCGCCGCCGGACATCTGCTGGGGGCGGCGGTCGGCGCAGTGGGAGACGCCGACCAGTTCGAGGAGTTCGGCGGCGCGGGCGGCGCGGGCCGCACGGCCCTTGACGCCGCCGGCCAGGCGCATGGGCAGGACGACGTTCTGCAGAGCGGTGAGGTAGGGCAGCAGGTTGCGGGACGTCTGCTGCCAGACGAAGCCGACGACTTCGCGCTGGTAGCGCAGCCGGGCCTTGCCGTCCAGGGCGAGCAGGTCGAAACCGGCGACGGTCGCCGCTCCCGCGGTGGGGGTGTCCAGTCCGGCCAGGATGTTCAGCAGGGTGGACTTGCCGGAGCCCGACGCGCCGACCAGGGCCATCAGTTCGCCGCGTGCGACCAGCAGGTCCAGGCCCTGCAGGGCCTGCACCTCGACGCCCTGGGCGGTGAAGATGCGCACCAGGCGGTCGCAGGCGATGAGGGCGTCCTGTCCGTAGGCGGGGCGCTCCAGGTGCGCCGTGGCGCGCCGTTCGAGCTCCGCCAGGGACACTCCGCCCCCCGCCGGGGTGGCGCCGGTCCGGGTGGTGCTGTCGCTCATGATCGGTCCCCGATCCGCAGTTCCGTTCCTTCGCCGCGCCGTCCGGTGGCCCATGCCTGCACTGCCAGGACCGCGCAGGCCAGCGCGATCAGCGCGGCCGACGGCAGGAGCAGTGAGGCGGGGTCGGTGCGCAGTACCGCCGCCGAGACGTCGGCGGCGGGTGTGCTGGTGCTGAAGGCCAGTGCCGTCAGGTCGACGCCCGGCCGCAGCAGCGGCACGGTGGCGACGCTGACCAGGATGCCGCCGACGGCTCCGAGCAGGACCTGCGGCAGCATCTCCAGGACGGCCAGGGTCTGCCGCTGCCGGCTGCTCATGCCCATGGTGCGCAGCCGGGCCAGCAGTGCGCGCCGCTGCGGTGCGTTGTGCAGCAACGACAGCAGCAGTGCCAGCACGGCGTAACCGGCGCCGGCCGCGACCGCCGCCAGGTACACACCGCGGGCACCGGACTGGAGCGCCGTGGTGGTCCCGTACGCGTCCCGTTCCTCGGAGCGCAGCAGGACCTGCGCTCCGGGCGCCGCGTCGCGGACGACCGAGCGCAGGGCGGCGCCGTCAACCCCGGTACCGGTGATCAGCAGTGTCGTCGCGCCGGTGTCCGCGGGGTCCGTGGCGTGATGCACCCGGCGCACGGAGGCCTCGGAGACGATGATGAACTCGCTGCCGGACGCGGCCGGTGACACGGTCTCGGTACCCACCACACGGGCCGCGACCGTGCTCATGGCGGCATTGACGGTTGCCGTGCCGTTCCCGAGTTCGCGCGCGAGTTTCGGTGACGCGACGATCGGGACCGGGCCGCGCCCGTCGTCGTGCAGCGCGTCCGGCGCGAACGGACCGCCCAGACCGATGTACCGGGTGAGTCGTGCGTAGCGCTCGGGATCCACGATGACCGTCTCGTACGTGGTGCCGGTCCCCACCATGGTCTGCCCTGTCTCGACCCGGACAGCGGCAGTGTCGCGTACGCCGGGAAGCCGCCGGACGCGGGCGTCCAGCCCCGCCGGCAGGGGGGCGTCGAAGGACTGTACCCGCGCGTCGGCGCCGACGTCCACGATCGCCGCATGATCGCGTCCCGCCGCGACGCCCGCGAGGACGGAGCCCCCGAAGGACGCCACGGTGAGCGCGACGAGGACCGCCAGCAGGGGCAGCGCCGCGGTGGAGGGGGCACGGCCCGCGCGCGCCACACCAATGTGGAGTACAGCGCTGTTCAGGCGTGCGGCGGGCCGGGCCAGGAGGCGTACGGGCAGCGGGTACACGCGCAGGAGCACCAGCGCTCCCAGCACCGCGACCAGGACGGGAGCCGCGGCCGTCAGCGCGTCCGCGCCGCCGTCCGCACTGCCCCTCACTCGCAGCGCGGCCACCGCACCGGCCACGACGACGGCGACCGTCAGCTCGGCGACGGTGCGGCGCCGGGAGGGGCGTGCCGTGACGAGGTCCTCGCGCTGTTCCAGGCGTGGCCTGCGGGCGGCGATGACGCCCCGGAGCGGCAGGCCGGCACTGGCCGTGGCCGCCACGGCCGCCGCCGCCAGGGCCGCGGGCACCCAGCGTTCGGTGGGCAGCAGGAGCAGCGCGAGTCCCAGTCCGAAGGCTGCCGACGGCACCGCGACCACCGCGCTCTCGCCGAACAGGCGCGCTGCCAGGCCCGGAAGGGCGATGCCCCGGGCGCGCAGCAGCACCAGCTCCGCCCGGCGCCGCGCGGTCTGGAGTCCGGCGGCCATCAGGAGTACGACGGCGGCGACGGTGGCCACACCGAACCCGGCGATGACGACGAGGGGCTGTGCCGCGTCACGCTCCCCCAGGAAGGGTGTCAGCAGATCGGCGAGTCCGTCCTCGTCGACAGTCAGCCCGCTCTGACCGGTCAGCGCCTGCAGCTTCGTGGCGTCCGGCCCCGAGTTGAGCGCCAGGATCCGGTCGCGGACACCGGAGACGTCGCGCGCGGCCAGGGTGTCGACGTCGGCCACGTGGTGCCAGTACGCCGCCGCGCCGTAGCGGAGACCGAGCAGGTTCGCCGTGGCGTCCGGGTCGATGAGCGCGGTGAAGTGCCAGTAGCGCTTCGGATCGTCGCCCGACCTCGCCGGAACGGCGACGAGCTTGGGCGCCCGCAGGTCGGGTTCGGCGTTCCAGAACGTGCTGCCGGAGTCCAGGGGCCGGACGACACCGGTGATCAGCAGCGACAGATCGGAGTTGGTCGTGGTGGGCAGATGGAGCCGTGCCCCGGTGGCGAGTCCCATGGTTTTCGCGGTGCGGTCGGTGATGACCCCCTCGACGACGCCGTCCTCGCCACCGGCCTTGGGCAGCCGTCCGGTGATGACCCGGGCGTGCCGCGCGAGGTCCCGCTGGGCGGTCAGCGTGGCCTGCGGGTCCCGGCTCCCGGTAGGACGCGGCAACCAGGGTTCGCTCATCGGAATCGCCTCGGCGTTGCGCACGCCGTAGACGGTCTGCTTCCAGTCCAGCGCCAGCGGTGGCCTGACCACCCGCTGGAACGCCGACTCGGTCGAGGCCAGTGAGCGCGGGGTCAGAAGTGCCTTGACGTCGTCCGACGGCCGCGACAGGTCCTGCGACACGGTGACCGTGCGGCCGGTCAGCGGGGCCTGCCGCAATGTGTCGCGCAGTGCGTCGTTCTCGTACCCGTCGACGGCGCGGGGCAGGGCGGCGGCCAGGAACGCCGTCACCAGTACCAGCGCGGCCAGTGCCACGGTCCCGCCTGGGGCGGCCCGCAGCCGGGCGCGGATCCAGGACACGTCGCCGCGACCGCGCGGGATCGTCTGTCCGGTCACGTCACTCACCTCCTTGACGGCGCAGCGCCTGAGCGGAGTCCGCCGAACGCAGCGACGTCAGCGCGACGACGATCAGCGGCAGCACGGCCACGGCGGCGAGCACTTGGACGAGCGAAGCGGTCGGCAAGTCCACCCGCACCGCGGGTACGGGCGCCTCCGCCCCGGCGGTCAGAACGATCAGCGGGACGACCAGCCGGGTCAGCAGGTCGCCGAGCACCGCCCCGACCACCACCGCGACAAGCACCAGCAGGCCCTGCTCGACAGCCACCGTCCGGGCCAGTGAACGCCGCGGGGCACCCAGTGCGGACAGGATCGCGACCTCCTGCGACCGCTCCCGCGTCGCGCCGAGCGCCGCGACGGCGAAGCCGACCGCGGCCAGCACCGCCACGGAGACCACCGCGGCGGGCAGCGCGGACAAGGGGCCCGCGCCGAGCGGGTCGCTGCGCAGTTCGGTCCGCTGCTCCTCGCGGACGAGCAGGGAGGTGATGTCGCCCCGGGCGCGCAGCGCGGACGCCACGCGCGGACCGGCAGCCGGATCGGTGGCGATCCACCACTCGCCCGGCTGCAGCCCGCCCTCGTCCTGCCCGGCCAGGGCACGGTTCACGGTCCGCAGGTCCAGCAGCAGCGCGCCGCCCCCGCCGGCGGCCGACGCGTCGCCGGTGGTGGGCAGGGCACGGACGGCACCAGTGACGCGAACGGTCGTCTTCACACCGCGCAGTTCGACGCTCACCGCGTCACCCACGTGGGCATCGACGGCCCGCAGGAACGCGTCGGTGGCCACCGCGCGCACCTCGCCCTTGAACGGCGCGCCGGCCCGGACACCCACCGTGGCGCTGTGCGAACCGTTCTCGACGGGCTCCTCCCCGGTGTCGTAGCCCAGCGTCAAGGGGCCCGGACCGGAGTGCGGCGTCTGCGCCCGGGAGTTGAGGTAGCCGTCCGCCGGCGAATCCTTGAAGTCCGGGGCGTCGATGCGGGCGTGGGCGCTCCACGTGCCGGCGCCGGACACGGGTACCGCTTTCGCGCCCCCGTCCTCGTCCACGGCGGTCAGCGCGGTGAGGGAGAGCCGGTGGTGCTCGGCCCGGCGAGGAACCGTGTAGTCGGCCTTGAGACCGCTGAGCCGCAACGGCCCGGCGGGACCGGCACCAGGGGTCCGGCCCGCCTCGGCGGCGAAGTCCGCTTCCAAGACGTGCCGCCGCCCGTCGGCGGGAAGGTCCCCCAGGACGAAGGTGTAGGGCGCGCCGTAGCGGTCGACGAAGGTCGCCGTCATCCGGTCGGTGACGGTGCTGCCGGTCACCGCGCGGCCGTGGGAGTCCAGGGCCTCCAGACTCATGGCCAGCCGCAGTCGGGGCACGCGCTCCGGCAGCACGATCCCCTCGTCTCGGGCGGCCGCGTCCTGCTGGGGCCGCAGACCCGTGATCAGTTGCTTCAGGGGTTCGCCCGCGAGGTCCTCGCGCAACCGCATCACCTCTGCCGCGGCCGTGGTGTCCACGGCGAGCGCGGTCGCCTCCCGGTCCCCCGGAAGCGGTACCAGCGAACGGTTGGCGGGTGTGACGCGGCTGATGCCCGGTACGTCGTCGTACACGGCTCCTTGTCCGAAGGCGGGGGTGGACGTTCCGATCACACGGACGTCCGCGCCCACGGCGAAGTCCGCCTGGTCGTTCTGCGAACGCGTCCAGCTCGCGTTCTCCCCCACCGCGAAGATGCCGATCGACATGGCGAAGACCAGCAGCAGCGCCGGCGTGGTCCCACGTCCCGCGCGCCGGGAGAGCTGCCAGCCGGCGAGCGCCGCCCCCAGGCCGCGCACGCGGGCCGCACGCCGCTCGCCGAGGCGGGCGGCCAGTGGCAGGAGGCGTAGCGTGAGGACCGCGCCCGCCAGCAGGCACAGCGCCGGGGCGAGCACCAGGACCGGGTCGAGACCCAGGGCCCCGCCGCGGTCGACGGTGAGCACGCCCGATCCGCCGCCGCGGCGTGAGAGCTGCCAGTACCCCAGCACCGCCACCGCCAGCAGGCCGATGTCGGCACCGGCCTTCACGGCGCCGGGAAGGCCCCCCCGGCGGCCGTGATCGCCCGCCGCGCGCTCGCCCCCGTATGTGCCGGTGCGCCGCAGCGACGGAGCCAGCACGATGCAGGCGCAGGCCAGCGCCGTCAGGGCGGCCGCCCACCAAGCGGTGGACACGGGAGCCTCCAAGGGAACTCCGGCGCGGGCCAGTGCCCCGTGCGTGGCGAGCAGCCGCACGAGTGGACCGGTCAGCAGCGGCGCCAGCAGCGCGGCGGGCAGCGCGAGCAGCAGTGCCTCCGCCGCGGCGAGCCCGGCGAGGCGGCCCCGGGAACCACCGCGGGCGCGCAGCCACGCGGTCTCCGCGGAGCGTTCGATCGACAGCAGCCCGGCGACGAGCGACAGCGCGAGCCCGGCCAGCAGGCCCAGTTGCAGCGCGACGACGAGCAGCGTCGAACGGGTCACGAACAGGGACCGGTGCAACGCCTCCAGCAGATCCGGCAGTTCACTGGTGGCCACGACGTCGCCGTCCGGCGTCAGATGCCCGGACTGCGCCACGGCCTGCCGGACGCTCCGCCCGAGACCGTCCATGCTGCCGGCGGTGACGGTGCCGAAATCCGCACGTCCCTGCCAGACCTTCTCGCCCGCCCGGGCGCGGCCCTGCGCGAAGACGGCCGGGTCGACGAACATCGGCCCGTAGGTGGTGAACGACAACGTCTGCGTCCCCCGGCCGCCCAGCGGGTCCAGCAGCCAGTACGAGGACTCCGGGTCGCTGGGCCGGTACGTACCGGTGAGCCGTACCTTCAAGGTCCCGCCACCGAGCCGGTCGGTGAGCGTGACCTCGTCGCCCGGACGCAGCTTCAGCGCGGTCGCCGCAGTCTCGGGGAGTGCCACCGGAACGGGCCCCTGCGCCGGCGGCGGTCCGGGAAGCGTCCCGCCGACCACGGTCACCCGTGCCGGGTCGAGGGTGGCGAGGACCGTCAGGTCCGGATCGTCGGTATGCGGCGAGCCCGCTCGGCGCAGGCCCGGCGGCAGACCGTACGCGCTGGAGCGGGTGCTCGTGGCCACCGTCACCGGCAGCCCGTCGAACGCTCGGGCCACGGCCTTCCGTACCGCGCGGTCCGTGCCCGCGGGGTCGCCGCCGTCGGCGTCCGCGGTCACCTCGAGGAGTGTCCGGCCGGACGCCGGGTCCTGGAGCGCGCGCCGCAGTCCCGCGTCCCCCACCGAGGCGCCGAAGGCCGCGAGTGCAGCCACCGTGCACGTGGTGAGCACGATCGACAGCAGGGCGGCGCCCAGGAGCAGCCGGTGGGCGCGCAGCCGCAGCAGTAGAAACCTCGGCAACTGTCCCCAACCCTCGTTCTTCCGCAACCGCGGAAGCGACATCGGCTCCGTTCACTGCGCCGGCAGTGTGGTTGCTGCGGAGATCCGGACGGTGCAGCCACCCACTACCGCGCGAGGAGCACATGGCACCGCCGCAGTCCGTCCGAACGCGGGGTGATCTTCTCATCGGATCGCACTCTTGCCAATGACTGCCGCGGAATCCCACTGTGCCCATCATCACGTTGCGCTGTGCACGTACACCGTAGCTGGCGCCGCTCCCGCCTCCTTAGGGTGGCCGCCATGAGCAACGGAGTGTTGGATCGACAGGGGGAGCCGGCCGGGGGCGGCGCGGTTGCCGATGCCATGGTCGTCGTCGAGGACCTGGTGCGCACCTACGGGAGCGGGGACACCGCCGTGCACGCGGTGCGGGGTGTGTCCTTCAGCGTGGCGCGCGGCGAACTCGTCGCCCTGAAGGGGCGTTCGGGTTCGGGCAAGACGACGCTGCTCAATCTCATCGGGGGGCTGGACCGGCCCGACTCCGGCAGCGTCCGTGTCGACGGCACCGAGCTCGCCGGGCTGAGTGAACGCGAACTGCTCGCGCTGCGCCGGGACCGTATCGGTTTCGTCTTCCAGTCCTTCGGCCTGCTGCCGATCCTCACCGCCGCCGAGAACGTCGGCGTCCCGCTGCGGCTGCGCAAGGCCGAGCGCGCCGAGCGCGAGGAGCGCGTCAGCCTCCTTCTCACCCTCGTCGGCCTGGACGGGCACGCCGCCCAGCGGCCCGGCGAACTGTCCGGCGGCCAGCAGCAGCGGGTGGCCATCGCCCGCGCCCTGGCCAACCGCCCGGCCCTGATCATCGCCGACGAACCGACGGGCCAGCTCGACGCCGACACCGGCCGGGCCGTCATGGAACTCCTGCGCGCGGTCGTGCACAGCGAGGGCGTCACCGCCCTCGTCGCCACCCACGACCCCCAACTCCTCGCTCTCGCCGACCGCGTGATCGAACTGCGCGACGGCTCCCTCCTGGACGACGAGCCGGCCGGCGAGGACCCGTCCGCCTGATCGTGCGGCGGCAGCCCCGGTCGGGGCGCCGCACCGCCGATGCCTCACGGGCACCTGCTGTCACCATCTCCCCGCCTGTCCTGTCTTGGGTTCGTGTCCCCACTCCCCTTCTTCCGGAAGGGGGCACGTCCCCGCTCAACTGCCAGGAAGGGCAACCATGTTCCGTATGAGCGACGACGCCCCCCGCGTCCGCGTGGCCGTCATGTCCCTGACCGCGGAAGCCGAGTTCCTCGAAGTGCGCGTCCGCCATCTGCGCGAGGAGATCTCCGCCATCGACACGCGGCTCGACGCGATCAGTGCCGCGCTTCGCGGCCTGCCGGCCCCGGCCCGCCCGTACGCCGGCCCCGGCACCGGTTCCCGGACCACGCATCGCCGCTGAGCCCCGGTGGTGAGGTCATGACACACCTTGGGGAACGTGTGAAATCTCTCCCCCGGAAACCGCTGTGCGCTGTCACGGACGGGCGTGCCGCCCGGTCTACCCAATAGAACGACAAACCAGACAATCCAGGCGCGTTCGGAGGGGAGTTCACCACCCCGGCGCGGCCGCCGGAATCGAGATCGAGAAGGGAGCTGAGCGGCCATGCTGCTCGAGATGACCGGACGCGATTCCCGGGAGTCCGCCACGGACAGCCCCGGCACCGGGACAGGCCCTCACGCCCCGCGCCACGCCCCCGACCACCAACGCCGCTCCCCCGCGCCACGCCCCCGACCACCAACGCCGCTCCCCCGCGGACCGCACCACGACCCACGCACCCGCCCCCGGTCAGGACAAGTGGCTCGTGGGCCTGGAGGCCCGGACCGCGAGCGGCCGCAGACTCTGGCTGTTCTACGTCGTCAACCAGGCATGCGATGCCGGCCACGCCGTGCACCAGGCGCTGGTCCGCGCCAACAGCGCGCCGGAGCTCGCCGCCCGGGACGGGGCGCTCATCAAGAGCGGCCGCGCGGAAGTGCACCAGATACACCGGGACCGACTGGGGCGGCTCTCCCTGGTGCGGCACATCTGACCCCGCCCGCCGACACCCGTCCACAGCCCCCGGCACCCAGCGGCCCCCGCGCCGCCGAGTGCCGGGGGCTGCCGTACTCCCGGCCCCACCGCACGCCATCACCGACAACTACATCCTCCTTGACAATTATTTTTGTCGGTCGCATCCTGGAACAGCCCCCGGGCCCCGCCCCGCACCCGTCCACGACACGGAGGAAGACCTCACATGCGCACCCTCATCAGCTCCGCCTTCATCTCGCTCGACGGCGTCGTCGAGGCCCCGGGCGGCGAACCCGGCTACCGGAACTCCGGATGGGTCTTCAAGGGCGTCGAGTTCTCCCTCGAGGCGGTCGAGCTCAAGGGCAGGGAGCAGGAGGAGGCCACCGCCGTCCTGCTGGGCCGGGTCAGCTACGAGGCGTTCAGCCCCGTGTGGCCGGGCATGGCGGAGTTCGCGCGCTACAACGCGCTGCCGAAGTACGTCGTCTCCACGACCCTGGCCGAGGACAGGCTCGCCACCGACTGGGGCGAGACCACGATCCTGCGCTCCCTGGACGAGGTCGCCGCGCTCAAGGAGACCGACGGCGGCCCGATCATCGTCCACGGCAGCGCCTCGCTGAACCACGGCCTCTCGGACGCGGGCCTGATCGACCGCTACCACCTGCTCGTCTTCCCGCTGCTCCTCGGCGCCGGCAAGCGCCTGTTCAGCACCGCGGACATGGACACGCGCAAGCTGAAGCCGGTCGAGCACGAGGTCTACGGCAACGGCGTGCAGAAGCAGGTCTTCGACGTCGTCCGCTGACGGCGGCCCCGGTCCCCGCGGTGTGGTGGCCGTCACGGGACAGTCCGTCCCTGGTTGCCGCTCACGCGCCCCTGTTCCCTGGGGCATATGAACGACTCGACCCCACCCCCCTTCCCCGCCCCCGCCCACTGGATCGACGGACGTGCCGTGCCCGCGGACGGCCCGTACCTCGACGTGGTCAACCCCGCCACCGGCACCGTCGTCGCGAAGGTCCCGCAGGGCACCCCCGAGGACGTCGACCGCGCGGTGGAGGCGGCCGCGGCGGCCTTCCCCGGCTGGGCGGCCACGGCGCCCGCGGAACGCGCCGCCGTGCTCAAGCGCGTGGCGGAGGGCATGCAGGCGCGCACGGAGGAGATCGCCACGACGATCACGGCCGAGATCGGCGTGCCGATCTCGTTCTCGCGCATGGCGCAGGCCGCGTTCCCGGTCCTCTCGACCACCGCGAGCATCTCCGTGGCAGAGGACTTCGCGTGGACGGAGGAGGTCGCCAACTCCCTGATCGTGCGCGAGCCGATCGGTGTCGTGGGCGCCATCACCCCCTGGAACTTCCCGCTCCAGCAACTGGTCACCAAGGTGGTCCCCGCGCTGCTGGCGGGCAACAGCGTGGTGCTCAAACCCTCCGAGATCGCGCCGCTGACGGCCATGGTCTTCGCGGAGATCGCCGCCGGGTCCGGCCTTCCGCCGGGTGTGCTGAACGTCGTGCACGGCACGGGACCGGTCGTCGGTGAGGCCATCGCCGCGCACAGCGATGTCGACATGGTGTCCTTCACCGGCTCGACGGCCGCCGGCAAGCGCGTGTCGGCCGTCGCCTCCGGAACCGTCAAGCGCGTCGCCCTGGAACTCGGCGGCAAGTCCGCCCACATCATCCTCCGGGACGCCGACGTCGAGGCCGCCGTCCTGCGCGGCCTCGGCTACGCCTGGAGCAACGCCGGGCAGGCGTGCGGCGCCTGGACGCGCATGCTGGTACCGGCCGAACGGCACGACGAGGTGGCCGGCATGCTGCGCGAGGCCGCCGCCGCGTACACCGTGGGCGACCCCGCCGACGAGGCGACCCGGATCGGCCCGCTGGCCTCCGAACGCCAGCGGCAGCGCGTGGACGCCTACATCAAGCGGGGCATCGCCGACGGCGCCACGCTGGTGTACGGCGGCCCGGGGCGCCCGGAGGGCCTGACGACCGGTGCGTACGTCCGGCCGACCGTCTTCGGGAACGTCGACCCGGACTCGGTCGTCGCGCAGGAGGAGATCTTCGGCCCGGTCCTCGTCCTCATCCCGTACACCGACGACGACCACGCCGTGGCGATCGCGAACGGCACCGTCTACGGCCTCAACGCCTCGGTCGCGGGCGAGCCCGGGCACGCCCTGGCCGTCGCCCGCCGGCTCCGCGCGGGCCAGGTCGACGTCAACGGGGCCCAGCACAACTTCCTGGCGCCCTTCGGCGGTTACAAGCAGTCGGGCAACGGCCGGGAGATGGGCCGGGCCGGACTGGAGGAGTTCCTGGAGACCAAGGCCATCACCCGCTGACCGCCGAGCGGTTCCCGCCCCGCACCGCGCTGCCGCACATCGCGGTGCGGGGCCGTCCTCGTTCGGTACGCGGGGGTGATGGGCCCGGCAGGGAACTTAGGCTAGCCTTCCCTCATGGCGAAGATCCCGCGGCTCCCACCGAAGAACCCCCGGCTGTTCCGCGCCGCGGTGGTCCGCACCGAGCGGGTCTCCCCCTCCATCCACCGCGTGACCGCCACCGGTCCGGACCTCGCCGAGTTCCCGTGGCTGGGCTACGACCACTGGTTCCGCCTCTTCATCACACTGCCCCACCAATCCGCCCTGCGGCTGCCGGAGTTCACCGGCGCCCGGTGGTGGTTCCCCTACCTGGCCATCCCCGAGGCCGAACGGCCGCACTGCGCCAACTACACCGTGGCCGGCCACCGCCCCGAGGCCGCCGAGATGGACATCGACTTCGTCGTCCACCGCCTCCCGACCGGCGAGATCGAGGGCCGTGCCGCGATATGGGCCTGCGCGGCCCGTCCCGGCGACGAACTGGCCGTGCTGGACCAGGGGATCACGTTCGACTGCCCGCCCGACGCCTCTGAAGTCATCGTGGTGGCCGACGAGAGCGGCCTGCCCGCCGTCACCGGGATCCTGCGCTCGCTCCCCCGTGACACCGTCGGCCGGCTCATCCAGGAAATCCCCACCGAAGCCGACCGCCGCGACCTCGACGCCCCCGCCGCCATGACCCTCACCTGGGTCGTCCGCGACGCAGGCGCCGTCCCCGGTCAGGCCGCGCTCGGCGAACTCCGCCGGCACACCACCGTCGACACCCACGCCTACGCCTTCGTCGTCGGCGAATCCGGCCTCTCCACCAAGGGCCGCAGGCACCTCCACCGCGCCGGCCTCCCCAAGGACCGCATCACCTTCACCGGCTTCTGGAAGCACGAGGCGCCCCGCCCCGCCTGACGGCCCGCCGAACGTCACGTCGCCGCACGCCAGTTGGCCCATCGTTCACAAGGCACACGTCTGCCGGTCCCCACCCGTTCGGTCCCCGTCGGAAGTCTCACTCCGCCCTGTCAGAACGACCCCAGGACGGACTTCGTGATCGCATCACGTACGCCCCGGCGACGCCGCGACCTGCGCCGCCTCCTCGTTGCCCTCGCCGGCCCGGCGATGGTGGCCGGGACACTGGTCGCCTCCCCGGCCCACGCGGCCGCGGCCGACGACATCCGGATCAACGAAGTCGTGACCACCGGAGACGTGAACGACTCGATCGAGCTGTACAACAAGGGCACCGGCACCGTCGACATCTCGGGCTGGATCCTCAAGGACGACAACAAGAGCTCGAAGTACAAGATCGCGTCCGGGACCATGCTGGCCCCCGGCGGGTTCCGGGCCTTCGACGTGCACGACGCGTTCGGCCTGGGCTCCGACGACCAGGCGCGCCTCTACCTCGCCGACGGCAGCACCCTGGTCGACAGCTTCAGCTGGGACGACCACTCCGATCCGTCCTGGTCGCGCTGCCCCGACGGCACCGGCGCCTTCGGCGAGGCCGAACTGACCCTCGGCGCCGCGAACGACTGCGGCACCGGCGGGGGCGGCGGCACCTCCCCGGTGGCCTGGCCCGGCAGCGGCACGGTCGCGACCGCCGACGCCTCGAACGTCTTCGGTTCGGACCTCAGCGGCCTCTACCAGGAGGGGGGCGTGATGTGGGGAGCCCAGAACTCCGGGAAGCTGTGGCGGCTGCTCCCGAACGGCTCCGGCGGCTGGAAGCCCGACACCGCGAACGGCTGGACCTCCGGCAAGACGCTCCGCTTCCCGGGCGGCTCCGGCAGCCCCGACAGCGAGGGTGTCACGGTCACCGGCGCGGGCTCCGCGGGCGGCGTGTTCGTCGCGAGCGAGCGCAACGGCGACTCCTCCGGCACGAGCCGGCTGTCCGTCCTCCGGTACGACGTCAGCGGCACCGCCACCACGCTGACCGCCACCAAGGAGTGGAACCTCACCTCCGGTCTGCCCTCCGTCGGCTCCAACCTCGGCTTCGAGGCGGTCACCTGGGTCCCGGACGCGACGTTGACCGCGGCCGGCTTCAAGGACGAGTCGACCGGCGCGGCCTACGACCCGAACCACTACGCCGCGCACTCGGGCGGCGTGTTCTTCGTCGGCGTCGAGGGCACCGGCATGATCTACGGCTACGTCCTCCAGGACGCGGGCACCTTCACCCGCGTGGCGTCCGTCAGCAGCGGGATGGCCGGCGTCATGGACCTGCAGTGGGAGCCGCAGGCCTCCCGCCTGTGGGTCGTCTGCGACGACACCTGCTCCGGCCAGCACCGGACCATGCGCGTGAACACGTCCGGGGTCCTCGCCACCACGGCGGTCTACAACCGGCCCAGCGGCATGGCCGACATCAACAACGAGGGCTTCTCGGTGGCCCCGGCCGGTGAGTGCGTCTCCGGTTCCAAGCCCGTCTACTGGGCCGACGACAGCAACACCAGCGGTCACGCCCTCCGCAGGGGCACCATCACCTGCTGACGGCCGCTCAACACAGCGCAGGATCGCGGGCCCTGTCCACCCCGGACGGGGCCCGCCCGCCCCGCGTCGCGCGCGGGTACGTCACGGGCAGCCGCGGGCCCGGAGATCGGCCGAGCGGGTTCACCTGCCCAGTGAGGCCACATACGCGGCCAGTTTGGCCGGGGTCACCACCCACAGGACGCGTTCGATGCCCTGCACGGACACATCGGCGGTCACCAGGGCCACCACAGCTCCATCCGTCGAGACAAGGGCGGCCGGCCGGCCGTTCGCCTCGACCCAGCGGATGTCGGTACCGGGCCAGAACCGCGGGGCATACGCGACAAAGGTCTTGGCAACGTGCTGACGTCCGACGATCGGAATCCTGGATGCGCCCCGCGCCCCGCTGCCGTCGGCGTAGCTGACCACATCGGCCGCGAGAACCTCCTCGAGCGCGGCCATGTCGCCACTCCGCGCGGCCGTGATGAACGCCTTGAGCAGTCGCTGGTGAGCACCGGAACTGACCGGTTCCCTGCGTTCCGCCGTCAGATACTTCCTGGAGCGGCTGACCAGTTGGCGTGCATTGCTTTCGCTCGTCTCCAGGATGCCTGCGATCTCCTTGTAGGGATAATCGAAGGCTTCCCTCAGGACGTAGGCAGCCCTTTCCACGGGGTTCAGCTTCTCCAGGAGGAAGAGAACCGCCAGATCGAGCACCTCGGCCCGTTCGGCACCCAACTGCGGATCCGAACTGGTGTCAACAGGCTCGGGAAGCCAAGGCCCCACGTATGACTCACGCCGCATCCTCGCGGACTGGGCCGCGTTGATCGCCAGGCGCGTGGTGACCGTGGTGAGGAACGCCGCCGGATTCTGGATATCGGCGTGATCGACGGTCTGCCAGCGCAGCCAGGAGTCCTGGACAATGTCTTCAGCCTCCACGCAACTGCCGAGCACGCGGTACGCGATTCCGAACAGCTGGGGACGCAACGCCTCGAATTCCTTGGTCGCCCGTTCAGTCGCCTGTTCAAGGGGGTTTGCGTCACTACCGGCACACATCGGTGGCCTCCACCTTCGAATCACCCTGCTCCTGACCGTCACCGCCGTACGCGCGCCCGTGATGTGCGGAGCGCCCGCCCCCCACCTTTCAAGCATCTCCGTCCGGGCCTTTTCGTCGACCGCGCAGCCCGCCGATTTGTGACATCGGGAGCAGACGAGAACTCTCAGCGAGCGTGGAGCGACACAGCGCGCCTGGACGTGTCATGTGGGTGGCAGGATGCTTGCGACAGAGGTCATTCGCGTCGCGGAGCGGGCGGGTGCCGCTCCGGGACGGGAACCGTCGCAGGAGGCCCGATGAGCCGCAGGAACCACCACGTCGCCGTGCTCGTGCTCGACGGGGCGAAGCCACTGGACGTCGGCATCCCCGCGCAGGTGTTCTCCAACCGGCCGAGCATGCCGTACGAGGTGCGGGTGTGCGGCGCGGCGCCGGGGCCGGTGACCGGCGGGGACGGGCTGTCGTACCACGTGGCCGAGGGCCTCGACGCGTTGCGGCACGCCGACACCGTCTTCATCCCGGGCTACCGGGAGCCCGCGACCACCCGGCCGCCGGCGGCGGTCGTCGAAGCGCTCACGGCCGCCCACGAACGGGGAACGCGGCTCGCGGCCATCTCGACGGGGGCCTTCGCCCTGGCGGCCACGGGCCTGCTCGACGGCAAGCGGGCCACGACGCACTGGCACTACACGAAGGCCCTCGCGCAACGGCATCCGCGGGTGCTGGTCGACGAGAACGTGCTGTTCGTGGACGAGGGCGACGTGCTCACGTCGGCGGGCGCTGCGTCCGGCATCGACCTGTGCCTGCACCTGGTGCGGCGCGACCACGGTGTCGCCCTGTCCAACCATGTGGCCCGGCGGCTGGTGGCGGCGCCCTACCGGAGCGGTGGGCAGGCGCAGTACGTTCCCCGGAGTGTGCCCGAGCCGCTGGGCGACCTCTTCGCTGGCACGCGGGAGTGGGCCCTCGGGCATCTCGCGGAACCACTGACCATCGAGACGCTCGCCCGCAACGCGCGGGTGTCGGCGCGCACCTTCTCGCGCCGGTTCGTGGAGGACACCGGCTACACGCCGATGCAGTGGGTGCTCCGGGCGCGCGTCGACCTGGCACGCGAACTGCTGGAACGCACCGATCTGGGCGTGGAGCAGATCGCCGGCCGGGTGGGGCTGGGCACCGGGGCGAACCTGCGGCTGCACTTCCAGCGCATTCTGGGCACCTCCCCGACGGAGTACCGGCACACCTTCTCGGCCTGACCCTCCCCGGGTCGCGCACGCCTCTCGGGCATGTGGCGAGATCCTTGCGCACGGTGTCATTCGGGCCACTGTCGGCGCGGCATCCGGTTGCCGAGGATGGACGCGACAGGACGACACGAAAGGCACCTTCATGACCCGCATCGCCGTCAACGGCTTCGGCCGCATCGGACGCAACACCCTCCGCGCGCTGCTGGAGCGCGGGACCGACCTCGAGGTCGTCGCCATCAACGACCTCACCGCCCCCGACACACTCGCGCACCTGCTCGCGTTCGACAGCTCGCTCGGCCGCTTCGGCCGCTCGGTCGAGGTCGACGGGACCGACCTCGTGGTCGACGGCCGCCGCATCAAGGTGCTCGCCGAGCGCGAGCCCGTCAAGCTGCCGTGGGCCGAACTCGGCGTGGACATCGTGCTCGAGGCCACGGGCCGCTTCACCGCGGCGGACGCCGCCCGCGCCCACATCGACGCGGGGGCGAAGCGCGTGCTGGTGAGCGCCCCCTCCGACGGCGCCGACGTCACGCTCGCGTACGGCGTGAACACCGATGTCTACGACCCCGCCGCCCACGTGATCGTCTCGAACGCCTCATGCACGACCAACGCGCTGGCTCCGCTGGCCTCCGTGCTGGACGACCTGGCCGGCATCGAGCACGGCTTCATGACCACGGTGCACGCCTACACCCAGGAGCAGAACCTCCAGGACGGCCCCCACCGCGACCTGCGCCGCTCCCGCGCCGCCGGCGTGAACATCGTGCCCACCACCACCGGGGCCGCGAAGGCCATCGGCCTGGTGCTGCCGAACCTCGCGGGCAAGCTGTCGGGCGACTCGATCCGCGTGCCGGTCCCGGTCGGGTCGATCGTGGAGCTGAACACCACGGTCTCGCGCGAGGTCAGCCGCGACGAGGTGCTCGCGGCCTACCGCGAGGCCGCCGACGGCAGGCTCAAGGGCATCCTCGACTACACCGACAAGCCGCTGGTCTCCAGCGACATCACCGGCCAGCCGGCGTCGGCGATCTTCGACTCCGCCCTCACGCGCGTGGACGGCAGGCACGTCAAGGTGGTGGCCTGGTACGACAACGAGTGGGGATTCTCCAACCGTGTCGTCGACACGCTCGAACTGCTCGCCCGCGGCTGAGCACACCCTAACGGGCTGTCAGGGGCTGTTCGTCCCCTGGCAGCCCGCCGTCCGGCGTCCTACTGCTGCGGCGGCGCCGACACGGCGGGGGCCAGGGAGCCCGAGCCCTGCGGGTTGACGATGAGCGTGGGCTCGCCCGGGGCGGGCGAGGGGGCCACAGTGTCCGCCGGATTGATGGTCGGGCTGGCGGTCGTCTGGTCCACGACCTGCGGGAAGTTCACCAGTCCGGTCTTCTCCATCACCGTGATGTGGTCGAGCACCGTGTTGTTGGCCTGGTCGGCCAGTTGACGGACCAGGCTGTTCATGGTGGTCGAGCGGACCTTGGCGATCGTGTTGAAGATCTGGCCGTGGGTCAGGCGCAGCAGATTGGCGAACGTCGAGTCGAACGCGGTCCCGTTGGCGCCCGAGAGCGTGGCGAGGAATCCCTGCTGCTGCGGGGTGGGCTGGTTCGGGAGCACGATGCCGAGTTGGGTGGCGACGGTACGGTCGGCGCTGTCCAGTGCGGTGTGGCCGTCTATCAGGTGCTGACCTGCCGTCTTGACCGCCTGCGTCGTGCCCTTCTGGAGCGCTATCTGACCGGCCGGGAACTCCCAGAGGCCCGCCAGGCGCACCTTGACGACGAACTCCCGGTCGAGCGCGGTCATGGGCCCGTAGGGAGTGGAAACCGCACCCGCGTACGGCGAGGACGCCGCCGCGTTCACCCCGGACATCGCCGGGTAGACGAGCGCGGCAGCGGTGCAGACCAGCGCTCCGGCGACCAGAGCGGTGCCGGCCGTGAACCGGTTGGGGAACATGACGCCTCCTGTGCGGAATCTCGTACGCGCATCCGGACGTTAACGCTCCTTGCCGTGGGAACCGCGGGATTGGAGGGGCCCGAGCGATTCCCGGGACACCGCACCATCAGTGTTGGTAGCGTGCAAAATTTCCTCTGTGCAAAGATCGCGCGGCCTCGGCGGCTCTCCGGAAAGGTCGGCGCCGACCGCGACCTGGGGAACGGTCGGCGCCACAACAGTGCCGGGCGGTACAAATGACCCATGGCCGCCCGCATCCCCGCCGACGACTCCGACGCCGAAGCGATGGTCGGCGCCCTGCTGACCGCGTCGCGCCTCCTCGTGGCCGTCTCCGCCCGCTCGCTCGCCGCGGTCGAGGAGGCCCTGACCCTGCCCCAGTTCCGGATGCTGGTCGTCCTCGACACCCGCGGACCGCTGAGCCTGTCCCGACTCGCCGCGGAACTGGGCGTGCAGCCGTCGACCGCCATGCGGATGCTGGACCGGCTGGAGTCCGCCGGCACGGTGACCCGGGCCCCGTCCTCCACCGACCGGCGCGTCAGTGTCGTCTCGCTCACCGCGCCGGGGCGACGGACGGTGCGTGACGTCACCGAGCGCCGCAGGGCCGAGATCACGGGCATCGTCGCGTCCATGACGCCCGGTCACCGCCGCGGTCTCGTCCAGGCCCTGCAGGCCTTCACCGAGGCCGGGGGCGAGCCCGCCGTCGGCGAGGAGACGCCGCTGCACATGGGCTGGTGAGGGCCGTCCCCGAGCACGTCATGCCCGCGGCGGATACGCCGCATGAGTGCGGTCTTGTGCTGTGTTCGCGGGACACGAGGCGATCCGCGGTGGTGGTGAGCCCCGCGACCGGCCGCCGTGATCTATGTGTGGGGCAGCGTGATCGAGGCCGCCCTTTCCTGCCAGGGCGCGGCCCGGAGGCGGAGGAGACGGTCGGATGAGCGGTGACGGACGGGCCCCGGCCCCCGGTCCGGCCAAGGGGACGCGGCCTTCCAAGCGCCGCGTACGGCGCGCGTGGCGGCGCCTTCGGCGGGTCGTCGCCGAGGTGGGCGCCGGTGCCCGGGCGACGGCACGGCGGGTGCGGGAGTCACCCCCGCCCCCGGGGCCGTTCCGGCCGGGCTTCTGGCGCAGCCCGATCCGCGGGCCGTGGCTGACGTCGGTGTTCGGCCTGGTGCTGCTGTTCGGCATCCCCGTGCTGTTCGTCACCGGCGCCCTGTCCTACGCCGCGTACAACCCGGACCTGGGCCCGCTCAACGACCAGACCCCCGACAAGGGCCTGCTCGGCTTCTACCTGTTCGACTGGCCCACTCGGCCCTACTGGCTCTACCGGCTGACCCAGGGCGTCCACGTCACCCTCGGGGTGGTCCTGCTGCCCGTCCTGCTGGCCAAACTGTGGTCGGTCATCCCCAGGCTTTTCTCGTGGCCGCCCTTGCGGTCCCCCGCGCAAGGGCTCGAACGGCTGTCGCTGCTCCTTCTGGTGGGCGGGGCCGTCTTCGAGTTCGTCACCGGGATCTTCAACGTCCAGCTCTTCTACATCTTTCCCGGCTCCTTCTACACCCTGCACTTCTACGGCGCGTGGGTGTTCATCGCCGCGTTCGCCGTCCATGTGTGCCTGAAGCTCGGCCGCATGAGACGTGCGCTGCGCTCCCGCGGACTGCTCGCGGAACTGCGCACCGACCGGGCCCGCACCCGTCCCGAGCCGCCCGACGCCGACGGCCTGGTGCCGGTCGCCCCGGCGGCCCCCACCATGTCACGGCGCGGGGCCGTGGGGATGGTGGGCGCCGGGTCGCTGGCCCTGCTCGTGGTCACCGCCGGCCAGAGCATCGGCGGCGCGCTGCGCAACACCGCCCTGCTGGCGCCGCACAACCGCAATCCCGGAAGCGGTCCGAACGGCTTCCAGATCAACAAGACGGCCGCCTCCGTCGGTGTCACCCCCGCCCTGACCGGCCCCGCCTGGCGGCTGGAGGTCCACGGCAGGGGACCGGCCCTGGCCCTCACCCGTGGACAGCTCCTCGCCATGGACCAACGCACGGCCGCCCTGCCGATCGCCTGCGTCGAGGGCTGGTCCACCGAGGACCAGTACTGGAGCGGCCTGCGGCTCGCCGAGCTGGCCGCCATGGCGGGCCTTCCCCACGCGGGGAGCGTGCTGGTGGAGTCCGTGCAACCGCCGGGCCCCTACAGCTCGGTCATGTTGCGCGGCAACCAGATCCACGACCCGCGTGCCCTGCTCGCCCTGCGCGTCAACGGAGCCGACCTCTCGCTCGACCACGGCTACCCGGCGCGCATCATCGTCCCGGCCAACCCCGGTGTGAACAACACCAAGTGGGTGCACCGGCTCACCTTCAGGACATGACCATGGCACGCGCCCCGCGCTGGTACGGCGCCAATCCCCTGCACCTGCTGGTGCTGCTCTGCTCCTTCGCGCTCAGCGCGTACGCCTGCCTGCGGCTGTTCGCGGTGCGGCCGGTCGAAGTGGCGGTCTGGTTCATGGGAGCGGCGGTCCTGCACGACCTGATCCTGCTGCCCCTGTACTCCCTCGCCGACCTGTCGGCCCTCGCGGTCCTGCGGCACCGCGAGCACGTGGTTCCGAAGGCGCCGTGGATCAACCACCTGCGCGTACCGGCCTTCCTGTCAGGTCTGCTGCTCCTGGTGTGGTTCCCCCTGATCCTCGGCATCTCGCGCCCCTACCCGGCAGCCACCGCGCTCAGCATCCACGTCTACCTTCCCCGCTGGCTGTTCGTCACCGCCGTCCTGTTCGGCGTCTCGGCACTGGCCTACGCGCTCAGGCTGCGTCGCATCCGCAAGGCCGAACGCGCCGAAAAGCGGGTCGCCGGTTCGGGGAGGTGATCGCTACCGTGTGGGCCGAACAGGTGCGCACACGCACATGACGGCTCGAACGGAGGCGCCGTGCCCCCGCACATGAGGCTGACGGCGGTCACACTCGACTGCGCGGATCCCCAGGCCCTGGCCGCGTTCTACCAGCGGGCCACCGGGCTCGCGCTCCACCCGGATTCCGACGGCGACTTCGCCGGACTCACCCGCGAGGACGGCTTCTTCCTCGGGTTCCAGCGGGTCGACGGCTACCGGGCGCCGGACTGGCCCGGCCAAGCCGTCCCCCAGCAGGCCCACTTCGACTTCGCGGTCGACGACCTGGACGAAGCCGAGGCCCTGCTCGTGGAGTCGGGCGCGACCAAGCCGCGAGAGCAGCCGGGCGGGGACAAGTGGCGGGTCCTTCTCGACCCGGCCGGGCATCCCTTCTGCCTGGCCAGGAGCTGACGGGCCGAGGACGGCCGCAGCCGCGCCCGCGCGGGGACGGACGGGTCCCCGCGCAGGCGGACGGCATCAGGCGTCGGCGATCGGGCCGGTGCCCAGGCGGACGTTGTCGATCGCCCAGAACCAGTTGTTGCCGGCGTTGAAGATCCGGAAGTTCACCTTGACCGACGTCGCCCCCGACGGGACGGCGACGGGCAGGTCGACCAGGCGGTTCTGCTGGTCCTGGCCGCGGTTGGTGTTCCCGGAGGTGGCGCTGGAGTAGTACAGCACGCGGGACTTCTCGCCGGTGTCGAACTCGACGGTGACCTCGGCCTCCTGCGGGCTCTCCTGGCGGTAGTGCGAGTCGAAGCCGAGGTGCAGCGTCGACGTGCCCGCCGGGACGGCGACCGCGGGGGTCGTCAGCGTCGAGTCGAAGCGCCCCCGGGAGGACGGACTGCCAGTGTCGTCCCAGTCGTCCGGGTCGGCGACAGCGACGATTCCCAGGCCGCGGGTGAAGTTCGTGCGGTCCTGCGCGGCGGGGAACCAGAACTGCTTGGACAGGAACGACCAGCCCTGGAGCTCCCGCGTGCCCTGGGGCATGCCCGTCGCATTGGTGATCGTCCAGCCCGCCGGCGTGGTCCGCGTCCAGCCCACCAGGCCGGGCCGGCTGAGGTCGGCGGCCGGAGCCAGGGCGGGGGCGACGGACTCGAAGTCCTCGGCCAGCAGCAGACCGGTCATGACGGGACCGACCTTGGCGGGCAGCGACGCGGTCTGCTCCTTGGTGCGGCCGGCCAGGACGGCCGTGACGGTCGCCTGAAGGGTGGCGGAGGACCGCGCCGCCGCGGCCGGGGCCACGACGTCCCAGGTGAGGGCGACCGACGAGCGGGCCGGCACCGAGGCCGGCGTGCCCGCCGCCGCGGTGGCCTTCCAGCCGGCGGGCAGCGCGAGCGAGGCCGCCAGGGCGGTCAGCGGGGCGCTGCCGGCGTTGGTGACGGTCGCGGTGACGGTCAGCGGCCTGTCCGGGGACAGCACGGTGCCGTCGGTCTTCGGCGACGTGGCGGGAGCGGTCAGGGCCACGCTCATCGCGGGCGCGACCTTGGTCCGCACCCGCGCGTCGGCGACCTTCAGCAGCCCCTTGCCGTCGGCATGCGCGGCGACGGCGAGGCTGCCCGCCGTGGCGTCCGCGGCCGGGGTGACGGTGAAGCGGACCTCGGCGGACGCTCCCGGAGCGAGCGACTTCGGCGCGGAGCCGGCCTGTTCGAGCGTCCAGTCGGTGGGCGCGAGCAGGGACGCCGCCAGGGCGACCAGCGTGTCCGTGCCCTGGTTCGTCACGGTGACGACGACCTCGGCCGGGCTGCCCTGCGCGAGCGGGGCGTCCAGGGAGGGCAGCGGTGCGGGGAGGGTGATCGCCGCGCTCAGTGCCGGGACCGTTCCGGTGGCCGGGTCGGTGACACCTTCCTTGCCGTCTGCCTGACGGCCGGTCATGCGGCGCAGGAAGCGCGGGTCGTCCAGGTCGACGACCACGATGTCGTACCAGCCGTGGTGCGAGGGGTGGATGGAGACCGTCCGCGTCTGGCCGGGCGCGAGGGTGACGGTGCTGATCTCGTCGTTGGCGTTGCGCGGGTAGACCGACTCGCCCACGAGCAGTGTGCGCGTCGTGGAGGAGGGGTTGCTGCACTGGATGCGGACCGGGCCGGTGCCGCTCTCGTCGACGAGGAAGGCCTCGGCGCCCGCACCCGCGCCGCGCAGCTCCCACAGGGCCCAGCCGGGGCCGCGCACCTGGAGGTCGTAGCCGTCGGTGCCGTAGGCGACCGTGCCGGTGGCCGTCGCGCCGCTGCCCACGGTCCAGGTCTGCGGGGCCGTTCCGTCACCGGAGTACGCGGTGATCGTGGCGGCCCTGCTGCCGGTGTTCCCCAGGGTCAGCCGGACGCCGTCCGCCGGGGACCCGGCGACCTCGGCGCGCAGCGACAGGCGGTACGGCGACGGACGGGTGGGCCGGGTGCCCTCCTCCTGCTCCGGGAGCGCCTGCTCCTTCGGCGGGACGGGGTTCCAGCGGCCGATCGGCGCCGGCACCGGGCCGGGCTGCTCCACGTCGGGCTGGTTGCGTCCGTGGCTGAAGTCGAAGGCGGAGGTGAGGTCGCCGAAGACGCTGCGGCGCCAGGCGCTGATGTTGGGCTCCTGCACCCCCGTCCAGCGCTCCAGGAAGCGGATCACGGAGGTGTGGTCGAACGCCTCGGAGCAGACGAAGCCGCCCGTCGTCCACGGCGAGACGACGGTCATCGGCACGCGCGGGCCGGGGCCGACCGGTCGGCCGCCGAACCAGTCGTCGCTGTTGCCGGACTCCGGCTTCGGCGCGACCGGCGCGGGCACGTGGTCGAAGTAGCCGTCGTTCTCGTCGAAGTTGATGAACACCGCCGTCTTCGACCAGGTCTCGCGGTCGCTGGCGATGGCGTCGAGCAGGTCGTATACGAGGTTGGCGCTGCCGACCGGGGTGGAGGAGCCGGGGTGCTCGGAGAGCGCCGCCGTGGGCACGATCCAGCTCACCTTGGGCAGCGTGCCGTTGCGGATGTCCTGCTTCATCCGGGTGATCAGGGTGTCCGGCTCGGAGCGGTAGGCGCCGCGCAGGAAGAGCCCGCGCTCGGCCTCGTCCAGCGCGTCGACGCCCTGCTGGAACTGGGCGAGCGCCGCCCGGCGGTCCGCTTCGGTCCGGTCCCAGAGGCTGTCGTAGAACTGCTCGGTGGTGGCGAACTGACCGCTCACCTTGGAGAGGATCTTGCGGCCGATCTCCTTCCAGGGGCGGAAGTACTCGACAGCGTTGTCAGTGAAGTTGTCCCACTCCTGGTAGATCTGCCAGGAGATCCCGGCCGCCTCCAGGCGCTCGGGGTAGGTCGTCCAGTTGTAGCCGCCGTGGTTGTAGTCGTAGGCGGCGTTGGTGACGGCCCTGTTGACTCCGTCCGGCTCGTAGCCCGTGGTGCCGGTCCACAGGTAGTTGCGGTTGGGGTTGGTCGAGCCGTACACGGAGCAGAAGTAGGAGTCGCAGATGGTGAACCGGTCGGCCAGCTCGTACTGGAGGGGGATGTCCCGCCGGTCGTAGTGGGCCATGGTGCTCTGGCCCTTGGCGGCCACCCAGTCGTTCCACCAGCCGTTCGCCCGGGCCTGGTTGGCGTCGGAGAAGCCGTGCGGGAGCGAGCCCAGGTACTGGATGTCGCTCTCGGGGCGGCCGGCGTCGCGCGCGGCCTGCCGGGCGGAGAAGGGCAGCACGGCGCCGCCGGCGGCCCGCGGCTGCTCGAAGACCGTCGCGCCGTCGGGCAGCCGCAGCGGCGTACGGTCGCCGAAGCCGCGAACACCCTTGAGGGCGCCGTAGTAATTGTCGAAGGAACGGTTCTCCTGCATCAGCACGATCACGTGCTCGATCGCGTCCATGCCACCGGGCGCCATCGGCGCGGCCATGGCCTGGAGGAGCGACGGGGGAAGGAAGGAGAGCGCGGTACCACCGGCGAGAGCGCCGAGAAGCTTGCGGCGGGAGATGTCGGACATAGTGGGGAGGCTAAGTTGCGGGCCGAGCAGTGGGTAACCCTCCGCGACAGAGCTTCGTCCGCCGTTCACGAGGGAGCGCCGGGCGTTCAACTGTTGGCGTCACACGGGGGCGTGGCACACGGTGTTGTCCGACGTGACGTCAATTCCCGCAACGGCGATGGCCCGGTTCACCGCAACTCCCCTGCCATTGCCCGGAGTCGGGAGGCCCGGGCCTCCCCTTCTCAGGCGGAGACCGTCGCGGGCGTCTCGCTGTCGGCCGACTCGTCGGCGGTCTTCGTCCGCGGGCCGCGCCCCACGAAGGCGTAGGCCGCGCCCACGAGCAGACCACCGCCGACGAGATTGCCCAGGCCCACCAGTAGGAGGTTGCGTCCGAAGGCGGCCGCGTTCGCGCCGGGTATGTGCTCGAACATGCCCAGCGTGTAGTAGGTCATGTTCGCCACGACGTGCTCGAACCCCGAGCCGACGAACGCCAGCAGGCACCAGAAGATCACGGTCAGCTTGGCACCCTCGGACCGGGTCCGCGCCGCCATCCACACCGCCAGGCAGACCAGGAAGTTGCAGAGCACCCCGCGGAAGAACAGCGCGGCCCCCGACTCGGCCGCCTTCGCCTTCACCAGGCTCGCCAGCAGGGCGAGCGCCGGCGCGGTGTGCCCCGGAGCCCCACCGGAGGTGATCACACCGCTGCCGTGCACGAGCCAGGCGAAGGCGACCGACCCGACGAGGTTTCCGAGGAACGATCCGACGATCAGCGCCCCCGCGTCGGCCGCGGTGATGCGCCGGAGGATCGCCCCTTGCACCGCGGTCATCATGTTTCCGGTGGACAGTTCGGCGCCGGCGAACACGGCCAGCGTGAGCCCGACGCCGAAGACCAGGCCCTCGACGAGTTTCGTGTACGGCGACGAGGCGACCAGCAGCGGCCCCGCGACCGCGAGCAGCAGGACCGCCGCAACCCCGATGAACGCCCCGGCCAGCATGGAACCGACCAGGAACCGGCCCGGCCTGCGGAGGCCTGCGGCCTTGTCGGCGGCCACCTGCCCCTGGTCTTCGAGGGCCTGCGAAACGGGGATGGGCATGCTGTCACCTCATAGGTCGCACGACGGACATACAGGGAATACAGGTAATGCAGGGAATAACCCCGCACTTTTCTCGATGCTAGGCCGAAAAGGACGGCCCGAAGGAAAAGGAGTCCTACGTCACACCGCCGGAGAGAGGGATGCGACATGAACGCCAATACCGGAACAAATCGCGGTCATGACTCATTCCGGTATCGGTAAAATCGCGGTATATGCCCCGCCGCGGGTCAGTCGCCGGTGAAGAACGTGCGCCCCGCCCCGACCCCCAGCCCCGATGCCGCCGCCAGCTCCCGGCCCGTCCCGGCCAGCGTGACCAGACGGTCGAGGCGCAGCACCTCCCAGTGCTCCAGGGCGACGGCCGGCAGCGGCTGCGCCGGGGTCCACCCGAGCAGGGCCGTCGCAAGGCCCGCGGCGTCGCCGAAAGCCTTGGACGCCGCCACCGAGGTGTGGGGGCGGACCGTGCCCGCCGCGTCGCCGATGAGCGCCGCGTGGTCGGCCACCATGCGCCACGGGGGCACGTCCAGCACCGGCTGCGCGAAGGGGTCCGACAGCCGCACCAGCTCGGCGAGGGCCGGCGGAAGCGACGCCTCTGCCTCGCGCACCACCCGCTCGGCGGTCTCCGGCGGCACGTCGCCGGGCGGCAGGAAGGACGCGGAACGCCGCGCGGAGCGGCCCGGCAGGAGCGCCGGCAGATCCCGCTCGGCCACATTGACGTACCAGACCCAGTTGACGCGCCGCGCACCCTTCTCCAGCTCGCCGCCGGGTCCCGGGACCAAGGAGCAGAGCATCTGCATGCCGTCGGAGGTGAAGTGCGTGAGACGACCGGAGAGAAGCTCCCGCAGGTCACCGGGAAGCCGGGATTCGGGTTCCAGTCCGCGCCATCCGACGTACCCCGCGTACGCGGGGCGGAAGGACGGGTCGAGGAGTCTGCGCGTCGCCGAACCGATGCCGTCCGCGCCCACGAGGAAATTGCCGTGCGCCGTGTACCCGTCCGAGAACTCGGCGGTGACCTCGTGGCCCTCCACCCGCACGCGCCGCAGCGCGCCGTCCAGGCGGTGGCACACATCGGCGAGGGGTTCCCGCAGCACCCGGTGGAGGACGTCCCAGGCCGTCATCCACTGCGGCGCCTCCTCGCGCACGGCCCTGCCGTCCACGTCGAGTCGCCGGCTCTCGTACAGCTCGACGGCCACCGCCTCGACCGGCACGCCCAGGCGGTGCAGCAGCGCCTCGATGTCCGGCCGCACGACGATGCCGGCGCCGTGTGCCGGCGTCCGCGGCGCCGACCGCTCGTGGACGGCGACATCGGCCCCGGCAGCCCGTAGTTCGTGCGCGGCCGCCAGACCGCCGAGCGATCCGCCGACCACCATCGCCGCGAAGCCGTTCGTCTCCGGAATGGCGCACCTCCACTGCCGCGCGGTCGCTCCCGCACGTCATCCGTTCGGCGAGGGAGCCTAAACACACCCTCCGGACCCCCGCAACACCCGCGTGTGCGCCGGGATTCACCGTGTCAGCCGTTCGCGGCAGCCAGGTTGCGGGGCCATTCCCGGCCAATTAGCGTGACGTGCGGTCGCACCGTTCAGGCGATGAATACCGAGCGCTTTTCCGCCGGTTGCGGGCCCGTCCGGTCAGGCGTTCCCAGGGCCGCCGCAGGAATCGCAGGGAATCACCCCCAAGGAGATCCGCCGTGCCCGAGTTCCCTCATTGGCATTCCCGCCGGAAGGTGCTCCTCACCTCGGCCGCCGCCATGACCGCGGCCACCACGGGGGCCTTCGGCCTGCTCTCCCGGAAACCGGTCGCGGCGAAGGCGGGCACGGCCGTCCGCCCCTTCCGTATCGACATTCCGCAGGGGGATCTCGACGAGCTGCACCGGCGCATCGTGGCAACGCGGTGGCCCGACCGGGAAACGGTGCCCGACCAGTCCCAGGGCGTGCAGCTGGCGACGATGCGGGAACTCTCGCTCTACTGGGCGACGTCCTACAACTGGCGGAGGATCGAGGCGAAGCTCAATTCCCTGCCCCAGTTCATGACCGAGATCGACGGGCTCGACATCCACTTCCTGCACATCCGCTCCCGCCACGCGAACGCGCTGCCGATGATCCTGACCCACGGCTGGCCGGGATCCATCCTGGAATTCCTCAAGGTGATCGACCCGCTCACCAACCCGACGGCGCACGGGGGAAGCGCGGACGACGCCTTCCATCTCGTCATCCCCTCCATGCCCGGATACGGCTTCTCGGAGAAGCCGACCACCACGGGATGGGGGCCCGACCGCATCGGCCGGGCCTGGGCCGTGCTGATGGAGCGCCTGGGATACGAGCACTACGTGTCCCAGGGCGGCGACTGGGGAGCGGTGATCTCGGACCGGATGGCGATGCAGCGTGTCCCGGGACTGCTCGGCATCCATGTGAACTTCCCGGCCACGGTGCCGCCGGACATCGCGAAGAAACTCGCCTGCGGTGACCCGGCCCCGGCCGGCCTGTCCGTGGACGAGCGGGCCGCGTACGACAAACTCGCCGACTTCTACGCAAGGGGCTCCGGCTACTCCGCCATGATGGTCACCCGCCCGCAGACCGTGGGATACGGGCTGACGGACTCCCCCGCGGGACTGGCCGCCTGGATGTACGACAAGTTCGCGGCGTGGACGGACAGCGGCGGCCACCCCGATCGCGTGCTGACCAAGGACGAGATGCTCAACGACATCACGCTCTACTGGGTCACCAACACGGCGGTCTCCTCCGCCCGCCTGTACTGGGAGAACAACGCCAACAACTTCAACGCGGTGTCGGTCTCCCTCCCCGCGGCCATCACGGTGTTCCCGGGCGAGATCTACCAGGCGCCGCTGAGCTGGGCCAAGCAGGCCTACCACGACCTCATTTACTACAACAAGGCCCGCAAGGGCGGTCACTTCGCGGCGTGGGAAGTGCCGGACATCTTCACCAGGGAACTGCGCGCCGCGTTCGCGTCACTGCGTCATCCCGGAGCCGCCGGCAAGTGAGCCCGGACGACCCGGTCTCCCCGGGTCGCACGTGACGCGTGCCGATCGCCGCCGCGGGCAACATCCGTGCCGATCCCCCGAGTTCGCCTGCACCCGACCCCTTCCACGGGCGCCATGGTTTGTGAACTCGCCTATAGGCAGGCCTTGTTGACGAAAACGGCGGAATGGATTCCGCTACCGTCCCGCGCAGGTGTGCACAACTCGCGGTCACCGCGCGATATCGGAACGCGGCGCGTGGTCACCGGCGCGCCACCCGCAGCCCAATACGGACAAAGACCGCCTTCTTTTCCGATGTATTGCAGAACGCCCCCGAAGGGCCGGCGCCGCAATTTCCTGGACGGGAAACCCACATCCCTATGCAACCTTGTTCGGGTGTGGTTTTCTCATCCCTCGTGACCAAGGACTCGGTCGGAACTTCCAACTGAGTGGGCGGGGCGTCCGACGTCCCTTCCACGAGGCTGCTCCGACCGCGTTCCCGGGTGCCCGGAGACCGCCGGGTGCCCCACCGTCCGCCGCCCGTGTTACAGGTCTCCCGGGCGGCCAAGGGTAGTCGTAGATGCGAATACAAGCCCGATGGGCCCTGATCCCCGCCCTGGCAGGCCTCCTGGCGGGCGCCGTACCCGGCGCCGCGCTGGCATCCCAGAGCCCCGTCGCGGGGGCGTCCCCCGTGGGCACCGCTCCGGCCGGGTCCGCGTCGGTCCGGACCGTCACGTTGATCACCGGTGACAAGGTGACGGTCGTCCAGGGCACCAGCGGTGTACCCGCGGTGAGCGTGCGGCGCGGCCCCGGCCGCGCCGGCATCGCCTTCGAGGTGTCGCACCAGTGGCACGGCTCCGACCACCACATCTCGGTGGTGCCGTCGGACGCGCAGGCGCTGCTGACCTCCGGACGGCTCGACGCCCGCCTGTTCGACGTCACCGAGCAGCTCGACGCGGGCTACGACGACGCCTCGACCACCACGCTCCCCCTGATCTACTCGAGCCGCAGCGGCAAGTCCGCCACGGCCCGCGCCGCGATCCAGCAGCACGGCGCGCGGATCTCCCGCACCCTGGACGTGCTGGACGGCGGCAGCTTCGCCCCGGCCAAGCGCGACGCCGCCTCGTTCTGGACGTTCGTCACCGGGACACAGGGGCTGCGCGGCCCGCTGCGCGAACTGTGGCTCAACGGCCGCAGCCGGGTCGCCCTGGCCGAGAGCACCGGCATCATCGGCGCCCCCAAGGTGTGGGACAGCGTCGACGCCAACGGCGTGCACATCACCGGCAAGGGCGTGGTCGTGGCCGACCTCGACACCGGCTACGACCCCACCCACCCGGACCTCAAGGACAAGGCCGCCGCCGGCCGGACCATGGACTTCACGGGGTCCGGCACCGTGGTGGACGGGCACGGCCACGGCACCCACACCGCGTCCATCATCGCGGGCACCGGCGCCGCCTCCGCGGGCAAGTACAAGGGCGTCGCCCCCGACGCCGAACTGCTCGTCGGCAAGGTCTGCGACAACGACGGCTTCTGCCCCGACGACGCGGTCATCAACGGCATGACCTGGGCGTCGGAGGCCGGCGCGAAGGCCGTCAACCTCAGCCTGGGCTCGCCCCCGTACGCGCAGACGGACCCGCTCACCGAGACGGTCGAGAAGCTGACCGCCGAGCACGGCACGCTGTTCGTGATCGCGGCGGGCAACGAGGGCGCCCCCTCCGCCGACTACTTCGGCGGCACCGTGGGCAGCCCGGGCATCGCCGACTCCGCGCTCACCGTGGGCAGCACCACCAAGCAGGACACCCTCAGCGACTTCTCCAGCCGCGGCCCGCGCATCGGCGACTTCGCCGTGAAGCCCGACATCGTCGCGCCCGGTTCGGACATCACCGCGGCCCGCGCCGCCGGCACCACGATGGGCGACCCGGTCGGCGCCTCGTACGTCACCGCGTCCGGCACCTCGATGGCCACCCCGCACGTCACGGGCGCCGTCGCGCTGCTCGCCCAGGAGCACCCGGACTGGAAGGCGGCCGACTTCAAGTCCGCCCTCACCAGCGCCGCCAAGGGCCTGCCCGGACTCACCGCCTACGACCAGGGCACCGGACGGCTGGACGTGGCCCGCGCCGCGGTGCAGACCGTGCGCGCCACCTCCGGCAGCATCAGTTTCGGCAAGGCCGACTTCCCGCACGAGAACGTCACCCGGACCGGCACCGTCACGTACACCAACGACGGCGCCGCCGACGTCACACTGCACCTGTCCGTCGACGCCCACGGGCCCCGCGGCACAAAGGCACCCGCCGGTGCCTTCACCCTGTCCGCGGACACCGTGACCGTCCCGGCCGGCGGCACCGCCTCGGCCGGCCTCACCGCCACGGTCGACGCCACGATGACCGGCGCCTACGGCGGTTCGATCGTCGCCACCACGGACGACGGCGCCACCACGGTCCGCGACGCCTTCGGCGTCTACGCCGAACCGCTCACCCACGCGCTGTCGTTCACGGTCCTCGGCCTCGACGGCAAGCCGGTGGGCGAGGGCACGTACGTCAACGCCTTCGACGTCAGCACCGGCCTGCAGTACAGCGTCACCACCGACGCCGACGGCAAGGCGTCGATGCAGCTGCCCGAGAGCGAGTACGACATCTCGGCGAACAAGTTCGACCCCGTCGGGCACACCTCGGTCCTGTTCTCCACGCCGGGCGTCCACCTCACCGGCGACACCTCGCTCAGCCTCGACGGCCGCACGGCCAAGGAGGTCAACCTGACGGTCGACAAGAGCCAGGCGACGAACGAGGGCATCTTCGCCAGCGTGACGTCCATCAGCACCGACGGGCACTACGGCACGCAGAAGTTCGTGATGGGCTTCCCCGGCGACCGCATCTACGCCACCCCGACGGCTCAGGTCACCAGCCACCCGTTCTGGTTCCTCACCGCCCAGCGGTGGACCGGCACCAAGCCCGTGACCGCCACCAGCCCGGCGTCGAGCTACGCCTACAACCTGGCCGTCAACGCCAAGGGCGGCATCCCGTCCACCCTCACCCGCAGGCTCCCCGACCGCTCGCTCGCCCGGGTCGAGGAGACCTACGCCGGCCAGGGCGGCAAGCCGCTCGGTGTCCGGATCGACACCCCGGTCCCGACGTACGGCGCGGTCGCCTTCGTGGACGGCAGCCAGATCCCGGTCCCGGGCAGGCAGACCCGCTACTACACCGACGACGCGGCGATCGTCTGGGACCGCACGCTCGGCATGCGCGCCCAGAACACCGCGGGCTTCGACGAGATCCAGTTCGCCGACACCACGCGGTTCCGGCCGGACACGGCCTCCACCCGGCTGTGGAACCAGGCCCCGCTGCGCGCCCGTTCACTGGACGCACTGCGTCTCGAGGACCAGCTCTACCTCACCCCGGGCCTGTTCTCCACGGCCGCCGCGAACACGGCCTCCTACTCGGGCCAGGCCCGGGGCACCACGGGCTCCTCGACCCTGTACCGCAACGGGGTGAAGATCGCGTCGCTGGACTCCCTGGGCCAGTTGCAGACCCCCGTCCCGTACGAGAAGGCCACGTACACCCTGAAGTCCTCCGGCACCCGCTCCGTGGGCTGGACGACGCTGGGCAGCAAGGCCTCCGCCACCTGGACCTTCACCTCCCAGCGGCCGAGCACCACGACGATGACCCAGCAGCAGCTGATGAACGTCCGGCTCGGCGGCCCGCTGGACTCCGCGAGCGCCCTTCCCGGCGGCCGTACGTACACCTTCGTCGTCAACGCCGAACGCGGCGGCAAGGCGGCCACCACGTCGCTGGGCATGCGGCTCTCCTTCGACGACGGCAGGACCTGGAAGACCCTGCGGGTCATCCGCTGGGGCGACCTCGGCCTGGTCACCGTGACCACCCCCAAGGCTGGTGGCTACGCCTCCGTCCGGCTCACGGCCAAGGACGCGGCGGGCAACGCGGTCGACCAGACCGTCATCCGCTCCTTCCGGGTGACCCCGAAGAAGTAGGGCAGCCCCGCACCACGCGGCACAGCGGCCCCCGGCGACGGCTCACCGGCCGCCGGCGGGGGCCGCTTCCCGTGGTGCCCGTCCGGGCGTTCAGGGCAGGGCCGGGGCCGTGCTCCGGATGAGACCGCGCAGGTCGGCCGCGTCCTGGCTGGGCGGTACGCCGAACTGGCGGCGGTACTCGCGGCTGAACTGCGACGGGCTGTCGTAGCCGACGCGATGGCCCACCCCCGTGATGTCGTGGGGGTGGGCGGCCAGCAGGAGGCGGGCCTCCTGGAGTCTGATCCGCTTCTGGAACTGGATGGGGCTCATCGCCGCCACCGCCTGGAAGTTGCGGTAGAACGCCGACGTGCTCATCCCCGTCCGCCGGGCGAGGTCCTCGACACGGAACGGCTCCGCGTAGTGCTCGCGGATCCACCGCACGGCGCGCGCGATGTGGCTGAGGCTGCTGTCCGCCAGGCCGAGCTGGCGCACCACGGCCCCCTGGTCGCCGGTGATCAGCCGCCACAGGATCTCGCGGACGACGAGCGGGGCCAGCACGCCGCGGTCCCGCGGCCGGTCGAGCAGCCGTACCAATCGGACCAGGGCGTCGAGCAGTTCGGGCGACATGTCCCCGACGGCGATGCCGGGCGGGGCGCCCGGGGCGGGGCGCGGGAGGTCGCCCGGTCCGGCGCGCAGGAGGAGTTCAGCGATGGCGGACGGTTCCAGGACGAGGGCGAGCCCCAGGGCCGGCCGGTCCGGGCCGATCTCCGTGAAGTGGCCGGTGACGGGCAGGTCGACAGAGGCGACGAAGTACGTACCGGGGCGGTACTCGTACAGCCGCTCCCCCAGCGCCAGGCGTTTCGCCCCCTGCGCCAGGACCGCGAGCACGGTGCCGGACATCGACGTCGACGGCGGGCCCGGGCGGTCGACCCGCGCGATGTGCAGACCGCCGATGTCCGTGGTGGCGTCGTCGCGCACATGCCGGGCCAGCAGGGCGCGGAGCTCGTCGAATCCCATGGCTCCATTGCAGCACGGCGGCCCGGTGGGAATTCCCGTTCGGGACGCCAGGTCGGGACGATCGTGCAAGCACCGGCGAGCTTCGTTCTACCGTTGCCGCACGTCAGCGCGGTGAAATGGGATCCGTGACACCCCGGCGGCAGCGGACACCACCTGCCACCCGGGGAGGAACGGACATTCCCGGATCCCCGGATCCCCGTCGACAGAGGAGCACCGCCATGACCGCCGGCTACGGATTCAGCGCCACACTCACCGCCAGGCCCGCGATGGGCGACCGGCTGGCCGACCTGCTGCTGACCGCCCTGGAGGAGGGCAACCCCGCCGCGAGCGAACACTGCCTGGTCTACCTCGTCTCCCGTTCGGCCGCCGACCGCGACGTCGTGCACGTCGCCGAGGGCTGGACGAGCGAGGAGGACCACCACCGGGTCTTCGCCGGCGCCGCCGCGCAGGCGATCGTGGCGCGGGTCCAGGAACTGGTGGCGGCGAGTTCGCCGTACACCGACCACGTCCCGGTGGGCGGCAAGGCCGTCCTCTGACCCCCCCATCACCCCGCCCACGGAAAGGATCGGCCATGTCCTCCGCACGCCCCGGCCTCGACCCCGAACTCCGCACCCTCCTCGCTCCGATGCCGCTCACCACGCGGCTGACACCGGAACTCCTCGCGCAGCTGCGCCGCATGCCGTCGGCTCCGGTCGAACCCCTCCTGCACGACCACGCGGCCACCCGGCGCGACGTCCTCGTCCCCGGCCCGGACGGCGCGCGGATCCCGCTGTCCGTCCTCACCCCGGCCGCGGCCGGCCGCGCCACGCCCGCACCGTGCGTGTACTGGATGCACGGCGGCGGAATGATCATGGGCGACCGGTTCTCGCAGATCGACATCCCGCTGGAATGGCTCGGCCTGTTCGGGGCCGTCGTGGTCACCGTCGACTACCGGCTTGCGCCGGAGGCCACCGGCACCACCGCGGTCGAGGACTGCTACCGCGGACTGCTGTGGGTGGCCGAACACGCCGCCGAACTGGGCATCGACCCCGACCGCATCGTCATCGCGGGCGCCAGCGCCGGCGGCGGGCTCACCGCCGGCCTCGCCCTCGTGGCACGCGACCGCGGCACCCCCGCCGTCGCCGCCCAGATCCTGATCTGCCCCATGCTCGACCACCGCAACAGCACCGTCTCGAGCCGCCAGTACTCCGGCGGACCCGGCGTGTGGACGCGTGAGACCAACGCGTTCGCCTGGCAGTCCGTCCTCGGCGACCTCGCCGGGGAGGACGAGGTCCCCGCCTGCGTATCCCCCGCGCTGGCCGACGACCTGTCCTCGTTGCCGACCACCTACATCGACGCCGGCTCGGCCGAGGTCTTCCGCGACGAGGCCGTCGGCCACGCCTCCCGCATCTGGGCGGCCGGCGGCCAGGCGGAACTGCACATCTGGGCCGGCGGCTTCCACGGATTCGACGCGCTCTTCCCCGAGGCGCACCTCTCGGCCACCGCGCGCCGCACCCGCACCGACTGGCTGCGCCGCGTCCTGACCCCGGCGCCCGTGACCTCGTAGCCTCCGGCGGGCGGGGGCGTCACATGCCGTCGACGTCCATGACCGCCCGCGCGAAGGCCGCGGGGGCCTCCTGCGGGAGGTTGTGTCCGATGCCGTCCAGCGTCCGGTGCGCGTAGGGCCCGGTGAACTTCGCGCGGTAGGAGGCGCCGTTGCCCGGGGGCGTGAAGGGGTCCTCCGCACCGTCCAGCGTGACGGTGGGGACGGTGATCACGGGTCCGCGCGCCGGACGCGCTTCGAGCGCGTCGTACCGGGGATCGCCTTCGACCAGGCCGAGCCGCCAGCGGTAGTTGCCGATCACGATGGCGACGTAGTCCGGGTTGTCGAAGGCCTCGGCCGTGCGCTCGAAGGTGGCGTCGTCGAAGGCCCAGGTCGGTGAGTTGAACTTCCACACCAGCCGGGCGAGGTCGCTCCGGTAGCGTTCCAGTCCCAGCCGGCCGCGGTCCGTGGCGAAGTAGTACTGGTACCACCAAGCCCATTCGCTTTTCGGCGGCAGTGGCTGCTGGTTCGCCTTCCGATTGGTGATCAGGTAGCCGGTCACCGACACCAGGCCCTTGACGCGTTCCGGCCACAGCGCCGCGATGATGTCGGCGGTCCGCGAGCCCCAGTCGAAGCCGGCGAGGATCGCCTTCTTGATCCCCAGGGCGTCCATGAGCGCGACGATGTCGAGGGCGAAGGCCGACTGCTGCGGAGCCCGCGGAGTGGAACGCTGGAGGAACCGCGTCGTTCCGTGCCCCCGCAGGTACGGCACGACGACGCGGTAGCCCTTGGCGGCCAGCAGGGGCGCGACTCCTTCGAAGCTGTGGATGTCGTACGGCCAGCCGTGCAGGAGGACCACGGCGGGGCCGTCGGCCGGGCCGGCCTCCACGTAGCCGACGTTCAGGACACCCGCCGTGATCTGCCGCACCGGGCCGAAGGAGGCCGCGGCGTCCGGGCTCTCCTTGCCGCCTGCCGGGGCGGCCGGCGCGGGCCCGCTCACGGCGGACGGCGCCGTCGAGCATGCCGTGGAGAGGCCGGCCAGGACGGCCCCGGCCGCTCCCGAGCCGACGATCCTGCCGAAACTGCGCCTGTCGATCATCCTCGGCCTTCCCCGGGGTGCGGGCGGTGGAACCACGCCGGGTTCTTGCCCGGTACAGCAGCGCCCGCGGCGCGGAGTGCCGGATTGTCAGCCCGTCGGCGCAACGCCGCGGGCGGCGCGGCGTTCAGGGGATGACGGCGTCGACGCAGCCGCCGTCCACCCGCAGGGCACCGCCCGTGGTGGCGGATGCCTGGTCGGAGGCGAGGTAGACCACCATGTTGGCGATCTCCGCGGGGGCGATCAGACGTCGCAGCAGGGACTGCGGGCGGTGGTCGCGCATGAAGATCCGCTCCGCTTCCTCCCATGGCAGGTCGCGGCCGACCAGGTCGCGGACGAACTCCTCCACGCCGGCGGTGCGCGTCGGGCCGGCCAGGACCGAGTTGACCGTGACGCCGGTGCCGGCCGCCTTCTTCGCGAAACCGCGCCCGAGGGCCAGCATGGCGGTCTTCGTCGTGCCGTAGTGGATCATCTCGGCGGGGATGGCCACCGCGGATTCACTGGCGATGTACTGGACGCGGCCCCAGTCGCGTTCGAGCATCCGCGGGAGGTAGCCGCGGGTCAGCCGGACGGCGGCCAGCACGTTGACCTCGAAGTACCGGCGCCAGTCCGCGTCGGTGATGTCGAGCGGGTCCTGCGAACGGTAGACGCCCAGATTGTTGACCAGGACATCGACGTCGGGCATCGCCGCCAGAACGCTCGCCGCCCCCTCCTCGGACACGACATCGGCGACGACGGCGACGAAGTCGCCGTCCGGCACCTCCGCCCGCAGCCGCCGTACCGCTTCGTCGACCCTCCCGGCGTCACGTCCGTTGACGCCCACCCGTGCGCCCGCCGCCGCGAGGCCGGCCGCGATGGCGGCCCCGATGCCCTGCGTCGACGCTGTCACCAGCGCGGTCCGTCCGGTGAGATCGATACGCATGTGCGACTCCCTGTCGAGGCCTGCGGCCACGCGGCCGAGTTCGCGGATGTACCGGCAGAATCGTCACGGATGGCGACAACAGCCTCATACGCCGCATCGGCATCCTAAAGGGGACATCGAGCGGCAGCACCTTGCGCGAGGGACCCGGCCGGCAGGCCGCCGGCCGGGTCCCTCGCGGAGCGTGAGGGGCGGGCCGGGCGTCAGCCGACGCGATGCGCCCTGACGCCGGTGGGTTCGAAGTCGTAGACGTACCGGTTGATCCGGAGGCCGTCGACAGCGCCGATCCACATGTGGTCCCGGCCCTTGCCCACCGCGATGCTGAGGATGGTGGGCTGCCGCACGGCACCGGCGAACGATGCCTTCAGCTCTGCGAACGTGCACTGCCGGGGGCTGCGGTTCTGGGTGCAGGAGGTCTCGCCGCCGGTGAGGTACCACGTACCGGACTCGGTGGCGTCGATGTACTTGCTCCAGCTGTTCACCGCCAGGGAGGCGGGCGGGTTCCACACCAGGGTCGAGTAGTCGTCGGGCACGGTCATGTTCGGATCGATCTCGATCCGGATGTTCGGCATGTTGAGGGCGCCACCGTAGGAGACGTTCTCACTGGTCTGGAAGACATGGAATCCGATCTTGTCCAGGCCCAGCAGCCGGTCACCCAGGAAGTCGACCTCGTTGCCGAAGTCGACCTTCTCGTCGGGTGTCACCTGGATGCCCAGGCTGCCGGTTCCGTAGGGAGGCCTGGAGGTGGAAGTCGACCCCCCCTGCGTGGTGACCGGGACGAAGGGACCGTTCCGCAGCTGGGCCACGGCGGAACCGATCGTGTTGCGCGTGATCAGCCCCCAATGATCCGACGCACCCGGCCCGTTGCCGCTTCCGTTTCCGTTTCCGTCCGCGACGGCCGACACCGATCCCGACAGCATCGAGACGAGAACGGCGGCCACCGATATGACCGCGCGTGCCCTTCCCCGGCTTCCGCCCAAACGAGCCTTCACGTCCGCTCCTTCCAGTCGGTGGGAGAGCCGGACGCACGCGGGCCGTCGGGCGGCGTGGGGCACGCCGCCGCGGGGAGGCGGCTGTTCGGGCATGGCTCTCCGCGACGTCCCCAGATCTTGGGTCAGTCCTTGTCGTTCACCGGGACGCGTCCCAGTACGCCCTCGGGATCGGACTCCCGGCAGGGCCACGGTGCATTCCCCTGGCATGTGCCGGTCGGGAAATTCACCTGATCACCGTGGCATGCGGTGCCGGGCGTCGCATTCCGGACGTGCCGTTCGTGGCCGGAGCACCGCGCACGGGCGACCTGCCGGCCGCCTACTCGGCCCAGGGCCGGAAACCGGTGTCCAGGACGGCTTCGAGGGACGCGCGCAACCGGGCGGCCTCCTCGGCGCCGAACGACTCCTCGAACCGTTCCTGGACCGCCCGCCACAGGGGCAGCGCCGCCTTCAGGCGGGCCCGGCCGTCCGCCGTGATCGTGACGACACGGGCGCGGCGGTCGGTCTCCGAGGTCCCGACGGTCACCAGCCCCTCCCGGGCGAGCGGCTTGAGGTTGGAGGCCATCGTCGTGCGGTCCATGGCGATCATTTCGGCGAGGAGGGTGATCGTCGTCTGCCCTTGCGCGCCGAGCTTCTGCAGGACGGTGAGCTGCGTGGCGCGCAGACCGACCGGCGCCAGGGCCCTGTCGTACGTCGCGCCGAGATACCGGGACGCCTTGCGCAGTGCCAGGTTGTTGCACGGGTCGTCGAGGTTCTTCAATGCGCGGGTCACGGCACCTCCCCTTCCGCATCCCACGATACGCGCACGTGCTCGCATATGTCCGCACCGGGTGGTGGCACGGAGAAGCCGATGAGACGTGCGTCACTTTCGCGCCGCTGTCACATTCCGCTCGACTGCGCGGTCAGAGCTGCGTAACCGTTCCTACGGCACAGGAGAGCACGATGAACGCGCGTCTCAACTTCTTCGGTAACCCGACCGCGGGCAAGTTCCTCAAGCACATCAACTCTGCGGGCATGGTCGCGGCCGAGTCGACCCTGCCGCACGCGACGCAGGAACTGGTGAAGATCCGCGCCAGCCAGATCAACGGCTGCGGCTTCTGCACCGACATGCACACCAAGGAGGCCACCCGCGCGGGTGAGACCCCGGTGCGCCTCAACCTCGTCGCCGCCTGGCGCGAGGCCACGGTCTTCACCGACGCCGAGCGCGCGGCCCTGGAAGTGACCGAGCAGGCCACCCGCATCGCCGACGCGGCCGGCGGCGTCTCCGACGAGGCGTGGGCCGCCGCCGCCAAGCACTACGACGAGGACCAGCTGATCGCCCTGATCTCCCTCATCGCGGTCATCAACGCCTACAACCGCATCAACGTGATCAACCAGCAGCCCGCCGGCGACTACCAGCCCGGCATGTTCGGCTGATCGACGAGCCTCCCGCCCCACGGGACGGGTTGTCCGTCTCCGGGCCATGTCCCCGACCATGGCCCGGAGACGGGCGGACACCCGCGCCCCCGGTCCCGCCCGTGTTCACTCCGGGCGGCGCGGCGCCGGGAGTTCGCCGGACCCGCGGGCGACCAGTCGGGTCTCGACCATGATCGTGCGGGCGCGTGAGCGGTCGCCCTCCAGGCGTTCGACGGCGGTGGCGCCCGCCACCTCCCCCATCGCCGCGGGGTTCTGCGCGACCACGGTGAGCGCGGGTTCGAGGATCGCGGCCATCGGCACGTCGTCGAAGGCGACGACGGCCACGTCCTTCCGGCGGCTGCGCGAGAGTTCGGCCATGACCCCGATCGTCATGACGTTGTTGCCGGAGAGCAGCGCGGTGGGCGGATCGGGCAGCGCGAGCAGCCGCGCGGTCGCCTCGGCCGCACCGGACGGGTCGTGGGCGTCGGCGACCAGGGCGCGGTCGTACGGCAGGCCGGCCTCGGCGATCGCCGCGCGGTAGCCGGCGAGGCGTTCGCGGCGGGTGTACAACCGGGCCGGCAGGTCGCCGATGAAGCCGATCCTGCGGTGGCCGCGGGTGATCAGATGGGTCACGCCCTCGTGGGTGCCCGAGCGGTTGGAGCTGACGACCGTGTCGGCGGTGAGGCCGTTGCCGGGCCGGTCGAGGAAGACGACGGGCATGCCGCCGGACCGCTGCGCCTTGAGGTACGTGTGGTCGGCCCCGACGGCGGGCGCCACCATGAGCACGCTCACCCTGCGGGCCAGGAAGGTCCGGATCAGGGCGAGTTCACGTTCCGGGTCGTCGTCGGAGGAACCCATGAGCAGGGTCAGCCCGCGGGTGTGCACGGCGTCCTCGATGCCGCCGGCCACCGCGCCGAAGAACGGGTTGCCGAGGTCCGGCACCACCAGGCCCACGGTGGTGTCCGGTCCGCCGACCCGGATGCTCCGGGCCATCAGGTTGGGCTGGAAGCCGAGTTTGGCGACGGCCTCCAGTACCCGCTTCCTGGTCTCCGGGGAACTGGGGCCGTCCTCGTTGAGGACCCGGGAGACCGTCTTGGCGCTCACGCCCACCTCGCGGGCCACATCGGCGAGGGTCGGTCTGCGGGTCGCTGCCATAAACCACCTTCTTCGTGGACGTCGGTCCCGTGGATGCCGGAACCGCGGTCAGCTCCCCCGCACCCCGGCTGCCGAGGCCGCGTCGCTGTCCGTCACGACCGTACCCCCGTCGGCCCGCACACTCAGCGCGCCGGTCATGATGGCCACCACTTCCGCCATGGAGTAGTCCGACGGCCTGATCACCGCCTCGCGCCTGCCGAGCCGGTGCACGTGGACGCGGTCGGCGATCTCGAAGACGTGCGGCATGTTGTGGCTGATGAGGATCACCGGGATGCCCTTGTCCCGGACCCGGCGGATGAGGTCGAGGACCTGCCCCGACTCCTTGACGCCCAGCGCGGCGGTCGGCTCGTCCATCACCACGACGCTGCGCGCCCAGGCGGCCGCGCGGGCCACCGCGACGGCCTGCCGCTGACCGCCGGAGAGGGTCTCCACCGGCTGCGCGAGCGAGCCGACACCGACCTTGAGCGCGGCCATGTGGGCGGCTGCCTCCCGGCGCATGGCCTTCTTGTCGAGCATGCGGAACACCGAGCCGAGCACACCGGGGCGGCGGATCTCGCGGCCGAGGAACATGTTGGAGGCGATGTCCATGGACGCCGCGACGGCGAGGTCCTGGTAGACCGTCTCGATCCCGTGGGCCCGCGCGTCCTGCGGCCCGCCGAACCGGATGGGCACTCCGTGCAGCCGGATCTCGCCGGCGTCCGGCACGAGGGCACCGGTGAGTGCCTTGATCAGGCTGGTCTTCCCGGCGCCGTTGTCGCCGATGACGGCCAGCACCTCGCCGGGCATCAGGTCGAAGTCGGCCTCGTCGATCGCCGTGACGTGCCCGTAGCGCTTGACCAGGCCGCGCGCGCTGAGGACGGGTTCGGGGGCGCCGCCCGGCGCGGGCTTCGCCGTCGGGGAGGCGGCGCTGCCGGGTCCGCCCGGCGCCGGGTCGTGGGAGGAGGCCGGGCCGGTCATCGGGTCCCCTTTCGCGAGAGCTGGTCGACGGTCACCGCGAGGATGACGAGGACGCCGGTGACCAGCGTCTGGTAGACGGACGAGACACCCATCAACTGGAGGCCGTTGCGGAAGACACCGACGATGAGGACGCCGACGAAGGTGCCGAGCACCGTGCCGCGCCCGCCGAACAGGCTGGTGCCGCCGAGCACGACCGCGGTGATGCTGTCGAGGTTGTCGGTCTGGCCCGCCTGCGGGTCGCCGACGCCGGTCCGCGACACCAGGAGCAGGGCCGCGACACCGTAGACCAGGCCGGCCACCGCGTAGACGCCGACGGTGAGGCGGGACACGCGGATGCCGCTGAGGCGGGCGCTCTCGGCACTGTTGCCGAGAGCGTAGACGTGGCGGCCCCACGCGGTGCTGCTGAGCGCGTAGGCGAATCCCAGGAACAGCGCGACGGTGACCAGCGACCCGTAGGTGACATCGGTCCGGCCGAGGGGGAAGGTCCTGCCGAGCACGGTCAGCGGTCCGGGCAGGCCCGTGACCGTCTGCTCGGCGGAGTAGATGTGGGTCAGGGCGAAGGCGACGTTGAGCATGCCGAGCGTCACGATGAACGGCGGCAGCGGCACCGCCCGCACCAGCAGGCCGTTGACGAGCCCGAAGACGCCGCAGGCCAGGATGCCGATCACGATGGCGAGCACCGGCGGCAGCGGCCCCTGGACCGCGAGCTTGGCGATCAGGATGCCGCCAAAGGCCATCACCGCGCCGCAGGACAGGTCGATGCCCGCGGTGAGGATGATGAGCGTCTGGCCGATGGCGAGCGTGCCCACCACCATGACCTGCTGGAGGATCAGCGAGAAGTTCCCGCCGGACAGGAACTGGTCGGTCGACACCGAGAAGAACACGGACGCGATGACGAGGGCCGCGAAGGGGCCCGCCGCGGGCGCCGTGAGCAGCCTGCGCAGTGCGGTCGGCTCGCCGGCGCCCACGGGGAGCGTGGTGGAAGTGGTCAACGTGCTCAGCCCCAGCAGTTCTCGAGGCCGAAGGCGGTGTCCTTGGCGTCGGCACCGGCCTGGGGCTTGTCGGTGATGAGGGTGACCCCGGTGTCGGTGTAACCGCTGCTCTTCTTGCCGTCCTTGGCGAACGCGGCGACCGCCTTGACGCCGTCGGCGGCCATCTTCAGCGGGTACTGCTGCGACGTGGCGGCGATCTTGCCGTCCTTGACGGCCTGGACGCCGGTGCAGCCGCCGTCGATCGCGACGATCATCACGTCCTTCTCGCGGCCCTTGGCCTTGATGGCCGTGTACGCGCCGAGCGCGGCGGGCTCGTTGATCGCGTAGACGAGGTTGATGTCCGGCGCCTTCTGCAGGCAGGTCTCCATGGCGGTCTGGCCCTTGGCCTGGTCGCCGCCGGTGTCCTGGGAGCAGACGATCGAGGGGTCGGAGGCGTCGATGCCGAAGCCCTTCACGAACCCGTCGTGGCGCTGCACACCGACGGACACACCGGGGGCGAGGTCCAGGGTGGCGATCTTCACCGGCTTGCCGGACATCGCGGCCTTGGCGTACGCGCCGATCAGCTCGCCCGCCTTCACGTTGTCGGTGGCGAACAGCGCGTCGGCGGCGTCCTGCGGCTCGGGCGGGGTGTCGAGCGCGATGACCAGCACGCCCTTGGCGCGCGCCTTCGCGATCGCGGGGACGATGGCCTTGGAGTCGTTGGGGGTGATGAGCACGCCCTTGACCCCGGCGGCGACCATGTTCTCCAGCGCGGTGACCTGGCTCGCGTTGTCGCCGTCGAACTTGCCCGCCGCGGTGGTCAGTTCGATGTTCTCGCTCTTGGCGGCCTCCTCGGCGCCCTGCTTCATCTTCACGAAGTACGGGTTGGTGTCGGTCTTGGTGATGAGGCCGACCTTCACCTTGCCCCCGGACGGGGAGCTGCCGCCGGAACCGGACCCGCACGCCGCGAGGGACAGGGCGAGGCCGGCGGCGCCGATGACGAGGACCGGGCGGGCTCTACGGGACATGTGCGACTCCTGGGGGAAGCAGTGAGCGGGGGACGTCCGAGCGGTGCCGGGCGTCGGGGAACGCGACGCCGGAGGCAATGCCATCGTTGACATATGTCATCGTTGACACTGCCTGCGGAGGATGATGGACTCCCGCTCCGGCAACGTCAATGCCCTCTGCAGAACACGAGTTGGCAACGGCCGGAGCGCCGCGAGCGGGTCGACGCCCGGCACTCGGGGCCGCTCCGGCCGCAGGTTCCGCACCCCACCTGGAGGAATTCCGCATGCAGTCGCGTCAGGTCACCGTGCTGGGAGAGTGCGTCGCCGATGTCTTCGCGGACGCCCGGTCCGGCCCACCGCACCCCGGCGGTCAGGACCGGGCGGGCGCTGTCGCCGGGGACCCCGCCCAAGGGCTGCGTCTGCACGCCCTGCCCGGCGGCGGGCCGGCCAACACCGCTGCCGGGCTGGCCCGGCTCGGCACACCCACCCGGTTGCTGGCGCGGCTGTCGGGCGATGTCTTCGGCCGGTTGTTCCGCGCCCATCTCCTGCATTCGGGCGTCGATCTGACGGATGCCCCGGTCGCGGCGGAGCCCAGCACCCTGGCGGTCGCCGACATCGACGCCACAGGTCAGGCCACGTACAGCTTCCACGCCGAGGGCACCGCGGACTGGCAGTGGACGAGGGCCGAACTGGACCGGGCCGGCCTGGGCGACGCGGTCTGTGTGCACTCCGGTTCACTCGCGCTGGCCCGCGAACCGGGAGGCCCGCTGCTGGAGGAGTTCCTGGCCGCGGCGAGACCGCGGGCGACGGTGAGCATCGATCCCAACGTCCGCCCCGCGCTGGTCGATCCGGCGGTCTACCGGCGCCGGCTGCCGGGCTGGTGCGCGGTGGCGGACATCCTGCGGCTGAGCGAGGACGACCTGCGGGTCCTGGCCCCTGGCACCGGGGTGGAGGAGGCGTGCGCGAGCCTGCACGCGGCGGGGGCGCGGCTGGTGGTGATCACGCGCGGTGCGCACGGAGCCTTCGCCTCGCTCGACGGGCGGACCGTCTCCGTACCCGGGGTGCCCACACACGTCGTCGACACAGTCGGGGCGGGGGACTCGTTCACCGCGGGGCTGCTGCACTTCCTCGGCGAGCGGGAGCTGCTGGGCGGCCGACTGGAGGACCTGCGGCTGTCCGACGTCACGGCGGCCTGCGCGTTCGCGGTGCACGTGGCGGCGCTGACCTGCGCCGTGGCCGGCCCCAACCCGCCGTGGGCCCGTCAAGTGGCGTCGATCCACGGGGGGATGAGCACCCCAGCCGACAGCCCCGGGCAGCGGAACCCATCCGGTCCGAGGCGTTGACGGGCCCCCAGCCGGGGCCCATCATCGGTCATCGATCGGATGTCAGCGATGACATGTGTCAACGATGACACTCACAGCGACGTCAAGAGAGCTGGTTCACATGCGTCGAAGAGTCGGGGCCCTGCTGGCCGCCCTGATCGCGGGCCTGGCCGCGCTCCTCCTGCCGAACACGCCCGCGGTCGCCGGGACCGTCTCGGACTACCCCGAGTTCCCCTATCCGGCGACCACGTACAGCGAGCCGTTCCGCGGCCAGTTCCACTTCAGCTCGCAGTCGGGCTGGATGAACGACCCCAACGGCCTGGTCTACGCGAACGGCCTCTACCACTTCTTCTACCAGCACAATCCGCACGGCCTGGCCTGGGACACCATGCACTGGGGCCACGCCACCAGCCCCGACCTGGTGCACTGGACGCAGAAGCCGATCGCCCTGGAACCGGGTGTGCACCCCGGGACGCTCTTCTCCGGGGGCGGCGTCGTCGACAAGGACAACACCTCGGGCCTGAAGACCGGATCACTCGACCCGATCGTGGTGTTCTCCAACACCGACGGCGTGAGCATCTTCTACAGCAACGACAACGGCCGGACCTTCCAGGCGTACGACAAGGGCCGCAAGCAGATCGAGATCCCCGACGAGAGCCGCGACCCGAAGGTGATCTGGGACGCGGCACGCCACCGCTGGACCATGGTCGTCTGGTCCAACCAGGGCGGGAACGGCGTGAACCTCTACACCTCGCCGAACCTCCTGGACTGGACCCTCGCCAGCCGCTACCAGGCGCCCTGGCTCTTCGAGTGCCCCGACTTCTACCCGCTGCCCCTGGACGGCAAGAGCAACCAGCAGAAGTGGGTGCTGACCTCCGCCTCCAGCCAGTACGTCGTCGGCAGCTTCGACGGCACGACCTTCCGCACCGACTGGACCCAGCCCCAGCAGATGGACCTGGGCACCACGTACGCGGGCGGCAGCTTCTACGCCGCCGAGACGTTCACCAACACCCCCGACGGCCGCACGGTGCAGATGGCCTGGCAGGGCGGCAACCGCGGCAGCACCTGGACCGGCAACGCGACCTTCCCGGTGACCCTGGCCCTGGTCAGCACCCCGGACGGACCGCGGATCACCCGCACTCCGGTGGCCGAGCTCTCCTCGCTCGCCTCGGAGACCGAGACCTGGAAGAACGACACCGTCAAGGCACCCAAGGAGCCCAAGCCGGGCAAGGAGCCCAAGGCGGCCGACAACCCCTTCGAGGGCATCAAGGCCGACACCTACGAGATCACCGCCCAGTTCGACGTGAAGAACTCGACCGCGACCCGGTTCGGCTTCGACCTGCACAGCCGCAGTGACGGGACCGCCGACCGCAGCGTGGTGTACGACACCGCCGCACAGACGCTGCAGGGCAAGCCCCTCAAGCCCAGGGACGGCAAGGTCACCATGCGACTGCTGGTGGACCGCGGCCAGTTGGAGATCTTCGCCGACGGCGGGCTGTACTCGCTGTCCGACAACGTCGACTTCGACTCCGCGGCCGACAGCCAGGGCATCCGGCTCTTCGCCACCGGCGGCAAGGTGAAGCTCGACAACGCGACCTTCACCCGCCTCAACACCAGCTGGGGGACGGCCCAGTCCACCCTGGAGAGCAACCTGAAGGGCCCCTGGCACGCCGCCGGCGGCGCCTGGACCGACGTCAGCGGCGGCAAGCGCGCCTCCACCAGCGGCGACGGCTTCTACCTGAGCGCGAGCAGCGGCGGCGACGCCGTCTACCAGGGCGACATCACCCTGGACACCGCGCGCGCCGGCGGTCTGACCTTCCGCGCGACCGCCGCGGGCGCCGGCTACACGGCGACGCTCGACACGAGTGGTGTGCTCAAACTGTGGCGCCCCGGCAAGGACATCGCCGTCAAGGCCCTGCCGGTCAGCACCGGCCGCACCTACCACCTGACGGTCCGGACCGACGGCCCCCGCATCCGGGTCTGGGTCGACAACGGCGCGGACCCGGCCATCGACGCCACCGACGCCACGTACACCACCGGCCTGTTCGGGGTGAACGTCTACAACGGCAACGCGACCGTGCAGAACCTGAACACCGGACCGGGCGGCTTCACCGCCTTCCCCGCCGGCCGGTGGACCCCGCGCGGCGGCACCTGGACGGTCACCCCGGCCGGCCTGAACGGCAGCGCGCCGCAGAACGGCTTCTACCTCAGCGACCGCACGGGCGGCGACTTCACCTACGAGGGCGACCTGTCCGTCACCAACGGCACGGCGACCGGCCTGACCTTCCGGGCCGGGAGCGACGGTACCGGGTACACGGCGAACATCGACACCAGTGCCGGTGTGGTCAAACTGTGGCGCCCGGGCCGGGACATTGCGACGTACGCCACGGCGATCACCGAGGGCCGCACCTACCACCTGAAGGTGCGCACCGACGGCAGCCGCATCCGCGTGTGGTTCGGCAACAAGGCCGATCCCGTCATCGACGCCACGGACGACGCCTACACCAGCGGCCTGTTCGGGGTGAACACCTTCGCGGCGAACAGCGTCGCGCAGAACCTCGCCGTCAGCTGACAGCAGGTCAGAAACACGCGGAACCCGGGGCCGGCCGGCGGGCCGGCCCCGGGTTTCCCATGCCCGGCCGCAGGCGCGACTTTCCCACGTTGGAAAACGCCGCGGGAAAACCGGCACCCGACGCGAGGGACGATGCCGGTACACCCATCCGATCTGCGGATTCGCCATCGTGCAGGGCGAGTTGACGGTCCCAGAGACCTCATGAGCCTCTCCGGCACCACCTCGACGCGAGGTCTGGACACGGCGGCACGGCACTGCTTTCATTCTCACCGCGTCCAGATTTCCAACGTTGTACAAGCGCGTTTCCGGCGTACACCCTTCTTCGCACCAGGCGCCACACCCCCTTGACCAGCACTTCCCTCCAGGCGTGGACGACGCCCCTCACGGAAGGTGCAAGCGTGAGTCCTGGCAGACGACGTACCACTTGGCTCGGGCGCTTTGCCGCCCTGCTCCCGCTCCTCCTCGGCGCGGCGCTGATGGCGCCGCCCCCCGCCGCGGCCCGGCCCACCGTCACGGACGCCCCGCCCGCCGCGGCCGACACCGGCCTGCGCGGCGACTACTACCGCATGACCAGCGGCACCGCGCTGGACTTCGCGCAGTACACGGGCACGCGGATCGACAGTTCGCTCCACGTCGACGACCTGCTGCCCACCCTGCGCACGTACGCGGGCACCACCGACAACGTCGCGGTCCGCTGGACGGGCCGGCTGGACGTACCCGCCGACGGCACGTACACCTTCTACATCAAGGGCGACAACGGCTTCCGCCTGTCCCTCGACGGTGCGAGCGTGATCGACCACTGGACGACCGACTGGGACGTGCAGACCACCTCGCAGCCGATCACCCTCACCGCCGGCCTCCACGACCTCGCGATGGACTACAACCAGGGCAACGGCGGTGCCTACCTGCACACCGAGTGGTCCGGCCCCGGCTTCGACCGCCGGCCCGTGCCCGACACGGCCCTGCACCTGCCCACCGGCTTCGCCCCGGCCGACGCCGAGGCGTCCGTCGACAAAACCGGCCGCGTCGCCACCGTCGACCTCGGCTCCCGCGTGACCGCCATGCCCGCCGACGCCGCCTCCCACCTGGCGCTGCTGTCCGGCGGCACCCGATGGTCGGCCACGGTGACCAAGGACCCCGAGCACCCCTCGCGGCTGCTGCTGCGTCCCGGGAAGTCCGACTCCCCGGTCGCCCTGAAGGCCGACGTGCGGATCAGCTACGACGGCAAGGGCGGCATCACCACCGCGGACGGCGCCACCGGCCCCTTCTCCGTCGTCGCGCGGAACGACTCCACCTGGTACTTCGCCACGAAGTGGGCCAAGGACGTGTCCCGGTCCCACCCGCTGCCGGACTACCCGCGGCCCCAGCTGACCCGCAAGCAGTGGAAGAACCTCAACGGGACCTGGGAGTTCCAGCCGACCGAGCAGGACGCGGCGCTCCCCCGGGGCCCGCTCAGCGACTCCATCGTGGTCCCCTACCCGATGGAGTCGGGCCTGTCCGGCGTGGCCCGGCACCACGACTGGTCGCTGTACCAGCGCACCTTCACCGTGCCCGACGGCTGGAGGATCCGCTCCGGCAACCGGTTGAACCTCAACTTCGGTGCGGTGGACTACGAGGCCTGGGTGTACGTCAACGGCCGGCAGGTCGCCCACCACACCGGCGGCTACCAGGCGTTCACCGCCGACGTCACCGACGCCCTGGCCGGGCACGGCGCGCAGGAGCTGACGGTCAAGGTCCGCGACACCACCGACGACCGCTACGCGCTGGGCAAGCAGTCCCGCAACCCCAGCGGCATCTGGTACACGCCGAGTTCGGGCATCTGGCAGACGGTGTGGATGGAGCCCGTCCCCGAGGCGGCCGTCGACTCGCTGGTGCTGACCCCGAACCTCGCGGACTCCTCGCTCGCGGTCACGGTACGCTCCGGCGCAGGCACCTCGCCCGGGGCCCAGGTCACCGCCACCGCCTATACCCGCGACGGCCGCAAGGCCGGCTCGGTGACGGGCACGGCGGGCGCGGCGCTGCGGCTGCCGATCGCGCACGCCCGGCTGTGGAGCCCGGACGACCCGTACCTGTACGACCTCGACGTCACCCTCACCGACGGCCGCAGCAAGGACCGCGTCGGCTCCTACTTCGGGATGCGGTCGATCGAGGTGGCCCCGGCCGGCGGCACGAACCGGATCAAGCTCAACGGCAAGCCCGTCTTCGTACTCGCCACCCTCGACCAGGGGTTCTGGCCGGACGGCCTCTACACCGCGCCGACCGACGACGCCCTCAAGTCCGACCTCGTGCAGCACAAGAAGCTCGGCTTCAACGCGGTCCGCAAGCACATCAAGGTCGAGCCCGCCCGCTGGTACTACTGGGCGGACCGGCTGGGCCTGATGGTCTGGCAGGACATGCCCAGCCGGGGCACGGCCGCCGCGGGTACCCCGGAGACCGAGGCCTTCGTCGACCAGGTCCACCAGATCGTCGACCAGCACATCAGCGCCCCGTCCGTGGTGATGTGGACGCTGATGAACGAGGGCTGGGGCGAGTGGAGCAAGGAGGCGACCGGCCAACTCGCCGACTCGGTGAAGCAGCAGGACCCCTCGCGTCTGGTCGACGCCCACTCCGGCGTCAACTGCTGTGCCTCCAAGGGTGATTCGGGTCGCGGTGACCTGATCGACTTCCACGACTACCACGGCCCGGCCACCCCCGCGCCCGACGCCGGCCGCGCCGCGGTCGACGGGGAGCACGGCGGCTACTCGTACCTGGTGCCCGGGCACGTCCTGGGTGTCGCGGGCGGCCAGGACTACGGCGACGCCGCACACAGCAAGGAGGAACTGACCGCGGCCTACGTGGAGAACACCCGCAGACTGCTCCGCCCGGCCGCGTGCGGCCTGTCCGGATCGGTCTACACGGAGATCACGGACGTGGAGGGCGAACTCAACGGCCTGGTCACCTACGACCGTGCGGTGGTGAAGGTGGACCCGGCGCAGGTGCGGGACATCAACCGCCAGGTCATCGCGGCGGGCGCCGCCGCCGGCGGGACCCAGGTCCCACCGGGCACACCCGGGCAGCGGGGTGTCTCCTGGTGGCCGCTGCACGAGGGGTCCGGCACGGTGGCGAAGGACGTCGCCGGCTCCCACGACGGGACCCTGAACGGCGGCACGAGCTGGACGACCGGCCCCCACGGCGGCGCCCTGCAACTGGACGGGCGGACCGGCTTCGTCGACACCGGCGCCCCGGTGCTGGACACCGACGGGGCCGACTACTCCGTCGCCGCCTGGGTCCGGCTGGACGACAAGGGGCACTTCAGCACCGCGGTGTCCCTGGACGGCACCTCCAACAGCGCCTTCTACCTGCAGTACTCGCAGGCCGACCGGCGGTTCGCGTTCAGCTTCGCAGGCAGCCGGGCGCTGGCGAACACCATCGGCGAGCCGGTGGCCGGCCGCTGGTACCACCTGGTGGGCAGCTACAGCCACGGTGACGGCCAGCTGCGGGTCTACGTCGACGGCAGCCAGGCCGGTTCGGCGCGGGCCTGCAACGCCGAGGGGCCCTCGGGCCACCTGGTGATCGGCCGCGGCAAGTACGGCGGCAACCTCGTCGACTACTGGGGCGGAGCGATCGCCGACGTCCACGCCTACGACCGCGCCCTGAGCGCGGCCGAGGTCGCGACGCTGGCGGCCGGCGAACCCGCGGCGCCGGCGACGAGCCGCTGAGCACCGGCGGCCCGCCCCGCTCACGGGGGCGGGGCGGACCGCCTCCCCCGGGCTCCTCGTGGGCCCCGCACTCCCCTGATCAGGTCGCACACCGCTCTACGAGGAGTTGAACGTACATGAGCACCTCCCGTACCACCCGCATGATGGCCGTCGTGTGCCTCACCGCCGCGGCCGCCCTGACCGCCACGTCCTGCGCCAAGCAGGAGGACTCCGGCGCCGCCTCCCCCAGCTCCTCCGAGGGCGCCCAGGTCGTCCAGTCCCCGACCGCCACCGCGGCCGCCGGTGACGGCTGCACGCTCCAGGCCTACGGCGCGACCGAGCTCGACCTGAAGAACACGGTCGTCGGCTTCTCGCAGTCCGAGAAGGAGGCGAACCCCTTCCGCATCGCGGAGACGCAGTCCATCAAGGACGAGGCGGCCAAGCTCGGCGTGAAGAAGCTCCTCACCACCAACGCCCAGTCCCAACTGCCCAAGCAGATCAGCGACATCCAGGACATGCTCGCCCAGGGCGCGCAGCTGCTGATCGTCGCCCCGCTCAACTCGGACGGACTGGAGCCCGCGCTGCAGGCCGCGGCCGCCAAGCACGTCCCGGTGATCACCATCGACCGCAAGATCAACGCCACCGCGTGCAAGGACTACGTGGCCTTCCTCGGCTCGGACTTCGTGGAGCAGGGCAAGCGCGCGGCCGACCAGATGATCGACGTCACCGGCGGCAAGGGCAAGGTGGCGATCCTGCTCGGCGCCTCCGGCAACAACGTCACCACGGACCGCACCAAGGGCTTCGTCGACCAACTCGCCGCCAAGGCGCCCGGTCTGAAGATCGTGGCCCAGCAGACCGGCGAGTTCGCCCGCGACAAGGGCCAGCAGGTGATGGAGCAGCTGATCCAGTCCAACCCCGACATCACCGCGGTCTACGCGGAGAACGACGAGATGGGCCTCGGCGCGGTCACCGCGCTCAAGGCGGCCGGGAAGAAGCCCGGCAAGGACGTCAAGATCGTGTCCATCGACGGCACGCGCAACGCAGTGCAGGCACTGGCCAACGGGCAGTACAACGGCGTCATCGAGTCCAACCCGCGCTTCGGGCCGCTCGCCTTCGCCACGGCGCAGAAGTTCTTCGGCGGCGAGGCCATCCCGGAGGACGTGATCATCTCGGACCGGTCCTACGACGCCTCCAACGCGAAGGACTCGCTGGCCGGGGCGTACTGAGTCCGCCGTCGGGCCGCCCGGCCGGACCGGCAGGGCGGCCGTGCCCCTCACCACTCCCCCCGAGGCCCGACCCACCGCATCGCGAATCCCTGGAAGGCCCCCTATGGCACCCCCCGAAGCGGCAGCCGCCGCACCGCCCCCGGAGCCGGGCAGTCCCAGCGCCCCTGCGGTGCTGGAGGCGCTCGGTGTCGGCAAGCGCTTCCCCGGCGTGGTGGCGCTCGACGACGTGACCCTCACCCTGCGGCGCGGCGAGATCCACGCGCTGGTCGGCGAGAACGGCGCCGGCAAGTCCACTCTGATCAAGGTACTCACCGGCGTGCACCGCCCCGACAGCGGCGAACTGCGGCTCGACGGAAGTCCCGTCGCGTTCGCCCGGCCCGTCGACGCCCAGCAGGCCGGCGTCACGACGATCTACCAGGAGGTCAACCTCGTCCCGCTGATGAGCGTGGCCCGCAACATCTTCCTGGGCCGTGAGCCGAAGAACCGCTTCGGCCTGATCGACTTCCCCCGCATGCACCGCGAGGCGGCCGCGCTCATGGCGGGCTTCGGTGTCACCGCCGACGTCCGCAGGCCGCTCGACAGCCTCGGTGTCGGCACCCAGCAGATGGTGGCGCTGGCGCGCGCGGTGTCGGTGCGGGCGAAGGTCGTGGTGATGGACGAGCCGACCTCCGCGCTGGAACCGCGCGAGGTAGAGACGCTCTTCCGGGTCGTCGAGGAACTGCACAGCCGCGACATCGCCATCCTCTACGTCAGCCACCGGATCGAGGAGCTGTACCGGATCTGCGACCGGGTCACCGTCCTGCGGGACGGGCGCCTGGTGCACACCGGCGACCTCGCCGGGCTGGAACGGATGCAGCTGGTCGCCATGATGCTCGGCCGCGAGGTCGCCGAGGTGCGCCGGCACGGCAGGACCGGCTTCGGCGAGTCCCACCGGCCCGACCGCAAGCCGGTGCTGACGGCCGAGGCACTGAGCCGCCGTCATGTACTGGACGACGTGTCGCTGGAACTGCACCCCGGAGAGGTGCTGGGCCTGGGCGGCCTGCTCGGCTCCGGGCGCAGCGAGACCGCCAAGGCACTGGCCGGGGCACTGCCGCTGGACTCCGGCTCCGTCACGGTGGCCGGCCGGCGGCTCGGCCGTCCCTCCCCCGCCGCCGCGATCCGGGCGGGTGTCGGTCTGCTGCCGGAGGACCGCAAGGCAGAAGGCGTGATCCCCGGCCTGTCGGTGCGGGAGAACATCGTGCTGGCCGCCATGCCGCGGCTGTCGCGGGCCGGGGTGGTGTCCCGGGCCCGGCAGGACCGCGTCGTCGACGTCTTCATGAAACGGCTGCGCATCAAGGCGTCGAGCCCCGAGCAGAAGGTCGGCGAACTCTCCGGCGGCAACCAGCAGAAGGTGCTGCTGGCCCGCTGGCTGTGCCTGGAGCCGAAGGTGCTGCTGCTGGACGAACCCACCCGGGGCATCGACGTCGGCGCCAAGGCCGAGGTGCAGGCGCTGGTGGACGAACTCGCGCAGGAGGGGCTCGCGGTGCTGCTGATCTCCTCCGACATCGAGGAGCTGGTGGAGGGCGCCGACCGTCTGGTGGTGCTGCGCAGCGGCGCGGTGGCCGGGGAACTGACCGGCGAGCAGGTCGGCGAGGGAGAACTGCTGGAGGTGCTCGCGGCCCACGGAACGGCCGCGAAGGAGACCTCCGGGACCGGCGAGGAGGAGGAGCGCGATGACTGAGCTCTCCCCGGCCGTGCGGCGGGGCGCGCTCCGGCTCCCCGCCCCGGCCTGGTTCCAGACGTACGGGGTGTACGCGGCGGTGGCGGTGCTCGTGCTGTTCAACGCCGTTTTCACCGACCACTTCCTGACGGCGGGCAACCTGCGCACCCAACTGGTGCAGGTGGCACCGGTGGTGATCGTCGCGCTGGGCATGGCCCTGGTGATCGGGACCGAGGGCGTCGACCTGTCGGTGGGCTCGGTGATGGCTCTCGCCACGGCCCTGCTGCCGCTGTACCTGGGGTACGGACTGCTGCCGGCGCTGCTGGTGGCGCTGGCCGCCGGTGCCGCGGTGGGCGCGGTCAACGGCACGCTGGTGGCGGTGGTGGGACTCCAGCCCATCGTGGCCACCCTGGCGCTGTTCGTGGGCGGCCGCGGGCTCGCCCTTGTCCTCGCCGACGGGCAGTTGAAGCAGATCGCCAATCCCGCCCTGCTGGGCCTGGGCACCGACGACGTGCTCGGCGTCCCCGTGGTCGTGCTGATCGCCGGCGTGCTGGCCGTGGTCGTCGCCGGTCTCGTCCACCGGACCACCTTCGGGCGCCAGTTGGTCGCTGTGGGCGGCAACCGGGCCGCCGCGGGTCTGGCCGGGCTGCCGGTCAAGCGCGTCCTGATCGGCGTCTACGTCCTCTGCGGCATCCTGGCGGCCCTGGCCGGGGTGCTCGCCACCGCGCGGCTGACGGCCAGTGACCCGTCCACCCTGGGTACCTTGATGGAGCTGTCCGCGATCACCGCGGTGGTGGTGGGCGGCACGCCGCTGACCGGCGGTTCCGTGCGGGTCCTGGGCACCGTCTTCGGCGCGCTGCTGATGCAGCTGCTCCGGGCCACGCTCGTCAAGCACGATCTTCCCGACTCCACCGCGCAGATGGCCCAGGCCGTCATCATCCTCGTCGCCGTCTACATCGCCCGGGAGCGCCGATCCCGATGAAGTCACTCGCCACGCCCCGCTCCGCCGGGGTGCTCCCCGAAGCACCCGGGCCGGCGGCGGCCCGCTCCGCCGACCGGCGGCGGCTCGCCGTACTCGTCCAACGGCAGGGCGTCCTGGCCGTCCTGCTGGCCGTCGTGGTCGTCTCCTCCTTCGTCTTCCCGTCGTTCGGCACGCTCGCCAACGCGCGGAACATCACCGTGCAGGCGTCGTTCCTCGCGGTGGTGGCGCTCGGCATGACGCTGGTCATCATCACCGGGGGCATCGACCTGTCGGTCGGGTCGGTGTTCGCGCTCGGCGGCGTCCTGGCCGCCTGGGCGTCGCAGTACGGGCTGCTTCCGGCGCTGCTGGTGCCGCTGGCCGTGTGCGGGCTGCTCGGCACGGTGCACGGCCTGCTGATCGCCAGGGCCGGCATGGCGCCGTTCATCGTGACGCTGGCCGGGCTGCTGGCCGCGCGCGGGCTGCTGCTGGCCCTGACCGACGAGGGCGCCACCACCTATCTCGTGCCGCGCGACTCGGTCTTCGCCGAACTCGGGCAGGGCACCGTGGGGGGCTTCGGTTATCCGGTGCTCATCGCGCTGGTGCTCTTCGCCGCCGGCGGACTGGTCCTCCAGCGCACGTCGTTCGGCCAGTCGCTGTTCGCCGTGGGCGGCAGCCCGGACGCGGCGACGCTGATGGGACTGCCGGTGGCCAGGACACGGGTGCTGGTCTACGCCGTCAGCGGGCTGCTGGCGGGCTTCGCCGGGGCGCTGAACGCCGCCCGCCTGTCCTCGGGGGTGACCATCATCGGCGTCGGCATGGAACTGGACGCGATCGCCGCGGTGGTCATCGGCGGCACCCTGCTGATCGGCGGCTCCGGTTCGGTCAGCGGCACCCTGTGGGGTGTGCTCATGCTGGCGGTGATCCAGAATCTGATCAACCAGATCGGCTCCCTCAACTCTTCCTACCAATCGGTGGTCAGCGGCGGGTTCCTGATCGTGGTCGTCGTGGCCCAGCGCTACCTCGCGCGGGGACCGCGCACCACATGACCGCGCCGGTGCCGCGGGGCCGGACGCGGCCCGGCGGCACCGGCCCCAACCGGAGGGAACGCCGTGGGCGTCAGCCTCAAGGACGTCGCGCAGCGCGCCGGCGTGTCCATCAAGACCGTGTCCAACGTCGTGAACGGCTATGCCCATGTCACCCCCGCGATGCGGGCGCGGGTCCAGCAGGCGATCGACGAACTCGGATACCGGCCCAACCTGACCGCCCGGCATCTCCGCAAGGGCCGCACGGGCATCATCGCCCTGGCCCTTCCGGAGCTCGGCAACCCGTACTTCGCGGAGCTGGCCGGCGCCGTGATCGACGCCGCCGCCCGCCACGACTACACCGTGCTGCTGGACCACACCTCCGGCGAGCGCAGGAAGGAGATCCTGGTCAGCCAGGGGTTCCGCGCCCATGTCATCGACGGCCTGATCCTCTCGCCGATCGAACTGGAGGCAGCGGACCTGCTGGCCCGCAGCGACACCGCGCCCCTGGTGCTGCTCGGCGAGCGGGAGTACGACGCCCCGCACGACCACATCGTCATCGACAACGTGGCCGCCGCCCGCAGCGCGGTACGCCATCTGACCGGCATGGGCCGGCAGCGGATCGCCTTCCTCGGCGCCCGCCGTGAGAGCGCGCGGCAACCCGCCCACCTGCGGCAGCGCGGCTGGCGCGAGGAACTGGCCGACTCCGGGCTCCCGCACGGGGACGACCTGGTGGCCACCGCCTCAGGCTACGGACGGGAGGACGGCGCGCAGGCGATGGCCGACCTGCTGGACCGCGGTTCGCGTCCGGACGCGGTCTTCGCGTACAACGACCTCCAGGCCATCGGCGCCCTGCGGGTCCTGACCACACGGGGGTTGCGGGTGCCGGAGGACATCGCCCTGGTCGGCTTCGACGACATCGAGGAGGGCCGCTACAGCGGCGTCACCCTGACCACGATCTCCCCCGACAAGAAGGCCATCGCGCGCCAGGCCGTCGAATGCCTCGTCGAGCGCCTCACCGGAACTCCGGACACGCCGCCCCGCCGCGTCCGGCCCGGCTTCGACCTGGTCGTCCGCGAGTCCACCCTCGGCCGCCGCTGAGGCCCGGTCACCGTCCGGCGGGGAAGTCCGCGCCGCGGGAGGCGGCTTCACGGGCGCGGAGCTCGCCGAGCGTGCCCTCCAAGTGGGAGGTCACGGCCTCGTAGCCGTCGGCTCCCAGGACCAGGCGACGCGGAGAGTCGTCCTCGTCGAGCGCGGCGACGACGGCGCGCACTCCCCGGTGGGGGTCGCCGGCCTGCCGGCCGTCCTGGTCGATCATGAACGTGCGCACCGACTCGATGAGGGGGACATAGGCGTCGACCGTCTCGTCGACGGGCTCGCCGGCGAATCCGGTGTAGGCGCGGGTGCGGAACGCGCCGGGTTCGACCGCGAGCACCTTGATGCCGAACGGAGCCACTTCCTGGCGCAGCACTTCGGTGAGTCCCTCGAGGGCGAACTTGACGGCGCTGTAGTAGCCGAATCCGGCCACGCCGCGCAGGCCCGCGATCGAGGACATGTTGACGACCGCTCCGCTGCGGCGCTCGCGCATCCCGGGCAGGACGGCGCGCAGGACCTCGGCGACGGCGAAGAAGTTCAGCTCGAAGGTCTTCCTGACGTCCGCGTCGGGCATTCCCTCCACCGATCCGTACCAGCCCCTGCCGGCGTTGTTGACCAGGACGTCGATTCCCCCGAAGCGTTCCTCGGCGGCCGCGACGGCGTCGTGGATCTGCCGCGCGTCGGTGACGTCGAGCGGCAGGACGAGCACCTTGTCGCCGTGCTCGCGGGCCCACTCCTCCAGCAGCTCGGGGCGGCGGGCGGTGAGGACGACGTTGTCGCCGTCCTCCAGGGCGACCTCCGCGTAGGCCATCCCGAAACCGCCGGGGGTACCGCCGGTGATGAACCAGGTCCTCAAGGTCGTTCCTCTCGCACGGGGCGGCGGCGGGCATCGTTCCGCGCAGGGCACAGCCCGCCCCCAGTCACTGCTAAAATGGAAGCACGTAACTTTGACTTTAGCAGTGACTCGGGAGAGTGTGGCGCCATGGCGAGCCGGATCCGGCTGGAGGACCGCGAGTGTCCGCTGTCGACGACCGTGCAGCACGTCGGGGAGTGGTGGACGCTGCTGATCCTCCACGACGCCTTCGACGGCTACACGCGCTTCGACCAGTTCCAGAAGAGCATGAACATCTCCACCAGCATGCTCACCACGCGGCTGAAGACCCTCGTCGCCGACGGACTGCTGGAGCGGCGCCCCTACCAGACCAATCCCGTGCGCCACGAGTACGTGCTGACCGAACGCGGCCGAACCCTGCGCCCCGTGGTCGTCGCCCTGGCCGCCTGGGGCAACCAGCACCTCGCGCCGGAGGAGCGCAGCATGATCCTGGTCGACGCCGAGACGGGCGAGGAGGCCGACCCGGTGGTCGTCGATGCCCGGACCGGCCGCAGGCTCGACGACAGCGCGGCCTTCGTGTTCACCGCGGGCCCGGCCGCGGGCGACCAGATGCGCGCCCGGTACACCGAACTGGAGCGTCGGCGCGGCGCGGACGACTGAGCGCGCCGCCTCCGCGCCACGGGGCGGCGGGGCCGGGGCGCACCTCGCGTCGCACCGGACCGCGCGGACGGCGCACGACCGCCCCTCAGACCGCACGCCAGCCCGTCCAGCGGTGCACCGAGATCGCGACGACAGGCCCGGCGGGCGGGTGGTCGGTGTACTGCCCGTACCGGGCGGTCAGCAGGGCGACCCGCCGGGCCGCCTCGGGCGAGTCCGCGGACGGCGGGAGGACGCGGGCCTCGCCGTCCGCGCGGGCCCACCACAGCAGATCCCAGTTCTCGTCGTAGTGGTCGACGAGCAGGCAGACCGCCGGGTTGGCGGCGATGTTGGCCAGGCGCTTCAGCCGCGCCGTCCGCTTGGGCTTGTGGTCCACCGCCAGGCTCACCGAGTCGCCGTCGAGGGCGAAGACCACCGGCACCAGATGCGGGCGGCCCGCCGCGTCGGCCGTCGCCAGACGGGCCACGCGTGCCGCGGTGAACCGCTCCCGCACCTGCGCGGCCGTCAGTTCGGGCACAGGGCACTCACCGGTACCGGCCGGCGAGGTCGGCCAGCCGGTCCAGGTGCGCGAGCGAGTCCCGCTCGGGCAGCGTCGGCAGGTTGAACAGCACCCGTTCCACGCCGAGAGCGAGGTAGCCCTCGACCTGCGCGGCGTCGCCGGGCACCCCGTAGACCGTCACCGGCACCTGCCGCCCCGCGACGGAGCGCAGCTTCTCCAGGGACGCGGACAGCCTCTCCGGAGTCGTGTCGTTCGCCAGCCAGGCGTCGCCGAACCGGGCGACCCGGTGGAAGCCGCCCTCGCCGCCGCCCACGTAGATCGGCGGATGCGGGCGCTGTACCGGCTTGGGCCAGGCGAAGGCGGGGTCGAAGTCCACGAACTCGCCGTGGAACTCCGCCTTCTCCGCGGTCCACAACTGCAGGATGGCGCCGAGCCTCTCGTCGGTGAGCGGGCCCCGCGTCCGGGGATCGGTGCCGTGGTCCCGCATCTCCTCGCGGTTCCACCCGATGCCGACGCCGAGGACCGCCCTGCCGCCGGACACCAGGTCCAGCGTGGCGACCTCCTTCGCCGTGTGGAACGGGTCGCGCTGCGGGATCAGTGCGATGCCGGTGCCCAGCAGCAGGCGCTCGGTGACGGTCGCGATCACGGCGAGGGCGACGAAGGGGTCGAGCGTCCGGTAGTACATCTCGGGCAGTTCACCGCCGCCCGGGTACGGGGACTCGCGCTTCACGGGGATGTGACTGTGCTCCGCGATGAACAGCGAGTCGAACGCGCGCTCCTCCAGCGCGGCCCCGAGCGGGGCGGGGCGGATGCCCTGGTCGGTGATGAACGTCGACACTCCGAATTTCACGACGGCTCCGTCGGGTGGAAGGGAACGGGTGACGGCTGCCACCGAACGTGCTGACTACCCGCGCAGGCGGCCCACGAGCGCCGCACCACCCGTCAGGAGCATCGGCCACCACCCGTCAGGACGGCGAGCAGCGCGCGGAGGCCGGGGCCGTCATCCGTCGGAGGTGACGGCGAGCAGCGCCATGTCGTCGTTGCGCGGTCCGCCCACGTGCCGGTAGACATCGGTGACCAGCGCCCCCAGCAGTTCCGCCGGCTCGCCGAAGCCGACCCCGGTGAGGCGGGTCACCGGGTCGTAGAAGCTGCCGCGGGTGTCGCGCGCCTCGGTGACGCCGTCCGTGCACAGCAGCAGCGTCGAGCCCGCCGGGAACGGCACCCTGTCGACCACCACGGACCCCTTGTCGAGCCCCACACCGAGCGGCATGGCGTACCGCGAGGGATCGGCGGACCGCACCCCGCCCTCCGTGAGCAGCAGCGGCGCGGGATGGCCGAGGTTGACCAGCAGCACCTCCCGCGAGCCCCGGGGGAACTCCGCCAGCACCACCGTGGCGAACCACTCCAGCGCGTCCAGCCGTCCGCGCCGCACGATCTCCCGGCACAGGACACGGTGCATCTGGACGGCCACCGCGGCGAGTGTCGTCTCCTCCCCGGCGGCCATCCGGAAGATGCCGAGCACCAGCGTCGCGGCCTCGACGGCCTCCATGCCCTTGCCCCGGACATCCCCCACAACACACCGCAGCCCTCGGGGGGTGTCCTGCACCGCGTACAGGTCCCCGCCGATCCCGGCCTCCTCGTCGGCCGCCTCGTAGCGCGCGGCGATCCGCAACGGGCCCGCGCGCGTGGGTGGTTCGGGCAGCACCGCCCGCTGCACGGTCGCGGAGACGGACCGGGCCGAACGCAGGCGCACCTCCCGGGCGTGGAGCACCCGGTTGATCCACACGGCCACCACCGCGACCACCGCGACGGACAGCAGCTCGCTCATGCCGGCGAGCGTGGGCAGGTACCGGTAGCGGGCGATGATCGCCAGGTCGGCGGCGATCGCCCCCAGGCCCACCAGCATGGTCCCGTTCATCGACAGCACCAGGGCGGCGAGCATCGGGGCGACGGAGTAGAACGCCGTACCGGTGTACTGGGCGGGGGTGAGGTAGTCCACCGCGGCGCCGCAGGCCAGGAGCGTCATCGGGAGCGCCCGGACGTACCGGGCCACGTCCTTGTGGCCGTCCGGGCTCCATGTGTCCGCCCTCCCCACGCGTCCTCCCGGGGTCCGTCCCACGACTGTCACCCCAGACTCCCCAAACGCGGCCCCGCCGGCCACCCCGCGCACTCTCCGGGGTGAATCGACACCCCGGAGAGTGCTCAGCGCAGGCGGAGGTACTCCAGCCCCTTCTCGCGCAGGGCGCGGTGCAGCCCGTCGTAGGCGGGCACACCGTCCAGGACGGACTTGGCGAGCTTGGCGACCACGGTGTAGTTGGTGTCCACCACGTTGCCGATCGGCGCCAGTCCTGCCTGGCTGACCAGCTGGTACGCGTCGAGCTGGTGCAGTCCGGTGAGGGACGCCGTCCAGCCGATCAGATCGTGCTGGCTGATCCGGTAGGCGTCCTCCAGCGGGCGCACCGACCCGGTCGACATGAGGAAGCGGTCGTCCTCCAGGCGCGGCCAGGCCGGCGCGCCGCCCTTGATCAGGTCGATCACGACCACGGTGTGCATCGCGGCCTCCACGGCAGTGCCGCAGACCTCGCCCTCACCCTGCCGGGCGTGGCCGTCGCCGATCGACAGCAGGGCCCCGGGCACATTGACGCCCAGGTAGAGGGTGGTGCCCGCGCGCATCTCGGGGGTGTCCATGTTCCCGCCGTGCGCACCGGGGGTGATGCTCATGATGACCTCGCCGGCCGCCGGCGCGACACCGACGGTGCCGTGCATCGGGTCCAGCGGCAGGTCGACGGTGTGGTCGGAGAACCGGGCCTGGAAGCGGCAGCTGTTGCGGTCGCGGTCGATGCCGTACCGCCAGACCACCTCCTGCAGCGGGTCGTGGAGCATCGCCGTGGAGTGGGTCGTGGTCAGCGCGCCGAAGTGCGGGAAGGTGGTGGACACCGCCCAGTCCCGCGCGGGCGCGATGTCGACGAAGTGCACGGCGAGGGTGTCGCCCGGCTCCGCGCCCTCGACGTGGATCGGGCCCGTGACGGGGTTGAGGTAGGGGAACTCGCACACCCTGCTCGGGAGGTCGTCCGCCCCCCGGACCCGGCCGCCGAAGCAGTCCTCGGTGAAGAGCTCCACGACCGTTCCGGGGCGCACCCGCAGCAGCGGCTCGCGGCCGCCGAAGGTGTAGGCGTACTGCTCGGGGTCGGGGTGGAGCGTCACGACGTCGATGTCACTCATGCGTGTCCGGCCTCCTCGGCCGCGGAGTTCTCGTTGGGCAGTTCGGGACGGCGGCCCGCGAGCAGCAGGCCGACCAGCAGGATCACACCGATCGCCAGCCAGAGGAAGCCGAGGCGCTGGGCGGCGACCTTGGCGTTGATCACGACGTAGGTGAGGATCGCGAAGCCTATCGCCGGCGCGACCAGGTGGCGCCACCAGTCCCGGCTGCCGCGGCGGACGACGTAGTGGACGACGACGGAGACATGGAGCACCAGGAAGGCCGTCATCGCACCGAAGTTGACCAGGGAACCGAGCAGAGTGATGCCGTCCGGCCGGGAGTTCATGTACAGGCCCAGCCCCAGCGAGACCACGGCGACGAGGAAGGTCGCGTTGACCGGGACCCGGCGGCGGACGTCGATCCTGGCGAGGAAGCCGGGCAGTTGGCGGTCGCGGGCCATCGCGAAGAGCAGCCGGGAGGTGGCCGCCTGGGCGACCAGGGAGTTGGCGAAGCCCCAGGCGATCGCGGTGGCCAGGGCGCTCAGCGTCCCCAGCCAGGCGCCCCCGGCCACGCGGGCGGCGTCGTAGAAGGCGGTGCCGTCCGGGTCGCCGTCGCTGATGAGCGTCTGCGGATGGGGCACGAGCATCGCCGCGACCCAGGTCTGCACGATGAACAGCACGCCGGCGAGCAGCAGCGCGGCGACCATCGACCGGCCGATCGCCTTGGCGGAGTCGCGGTTCTCCTCGGCCAGGGTCGAGATCCCGTCGAAGCCGAGGAAGCTGAGGACCGCGATCGACACCGCCCCGAAGACCAGGGACCACGAGAAGGTGTGGGCGTCGTAGAAGGCGTGGAAGCTGAAGCCGTTGCCCTTGCCCTGGGCGACCGCGACGACACCCACCACCAGGAAGATCGCGAGCACGACCAGTTCGGCGGCGAGCATGATCTTGTTGATCCTGGCGGTCATCTCGATGCCGAACCAGTTCACGACGGTGTTCAGCACCACGAAGCCGATCAGCCAGAGCCACACCGGCACCGAGGCGACCAGCGAGTTCATGGCGACGGCGGCGACCAGGTAGAGCAGCGCGGGCACCAGGATGTAGTCGAGCAGGATCATCCAGCCGGACAGGAAACCGAAGGGCGCGCCGATGCCCCGCCCCGCGTACGAGTACACCGACCCGGCCATCGGGAAGGCCCGCGACATCTGCGCGTACGAGTGCGCGGTGAACATCATCGCCAGCATGCCGACGGCGTACGCGAGGGCGACCATGCCGCCCGCGCCCTGGAAGACCCCGCCGAAGATGCCGAACGGCGCGATCGGCACCATGAAGACCAGGCCGTAGACCACCAGGTCCCAGAAGCCGAGCGACCTCGCCAACTGCTGTGTGTAGCCGTACGTCTCGAGTTCTTCCCCACCCCGTGCGCTGTTGCTCACGTCGCCTCCCCGGCGGCCGCGGTCCCGTGACTGGCGGGGTGATCTTAGGGGGCGTGCCGGGGACAGGGGAACGCCTGTGACAGAAGGAATCAGGCGGCCGTGCCGGTGCCGGCAGGACGAGCGGCGTCGGGGGCGGTGTCAGTGCCCCGCCCTAGAGTCCTGGGTATCGAGAGGGCCGTGCCCGCCTGACGGGCGCTCAGGTCCTCGGGTCCGATGCCTCCTTGCGCTCCGCACGAAGAAGGGTCAGCCATGCCCGCGACCACCGGGTCCACCACCTACCTCGAACTCTCCGAGGAGGGCGGCGGCGCCCACAAGTACTACGAGGTGCGGCACTCGGGCACCGAGGTGACCATCGCCTTCGGGCGGATCGGCGAACAGGGCCAGACGCGTTCGGCCGGCTACCCGACCGTGGAGAAGGCGTCGGCCGCCGCGGCGCGCAAGGTGGGCGAGAAGGTCCGCAAGGGGTACGCCCCGGCGGTGCGGGGCCTGCGTGAGCGGCGTGCGGTCACCCGGCGCGAGATCACCAGCAGCCGTTCGACAGCGCGTCAGGCCCCCGTCCTGTGGCGCTTCTCCTCCGGCGCCCCGGCCTTCGGCATCTTCGTCGGCGAGGACCACGTCTGGATCGGCAATCAGCGCGGCGACGTCTTCACCCTTGCCCACGACGGCCGGGTGACCGGCCGCTTCGGCCTGCCCGACGGTGTGAAGTGCATCGTGGCCGACGACTTCTGGATCTACGCGGGCTGCGACGACGGCCGCGTCTACGACCTGAGCGGCAAGGTGCCGCACGTCGCCTACGAGATCGCCGAGGACGTCGACATCTACTGGCTCGACATCCACGACGGGCTCCTCGGGGTGTCCGACGCCCAGGGCGGTGTCACCACCGTCGACCACGAGGACGAGTTCCAGTGGCGGCGTTCGGGCCCGGGTGACAGCGCCTGGATGGTCCGCTGCGACGACCGGGGCGTCTTCCACGGCGACTCGCGCGGCGTGGCCATGTACGGAGCCCGCGACGGCGCGCCGCTCTGGTCGGTCGCCACCCAGGGCCCGGTGCTGTTCGGATGGCAGGAGGCGGACGAGGTGTTCGCCGGCACCGCCCGCGGCCGGGTCCACCGGCTCGCCAAGGCCGACGGTGCCGAGCGCGCCCGGTACCGCTGCGACTCCGCCGTCTTCTCCTGCGCCACCTCGCCCGACGGCCGCTACGTCTTCGCCGGCGACAACACCTCGTCCATCTACTGCTTCGCCGCCGACGGCACGCGGCTGTGGAAGCTCGGTACCGGCTGCGGCTCGGCCTACTCCATGCAGTACCGCGACGAGCGTCTCTACATCGTCACCACGGACGGCTCGCTGGCCTGCATCGACGCGAGCGAGAGCGCGGTGCGCGAGGCGGAGGGCGGCCGGCTGCCGCGGACCGCGGACGTCAAGGCCACCGGGTGGGAGCGGGTCACACCCGCGCGGGAGCTCGCCACGGTCCACGTCGCGCCGGCCGCCCCCGCGCAGGGCATCGTGGTCGAGTGTCTGGGGGAGGGCTCCCGCACCCGTGTACGCGTGGTCTCCCCGGGCTACGACCCGTCCTGGCACGTGCAGTTCCCCAAGGACATCCGCGTCGTGGGCGCCCGCTACGTGGTCTACGAGGTCCTGGCCTCCACGCGCGGCGGCTTCTACCGGGCCCGCGGGGACATCAAGCGCCTCTTGTGAACGGCCCTCGCGGGCCCGCGCCCGCCCGCACGCGTTCGGCGACGTCGTACGGCGCCACCTGCCAGGTTTCCTCCAGAAATGTACATTTACATGGTGAACGACCGATTGGCACTGCTCTCCGCCGTCGAGAAGGGCATCACGGAAGGCGAGGTGCTCCGGCTCGCGATCCAGCAGGCGGTGGCCGGATTGGGCGGGCTGGGCGGAACGGTCCACCTGTGCGGGCCCATGTCCGCGCTTCGCCTGGTGTCGACCGTGGGGCTGTCCCCCGCCCTCGTGCGGCACTGGGAGATCATCGATCAGGACAGCGCGGCCGTGCCGGCCCGCGTGCTGGACCGGGAAGAAGGGCTGTGGGCCCCGCACGGGGCCGCCGGGAGCGCGCAGCCGCCCGGAACGCGGGCGTGGCCCGGCACGGGTCTGGCGGCGGTACTCCTGTCGGACGGGGAGATCCCGGTCGGATCGCTCACCGTGGTCACCGGTTCCGGGGGAGAGCCCACGCGGGAGCAGTGGGAGTTCCTGGCGGCGGTGGCCGCCTGGGCGCAGGAGCGCATGGGCCAGTCCCCGCCCCCCGCCCGCCCCCTCCACGAGGACCCCACCGGCACCGGCCTGCGGCAGGCGCTCAAGGCGGTCGAGGTGGGCACCTGGGACTGGAACATCCGCACCGGAGACCTGGCCTGGGACGACGCCGCCATGGCCGTCTACGGCACCGACCCCGCCGACTTCGTGCCCCGGGTCGAGAGCTGGATGAAGGTGGTCCACCCCGACGACCTGCCGTGGACGCTCGCCGCCGCCGAGAAGGCCATCCGCAACCGGGGCGTGTTCGAGGCCGAGTACCGCGTGCGGCGTCCGGACGGCGGTTACGCGTGGACCGAGACCCGCGCCAAGGTGGTGCTCGACGACACCGGCGAACCCTACCGGATGATCGGCACGGCTTGGGAGAGCAGCGACTCCCGCTCGGCCCGTGCCGCGCTCAGCCGAGCCCTGCGGCACATGAGCGACGGTTTCCTGTCCGTGGACGACGACTGGCGCATCACGTTCGTCAACCTCATGGCGGAGAACATGCTGGGCTCCCCCGAGGAGGAGCTCTTCGACCGCGTGCTGTGGACGCTGCCGTCGCTGCGGCAGATACCCGGCCTGGAGGCGCGCTGCCGCGAGGCCGCCGCCAAGGCGGTGCCCACGAGCTTCGACGTGGGGCTGCCCGACCGGGGGTCCTGTTTCCACCTGCGGCTCGTGCCGGTCCCCGACGGCGTCACCCTGTACTTCACCGATGTCACCGACCGGCGGCGGCGCGAGGCCGAGCGGGTCGCCTCCGAGCGGGCCTCCACCGAGCGCTCGGCCCGGATCGCCGAACTCACCGCGGCCCTCGCCGCGGCGACCACGTCGCGCGACGTGGTGGACGCGGTGGCCCAGCGGGTGCTGCCCCCGTTCGGCGCCTCCGGTCTGCTGGTGCAGGCGATCGAGGGCGACCGCGTCTACACCGTGGGCTCCGTCGGCTATCCGCAGGCCTTCCTGGACGGCCTCGAGGGCCGTCCGCGGGCCGTGGAGGACCCGGGATGGCAGTCGCTGTCCACCAGTGAACCGCTGTTCGTCTCCTCCGCCGAGGAGTACGCGGAGCGGTACCCCACCATGGCCGACCGTCCGGGCATGATCGGGAAGCAGTCGTGGGCCTTCCTGCCGCTGATCGCCTCCGGTCTCACCTTCGGGATCTGCGTGGTCGCCTTCGACGGGCCCCGCCGCCTCACCGACGAGGAACGCACGCTGCTGAGCACCATCAGCGCCCTGGTGGCCCACGCCCTGGAACGCGCGCGGCTGTACGACGCCGAGCACACCCGGTCCAGGGAGCTGCAGAGCGCGCTGCTCCCCCAGCAGCTGCCCACCCTCCAGTCGTGCTCGCTCGCCGCCCGCTACCTGCCGACGGAACAGGGCGCGGACGTCGGGGGCGACTGGTACGACGTCATCCCGCTGTCGGCCGGCCGGGTCGCGCTCGTGATCGGCGACGTGATGGGCCACGGCCTGTCCGAGGCCGTGACCATGGGCCGGCTGCGCACCGCCGTCCACACGCTCGCCGGCCTGGAGCTGCCCCCCGACGAGATCATGAGCCACCTCAACGACATCGTCAGCGGTCTCGGCGAGGACTCCTACGCCACCTGCCTCTACGCGCTGTACGACTCCACCACCGGTTCGTGCAGCATCACCCGCGCAGGGCATCCGCCACCGGCCGTCGTGCATCCGGACGGCACGGTCCATTTCCCCGAGGCAGCCCCGAACCCGCCCCTCGGCGCGGCGGAGCCGCCGTTCGAGACCGTCGAGATGGAGATCCCGCGGGAGAGTCTGCTGGTGCTCTTCACCGACGGCCTGGTCGAGTCGTCCGAGCGGGAGATCGACCAGGGCCTGTCCGACCTCGCGCACCTGCTGCGCAGCTCGGGCGGCGAGGACCTGGACCGGCTCTGCGACACCGTCATCACCAACCTGCTGCCCGCCGGGCGGACCACCACGGACGACATCGCGCTCCTGATCGCCCGTATGCACGCCCTCCCCGCGGACCGGATGGCCTCCTGGCCGCTCCCCCAGGACCCGCAGGCGGCCGCGCTCGCCCGCGGGCTCGTCCGGGAGCAGCTGTCGGACTGGGAACTGGACGAGCTGACGCCGACGACGGAACTGCTCGCCAGCGAGCTGATCGGCAATGTCGTCCGGCACGCGAAGGGGCCGATGCGGCTGCGGCTGCTGCGGGACACCGAGCTGATCTGCGAGGTCGCCGACGGCAGCCTGACGATGCCCCGTATCCGGCATCCCTCCGAGACGGACGAGGGCGGCCGGGGGCTGCAGCTCGTCGCCTCGCTCTCCCAGCGCTGGGGCACCCGCTACACCTCGAACGGCAAGTGCATCTGGACGGCGCAGCAGGTGCCCGGCAACGGCGCGCCCGTCCCGCCGCTGGAGGAATTCGACGTGGACGCCGTGCCGCCCCTCGCTTGAGCACCCCGGACCCCACAGAATGGGCTCTGTATGCATTTGTCCGTTCCTGGCGAGGTGCGAGAGGTGGTGCCATGGAGGGAATCGCCGACATGGGCGGCACGGACGGCTGGGGCCGTGTCCCCCCGTCGCGCGACGACGAACCGGTCTTCGCGGAACCCTGGCAGGGCCGCGCCTTCGCGCTGGGGATGGCCTCCATCCGGCTCGCCTGCGGCGGCCTCAACACGGACGCCTTCCGCCACACGGTCGAGCGGCTGGACCGGGCGGCCTACCTGGACGACGGCTACTACGGGCGCTGGCTCAACGGCGCGGAGCTGATGCTCACCGAGACGGACTTCCTCGCGCCGGGCGCCGTCGACGCCCGCGCCCGCAACCTGCTCGGCGGGCACACGGCCGAGCCTCCGGCGCCCGAGCACCCCAGGCCCGCCCCCGCACCGGCCCAAGACGGCTGGATGCGCGCCGTGGACACCCCGCCCGCCTTCGCCGTCGGCGAGCGCGTCCGCGCCAAGGACATCTCGCCGCCCGGTCACACCCGGATGCCGGGCTATGTCCGGGGGCACGCCGGCGTCGTCGAGGCGGTCCAGCCCGCCGCCGTACTGCCGGACACCAATGCCCACTTCAAGGGTGAGCATCCGCAGCACGTCTACTCGGTGCGCTTCGACTCACGGGAGTTGTGGGGCGCCGGGTCGGAACCCTTCGAGGTCACCGCCGAGTTGTACGAGAGCTATCTGGAGACACTTTCATGACCACCGCCGGACCGGGCGTGCGCCCGCCCGTGGCGCTGCGCGCCGAGGCCCTGGAGCAACTCCTCACCGAGCGGGGCCTGATCGACCCGAAGGTGATGGACGGGCTCATCACCGAGTACGAGACCACCATCGGCCCCCTGAACGGCGCCAAGGTCGTCGCGAGGGCATGGACCGACCCGGAGTACCGGCGCCGGCTGCTCGACGACGGGACCGCCGCCATCGCGGAACTGGGCTTCACGGGGCCGCAGGGTGAGCACATCGTGGTCGTCGAGAACACCCCGGCCATCCACAACGTCATCGTGTGCACGCTGTGTTCGTGCTACCCGTGGCCGGTGCTCGGGCTGCCGCCGAGCTGGTACAAGGACCCGGCCTACCGCGCCCGCGTGGTCAAGGAGCCGCGCGCCGTGCTGTCCGAGATGGGCCTCGACCTCGACGACGGCGTACGGATCGTCGTGCGCGACTCCACCAGCGAGGTGCGCTGGCTGGTGCTGCCCGAACGCCCGCCCGGCACCGAGCACCTGACCGAGGAGCAGCTCGTGCCGCTGGTCACCCGGGACGCCATGGTCGGCGTGGCCAAGGCGAGGACCCCGTGACCGCCCCGCTCGACACCGAGGGGCCGGCGGCCCCGCCTCGTGCCAATGGGGAGTTGATGTTCGCCGAGCCGTGGGAGAGCCGCGCCTTCGGCATGGCCGTCACCCTCTACGAGGCCGGCGCGTTCACCTGGCCGCGGTTCCAGGCCGCGCTGATCACCCGGATCGCGGTCTGGGAGGCCGCGCACGACCAGGACGGCGAGCCCTGGAACTACTACCAGCACTGGCTCGGCGCCCTGGAGGACGTGCTCGCCGGCCAGGGCACCGTGTCCGACGACGAGGTCACCGCCCGCGCCCGGGCCCTGGACCGGCGCCCCGCGGGCCACGACCACCCGCACTGACCTCCGCCTCCGGGCCGGCGACCGTTCCGCCGCCGGCCCGGAGGCTTCGTCAGGAGCGGTAGGTGTTGCGGGTGTAGGCCAGGCTCAGCGGGGCCGTGTTGCCGAAGTACACCGAGACCAGGTACGCCGGGTCCGGCGCGATGGAACCGCGCTGGAGGTCGCTGCCGTCGTTGGTGTCGTCCCAGCCCCACGGCGTGTGCGCCGCGTTGTCCTTGCCGTTGTCACCGGCGAAGGTGCCCCATGAGGCGTACGGCGGGTTGGTGTTGCGGCGCTCCCACAGGCCCCCCGCGCCGAAGATGTCGACGAGCTGGTAGCTCGCGGCCCGGTCGTTGCCGCTCCTGGGCACGGTGCCGCCCGTGCGGCTGGGGCGGTAGACGATGCCGTCACCGCCCGCGAAGTCGGCGCCGTCCCAGTTGTACATGCCGTGGCCGCGGGCCTCCTGGAACACCAGCGGGTGCTGCGCACCGTCGTACGCCTGCGTGAACAGGGTGCCGTCGACCGTCTCGCGGTTGCCGGTGAAGGGACTGCCCGCCGGGACGTAGGAGTAGTAGTTGTCGTGCGCCTGGGTGACGGCCGCCTGAAGGCTGCCGTAGGTGCTGCCGTCCTTGCGGACGACCTCCAGCACGCCCTCCATGTCGTTCTCGTGGCCCGTCAGGTTGATCGGGTAGTCCTTCCAGTCGCGGGGGTGGAAGAACGCGTACGTGATGAACCAGTGGGTGGAGGTCTCCACCACCGAGTAGTACGCGGTGCCGGTCAGCCGCTGGGTGTTGGCGTCGAGGTTCTCCCAGTTGTTGCGGGTGTTCCAGTCGCCGTCGTAGTCGACGGGCGAGAGGTAGTCCGCGGTGTAGTACGCCGACGACGTGTCCTGGTAGTGGAGGGGGGCCCAGCGGTAGGCAAGGTCCGCGTCGGTCGGCGCCGCGGCCCGGGCCGGGCCCGCGGCCACGAGGGTGGCGACGGAGAGGAAGAGCGTCATCGCAGCGGCGCCGAAGGCTCGCCAGGGCTTCATGGGGGGGGCTCCGAGTCAGGAGGAGGGACGCGCAACGAGGCGGCGCTACTCTCCTGGCGCCCAATGACGCTTTGTACGTGGCTTGTTGACCCGCGCGTTAACGTCGGCGGGACGGTGTGGGCGGCGGCGGGCCGACACAGGGGACGTACCGTCAGATGTCCCCGTACGGCGGGCCGGCGGGCCGGCGGGCCGGCGGGCCGGGACGCCGCGGAGGCCTCAGCCGTCCGCGGTGCCGCTTCCTTCCCCGCCGCCGTGGCCGCCGCCCGCGGACGTCCTGCGGCGCCGCACGGGCGCCTGGTCCACCTGGCCGAGGCGCCGGGCGCTCCACATGGCGAGGGGTTGCAGGGCCTCCACGAGTGTGCGGCCGTCGGGGGCGAGACTGTAGCGGATCTGCACGGGAGTGGTCGGCACCACCGTGCGCTCGATGAGCCCCTCCGCCTCCAGCTCCTTCAGCCGCTGCGCGAGCAGCCGGTCGGAGATTCCGGTGACCATGGCCCGGTACTCGCCGAAGCGTCGGGCCCCGTGCGAGGCGGCCTCCAGGATCCCGCCCGTCCAGCGGCGCCCGACCAGTTCCAGGGCGCCCTGCAGGTTCGGGCAACTGCTGTCGTCGATGCCGCGGACCTCGCGCGGCCGGGGTGACGGGGTACTCGCTTCCACTTACCCAAGATTAGCACCTAATACTTTCTTTGTTCCGGAGCGGCTGTCCGACCGACTGTGGACGCATGGCCGGTCACGGACCCCCGCTTCCCGGAGCACCTACCGCTCAGGGGCGGAATCCGCTGATCAGAGGCCCTGGACGCCGCCGGCGGCAGCCGCTGCCGGCGGCGCGCCCAGAACCGCCCTCCACCCCGGAAGAGACCATGGCAACCCTGCTCCACATCGACTCCTCCCTCCACGCCGGTACGGACTCCGCCTCCCGCACCGTGGCCCGGACATTCCGCGACGCCTGGCAGGCCCAGCATCCCGACGGCACCGTGCTCCACCGCGACCTCGCCGCCGACCCGCTGCCCCACTTCGGTCTGCCCGCCTTCTCGGCGGCCCTGGTGGACGCCCATGCCCGCACCCCCGAGCAGGCGGCGGCCTTCGCCGGGCGCCTGGCGCTGATCGAGGAACTGGAGCGCGCCGACGCGGTCCTCCTCGGCGCCCCGATGTACAACTTCACGATCCCCTCGACGCTCAAGAGCTGGATCGACCAAGTGCTCCTGGTCGGCCGCACCACCGGCGAGGACTCCACCGTCAAGGACCTCCCGGTCACCGTCGTCGCCAGCCGCGGCGGCTCCTACGCGCCGGGCACGCCCCGGGCCTCGTCCGAGTACGTGCAGAACTACCTGCGCTCCATCCTCGGCGAGTACATGGGCCTGGACGTCGACTTCATCGTCCCCGAGCTGACCGCGGCGGCGTCCAACCCGGCCATGAGCGAGCTCGTCCCCCTGGCCGAGGCCTCGTGGGCCAGGGCCCTGGAGGACGCCGCGGTCAAGGGCAAGGACATCGCGCTGCGCGTCGCCGCGAGCTGACGCCGCGGCGCGCAGGCGACGACGGCGCTCGCGTCCGGAACGGGATTCCGGACGCGAGCGCCGTCTTCGTGCTCAGCGGATACCGGGCCGCAGCACACCGTCGGGGTCGTACCGCTGCCGCAGTGCGGCCACGCGCGCACCGGTCTCCCCGGGGTAGGTGCGGGCGAAGGTCTCCGCGTCGGGATGGCTCTCGAAGTTGACATAGGCACCGTCGGTGTACGGAAGCAGCGGCTTCCACCCGGCCGACAGCGTCCCCCGGTCCCCGGGAGGAAAGGCCGTTGCGGTGACGAGGGTCCGCTGGTGACGGTGCGGGTAGGCCGTCGCGGCGGGGTCCATGTCGTTGACCGCGCCGCCCAGCGACCGCATCTGGATCAGCACGGGCTCCGGGGCGGTGACCGCCGCGACCAGACCGCGGGCGGCCTCCGGCGTCATCCGCGTGAGCAGGCCGTTGGTGGTGACCACGGGCATCTGACCGCTGTGTCCGTGCAGTTGGGCGGTGGAGAGCAACTGCGGGTACGGGAGGACGTAAGCCTGCTGGAGGACGGTGTCGCCCAGGCCGGCGAGCGGTTCCAGCGCGCGCCGGACGACGGACTCGCTGTCGGAGGCCACGACCGCGGTGACGGAGGCGACCGCGAAGGACCCCTGGCCGGAGAGGTTCACCGCGGTGGACAGCTCCCGGGGCGCCGCGGCCATCATGGCTGCCCAGCGGCGCAGGGCCGTTCCGGCGGGGTCCACCACGACGGTCGCCTCGGCGTACCCGACCCTGCCGAGCTCGACCGCCTCGATCTCGAAGGCGGTCGCTGTCGCCGTGCCCGCTCCCGCCCCGCGCATGACCCACAGCAGATCGGGCTCGTGCTCGGCGTCGGCGCGGACCACCGAGCCGTCGGCGAGCACCACTTCGACGGCGCGCACGTGGTCGACGGTCAGCCCGTACGAGCGCACGAGCCAGCCGATGCCCCCGCCGGTGGCCAGCCCGCCCACGCCGACGTTGCCGTGGTCGCCGGAGCTGATGGCGAGCCCGTGCGGGGCCAGTGCCCGAGCCACCTCGGCCCAGCGGGCACCGGCCTCCACCCGTACCAGGCGCGCCCCTCGGTCGAGGACCCGTACGCCGCGCATCGCGCTCAGGTCGACGACCAGTCCCCCGTCGTTGGTCGCGGCGCCCGACAGCCCGTGACCGCCGCTGCGGACCGCGACACGCAGCCGCTGGTCGGCGGCGAAGGCCAGGGCGCGCGCCACATCGCGCGGGGACTCCGGCAGCGCGACCAGGGCCGGGCTGCCGACCCGGGTGTACGTCGACCGGAGCGCGCCGTAGCGGCGGTCCCCGGGCCCGACGAGTTTGCCCGCGAGCCCGGCGGGCACCGGGTGCGGGACGGCGTTCATCGGGCGCTCCGCAGGCGTGCGACGCGCTCGCGCACCGCCGGGACGACCTCTTCGGCGAACACCGCGAGCTGCCTCTCCGGCTCGGCGGCCGGCCAGAAGACGAAGGTGTCGAAGCCGAGGCCGACCGCCCACTCGCTGAGGGTGTCCGCCCAGTGCCCGGCGTCGCCTGCGAGCCCGGGCAGCCCGCGCGGCTCACCGATCGTCCCGATGACGTTGTAGACGCGGCGGATGGACGCCGGGGCGCGCCCCGCCGCCTCGGCTGCCTCGTCGATGACACGCTGGGCGCCGGGGACCCGCTCGGGCGGCACGTAGATGTTCAGCGGGGAGATCCAGCCGTCGGCGGCGCGGCCGGTCAGGGCGAGCATCCTCGGCTTCTGCGCGCCGAGCCACACCCCGACCGGCGTGGGGGGCACCGGTCCGGCCCGGTAGCCCTCGACGGTGTGGTGCGCGTCCCGCAGCCGCACCGGCCCGCCGCCGAGGGCGCCGCGCAGCAGGCCCAGCGCCCCCTCGGTGAAGCCGACCATCGCCGCGCCGCTGCGGGGCACACCGCCCATGGAGGCGATGGCCTCCGGGAAGGCACCGCCACCGACACCGAGCTGGACCCGTCCGCCGGTGAGCACGCCGAGCGACGCGGCCGCCTTCGCCAGCATGGTCGGTGGTCGCAGCTGGAGATCCGCGACGTCGGTGAGGAACGAGATCCGGCGGGTCGTCCCGGAGAGGTGCCCGATCAGGGTCCAGGCGTCGAGGTGGCCGGGCTGGTACGGGTGGTCCTGGACGGCAAGGTAGTCCAGGCCGCGCGCCTCGGCTTCGTGCGCGAGTGCCCTGGTGCGGGGCAGCACATCGGCGTCGGGATCGAGGCTGAGCCCGAACGAGAGGGGGTGTCCGTAGTCATTCATGCCTCCACGCTGCGCACCGCGCCCCGCGGCACAAAGTCGGAGGTGAGTTACTTATCCGAAGTAAGTGGCCGCGCAGGCGGAGGCAGGCCCGTCGCTCGCTTCGCGGGCCGGGCGCGGTGCTGGGAAAATCAACGGAAAGGCCTGTTCCGGGCGGGAGTCCGGACCGGCACCACCCCCCACCCGGAGCGACCCCGCCGGGTCGCCGGGGACCGGCGACGGGACACCGAGCTGTGGACCAGTTACTGGCGAAGATCCTCCAGGCGCACGGCGGCAGTGACCGCTATGCGCAGTTCTCCGAGGTCCGCGCGACGATCGTCACCGGAGGCGGGCTGTGGGCGATCAAAGGGGTGCCGCAGGATCCCGACCCGCGGGAGATGACCGTCCGGCTCCACGAGGAACGGGCGTCGGTGCGGCCCTTCGGGGCGCCCGACCAGCGGACCGCGTTCACCCCCGGGCGCGTGGCGATCGAGCGGACCGACGGGACCGTGGTCGCGGAACGCCCGGACCCGCGCGCGTCCTTCGCGGGACACGAGTTCGCCACGCCCTGGGACGGCCTCCAGAGGGCCTATTTCAACGGCTACGCGATGTGGACCTACCTGACCACCCCCTTCCTGCTCGCCATGCCGGGAGTGACGGTCACCCCCCTCCCGGACCTGCACGAGAACGGCGAACGGTGGCACGGGCTGCGGGCCGCCCTTCCCGAGGACATCGCCAGTCACAGCCGCGAGCAGGAGTTCTGGTTCGGGGACGACCTGCTGCTGCGCCGGCACGACTACCGCGTCGACGTGGCGGGCGGGTTCCCCGCCGTCCAGTACGTCCACCACTACATCGAGGCCCAGGGGCTGCGCATGCCCTCGAAGCGCCGCGCCTACCGCTGCGGCGACGACGGCAGGGCCCTGCCGGACGAGTTGATGGTCGCGATCGACATCAGCGACCTGCGCTACAGCTGAGGCGGATGGCCCTGCGTCCCGGGATAGTGCTCGTCGGCCCAGCGGCTCAGCGCGGTGAGGGCGGGGCGCAGGGCGGCGCCCGCCTCGGTCACCTCGTAGCGGACCCGCAGCGGGGGCCCGGGGTCGACGTCCCTGACGACGAGGCCCGCCTCCACCAGCTCGGTCAGGCGCTCGGAGAGCATGCGCTCGCTGATCCCGGGGACCGCGCGGCGCAGTTGGGCGAAGTAGGTCGGCGACCCGGTCAGCACGGCCAGGACGAGGCCGGTCCAGCGCTTGCCGAGCAGCCCGAAGACGCGCGCCAGGGTGGCGTCCACCTCACGGCACGGCTCCTCGGGTTCGGCCGGTCCCGGCTCCCCGCTCATCCCGGCACCGGGAACGTCCGGGCCGGGCGTCCACGAGCTGCGGCCGGCACGAGGGCGGCGCCCCTCATGCGACCGGGTCGCCCGGGGCCGGGACCGGAACGGTCGAAACGGGCGACCACGAGCCGAAGACCGCGGCCTGGCCGTGCCGTTGGCCGTCGGCGTCCACGAGGTTCCACATGCAGACGTCCTCGATCCAGAAGCTGCTGCCGTCCTTGGCCAGCCGCAGGCCCCGGTAACCGTCGGCGTAACCGCGGTCGTTGACCGCCGCGAGCAGTGCCTCCCGGTCCTCCTGGCCGCCGGGACCGGCCGACAGGCGCGAGGGCAGGCCGACGAATTCCTCCCAGGAGTAACCGAAGCACTCCTGCGCCGTGCGGTTCGCGTAGACGAACCGCGGGTCGGCGGAGGTGTCGTGCACGAGCAGCCCGAACGGCGCGTCCTCGTAGAGCCATGCCGCGGCCTCGTCCTCCGAGGACCAGACCGGCGGGCACAGCCCGACCCCGACCAGGCTGCGGTGGCTGTCCAGCAGCAGGGACGCGAACCGGGAACCGCGCACCGGATCGGTCGACACGGGCGCGGCCGCGGGCGAAGCCACCGGCGTACGCCCGGGTACTCCGGTCCCCGCGCTGCTGTTCGGCTCGGTCACGGACATCCTCCACTGGATCGGCGGCACGGCACGGGCACGTGGTCGCGACGCGGCCCGCAGTGATTCTAGGTCGCCGGATCCGGGGGCGAGCAGGTGTGCGAGGCGTGGGCGGACCTCGCCTCGCCCCTGCCGGGTGCCGGCCGCTCCGTGTTCACGTCGTCGCATCCGGGGCGTCATCCTCGTCGCCGTGAGGGCATCGGGGGCGGGTGACGGAGCGCCAAGACGTGGCGTGGACCCCCCATACCGTTAACCGGGGATTCTTGGGAAAAGCGGAGGTGATAGATGTACTGGGCCGGTATTCGCGTGATCGGCCGCTTTTCCACAAAGCTCGATACGGAGATGAAGACGCAATGTTCCAGCGCATCATGGTCGCCATCGACCCCACCCCCGCCCGCCACTCCGCCCTGCGCATGGCCCACGGTCTCGCGCGGCTCTCCGGCGCCCAGGTCCACGTCGTGCACGTCGCCACCTCCGCTGTCACGTACAACACGGTCCTGCCGTTGGAGGACGACGACGAGGCCAAGGCCATCCTGGCCGAGGCGCTCGCCGGGTTCCGCGAGGACGGCATCGAGGCCGACGGCGCGCTCGCGACCGGCCTCGTCCAGCAGGTCCCCGACACCATCGCCGAGGAGGCCGAGAAGTTCGGGGCCGACCTGCTGGTCCTCAGCCCGCACCACCGCAACTCCCTGGCGGCGCTGTTCAACCCCCGTGTCAGCGACGCGATCGCGCACCGCGTCGACATAGCCGTGCTCCTCGCCCCCGAGGACGCCGAGGCCGCAGAGGCCGACGCCGGCTGATCGTGCGACGCACGGGCCGGTCGGTGAACCGGCCGTGAAGGCAGCAGGCCCGGTCCCGCGCACGGGACCGGGCCGCTCCTCCTCCGTGGTCACACAGGCCGCTCGCGTTCGGGGCGCGACCCGAGCCAGGCGTACAGCGCGGAGCCGAGGACGAACAGCACCGCGGCCGTGGTCCACGCACCGGGGACCGGCCCCGGCTGCAGCGGCCAGGCCCACACCACCCTGGTGCCGCCCGGTTCCCCCGGCGCGCCGGCGAGGTAGACGGCGCTCAGGTACACGGTGGCCGGCAGCCAGCTCAGCCGCGCCCCGAGCAGCGCCGCACCCGCGGCGCAGATCCCCGTGGCCCCCAGCACATTGCGCACCGCTGCGGACCACCCGAAGTCCGGGGAGTGGCCGGGCAGGGCGAGGGCCAGCAGCGCGGCCGCGCACGCGGTGAGCGCGAGCAGATGGGCCAGCCGCCGAGGCCACCAGGCGCGTACCGCGGTCCGGTCGAGGTCGTCGCTGTACGTGTGCAGACCGGTTCCGATCGCCCCCGCCGCGAGCAGCGGGGCCAGTACCACCACCGGCACCAGCGCGTTCGCGCCGAGGGACGGCAGGTCGAGGAGCCGGCGCGCCGACCAGTAGGTCACGGCGGCGGTTCCGATCAGTGCGGCGGCACTCGCGGGCAGCGCACGGGAGCGCAGGTAGAGGCCGGGCCCGCGGTGGGCGAGCCGCGGCATCACGGTGCTCACGGAACCGGTACCGCCTTCAGGTCGCACCGGTCGGCGGCGAGGTAGCGGGTGAGGTACGCGCGTCGCTCGGCGGCGTCCTTCTCCCGCAGGTGGCGCAGCATCGTCCTGGCCCCCTCCCCGTTCATGTCCTCGAAGCCCGGCTGCGGCGCGAGCCACTGCACCACGGCACCGTCCACGTCGTAGGCACGGCTCGCGGCCGCGGCCGCGGCGTCGTCGGTACCGGTGTCGGCGGGGCAGTCCCTGACGAAGAGGTTCGCGACCGCGTTGTGGGCGTAGCGGGCCGGATCCCGCAGTTCGCCGTGGCGCATCCCGTCCCCGAGGTCCGCCAGCCGGGCATCGTGCGGCCCGAGGGGCGCCGGCCCCTCGACCCAGCGGGTGGGAGCGCCCGGTACCCCGCGCAGTTGGCCGCGGACCCCGGTCAGCGCCTGTGAGACGGCGGCGAGTGCCTTGCTGTCGGCGGCGCTGACGCACACCTTCGGGACCCCTGTGTCGCACACCGGTCGTGCGGCGCCCGGATCGGGCCGCCACAGTCCGTCGCCCGTCCGCGCGACGGGCACCGCGGCGGCGACGGCGAGCGCCAGCGGGATCACCGCGGTGGCGCGGCGCCGTGCCGCCAGGGCGAGCAGCGCGGCCGCCGCGAGTCCCGCGGTCCAGACCGCGCTCGCGGGACCGAACCACCACTGAGGCCGGTCCCAGGCGAAGGTGTGCTCCTGGACAGGGCCGAGCCAGCGCGCGTCCTCGGTCAGGTACGACGGGAGACCGAGTACGACGTAGGTGATCACGGCGACGAGCAGCGGCAGCAGACGCCACGAGGCCATCCGCCCGACGACGAAACCGAGCAGCCCCATCGCGCCGAGCGCGACCGCGTCGGCCAGCAGGAGCGTGCCGAACGGATGCCCGTACCCGGCGAACGGCAAGGTGGCGAGCAGGCTGACCGCCGCGGCCAGGAGGTACCCGGCCACCGGCCACAGGGCTGCGGGGGCGGCGGCGAGCAGCGTCCTGCGCAGTGCGGGGCGGGGGGTGGTCGCCAGCAGGTCCCGCAGGCCCAGCCGGCGTTCCCGGCTGCCCTGCCGGCAGCCGGCCGCCGCGGCCAGCGGGCCGCCCAGCAGCAGGCCCGCGATCCGGAGCAGGTCGGTGGTGTCCGTCCAGCGGCTCTGCCAGGCGGGCGCCTTGGCGAACATCGCGATGCAGACGACGACCGCGATCGCCGCCCCGGTGGCCGGTCCGATTCCGCGGATCAGCTCGGTACGCAGGACGCGTCCCGACCGGGGACGCGGCCGCGCCGGTCCGCCGGACGTTCCCCGGCCACCGGAACTCCCGGTCCGCACGTCGACGGCGCTCATCGCTGCCCCCCGGTGGCCACACCCGCGCGGTGGGCGCGCAGTGCGGCGGCGTAGCCGCGTTCGACCGGACTGACATCCGTCTGCCCGTCGCCGTCGCTCTCGCCGAGGCGGATGAGTTCGGCGGTGGTACCCCGATAGGTGACACGGCCCGACTCCAGGAGGGTCACCTCGGAGCACGCGGCGGCGACGTCCTCGACCAGATGGGTCGACACGATCACCGTCGACGTCGTCCCCAGCTCCCGCAGGAGCGACCGGAACTCCATGCGCTGCTCAGGGTCGAGGCCCGCCGTCGGCTCGTCGAGGAGCAGCAGCCGGGGCTCGTTCACGATCGCCTGAGCGACGCCGACCCGCCGGACCATGCCGCCGGACAGCGTCTTCACCTTCGCGTCGATCCGGTCGGACAGCCCCACCCGGTCGACCGCCCGCGCCACGGCCTGCGGCACGTCCGCCGCGGGCATCTCCTTCAGCCAGGCCACGTACGACACGAACTCGCGCACGGTGAAACCCGGGTAGTAGCCGAACTCCTGCGGCAGGTAGCCGAGGCTGCGCCGGATCTCCGCGCGTTCCCGGTGCGCGGACAGGTCACGCCCGAGCAGTTCCACCCGGCCGGCCGCCGGGGCGGCCACCGTCGCCAGCACGCGGATCAGCGAGGTCTTGCCCGCGCCGTTGGGTCCCAGCAGGCCGTGCACGCCGGGCCGCAGGCTGAGGTCGACCGCGTCGAGCGCGATCCTCTTGCGGTGACGGACCGTCAGTCCGGTCACCTCCACGCCCGTGCCGGTCGCTGTCATGTCGATCCCCTCGATGGTTCCGTTCGCGTTCACATGTGCCCCCGGCGGCCGGAGTGGGCGACGTCGAAGGAGCGCCTGCGCAGGACGAGCAGTCCCGCGCACACGGCGGCTCCGGCCGCCCACCCGCTCTGGGCGGCAGGGGCGGACAGCAGTGTCAGATGGTGTGCCAGCGCGTCGGCCGACACGGTGAGGCCCCGGGACAACCTGAGTACGGGCGTGAGCACCGCCAGCGCCCAGCCGCCAGAGACGATCCCGGCGGCCGTCCGGCCGTCCAGGAACGAGCCGAGTGCCGGCACCGCCAGCGTCAGCGCGAAACCCGGCAGCAGCCACGTCGCCGCCCCCGGACCCGGCGCCCCGGAGGGCAGCAGTGCCCCGGCCAGGGTCAGCGCGGGCATGCTGACGGCCAGCACGACCGCGGTCCTGGTCAGCAGCAGACGCAGCCCGCCGCCGGGAGTGGAGGCGTTGATCTCGTGCATCGGGTCCGCGTGCCGCCCGTACGACAGCGCCACCCCCGCCACCGGCAGGAAGGGAGCCAGTGCCAGCAGCAGCGGACGGCTCACGTCGGACGCGCCCGCGAGGGCCAGCCCGAACGCGACCGCGATCACCAGCAGCAGCGCCACGGTCCAGGGCCCGCGCAGAGCCGGCCCCCCGGCCCTGACCAGGCGGGCGACCGGGCCGGGACGCGGCGCCCCCGCCACCGTCGGCACGCCGGCTTCCGATCGCGCGGCGACGCGGGGACCGGCGGCCTCCGCGGGCTGCCGCCCCGCGGTCACGGCCCGTACGTCCGCGAGGACGGCCGTCAGCACCGGACCGGCCGGTCCGGACCGTACGGCGGCCGACACCAGGCCGGCGCATGCCTCGCAGACCTCGACGTGCTTCTCCACCGACCAGGCGTCGGAGTCCGGGACGGCCCCGGAGGCGTACCGGGCGGCGAGCGCACCGCTCACGTGCCATGCGTTCATGCCGTTCCCTCCAGTCCGCCCAGCGGGCCGATGTCGCCCAGCAGCAGCCGCAGCTCCCTGCGGGCCCGCATGGCGCGGGTCTTGACCGTGCCTTCCGGGATGCCGAGCAGTCGTGCGGTCTCCCGGGTGGTGAGCCCGTCCACGACGGTGGCGCGCAGGACGGCGCGCAGCTCCGGGGAGATGCGGTCGAGTGCCGCTCCGACGTCGCCGAACTCCAGGCCCGAGAGCACGTGCTCCTCGGCGGAGGGGATGACGCCGGGCAGTTGGTGCGGCACGCGCTCCGAGCGCGCCCGCGCCCGCTCGGCGTCCACCAGACGCCGGGCAGCGATCACCCACAGCCAGCCGCCCGCCGGGCCGCCGTGATGGGCCGCCGCCGACTGCCACACGCTCACGAAGGTGTCCTGCAGCACATCACGCGCGGTCTCGGGATCGGGGCACCGCCGGAGCAGCCGCGCGTACAGCCACCCGGCATGCCGCTCGAACAGCTCGGCCAGTGCCCCCTCGTCACCGGCGGCCACGGCGCGCAGCAGCGCGGCGTCGTCCTGATGGGCCCCTGGGGGGCGGAAAACTCTCACGTTCCCTCTGTCGCTCCGCCGCGCGCCGACGGTTCACGGCGGGGGCGGCGGGCTGCGGTGCGCGGGGCGGCGGCCGGTCTGCCGGCCCCCATCCTCGCAAAGGACCGGTCGGCGAAGAGGCGGGAAAGCGCACAAATCGAACGATGTCCGAATGGAGGGGGCGGATCCGGGCCGGAGAGAGGGTGGCAACGATGTCAAAGCTGCCGCCGCCTGCCTGGACGGCTGTGCCGCCGCGCCCCGCTCGGCGGGGGCGGCGGCACCGGTACTCCGGCGGACGGCGGGAGGAAGCGCCGTCAGCAGTCCTTCTCGCGCAGCGCGTGCAGGTACGCGCTGGAGCGGCGGGCGAAGGACAGGGAGTCCGCCGGGAAGTCGTGCTCGGTCTGCCAGTGGTGGGACTGCCGGCCGCCGCGGGTGCGCGTGACGGCCGAGATGAACCCCTCGTAGTCGATGTCGCCGTCGCCGACGTCCACCATGTCGTAGCCGTCGCTTGCGGCGTCGTTGCGCTCGCCGTCCTTGACGTGGAAGAGGGGGTAGCGGTCGGGCTGCCGGAGGACGTAGCGCAGCGGGTCGAAGGGGGCGGGGGTGCCGTCGACGCGCTCGGAGAAGCGGTACTGCCCGACAAACGCCCAGTAGATGTCCATCTCCAGGTACACCAGGCGCGGATCGGTCTCGGCGAGGAGCACGTCGTAGAGCCGCACGTCGGGGCGGTCAGTGGCGAAGGAGAACTCCTCGGCGTGGTTGTGCTGATAGAACTTCATGCCGCGCGCCTTGGCGGCGGCGCCGAACACGTTGAACTCCTCGGCGCAGCGCTTCCATCCGTCGACGGTGCTGCCGTAGCGCCAGGGGCCGGAGGCCGTGCCGATGTGCTTCAGGCCGAGGGCCTCGGCGTCGTCGAGGACCTTGGCGAGGTTCTGGGCGAAGGTGTAGGCGCCGGGGTTGCCGTCGTCGTAGTAGCCGACATGACTGCCGATGGCCGTAAGCCCGTGGTCCCGGGCGAGCCCGCGCAATTGGGCGAGGGTGATGGCGCCCGCGGAGCCCTGGGTGTAGCCGGCGTACTCGACCTCGTCGTAGCCGTATTTCGCGAGCTCGGCGAAGACCGGGGCGAAGCCGAGGGTGGAGACCTTGTCGCGCAGCGAGTAGAGCTGGATGCCGAGGCGGCCGGGGGGCAGTACGGGACGTCCGTGGCCGCCCCTGCCGTGGCCCTTGTGGTGATCCTCGCCGTGGCCCTTGTCGTGGGCGGCGGCGGTGGGGGCGGTGGCACCGAGGAGGGCGGCCGCGGTGGCGCCGGCGGCCACACCGAGCATGCCGCGCCTGCTGAGCCTGCTGAGCCTGCGGCTGAGCTCCGGGTCGGGCGTGCCGCTTGTACGACTATTGCCGCGCATTGTGGATAACTCCCTGTCGTCGATGGCGTGTGGTTCAGTGAAGTCCTGCGAGGCGCAGGAGCAGGGACTTCACATCGGTGGCCGCGACGCGACCGCTGAGGGCACGGGGGACGGAGCAGAGGATGAGGGGACCTTCGTCGTCGCTCGCCGGGAGGCGGCCGTGGCTGCCGCGAATAGGCGAGGGATCGAGCGGTACGACCGCCATGCGGTAGCGCATGCCGAGCTTCTTGCGGGCGAGCGCCGTCGCCGCCTTGACGCGGACGTAGGGGTCGACGGGGTCCATGAACAGCTCGACGGGGTCGTAGCCGGGCTTGCGGTGGATCTCGACAAGCTGCGCGAAGTCGGGCGCCCGGTCGTCGTCGAGCCAGTAGTAGTACGTGAACCACGCGTCGGGTTCGGCGACGGCGACGAGTTCGCCGGAGCGGTGGTGGTCGAGGCCGTGCCGCTTCTTGCCCTCGTCGTCGAGGAGTTCGGCGATCCCGGGCAGGTCCGCCAGGGCCGCGCGGGTGGCCTCCAGGTCCTCGGGGCGGCGCACGTACACATGGGCGATCTGGTGGTCGGCGACGGCGAAGGCACGGGAGGCCATCGGGTCGAGGTACTCCATGCCGTCCTGGGTGTGGACCTCGAGCAGGCCGGCGCGGCGCAGGGCCCGGTTGATGTCGACCGGTCGGCTCACCGGCGTGATGCCGTACTCCGACAGGACGACCACGGTGCGGCCTTCGCGCCGGGCGTCGTCGAGGAGCGGGGCCATCGCCGTGTCCAGGTCGGTGGCGGCCCGGCGGGAGCGCGGGTCGTCCGGGCCGTAGCGCTGGAGGTCGTAGTCGAGGTGCGGGAGGTAGCAGAGGGCGAGGTCGGGAGTGCGGGTGCGCAGGATGTGCCGGGTGGCGTCGATGATCCAGCGGCTGGAGACGATGTCGGCGCCCGGGCCCCAGAAGCGGAAGAGGGGGAAGGTGCCGAACCCCTGGGTGAGTTCGTCGTGGAGGTCCGGCGGGCGGGTGTAGCAGTCGGGTTCCTTGCGGCCGTCGGCGTAGTAGACGGGGCGCGGGGTGACTGTGATGTCGGTGTCGGCACCCATCGCGTACCACCAGCAGATGTTGGCGACGGTGTAGCCGGGGTGGGCGCGGCGGGCGGCGTCCCACAGCTTGTCGCCGGCGACCAGACCGTTGTGCTGGCGCCACAGCAGGACGTCGCCGAGCTCGCGGAAGTACCAGCCGTTGCCGACGATGCCGTGTTCGGAGGGAGGTGCGCCGGTGAGGAAGGTGGACTGTGCGGCGCAGGTGACGGCCGGCAGCACCGTGCCGAGCGGGGCCCGGGAGCCGGCGTCGGCGAAGCGTGCCAGGTGCGGCATGTGCTCCAGCAGCCGCGGTGTGAGGCCGACGACGTCCAGGACGAGGAGCGGGGTCGGCCCGGCGGTCGCGTTCATGGCAGTTCCTTGAGGCCGAGGTCGTGCAGGAGGTCACGGGCGAGGCCGAGTTCGGCGGCGATCCCGTCGGCGAGCTGGGCGCGGGTGCGCGGCCGCAGTTCGGCGGGGAGTGCCTGCCAGGTGTAGGTCTCGACCTCCAGGTGGTGGGTGAGCGGTACGGGACCGCCGACGAGGCGGCCCAGGGCGTCCTTCAGGACGCCGAGAGTGGAGGTGAGGGGTGGTGCCGGTGGTGCGTGCAGGGGCACGTGGAAGTGCGAGCGCCATGGTGCGCCGGTGGGGAGGGCGTCCGGGGTGAGGGCCTCGTGGAGGTCGTCGGTGCTGAGGAGGCCGCCGGCGGTGCGGGTGCGGGTCTGGTGCAGGAAGCGGGGTTCGGCGAAGGCGGCGAGTGCGTCGCGCACGCCGGGGAGTTCGGGGTGTTCGGCGTGCAGTGCGGCGGAGAGCTGGACCTTGGGAATGGCGATGCCGGCGGCGGCGAGTGCGTTCAGCGCCGCGACCGGTTCTTCGAAGGAGGTGGCGAGATGGCAGGTGTCGACGCAGATGCCGATGCGGGGCTGGGCGAGGTCCGTGAGAGGGCCGATCGCGTCGGCGGTGGTCTCGATGGTGCAGCCCGGCTCGGGTTCCAGGGCGATCCTGATGGACTTCCCGGTGAGCTCGGCGAGCGCGTCGAGACGCTGGGCGAGGGTGGTGAGGGCGGCGCGGGCGGTCGCGGCGGCGCGCTCGTCGAAGAGGGTGCGCCAGGCGAGCGGGAGGGTGGAGACGGACCCCTCGGTGACGTCGTCCGGGAGCAGGGCGGCGAGCAGGTCGGCCAGGACGCTGGTGTAGGCGAGGCGCTCGGGTTCGGTCCAGTCCGGCCGGTAGACCCGGTACTTGACCTCCTGGGCGCCGAACCCCTCGTACGGGAAGCCGTTGAGGGTGACGACCTCGAGGCCCCGGCTGTCCAGGGCGGCGCGCAGTCCGCGCAGCGACGCCGGATCGGTGTGCAGGGCGCGCGCGGCGTCCTTGGCGAGCCACAGGCCGATGCCGAGGCGGTCGCGGCCGAGGCGCTTGCGCACGGGTTCGCAGTGGTCGCGGAGCTGGGCGAGGACGCCGTCGAGCGTCTCGGCGGGGTGCACGTTGGTGCAGTAGGACAAGTGGACGACGGAACCGTCCGGGTGGCGGAAGCGCATGGTGGCCGTCCCCTCATTCCCCGCCGCGGAGCAGGGAGTTGCCCTCGTGCAGGGCCCCGGTTTCGGGGGTGTCCAGATGGAGCCTGCCGCTGCGGCCGTAGAAGGCCACCGGGTTGCGCCACAGGACCTGGTCGACGTCGTCCGCACCGAAGCCGGCGGCGAGCATGGCGTCGGCGGTGCGGCGGGTCTTGAGGGGGTCGCTCTTTCCCCAGTCGGCCGCGGAGTTGACGAGCACCTTCTCCGTGCCGTGGGCCTTCAGCACGGCGACCATGCGGTCCTCGTCCATCTTGGTGTCGGGGTAGACGGAGAACCCGAGCCAGCAGCCGCTGTCGGCGGCCTCTTTGACGGTGGTCTCGTTGAGGTGGTCCAGGAGGACGTGCTCGGGGTCGAGCGACGACTCGCGGACGACGTCGATGGTGCGCCGCATCCCGGCGAGTTTGTCGCGGTGCGGGGTGTGCACGAGGGCGGGCAGTCCGTGGTCGGCGGCGAGCTGGAGCTGGGCGGCCAGTGCCGTGTCCTCCGCCGGTGTCATGGAGTCGTAGCCGATCTCCCCGACGGCGACGACGTTGTCCTTGACGAGGTAGCGGGGCAGGGCGTCCAGGACGGGGGTGCAGCGCGGGTCGTTGGCCTCCTTGGGGTTCAGCGCGATGGTGCAGTGGTGGGCGATGCCGTACTGCGCGGCCCTGAAGGGTTCCCAGCCGAGGAGGGAGTCGAAGTAGTCGAAGAAGGACTCGGGCGAGGTACGGGGCTGTCCGAGCCAGAAGGAGGGTTCGACCAGGGCGCGGACACCGGCGTCGTACATCGCCTGGTAGTCGTCCGTGGTGCGGGAGGTCATGTGGATGTGGGGGTCGAAGATGCGCATCAGGACTCCTCCGTGGGGGACGTCAGGGCGAGGAGGCGGTGCAGGTCGGCGGGGACGGGCCGGCCCGCGGCGGTGCGTTCGGCGGCGTAGTCGCCGAGCATGCGGGCCAGTTCCGTGTCGCCTCTGGCGCGGTCTTCGAGCCGGTCGGCCGCGTCCAGGGGCACCCCTGTAAACAGGCACTTCAGGAGGGCCTGACGCCAGGCGGGCGGGTCGAGGTGCTCGGCGGCGTAGGGGCCGACGGCGGCGGCGACCAGCCGGGTGTCGTTGGTGCGCAGCGCGTCCTGGACGAGGGGCAGTCCGTCCGCGGGGGCGGGTGCCAGGTGGGGCAGGGCCAGGAGGACCGCACGCCGTTCCGCGGCGGCGCCCTGCTGGTACAGCCGGGTCAGGGTCCGGGCGTCGGGGCGTGCCTCGCGCAGCAGGAGGACGCGCACGGCGTCGGCCTGCTCCTGGCCGCAGTGGCGGCCGGCGGAGGCGAAGCGCAGTTCCCAGGGGGCCACGGTGCGCCTCGGGCCGGGGGCGTCCCAGGACGCGGCGGCACTGAGTGCGGCGTCGGCGAGGGCCGTGTCGAGCCAGGTCCGGGCGTCGTTGTCGAGCCGGTTGCGGAGGTTCTCGCGGGTGGGTGCGGTCATGCCGTTGCTCCGATCGTGGGGGCGTGGGAGCGCAGGAAATCGAGGGAGGTGCGCGCGAGTTCGGGGCCCGCGTGGGAGTGGCGGGGCAGTTCGACCACGGTCAGGCCCTGGTAGCCGGTGGCGGCGAGGGCTTGCAGGACGGGCGGGAAGTCGATCTCGCCGTCGCCGAAGGGGAGGTGTTCGTGGACGCCGCGGCGCATGTCCTCGATCTGGACGTGCCGCAGCCAGGGTGCGGCCTGTGTCACGCAGTCGGCCGGGGTCGCCGGCTCCAGGCACTGGCAGTGGCCGATGTCGAGCGTGAGGCCGAGCGGCCCGGGGTCGCCGAGGAGGGAGCGCAGGTGGTGGAAGTCGTCGAGGCACGACAGGAGATGACCCGGCTCGGGTTCGACGGCGAGCGGCACGTCCGCGGTGGCCGCGGCGTCCAGGACAGGGGTGAGGGCGGATCGGAGCCGGTCCCAGGCGACAGCGGACGGGGTGCCGTCGGGCGTGATGCCGCTGAAGCAGTGCAGGGCGTGGGCGCCGAGGTCCGCCGCGACCTGGACGGCCCGCACGAGAAGGCGGGTGCGGGCGGCACGGGCGTCTGGGTCGGGGTCGAGGAGGGAGGGGCCGTGCTTGCGCCGCGGGTCCAGGACGTAGCGGGCGCCGGTCTCGACGGTGACCTGGAGACCGAGCCGGTCCAGACGCCCCGCCAGGCGGCGGGTGCGGTCGGTGAGATCGGGCGCGAGGGGGTCCAGGTGCATGTGGTCGAGGGTGAGTCCGAGGCCGTCGTAGCCGAGGTCGGCAAGGAGGGTGAGGGCGTCGTCGAGGCGGAGGTCGGTGAGGCCGTTGGTCCCGTAACCGAAACGCAGGGTCATGTGGGGCTCACCTTCCGGGCCAGCCGACGGGCGAGCGGACCGAGCGCGAGAACGGCCAGCGCGGTGGTTCCCGCGCCCGCCCGTGCCGCGAGAGCCGCCTGCAGCGGGATCATGGCGCGGATTCCGGCGCCGACTCCCCGCTGGGTCAGCTGCGGGGAGGGGTTGAGCGCGGCGTGGACGAGAGGAGTGAGGGCGGTACGGGCGTACGAGGCCGCCGCCAGGGCGGCGACGGCCCGGGGCGCGAGCTCCGGTCGTCCGGTCACGGGTCGGGCGGGAGGGAGGGCCCGCGCCGCACCGGCATCGGGGCGGCGCGGGCCCGCGGACGCGGGGAGGGCCGCGTCGCGCGCGGACCGCCGGTAGCCACGCAGTGAACGGAGCGCCCCGGCACCGCCGGCGGTGACACCGGCGATGCCCGCCGTCACGGCCACCGCCGCCAGCGGCGCCGCGGTGGAACCGCCGTGTGCCTCGTGCCGGGACACCGAGGTGACGGCGTAGGTGTGGGCGCCGAGGATTCCCGCGTGGGGCAGGGCGGCGGCGAACGCGCGGGGCCGGGTCGCCGTCGCGCCGAGCAGCAGGTCCAGCGCGCGGGCCGACGCCATGGCGGCCGGGCCTGCCGGGGTGTGCTTCAGTCCCAGGTCGTACGACCAGACCGTCGCCGCCAGGGCCGTGGCGGCGGCCAGCGGGGCGCGCCCCGCGCGGCGGGCGAGTGCCAGCCCGGCCACGGTGAGCACCCCGGCCGCCGTCAGGGCGGCGGCAGGTGTGATCCGGCCGGACGGGATGGGGCGGTGGGGGCGGTCGACGGCGTCCTCGTCGCGGTCCGCGTAGTCGTTGAGGGCCATACCCGCGTGGTACAGGCACAGCGAGGTGCCGACGGCGAGCAACGTGCCGCGGTGCGGGCGCCTCCCGGCGGCCGCCGCGCCCGCGAGGGCGTCGCCGGGCACGGTGAACAGGGCGGAGATGCGCAGCAGTTCGGCCCAGGCCCAGAACCGCGCGGCTGGTGCCGGGGCATCGGCGACCGGTGCGGGCGGCCGTGCGGCGCCGACCGCCGGCCTGCCGTCGTCGCGTACTTCGGCCCGCCCCTGCGGGGCGCGCGGATCCCCCGTCGTCGGGGCCCCGTCGTCGGCGACGGCGGAGGCCCGCCTGCCCGGTGGGGGCGTCACCGTGACTCCCCCAGCCGTTCGGCGAGGGTGAGGAGCGCGGCGTACTGGTCGGCGAGGGCCGCGGGGGCACCCGGGTCGGGGTCCTTGAAGTAGAAGGCGAATTCCGGCAGCGGGCCGGTCAGCCCGGCTTCGTGGGCGCGCGCGACCAGCCGTGCGAGGTCGAGGACGAGAGGAGCCGCGAGGGCGGAGTCGCACCCCTGCCATGTGGTCTGCAGCACCATGCGGGTGCCGAGGAAGCCGTCGAAGGCGATGTGGTCCCAGGCGGTCTTCCAGTCACCGAGGGCCGGGACGTCGTCGATGTGCACCTCGCCCTCGGGAGCGCCGCCGAGGATGTCGGCGAGGACGCGTTCCTTCCCCGCGTTCTTGGCCGCGGCCGCCGCGGGGTCCGCGAGCGCTGCCCCGTCGCCGCCGCCGAGCAGGTTGGTGCCGGACCAGGACCGTACCGAGAGCGCGCGCTGGACGAACATCGGGGCGAGGACGGAGCGGAGCAGGGTCTGCCCGGTCTTCCCGTCCCGTCCGGCGTGCGGAAGCCCGCGTGCGCCGGCCGCGTCGGTGAGCGCGGCGGTCCGTATCCCGGTGGAGGGGGTGAAGTTGACGTAGGAACATCCCGCTTCGATCGCCGCGGCGGCGTACAGGGAGCTCGCCGGCAGCCGGGTGCTGCCGGGTTCGGGCACGGGCTCGGTGGAGGCCACGTTGACGACGACCGTCCGGCCGAGGGCGTGGCGGCGGGTGAAGGCGGTGATGTCCGCCGCGAACGCCGCGATCAGTTCGTCGTCGCCGCGGGTGTCGCCGGGCAGGGGTCCGCCGCTGCGGATCTCACTGTCGGCGGCGGCCAGTTCGGCGTGGAGTGCGGACGGCAGGCCGTGCGGGAGGACGCCGGCCTCCGCGAGGAGTTCGGCCCGCTTGCCCAGCGGGCAGGCAGCCGTGTCGTGTCCGCCGAAGACCAGGGAGGACAGCGCCGGCAGCCCGGCGTCAGCGAAGGGTGGGGTCTCGGTCACCATGCCGGTCGCCGGGTGGAGCCCGGCGGTGACCGCCGCGCAACCGGCGACGGCGGTGGTGGCGACGGAGCCGCGGGCTCCGATGAGCCACACTCCGGTGCGGTCGGGCGACGGGCGGTCCAGTGCCTGGGCGTGCGGATTCGTCACGGCTGCCTCTCCCTGCTGCATGGGGTGGGGGCGGCGGGCGGGGGCACGGCGTCTCCCCGCCCGCCGCCGGCTCATGGGGTGCCGGCAGGGACTGCCCTACGAGGAGGGCAGCTCCTTGATCTGGACGTTGCGGAAGGACACCTGGTCGTCGGCGCCGTGGTTCTGCAAGCCGATGTAGCCGTCCTTCAGGCTGCGGACAGGGTCGGTGTTGGTGAAGTCGTTGATCTTGACTCCGTTCAGGAAGACCTGGAGTCGTTCACCCTGGACCTTGATCTCGTAGCTGTTCCACTGGCCCGGAGGCCTCAGCACCTGGTCGCGGGCCTTGAGGTTGGCCGACTTGAAGGTGTAGACGGAACCGGTGGTGCGGTCCGGGGTGTCGGTGGCGTCGATCTGGATCTCGTAGCCCTTGTTCACCGCGGACCACGGGTCGTCCGAGGCCGGGAAGCCGAGGAAGACACCGGAGTTGTCGTCGCCGTCCATCTTCCAGTCGAGCTTCAGGGAGTACGAGCCGAACTGCTTGGACTGGTACCACAGCAGGCCCATGCCGCCCTCGGTGCGCAGTTCACCGTTGGCGACGTTGAACTTGCCGGGGCCCGCCTGCTTCCAGCCTTCCAGGGTGTGCCCGTTGAACAGGTCGCGGTAGCCGGTCTGCGGCTTGCAGTCGGCCTTGACCTGCCCGACGGCGTAGCGCAGTCCGCCCAGGAGGTGCTGGCGGAAGGCCGGGTCGACGTAGGACTCCTTGGTGTGCCCGAGACCGGTGTAGAAGGACCGGCCGGACTGGTAGTTCTGGCACCACGCGATGGGGTGGTCGCCCTTCATCGTGCCGCCCTGGTAGGTGGTCTCGTCCAGGGTGGCGAGGACGTGAACCTGACCGCGCGGGTTGGTGCGGTAGTTGTACAGCTCGTCGGTGCGCTGCCAGCCGGCCTCGTCGAGGTGCGCGGTGGCGGGGTGCTCGTGGTCCTCCGCGCGGACGGTGACCGGCTGGATCTGCGGGTGCCCCTGGAAGTAGGCACCGACGAGGCCGCCGTAGAAGGGCCAGTCGTACTCGGTGTCGGCGGCGGCGTGGACGCCCATGTAGCCGCCCCCGCCCTTGATGTAGTTCTCGAACGCCTGCTGCTGCTCGGCGTTGAGCACGTCACCGGTGGTCGACAGGAACACCACGGCGTCGTAGCGCGCCAGGTTGTTGCTGGTGAACTGCTTGGGCTCCTCCGTGGCGTCGACGGTGATGTTGGCGGTGGGGCCGAGCTCCTTCAGCGCGGCGATCCCGTTGGGGATGGCGTCGTGGCGGAAGGCGGCGGTCCTGGAGAAGACCAGGACGCGCTTGGCGGCGCGGTCGGCCGGGACGTCGGAGAGCTCGAAGTCGTCCAGGTCGTAGAGCGCCCCGGAGCCCGAGCCGCCCTTGAAGACCAGGAAGAGTTCGGTGGTCTTCTTCGGCACGGCGCGCAGCGGTACGTCGATCTCCTGGAAGGTCTCCCAGCTACCGGTCACCGGGACGGGTGCGGAGCCCAGGATCGGGCCGGTCGCGGAGCCGGTGCGCACCTCGAGGAAGCCGCCCGCGCCACCGGAGGAGACCCGTGCGGTCAGCCGCACGGAGCCGGTGAGGTTGTAGGGCTTGAAGGAGATCCAGTCGCCGTCGTCGATGTTGCCGACGGTGCGGCCGCCGTGGGCCTCGGCCTTGTCGAAGAGGTCGATGCCGGACGAGGAGGTGAAGTGCTCGGCCTGCCGGTGGCGCGGCTGGAGCTGCGCCTGGTCGTGGCCGGCGAGCGCCTCCTGGCCGCCGCCCCCGCCGTCGGTGTACTCGGCGTCGATGACGCCGAAGATGTTGGCGTTGGGGTCGTGCCCGCCGTCCGCGGAGGTCTTGATGGTGCCGGAGCAGCCGTTGACGGAGGTCACGGGGTGGCCGTGGCTGTCATGGCCGAGGATGTAGGTGACCTTGACCTTCGAGCAGTCGACGGTCCCGTCCTCGGGGTCGGTGACGGTGACGTCGAACGGGATCTCGTCACCGAAGCTGAACAGGGCGCCCTCGGCGGGCAGGTTCAGCGTCACCTTGGGCGCGGTGTTGCCGACGACGACCTGGACGCTCGCGGACGCGGTGCGGCCGGTCGGGTCCTTGACCGTGAGGGTCGCGGTGTAGGTGCCGTTCGTGCGGTAGGTGTGCGCCGGGTCGGCCGCGGTGGACGTGCCGCCGTCACCGAAGTCCCAGGCGTAGGTGAGGGCGTCGCCGTCGGGGTCGACGGTGCCAGCCGACGAGAAGCCGACCCTCAGCGGCGCGACGCCGGAGGTCTTGTTCGCGGAGGTCTCGGCGCTCGGGGAGCGGCCGCCGGTGGCGTTCTCGATGCGGTAGAGGGCGGAGTGCTCGTCACCGCCGAACCAGGCGGTGCCGTAGTCCAGCACGTACAGCGCGCCGTCCGGGCCGAACGCCATGTCCATGATCTGCGTGCCGGTCCAGGGGACGTCGTTGATGGACTGGACGGCACCGTTGTCGTCCTGGTCGATGCGCTTGATCCAGCGGCGCCCGAACTCGCCGGCGAAGAAGTCGCCGTCGTACGCCTCGGGGAACTTCACCGGGGAGTCCAGCGCGGGGTCGTACCGGTAGACCGGGCCGCCCATCGGGGACTCCGAGCCGCTGCCGAACTCGGGCACCGATCCGCCGTCGTAGGGGATCCACGCCGCCTGCGCGGGCGGCAGGTCGGTCAGGCCCGTGTTGTACGGCGAGTCGTTCTTCGGCGCGGCGCAGTCGAAGGTGGATCCGGACTGCCCGGTCGCGAAGTCGTAGTCGACGTACGGGTCGTTCTTGCCCGTGCAGAAGGGCCAGCCGAAGTTGCCGGCCTGGGTGACGCGGGCGAACTCGACCTGGCCGCCGGGTCCGCGCTTGGGGTCGGCCGCACCGGCGTCGGGTCCGTAGTCGCCGACGTAGGCGATGCCGGTCTTCTTGTCGACGCTGAAGCGGAACGGGTTGCGGAAGCCCATGGCGTAGATCTCGGGCCGGGTCCTGTCGGTCCCCGGGGCGAAGAGGTTGCCCGCGGGGATCGTGTACGACCCGTCGTCGGCGACCTTGATGCGCAGCAGCTTGCCGCGCAGGTCGTTGGTGTTGCCCGAGGTGCGGCGGGCGTCGTAGGCGGGGTTGCGGCCCGGCCGGTCGTCGAGGGGCGCGAAGCCGTCGGAGGCGAACGGGTTGGAGTCGTCGCCGGTGGACAGGTAGAGGTTGCCCTGGGCGTCGAAGTCGATGTCACCGCCGACGTGGCAGCAGATGCCGCGCGTGGTGGCGACGTCGAGGACCTTCTTCTCGCTGCCGAGGTCGAGGCTCCAGTCGGCCTTCAGCGTGAACCGGGAGAGCCGGTTGACGCCGTCGAACTTGGCGAAGTCGGCCGCGGTCCCCTGGTCGGGGGCGTCGCCCGCGGGGGTGTCGAGCGGGGGCGCGTAGTAGAGGAAGATCGCCCGGTTCTGGTCGAAGTCCGGGTCGATGCCGACGCCCTGCAGGCCCTCCTCGTCGTGGGTGTAGACGGGGACGGTGCCGATCACCGTGGTGGTGCCGGCGGCGTCGGTCCTGCGCAGCTCGCCGTCGCGCGAGGTGTGCAGCACGCTGCGGTCGGGCAGGACGGCGAGCGACATGGGCTCGCCGGTCTCGGGCTCCCCCTTGGCGAGGGTGACCTGCTGGAACTGCTCGGCCGCCGCGGCGGCCGCGGGCTCGGTGTCGAGCGGGCTGGCCACCGCCCCCATGGGGGCTGCGACGACGAGGGAGGTCGCCGCTAAGAGGCTGCCGGTGAGGAGTGCGAGTCCTTGTCGGATCCGCGAACGGTGTGCTCCGGGCCGTTGTCTGTGCACGTGTGTCCTCCGGAGGAACGGTCGTACGGGCGGATGTGCTGCCGTGCGGTATTTCCCGGGGACCGGCGTGCGCCGTCACGCTGGTCGGGTCACGCGAGCAGGACCGGCCTCATGTTTCGGGCCCGTGTCCTGTACACCTCAGGGACGGTAGCCGGGTTCGTCCGGGACCGAAAGCCCTTGAGTGGCAGATAAGTTGAACTTTCTCCCGGGTCAGGACAAAGCCGGGCCCGGGCAGCCCGACAGGCCCGGCGGCGGTGCCGCCGGGCTGCGGGCTGCTGCGCTCCTGAGCTGGGAGAAGGGCCTAGTCGTTGCCTCCGAAGGCGGCGTCGAACGACGCCGCCGGCGGGTCGAAGTCGTACCTCTTCAGGAGGGAGAGCGCTTCCGGGGCGCCGGCGAGGCGGTCCATCCCGGCGTCCTCCCACTCCACCGAGACCGGGCCGTCGTATCCGATCGAGCGGAGCATCCGGAAGACGTCCTCCCACGGAACGTCGCCGTGTCCGGCCGACACGAAGTCCCAGCCGCGCCGCGGGTCGCCCCACGGCAGATGGGAGCCGAGGCGCCCGTTGCGGCCGTCCAGCCTCTTGCGGGCCTCCTTGCAGTCGACGTGGTAGATGCGGTCCTTGAAGTCCCACAGGAACCCGACCGGGTCGAGGTCCTGCCACACGAAGTGGCTCGGGTCGAAGTTCAGCCCGAACGCCGGCCGGTGGCCGACCGCCTCCATCGCGCGGTGCGTGGTCCAGTAGTCGTAGGCGATCTCGGCGGGGTGGACCTCGTGGGCGAAACGGACCCCTTCGGCGTCGTAGACGTCCAGGATCGGGTTCCACCGCTCGGCGAAGTCCTCGTAGCCGCGCTCGATCATCCGCTCGGGAACCGGCGGGAACATCGCGACCAGGTGCCAGATCGACGAGCCGGTGAAGCCGATGACGGTCCGAACGCCGAAGGCCGCCGCGGCGCGCGCGGTGTCGGCCAGCTCGCGGGCCGCGCGCTGCCGGACGCCCTCGGGTTCGCCGTCGCCCCAGATCCTGGCGGGCAGGATCGCCTGGTGGCGCTCGTCGATCGGGTTGTCGCAGACGGCCTGCCCGACCAGATGGTTCGAGACGGCCCAGCACTTGAGCCCGTACTTGTCGAGCAGCGCCCGCCGCCCGTCCAGGTAACCGGGGTCGGCGAGGGCCTTGTCGACCTCGAAATGGTCGCCCCAGCAGGCGAGTTCGAGCCCGTCGTAACCGAAGTCGCGGGCGAGGCGGCAGACCTCCTCCAGGGGAAGGTCGGCCCATTGGCCGGTGAAGAGGGTGAAGGGACGTGGCACGGCGAGGACCTCCTCTAAACGGTTGCGCGGTCAGGCGGGGACAGGGGTGTAGACGGAGTTCTTCTCGGCGCTCTCCTCCACGGCCGCGAGCACCCGCTGCACCTGCAGCCCGTCGGCGAACGTCGGCGCCGGGGCCGTGCCCTCCGCGACGGCGACCAGCAGGTCGCGCGCCTGGTGCGTGAAGGTGTGCTCGTAGCCGAGGGCATGGCCCGGCGGCCACCACGCCGCCAGGTACGGGTGGTCCGGCTCGGTCACCAGGATCCGGCGGAAGCCGGCCGTGGCGGCGGGCTCGGTGTGGTCGTGGAAGAACAGCTCGTTCAGGCGCTCCAGGTCGAAGGCGAGCGACCCGCGTTCGCCGTTGATCTCCAGCCGCAGGGCGTTCTTGCGGCCCGAGGCCATCCGTGTGGCCTCGAAGTTGGCGAGCGCCCCGGAGGCGAGGCGCCCGGTGAACAGCGCGGCGTCGTCGACGGTCACCGGTCCCCGCTCGGAGCCGACGGCGGAGCCCGACAGGCCCGACGACACCCCGGCGAGCAGCGGCCGCTCCCGTACGAACGTCTCGGTGAGCGCCGAGACACCGACCAGGGGCTCCCCCGCCAGGTACTGCGCGAGGTCCACGGCGTGCGCGCCGAGGTCGCCCAGCGCCCCGGAGCCGGCGTACTCGCGCTTGAGCCGCCAGGTCAGCGGGAAGTCCGGGTCGACGAGCCAGTCCTGGAGATAGGTGACCCGCACATGACGGATCGTGCCGAGCCGGCCCTCGGCGACGAGCCCGCGGGCGTACGCCGCCGCCGGCAGGCGCCGGTAGTTGAAGCCGACCATGGCCACCTGGCCCCGCGCGGCGGCCCGTTCGGCCGCCGCGACCATGGCTTCCGCCTCGGCGACCGAATTGGCCAGCGGCTTCTCGCACAGGACGTGCTTGCCCGCCTCCAGCGCCGCGATGGCGATCTCGGCGTGGCTGTCCCCGGGGGTGCACACGTCCACGAGCTGGACGTCGTCCCGGGCGATCAGGTCCCGCCAGTCCGTCTCCGCGGCGGCCCAGCCGTGCTGGGCCGCCGCGGCCCGTACCGCCGCCGCGTCCCGGCCGCCGATGGCGGCCAGGACCGGCCGCACCGGCAGGTCGAAGACGCGGCCCACGGTGCGCCACGCCTGGGAGTGGGCAGCGCCCATGAACGCGTAGCCGACCATCCCGATGCCGAGGGCCGGCGCAGCGCCCTCCGCTCCACGGGTCTCGTTATCGGCCGTACCAGCCATGCCTTGCTCCTCGTCGGTTGCTCGGATCGGACGGGCGGGGCACTGCCCGTTAGTTGAAGCCCGTCGGCAGGTACTGGTCGACGTTCGCCTTGGTGACGACGGCCGAGTAGAGGGTGATGGAGGCCGGGATCTCCAGCTCGGCGAGCCCGCCGATGCCCTTCTTCTGGCCGAGGGTGCGGGCCAGGTCGATGGCGGAGGCGGCCATGGTCGGCGGGTAGAGGACGGTGGCCTTCAGCACGCCGTTGTCGGCCTTGATGGCGTCCATGGCCGACTTGGCGCCCGCGCCGCCGACCATGAGGAAGTCGTCGCGGCCGGCCTGCGCGATGGCGCGCAGGGCGCCGACGCCCTGGTCGTCGTCGTGGTTCCACACCGCGTCGAACTGCTTCTGCGCCTGGAGCAGCTGGGCCATCTTGGCCTGGCCGGACTCCACGGTGAACTCGGCCGCCTGACGGGCGACCTTCTTGATGTTGGGGTAGTTCTTCAGGGCGTCGTCGAAGCCCTGGGTGCGCTGCCGGGTCAGCTCGAGGTTGTCCAGTCCGGCGAGCTCGATCACCTTGGCGTCGGCCTTGTCCTTGAGCTGCTCGCCGATGTAGTTGCCGGCGTTGAGGCCCATGCCGTAGTTGTCGCCGCCGATCCAGCAGCGGTACGCCTGCGGGGAGGCGAAGATCCGGTCGAGGTTGATCACCGGGATGCCGGCCTTCATGGCCTGGAGCCCCACCTGGGTGAGGGCCTTGCCGTCGGCCGGCAGGATCACCAGCACGTCGACCTTCTTGTTGATCAGGGTCTGGACCTGGCCGATCTGGGCGGCGGTGTCGTTGGAGCCCTCGGTGATCTCCAGGGTCACGTCGGAGTACGTCGCCGCGCGGTCCTTGGCGTTCTGGTTGATGGCGTTGAGCCAGCCGTGGTCGGCCTGGGGACCGGCGAACCCGATGGTGACGGGCGTGCCCGGCTGGTTGTCGGTGGTGGCGGTGGAGGGGGCGTTGGTGGCGGCCGCCTCCTGCTTCTTCGGCTCGTTGCTGGTGCAGGCGGTGAGGGCGGCGCCGGCGGAGACGGCGGCGGCGCCGAAGAGCAGGCTTCTGCGGCTGGTGATCGGGTTTTGTGGCATGGCGGTGAAACCCTCCTGGGTTTGGGCACACGGGGCGGGTGCGTGCTCTGCGGTGAGGTGGGTCGAGGGCGGGACAACGGGACGGCTGCGGGGGCCGGCGCCACAAGCGGCGCCGGTTCGGGAGACGTACGGGGCGGGAACGGTGCGGCGGCGGTCCGCTCGCGTCAGCTGTCGCCGCCGCGTGCGGTGCCGCGCTGGACCAGGACGGCGGCCACGATGATCGCTCCCTTGGCGATCTGCTGGACCGCGCTCTCCAGGTTGTTCAGGGCGAAGATGTTGGTGATGGTGGTGAAGACCAGGACACCGAGGACGGATCCGACGATGGTGCCGCGGCCGCCGCTGAGCAGCGTGCCGCCGATGATCGCGGCGGCGATGGCGTCGAGTTCGTAGAGATTGCCGTTGGTGTTCTGACCCGATCCGGCCAGGATGATCAGCAGGAAGGCGGCGATCCCGCAGCACAGCCCGGACAGCAGGTAGAGGTACAGCCGCTGCCGGCGGACGTCGATGCCGGCGAGCCGGGCCGCCTCGGCGTTGCCGCCGACGGCGACGGTGCGGCGCCCGAAGGTGGTGCGGTTGAGCACCAGCCAGCCGATGACGGTGACCGCGGCGAAGACCAGGACCAGCGGTGGGATGCCGAGGATGTAGGAGTCGGGGACGCCGAGGTCGAGCACCGACTTCTCGGTGACGATCTGGGTCTTGCCGTCCGTGAGCTGGAGGGCGAGTCCGCGGGCCGACGCGAGCATCGCGAGGGTCGCGATGAACGGCACCATGCCGCCGTACGCGATGAGCACCCCGTTGACGAGTCCGCAGCCGAGTCCCACCAGGACCGCGGTGAACAGGATGCCGGCGAAGCCGTACTCCTGCGTGGCGACGGTCGTCGCCCACACCGAGGACAGCGCGACGATCGCGCCGACGGACAGGTCGATGCCGCCGCTGGTGATCACGAAGGTCATGCCGACGGTGACGACGCCGATGACGGACGCCTGGGTCAGCACCAGTTGGAGGTTGGAGACGTCGAGGAACGAGTCGGGCTGCGTGATGCCGCCGACCGCGACGAGCACGGCGAGGACACCGAGCAGGGACAGGTTGCGCACGTCGGCACGGAGTCCGGCCGCCGGACGCCGGCCGCCCTTGACGGCGGAGGGCGCGTCCGCGGGCGGCAGCGGTGCCTGCGGGACCTGGGAAGCGGGCTGCGTCATCAGCTCGGGCTCCCTTCCATGACGAGGTCGAGTACACGGTGTTCGTCCAGCTCCTGTGCGGGCGCCGTGTGCACGACACGGCCCTCGCGGAGCACCAGTACGCGGTCGGCGAGGCCCAGTACCTCGGGCACCTCGCTGGAGACGAGGAGGACGGCGAGCCCGTCGTCGGCGAGCCGGCGGATCACGGCGTACAGCTCGGCGCGGGCGCCCACGTCCACGCCGCGGGTCGGCTCGTCCAGCAGCAGGACGCGGCAGCCGCGCAGCAGCCAGCGGGCGAGCACGGCCTTCTGCTGGTTGCCGCCGGACAGGGTGCGGACCCGCGCGTCCGGGTTGTCGGGCCGCAGCGACAGCGACCGGGTGGACTGCTGCGCGGCCAGGCGTTCCTGGCGGCGGTCGAGCCAGCCGCCGCGGGAGAAGCGGGAGAGCGAGGACACCGACACATTGCGGGTGACCGACTCCAGCATGAGCAGGGCCTGGGCCTTGCGCTCCTCGGGTGCCATGCCCAGTCCGGCGCGGACAGCCGAGCGGACGCTGCCGGGCTTGAGCGGGCGGCCGTCGACGGTGACGCGGCCCGCGGTGGGCCGGCGCGCGCCGTAGACGGTCTCCAGGATCTCCGAGCGGCCGGAGCCGACGAGGCCGGCGAGCCCGACGATCTCGCCGGGCCGGATCTCCAGGTCGACGGGCGCGAACTCCCCGTCGCGGGCCAGTCCTTCGACGGTCAGCACGGGTGCGCCCTCGCGCGGGCCCGCCGGACGTTCGGGGAAGACGTACTCCACGTCGCGGCCCGTCATCAGGGCGACGATGTCGCGGGTGGGCATCGACTTCGCGGGCAAGCCGCCCGCCACCGCCCGGCCGTCCTTGAGCACCGTGACACGGTCGCCGATGCGCCGGATCTCCTCCAGCCGGTGGGAGATGTAGACGACGGCGACGCCCTCCGCGGTGAGCTGGGCGACGATGCGCAGCAGGTTGTCGGTCTCCTCCGGGTCCAGCGCGGCGGACGGCTCGTCCATCACGATGAGCCGGACGTCGTGGGAGAGTGCCCGGGCCATCGAGACGATCTGCTGCTGGGCGGCGGACAGTTCGCCGACCTGCCGGGCGGGATCGATCTCGGGGTGGCCGAGCCGGCGCAGCAGGACCTCGGCCTCGCGGCGGGCCTGGCGGCCGCGCACCACGAACCCGGCCGTGGTGGGTTCGTGGCCGAGGAAGACGTTCTCCGCGACCGACAGCCCCTCCACCAGGTCGAGTTCCTGGTAGATGGTGGCGATCCCCAGGCGCATGGCCGCGATGGGCGACCTCAGCGCGACGGGTTCGCCGCGCCAGGTGATCTCCCCGTCGTCGGGCTGGTGGGCCCCGGCGAGCACCTTGATGAGCGTGGACTTCCCGGCGCCGTTCTGGCCCAGGAGGCAGTGCACCTCGCCGGCCTGGACGTCCAGGTCGACGCCGTCGAGGGCGCGGACACCGGGGAAGGACTTGGTGATGCCGGACATCGTGAGCAGCGAGGCCGCGGACGGCGGTGGCGGGGCCGGTGGTACTGGTGCCATGACGGATCCCCTCGGCGGGTGCGGGTACACGTGCGCGTGCGGAGCGTGCAGGTGGAGCCAGTGGTGCCGTGGTGCCGATGACTCGGTGGTGCTGTGCCTGTGGTGCCCTGCCGGTGGTGCGGGCCGGTCAGGCCGGGGAGAAGACGTGGTCGCTGATGAGCCGGGCCGCGCCGATCACGCCCGCGGTGGGGCCCAGTTCGCCCAGGACGATGGGGAGGTTGCCGGTCGCCAGGGGCAGCGACTGGCGGTAGACCTGGCTGCGGATGCTGGCCAGCAGGGTGTGGCCGAGCCCGGTGACACCGCCGCCGATCACGACGAGTCCGGGGTTGAAGAAGCTGACGAGTCCGGCGATGACCTGCCCGACGCGATTGCCGCCCTCGCGGATGAGTTCAAGCGCGGTCGCGTCACCGGCGGACGCCGCGACCGCGACATCGGCCGCGGACAGCCGTCCCGCCGCCTCCAGCCGGGCCGCGAGCGCCGGTGAACGCCCGGAGGTGGCGGCCTCTTTGGCGTCGAGGACGAGTGCCGCCCCGCTGAAGTGGGCCTCCAGGCAGCCGGTGTTGCCGCAGGCGCAGGGCCGCCCGCCGTCCACGACCTGGATGTGGCCGATGTCGCCGGCGCTGCCCGTCGCCCCGCGGTAGACCTCGCCGCCCACGACGATGCCGCAGCCGATGCCCGTACCGATCTTGACGCAGAGGAAGTCCGCGGCGGAGCGGGCGACTCCCGCGTGCTGCTCCCCCATCGCCATCAGGTTCACGTCGTTGTCGACCATGACGGGGCAGCCCAGTTCCTGGCTGAGCGCCTCGCGGACCGGGAAGCCGTCCCAGCCGGGCATGATGGGCGGCGCGACCGGGACGCCCTCCGGGTAGCGGACGGGCCCCGGCACGCCGATGCCCGCGCCGTCGAACCCTTCGGCGAGTCCGGCGGCCTGGAGCTTGGCGGCCATTTCGAGGATCCGCTCGAAGACGGCGACCGGGCCCTCGCGGACGTCCATCGGATGGTTGAGGTGGCCGAGCACCTCCAGTTCGGCGCTGGTGACGGCGACGTCGACCGAGGTGGCGCCGATGTCGACGCCCAGGAAGCGCAGGCTCGGGGCGAGTCGTACGTTGTGCGAGCGGCGGCCGCCGCGCGAGGCGGCGAGACCGTCGGAGACGACGAGACCGGTCTCCAGCAGGCGGTCGACCTCGACTGCCAGCTTGGAGCGCGAGAGCCCGATCAGGTCCCCCATCTGGGCGCGGGAGCTGGGCCCGCCGTCGCGGAGCAGCCGCAGCAGCCGCACCTGGTGCGCATTGGCGGGTCGAGCCGTCATACGTCTCACGCGCCCCTCCCCTCCCCCTGCCCCGTGGCACGGGGATGTGCGGCCGGCCACCGGCCGGCCCTGTCCTTGAGGCTTTCGAGGGGAAAGTAGCAGCGGCTGCCCGGAGGGGGAAGAAGTTGCGCAGGAATCAGCTCTCTCTTTTTCCGATCGCGGGACAAAGTCCGGTCGCAGCGCCTGCCGTGGTGTCCGGCGTGGTGATGTCATGACGGGCACGGATTGGTTGCGGCACGGGTTCCCGGTGCCCGATCCACCTGCGGTGAGGGCAGCATGACGACGCATGAGCAGAGACCGTTACGTCGACTTCCTCCGCGCGTGGGCGATCGTCCTCGTGGTGCTCGGCCACTGGCTGATCACCGGGCTGGTCAGGGAACCCGGCGGGGCGACCAGCGCACCGGAACTGCTGGCCGTCGTTCCCTGGACCCAGTGGCTGACCCTGGGCTTCCAGATCATGCCGCTCTTCTTCCTCGCCGGGGGCCGGTCGGCGGGCGACTCGTGGTCGCGCGCCCGGGCTGCGGGAGGCACGGCCGCCGGGTGGGTGGGACGGCGGTCCCTGCGCCTGCTGCTGCCGACCGCCGTGTACAGCGGGCTGGTGCTCCTCGCCGTGGGGATCTGCGCGGCGGCCGGCGTGGACGCCGGCACGCTCTCCCTGGTGGGCTGGGCGATGGGCATGCAGTTCTGGTTCCTCCCCGTGTACCTGGTCCTCGGCGCCCTGACACCCGTGCTGCACGCGGCACATGGCCGCTGGGGGCTCCGCGCGCCGCTGGCCGTGGCAGCGGCGGCCGTGGTGGCCGACGTCCTGGTGCTGACCGTGCACGCGCCGTACGTGGGCCTGCTCGACTACGTCCTGGTGTGGGGTGTCGCCTACCAGCTCGGCTTCTGCTGGGGGGACGGTCTGCTGACGCGGCGCCGGACGACTCCCGTGGCGCTGGCCGCGGGCGGCGCGGTGGTCTTCGCGGCCCTCGTCGGTCCCGGGCCGTTCCCGGTCAGCCTGATCCTGGTGACCGGGCAGGACCCGGGCAACACCGACCCGCCGTCGGTCGCCATGCTGGCCTGGGCGGTGGCGCAGGTGGGGCTGTGCGTGCTGGTCGCCCCCGCGGTGCGGCGGTGGCTGGCGCACGACCGGGTCTGGCGGCTGGTCCGTCCCGTGGGCGGGGTCAGCATGACCCTGTACCTGTGGCACATGCTGCCGGTGCTGGTGGTCGCCGCCGCGTTCTACCTCACCGGGCTCGCCCCCGAGCCCGCGTTCGGTTCACCGTCGTGGTGGGCGCTCCGCGTGCCCTGGCTGCTGCTGCTCGGCCTCGTACTGACCGGCGTCGTACGGCTGTTGCGCCCCGTGGACCGCGGCTTGGCGGCAGCGTCCGGGCGGACCCGCCCCGCTGCCGCCCCGCCTCGCCCCTGGCTGGTGTGGCTCGGCCTGGCCGCCGCCGTGCCCGCACTCGCCCGCTTCGCCGTGCAGGGCTTCGCGCCCGACGGCCGGTTCCCCGTCCTGCCCGCGGTGGGCCTGGCCGTGGGCACGGCCCTCGTCGTGCTGCCGTGGGACCGGGCCCGTCGCGGCAGTCCGGAGGCCGAGGACGCGCTGGAACCCGCGGCCTGACAGCCGCTCAGGAACCGCGGAGCGGCTACGCGGTGACGGGAGCGGCGGGGTCCGGCCAGTCCACCGCGGTCTCCACGGGGCGGCCGTAGTCGACACCGTCCACGTCGAAGCCGTACAGGCGGCGCACTTCGGCGCCGAACCAGTCGAGGTCGGCGAGGCCGGCGATGGTGCCGGTGGTCGCCCGGTCCCAGCGGTCGGCGACGGCGGCCTGGACGTCGTCCCCGAGTTCCCAGGTGTCCAGGCGCACCCGTCCTTCGTCGTCCAGGGGCAGTTCCGCCGCACCGGTCAGACCGTCCCACAACTCGGTGAGCTGAGCGGCCGGCGGCACGAGCCGGTCGCCGAGCACGCCCCGCAGCAGGCCCACGTACAGGGCGATGCCGGGGATGGCGGTCGAGGACTGCGTGACGGCCGCGCCGTTGACGGACGTGAAGGCACGGCCGCGGACGGAGGTGCCGAGCCGTTCGTCGAGGCGGCGGGCGGTGGCCTCCAGGTGGGCCTTGGCGGCGCCGATCGTGCCCTGCCGGTAGATCGCGGCGGTCAGCGGGGAGCCGATGTAGGACAGGGCGACGGTGCTGAAGCCGTCGGCGAGCAGCCCGCGGCCCGCGAGCCGGTCGATCCACCGCTCCCAGTCGGCGCCGCCCATGACGGCGACGGTCTGCTCGACGTCGTCGCCCTCGGCGGGCGCCGTCTCGACGTCGCGGATCTCGGGTGCGCCGTCGGCGCCGAAGACGAGGGTCTTCGTACGGTGGGGCGCGCCGATCGGTTTGAGCACCGAGGCGAACGTGGTGCCGGTGTCGGGGTCGGTGCGCCGGGGCGCGGCCACCGAGTAGACGAGGTGGTCGAGGCGTCCGCCGAACCGCCGCGCGAGCAGATCGGCGACCTGGTCCTTCATCGCGTCGCCGAAGGCGTCGCCGTTGAGGAAGACCATGTCGGCGCCGGCTTCGCGGGCGAGGCGGGCAGTGGTCGCCGTGCGGTACCAGCCGGCCGTGGCGGTGCGCCGCTCGGTGGGCCCCTTCTCGAAGCAGACGCCGATGCCCCGGATGCCGGCCCGCTTGAGCCCGGCGACCGTGGCGGCGAGTCCGTATCCGGCGGACGAGCCGATCACGAGGGCGACCGGCCGGTCCTCCGGGGACGCGGCAGGGGCCGCGGGGACGGAGGACCACATGGCCTCGACGACGCGTTCGCATCCGGCGGGGTGCGCGTCGAGGAAGAGGAATCCGCGGCTGCGGGGGGCGATGGTGCGCTGGGTCACCTGAGGTCCCTTTCAGGGATCGGCGGAGCCGAGACGGCCGCCACGTGCTGCCAGTCTCCGGTGCCGCGGCCCCGGATCCGGCTCGCGCAGCGCACAACAATCGCCGGACGATCTTGGAGCGTTCCCACGAGATCCCCCGGCGCGAGGCCCGCCGGAGTGAACTCGGCGGCACGGCCGGGCGCGGGCCCGGCCGTGCCCCCGGGCCCGCGGTCGCACAGCGCCGCTACGCCAGGAACCCGGCGGTGGCCGCCACAAAGCGCTCGGGGTCGTCGAGCCACGGGTGGTGCCCGGCCCCCGGCTGGACAACGAGCCCGGCCGCGGGGAAGAGCGCGGCGAACTCCGCGACCGCCGCGGGCGGAGCACCCGGGTCGACCTCTCCGGCCAGCAGGAGCACCGGCGGCGCGAAGTCGGCGAGCGCGGCGCGCGTGGCGTCCGGGGTGAAAGCGCCGTCGGCGCCGAAGGCGGCCATGACACCCTGGTTCATCTGGTTCATCTGGTTCATCCGCTCCTCCGCGGCGGCGTGATGGGTGCGCGCGGCTTCGTCCCACCGCCCGTAGGAGAACGGTGCGACAGCCTCCCAGTGGCTGTCGTCGCCCCGTCCCGCAGCGATGGCCTCCAGCGCCGCGTAGGCGGCGGGGTACCAGGGCTCGTCCTTGCGCAGCCGCGCGGTCGCGAGACGGAGGTCGCCGGCGATCGGGATGCCGACCGCCCTGACGCTGGGGGTGACCAGCACCATCGCGCGGACCCGTCCGGGACGGAGCGCCGCGTACTGGACGGCCGGATTGGCCCCCGCGCAGTGGGCGAGCAGGTCCATGCGATCGAGCCCGAGATGCTCGCGCAGGGCCTCCACGTCGTCGACGAGCCGGTCGCACCGGCAGGAGGCGAGGTCGTCGGGGACCTGCGACCGGCCGGTGCCGCGCAGGTCGAGTCGAATCACCCGGCGATGCGCGGAGAGACCTCCGAGGTCCCCCAGGTACGCGGAGTCCGTCGGCCCGCCGGGCAGGCAGACGAGGGGATCGCCGTCACCGGCGGAGTGGTACGCGAGCCGGGTTCCGTCGTGGGCGGAGAACGAGTCCGAGGAAAATGATGGAGAAGCGGCGAACTCGGGCATGGCAGAGGTCCTTTCGGCGAGTGCTCGGAACAAGTGCCGCCCTCACCGGACGGCTTGACGCGCGCAGATCACCCGCGGGAGTGCGGGGCGCAGGCATCCGGCGCGACATGCCGAGGGCAGGGGTCCGCGGGACCTGGGCGGCGAGGAGTTCCGAGACGCCGTTCGAGGTCGTCCCTGTCGTGGAGCGCATGGCAATGCGGCCTTCCGGGATGCCTGAGGGCGCTCCCGGGGCCGGCCGTCTCAGATGGACAGCGCGGCCGTACAGGAGGAGAGCGCCCAGCGTGCGACTGCGTTGATGGGACTCACCTCCTCGGTCGGTCACGTGCACGGTGACGCTATCAGGCCCTCACCGCCGGGAACAGAGCGCCGGAACGATCCCCGGGGACGGGCGTCCTTGACGTCCGGGATGCCGCCGCGCATCATCCTGTGACCCGGTGACGCATGTCGTCCATGTCACGACAGAGCCGCACGTCACGGCCATCCCATGCGCCAACCCCGCCACCGACGTGAGCGTCACCACCTTGACGGGTGACGCAGCCTGTGCGAGCGTCGTCATCAACCACGACCGGCATGGCCGGTGCCCCCTGGGCGAGGGACACGGAGCGGAATCCCGGTCACGGCTCCCGAGAGAAAGGCGCGCGCAGCATGCCGAACACACGCAGTACCCGCAAGGTACGGCTCCTGAGCGCGGCGGCCGGCGTGGCCGCCCTCCTCACCGGTGGCCTGGCCGCGGCCCCGCTCGCCTCTGCCGCCCCGGCGGCCCCTGCCGCCGCACACGCCGCCCCGTCCCGCACGGAAGTACTCGCACTGGTCGCCCGGCAGACCCAGTCCACCTCGGTGGACCTGGGCACGAAGGGGCTCAGCCTGGGCGACGAGCTCGTCATCGCCGAGGACGTCTACCGCGACGGCAAGAAGATCGGCGACCACAGCGTGGTCTGCACCTACGTCCACCTCGAACCGAGCGCGCTGCAGTGCGTGGGAACGTTCGCCCTGCCCAAGGGACAGATCAGCGGTCAGGTGCTGCTCCACCTGCCGCCCGCCCCGTCCATCGACATCCCCATCACCGGGGGTTCCGGCGCCTACGACACGGCACGCGGCTACGTCCACACGGTGCCGGCCGGCAAGACGGAACGGCATCTCACCTTCCACATCATCCACTGATCACCGATGGCCGGATCGACCCAGCGGACCCAGCGGACCCAGCGGACCCAGCGGACCCAGCGGACCCAGCGGACCCAGCAGACAAGGAAGCGGATCGTGTCGAAGACCTCGCGGAACATCACCAAGGCGCCCGAAGCTCCCGCCGCCACCGCGGCGCCCAGGGTCACCGTCGTCGCCGCTGCCGTCCCGGCCGCGGATGCCGACGCGGCGGCCCGTCGGGCCAGGTTCGGGGCACTGCCCAAGCGCATACGGCCGCAGGACACGACGGAGGTGGTCCCCCTCGTGGACAGGTATCCGTCGCAGGACCACTACGACCACGAGAAGTGGCTCACCTGCCGGTTCGTGTAGAGGTATATCCGATCGACCCGCGCGGGAGACCGGGCTAGGTTGGCGCGATGACCGAACTGCGCACCGAACGCCTCCTGCTCCGCGGATGGCGGGACTCCGACCGCGCGCCCTGGGGCGCGCTCAACGCCGATCCGCGGGTCCGCGAGTTCTTCCCCGGGGTGCTCACCCGGGAGCAGAGCGACGCGTCCGCGGCCCGGTTCCAGGCCGACCTCGAACGGCGTGGCTGGGGGTGGTGGGCCGTGGAGGTCGCGTCCACCGGGGAGTTCATCGGGTTCACCGGGCTCGACCCGGTGGACGAGGGCATGCCGTTCACCGGGGTGGAGGCCGGCTGGCGCCTGGCCCGTTCGGCGTGGGGCCACGGCTACGCCACCGAAGCGGCCCTGGCCGTGCTGGCCTTCGGTTTCCAGGACCTCGGTCTCGACGAGATCCTCGCGGTCACGACCGCGACCAATCTGCGGTCCCAGGCCGTGATGCGCCGCGTCGGCATGACGCGTGACCCGGCCGACGACTTCGACGACCCCGAGGTGCCGGACGGCCCTCTGCGGCGCAGTGTGGTGTACCGCCTCCGGGCCGGCGACCCGCCGTCGCCGAGCGTGCCGTAGGCCCGTGCGTCCGGACCGGACGCCGGCGGTCACACCTTGTCGAGCCAGAGCACGATGCCGGTCATGTCGCTGAGCACCGCCGCGACGCCCGCCCTGATCGCCGCCTCGCACCGCTCGGTGGTGAACGAGGCGGCGTCGTAGGTGGACGACATGCCGAGTCCTTCACCGCGGAACGAGGCGCCGGACCAGTCGACCGCCGTCACGTTGTGCGTGGGTTCGGCGAGTTCGGCACCCACGACCAGGAACCGTTGCGACAGGTGGTTGGGGGTGACCATCGCGAGCGGGTCGATCAGGTCGTTGCCCGCGCTGACGATGAGGTCGGCGTGCATCTTCAGGGCCCTGCTCGCCGCCGGAATGTAGTCGGACGAGCCGTCGGCGGCCACCGTCCTGAGATCGACGTGCTCCGCCTCGGCCCAGCCCTTGACCGCCGCGACGAGCGCCTTGGTCGGGGCGTCGTCGCCCGCGGTGAGCAGCACGACGCGGTAGCCCCGCGGCGGGTGGACCCCGCTCCAGGAGCCGGGCCGCGGGGTGGCGGTGGCCTCCGGTCCTGGCGGGTTGGCGGGGTCGACGAACCCGGGGCCGAGCGTGCCGACGGCGGTCGGCTCGGGGTGCGGCCGTGACCAGTCGTCACCGGAGCCGCATCCGGTGAGCAGCGCGACGGCCACGGCCAGCGTGGCGAGGGCGCGAAGCGGGGCGCGCAAGGTGATCGTCCTCCGAGTGGTGAGGGTGGTGCGTCCCCCATCCTGCTCCCCCGTTCGCGTCCGCGGTCGTTCGCGGGTCCCGTTCTCGATGTTGTTGTTCGACGGTTCGCCGACAGGGCGCATCGTGTTCACCCGTGGCATGCACCGTGCACTGGCAACCTGAAGGAGCCACATGTCACAACGTGTCCGCCGCGCCGTCATCGGGACAGCCGCGGCCGTGATCGCTTTCCTGGGCCTGGCACAACCGGCGCAGGCCCACGGGTTCTCGTCGACCGTGTACGTCAACGTCACCTCGGGGGACGAGGGCCGGACACGGACGACGCTGCAACTCGAGTACGACCTCTTCGTCGTGTCGACCGCCGACTACCAGCACGACGACGCCCTCTTCAAGGAGGGCACCGCAGCGTTCGACGCGGGTGACGAGAAGGCGCAGGGAGCGGCGCTCGACGCCCACGCCGCGTCGGCGGTCGCCTATGTCACCAAGCGCTTCTCCGTCTCCTCCGCCGGCAAGGCCTGCACCCCGTCGCAGGTCGGCGGGTTCACTATGGGGCAGCGGGAGGGCGTGCCGTACGCCGGCCTGACGCTCGACTGGGCCTGCGCCGCGGAGGGCGACGACCACGCGGTGCGCGGCGGGCTGTTCGCCGACTCCGAGGGCTACGTCAAGGGTGTCAAGACGATCGTCACCTACGACCTCGACGGCCGCTCGGGCAGCGCGGCCATCGACGCGGAGCACCCGTCCTTCTCGATCAGCCAGACGTGGTACGAGCGGTTCTGGGAGTTCTTCCGCCTGGGCGCCGAGCACCTGCTGACCGGTATCGACCACATCCTGTTCCTGCTGGCGCTCATCGCGGGTTCGCGCCGGCCGCGGGAGATCGTGCTCGCCGCGACCAGCTTCACACTGGCGCACTCGGTGACGTTCATGCTTGCCGCGCTCGGTGTGGTCGATGTGCCCTCGCGGATCGTGGAGCCCGTCATCGCCCTGTCGATCGCAGTGGTGGCCGGCTGGCACCTGTGGCGGATCTGGCGTCGTCGCGGTCATGCCACGGACTTGGAGACCGCGGGAGGCGGGCACTTCAGCCTGGACCGCGCGGGCTGGTCGCGCCTGGGCGTCGTGTTCTGCTTCGGTCTTGTGCACGGACTCGGCTTCGCGGGCGCGCTGGGCATCGAGGCGGCATGGTCGTGGACGCTGCTGTGGTCGCTGCTGGTGTTCAACGTGGGCATCGAGACCGTGCAGCTGGCCATCATCGCCGTGGTCTTCCCGGTGCTGATCCTGCTCCGCCGTCGGTCGCCGGTTACCGGCCTGTGGACGACAGGTGTCATCTCCGCGGGCGTGGCCGCGATGGGTCTGGTCTGGTTTGTGCAGCGGGCGTTCGGCGTCTGAAACCGACATACCTTCCGTGTGTTGTTCAGACAACTCGAAGATCGCATTTGGCTTCCCTTTACCAACAGCCGACAGTTTATTGATCTCCATTCCATGCACACACATCGTGCACAAGAGGATCGAAAACTCATGAGATCGAGCAACTCCTCGCAGGCTTCCGGGCCTGTGCGGCGCCGTGTCGCCACTGGCGCCACCGCGGCATTTCTCGGCCTGAGCGTGGCCCTCGGCAGCGGCCTGGCGACCCCCGCCACCGCCGCTGACGCGTCCACGATCACCGGCATCGTGCTCGGCGTGGGCTCCAACGAGTCGCAGCGCACCGTCACGTGGTACTCCTCCGCCGACACGGCGCAGAAGGTCCAGGTCGTCCCGACCGCGGCGCTCGTCAACGGCGAGTTCCCGGCCGACGCCACCACCTTCGACGCCATCGGCGCGGCGAACATCGCGACCAGCGGCGGCTTCAACCGCCACGCGACGATCACCGGTCTGAAGGAGAACACGGCCTACTCCTACCGAGTCGGCACCGACGGCAACTGGTCGACGGCGTACGCCTTCAAGACGCAGGACTTCGAGGGCGACTACGACTTCCTGTTCTACGGCGACCCGCAGATCGGCTCCTCCGGCAACCTGGCCGCTGACCAGGCCGGCTGGCAGGACACGGTCGACGTGTCGCTGAAGGCCAACCCGAACGCCGAGATCCTGGTGTCGGGTGGTGACCAGGTCGAGACGGCGAACACCGAGTCCCAGTGGAACTCCTTCCTCGCCCCGGACGGACTCCGCCAGTACCCGTGGGCCGCCACCATCGGTAACCACGACGTCGGCGGCAAGGCCTACGAGCAGCACTTCACCACCCCGAACACCGACCGTTCGGCCCCGTACTACGACAACGGGAACCCCGACGGCACCAAGTCGGGCGGTGACTACTGGTACATCTACAAGGATGTCCTGTTCATCGACCTGAACAGCAACAGCTACAACTCCGCCAACGGCGCCGGTGACGCGGCACACGTGAACTACGTGACCGACGTCATCAACAAGCACGGCAACGAGGCCAAGTGGAAGGTCCTCGTCTACCACCACGCGATCTACTCGCCGGCCTCGCACGCCAAGGACGGCGACAACAAGCAGCGTCGTCTGGACTTCCCGACCACGTTCTCCAAGCTCGGTGTGGACCTGGTCCTGCAGGGCCACGACCACAGCTACTCCCGCAGCTACCTGATCAAGAACGGCGAGAAGGAGAACCCGGCCGAGAAGCCGGGTGCCGCCGACGTGTACCCGGGTCCCGGCGGCGTCCTGTACGTGACGGCCAACTCCGCCTCGGGCTCGAAGTACTACGACATCACCGCGCCGGACAACAGCGGCACGAGTGGTGCGGGCAACGGCGCCGACCCGCTGAACCCGAAGAACTACTGGTACAACTCGGTTCAGAACCAGGAGCACGTCCGCACCTACGTCAAGGTGCAGGTGCGCAACGACAAGCTCGTGGTCGAGAACATCCGCAGCGCCGCCAACGGCGCCGACCAGCCGGTCGGTTCGCACGTCGACGACGTCACGGTGCACCCGTACCACGGTGACGCGCAGGACCTCCAGGTCAACGTCCCGAACCCGGCTCCGGGCGAGTTCGGCTGGACGATCGACGGCTACAACGGCCTGGTGGACCTCGGCACCGCCGAGGAGAAGAACGGCAACCACTTCGAGGCCGACGGCCGGATCAACCCGATCGTCGTCTCCGACAGCCGCCGCTCGCTCGCCCCGTGGTCGGTCTCGGCCAGCGTCAGCGCGTTCAAGGACGCCGACAAGACGTTCGCGGCTTCCTTCCTCGGCTGGACGCCCCGCGTCCTGGTCGACGGTGCGGGCGCCACGGCCAACGCGTCGGTCGCCTCGGGCTACGACGACCAGGGCCAGGGCCTCGCGATCTCGCGTGGTCTCGCCTCCGCCGAGCAGGGCCACCCGCGCGGCGAGGCCAAGGTGGGCGCCGACCTGGATCTGAAGATCCCGGACAGCGTCCAGAAGGGTGACTACCGCGCCACCCTGACGATCACCGCGCTCAGCAGCTGATCGGACCCGTTCCACCTTGGCGGGGCGGGCACCGTCCGGTGCCCGCCCCGCCTCCCCGTTGCAGGAGAATCCCGAGATGCACGCACCCGTACCGCACCGGACGACCGCCGCCATCGCGCGCGTCCGCACCGTCGCCCTGGCCCTGCTCCTGGCCTTCGCGTTCACCGGCCTGAGCGGCGGCCCCGCGCGGGCGGCCGACGGCGACGTCACCTGGACGGTCAGGACGGCCGCGAACGGGTACGGCGACGACCGGTCCAGCTACAGCTACGACGTGAACCCCGGCGGCCAGGTCAAGGACGCCATGGTCGTGGCCAACCACAGCAAGTCCACGCTCCGCCTGGCGCTCTACGCCGCGGACGGCTACACCACCGAGACGGGTCAGCTCGACCTGCTCACCAAGGACAAGAAGTCCGTCGGCATCGGGGCCTGGGTCCACGCCGACCGCGACAGTGTCGAGATCAAGCCCGGCAAGACCGCGCAGATCCCCTTCACCGTCAGCGTCCCCGCCAACGCCACGCCCGGCGACCACGTGGGCGGCATCCTCACCTCCCTCAAGCAGTCCGACGACGCCGCGGGCATCAACGTGGACCGGCGCCTGGGCATCCGGGTCAAGCTGCGGGTCAGCGGCGCGCTCAAGCCGCAGTTGGCGGTCGAGGACCTGCACGTCGACTACGCCGGCACCGCGAACCCGTTCGCCAAGGGCGACGCCACCGTCACCTACACCATTCACAACACCGGCAACGCCACCTTGTCGACCCGCCAGGCGGTCTCCGTCACGGGCCCGTTCGGATGGCTGAGCGCCGAGGCCGGCAGCATCCCCGCCTCGCCGGAACTGCTGCCCGGCGAGACCTGGCAGGTGAAGGTGCCCGTCCACGGCGTCGCGCCGGCCGTGAGCCTGACGGCGAAGGCGACCCTCTCCCCGCTCCTCACCGACGCCTCGGGCACCACCACCCCGCTCAAGGCAGTCCAGGCCACGGCCCACGGCTGGGCCGTCCCGTGGACGCTGCTCGTGCTCGTCGTCGTCGTGATCGCGGCCCTCGTCGGCTGGTTCCTCCTCGCACGCCGCGCCCGCGCACGCCGCAAGGTGCGCGAGGACGCCCGGGTGCAGAACGCCGTCGAGAAGGCCCTGCTCGAACGCACGACACAGGAGAGCTGACCGACCGACCACCGCCGCGCGGTGCGCGTCGCCGGGCCGTCCGCGGCCGGGACGACGCGTGCCGCGCGGACGTCGTACGGGCCTGAGGCAGAGGGCGCGGGCATGACTGCGCGGCGCGGGCAGAATTACCCTAGGGAGATCACATCATCCGCCCGCGCCTCCACCGAAACCCTGTGCCCCGGTGGTGCTTTCACCCTAAACCAGCACGTTCCGGCCGACACACCCAGGTCCCGGGCTCGGGCACCGGGAAGCCCGCCGGGAACGGACCGGACGTCAGCGCGCCTTGTCGTACGCGGCCACGACGAACGCGATGACGTCGCGTTCCAGGGCGGCGCCGCGCCGCCCGCGCCGGATCATGTCGGTCCCGTGGTAGCCGCTCTGATCGATGACGAGCCGCTTCTGCGTGGCCGCCGACGCCGCGTAGACCTCACGCACCTGCTTCTCCACCGCGCCCAGCATGTCCCCCGGGGACACGACGAACAGGGACGGGGCGTCGATCTTCCGCGCCGCCGCCACCGCGTCCACGCCGCCGCACCGGGCGGGTGAGGACATCATCAGCAGCCCCACCACGGGAAGTTCGCCCTCGGCCCCGACGACGGCGGCCGTGCTGCCGCCGCACGACGCGCCGCCGAGGAAGACCCGCTTCGCACCGAGGCGCTTGAGTTCGGCGAGGCCCGCACGTGCGTCGCGCTCGATGTGCTCGTTGTCCGCGAGGTGCTCGGACGCCCCGTGGTTGCGGTACTCCGGGATCACCACACGGTAGCCGCGCGCGGCGAGCTTCCTCCCGATGCCGAGGAACGAGCAGATGTTGTAGCCCTGTTCGTGATCGAGGAGCACACCGTCGGGGCCGTCGCCGAGTTCGAGGGCGGACAGATGGACGCCGTCGCTGGTGGTCAGCGTCGTCGCCTTGTCGCGGAGTGACTCCGGGACACAGGTGTCGACGAGGTACCCGGCTTTGGTGCGGGTGGTCCGGTCGGGCCAGCTGGGCTTGTAGGCGACGGGCGGGTGGGCACTGGGCGGGCGCAGGCCGGGCCGCTGCGAGGGCTTGCCGGCCGACGACTGGCGCACCGACGCCTTGGTGGGCTCCGGCACGTCGGCGGCCTCGGGTGCGGAGGAGCAGGCCGACAGTCCGCCGAGGCACAGCAGGGCAACCGGGATCGCCCAGCGGGTTGTTCTCACGTTCGTCCTTGGGTGTGGGTGCCTGGGAGCACCGTCGCGCGGGCACGGCGCGACGGTCCATTCGTCCACACAGACGCGCGGCGCCCGCGGGCGTTGCGGCCGCGGTGCCGATTTTTTCCCGGGCGGGAGAGGCGAGGTCCCGGCTAGGGTTCCGCACACAGGACCGAGGGGGTGGGGCGGGATGCGCCCGGTACTGATGGTGGACGTGGACGGACCGCTGAATCCGTACGCGGCGAAGCGGCACCAACGGCCGCACGGCTACGGGACGCACCGGATGCTCACACCCCGCTGGGCGGCGGCCGAGCAGGCCCGGCGGTCCGCATGGGGGCTGACGGGCAGGCGGATCAGGCCCCTTCGCGTGTGGCTCAATCCAGAGCACGGGCCCGCGTTGCGGGCGCTGCCCTTCGACCTGGTGTGGGCCACCATGTGGGAGGACGAGGCCAACGACTTCATCGCCCCGGTGCTGGGGCTGCCCGCGCTGCCGTTCGTCGCGTGGGCCTCGCCCCGTGCGGAGCCGGGCGGCGGTGTGTTCTGGAAGACCCCGGAGATCGTGGCATGGGCGGAGGGCCGTGCGTTCGCGTGGGTGGACGACGAGATCACCGATGCGGATCGTGCCTGGGTGGCCGCCCACCACGAGGGTCCGGCCCTGCTGCACCGCATCGACCCGCGGATCGGGCTGGCCCCCGGCGACTTCGCCGCGCTCGGGGAATGGGCCGCGGGCGTGGGCTGAGACCGCCGGGCAGCGCGGGCCGCGCCCGTGCCGGCCCCCGAAAGATGGACTTGCGGGTCCAATTTCCTCGACGCAAGGTGGACCCCGTTCCGTCCGCACCCAGAGGGGCAGCACGATCATGACCGCACGTCTGCAGCACAAGACCGCCCTGGTCACCGGGGCCACCAGCAACATCGGCCGGGCCATCGCCCTGGCCTTCGGTGCGGAGGGGGCGCACGTGGCCGTCTCGGGGCGCAGCAAGGAGCGCGGGGAAGAGGTCGTGGCGGAAATCCGCGCCCGGGGCGGCGCCGCCACGTTCGTCCCCGCGGACCTCGACGGCAGCGCCGCCGCCTCGCGGCAGCTGGCCGAGGAGGCCGGCCGGGCCCTCGGCGGGCGCATCGACATCCTGGTCAACAACGCGGGCATCTACCCGGGCCCGGCGACACCCGAGACCGACGAGGAGACCTTCGACCGGGTCATCGCCGTCAACATGAAGGCGCCGTTCTTCCTCACGGCGGCGGTCGCCCCGGCCATGGCCGCGGCCGGCGGTGGCGCGATCGTCAACCTGGGTTCGTGGATCGCGCGGTTGGGCCTGCCCCGCGGCGCGCTCTACAGCTCCACCAAGGGCGCGGTGGAGACGCTCACGCGCGCGTGGGCCGCCGAGTTCGGGGCGAGCGGAGTACGCGTCAACGCCATCTCCCCGGGAGTGATCCTGGCCCCCGGGCACAGCGCCGAAGCGCTGATGGTGGGTACTCCGGCGGGAACCGTCGGCTCCCCCGAGGACATCGCCCAGGCCGCGGTGTACCTCGCCTCCGACGAGGCGCGGTTCGTCCACGGGATCACCCTCGACGTGGACGGCGGCCGGACGACCGCGGCCGTGATCGCCGCCTGACCCGCGGACGGCGTCGGCGCACGGCGGGGCGGTCCCGGACGCCGTCGTCCAGGACCGCTCCGCCGTGCGCCGCGGGGGACGTCAGACGGCCGGACCGGCGACGAGCTTCGGGTTCACCCCGTACTCGTTGTCGCCGGGCTGGCTGTCGCCGCAGAAGAAGACCAGCAGGATGATGCCGCCGACGCACGGGATCAGGCCGAGCAGGTACAGCCAGCCGGTACGGCCGGTGTCGTGCAGCCGGCGGACACCGACGGCGATCGTGGGCAGGAGCACCGCGATCCCGTACAGGGCCGGCAGCAGGGAGAAGCCGATGGCGCGACCCACGAGGAGCAGCACGACGTAGATGATCACGTTGAACAGCGTGAACATCCAGTACTCGGTGCGGCGCGCCCGCCCGTTGAAGTCGGCGTACTTCTTGAGCACGTCGAGGTACCAGTTCATGCGATTGCCCCCAAGGCCATGTGTGAAGCTCGTCTTGAAATGATCGAGCAGGCGGAAGTTACGAGCCTTGTGCTGTGCAGGTCAAGACACGTTTCGATAACCGGTCCAGCGGCCGGTACGAACTCCCGCCGGGCGCCTCCCGCGCAGCGCCACACACCGGCGCGCACAGCCGCGTTCGCCCGGCCGACGCCCTGCGGCAATCCCCCCGTCCCCGGCGTCCGTTTCGATGCGGACACGGCATCAGCCGGCCCTCTTGGACAACCTCAGGACTCCCCGTGCTCCGCGATCTCGCCGTCCGTTCCGTCCTCGGCGTCCTCAAGGGGGTGGGCTACGCGTACTGGTACCTCTGGCGCCGGCGCCGGTATGTCCCGTACCACGATGTGCGCAGCGCCGATTACCACGGTGTGACTCGACACGGCGCAACGATGGAGGGTGCCGCACCGCCGCGGCCGTCCGGCCCCGGTGACGGCGATCGCCGTACGGTTCCGGGGCCGGACGGGCACACGGATCAGGCCAGCCGGGTCCGGTAGACCTGCTGGGTGACGTCCCGCTGGGTGCGGGTGGCGTCGCGGTCGGTGGTGAAGACGACCGTGCCGCCGTGCAGGGCGGGCCAGGTGTTGTTGCCGAGCGTGGTGACCTGCTCGGCCGCCGACCAGGTGCCGGCGGCGTCGACGGTGGCAGTGAGGACCTTCCAACGCCAGTCGGCGGAGCGGGAGTCGTACCAGACCGCCCGCACGCGGCCGTCGGGGTCCTGGGCCAGCCGCGCCCGCTGGCTCATGGCGTTCGGGTCGAGGGCGACCTGCCGGTACGGACCCCAGGTGGCACCGCCGTCGGTGGAAGTGCTGGACCGCAGCTGGAGGTTGGCGCCGGAGCTCTGCAGGGCGCCGGACTCCCAGACCGCCACGAGCGTGCCGTGCGCGTCGACCGCGACGCTCGGGTGCCGGTCCGCGCGGTCGGTGACCGCGCTCACCGCGACCGGGGTGCCCCAGGGGCGGCCCGGTGCGGTGCGGACCGCGGCGAGGATCTGCCAGTTGTCGGGGTCGGTGCCGCCGCTCGCGGGCTGACCGGCCGGCGGGGTGTGCCCGGTCCACAGCGGGTCCGGGTCGTAGCGGTCGTCCTGCCAGGTCACGACGGCGCGCTTGCCGTCGACGACGGTGACGGCCGGGAAGAGCGAGGCGGGGTAGCGGGGTGACCGTGCGTCGGCGGGGGTGCCGGGGCTGGTGGTCTTGCCCGCCGCGGACACGTTCACCGCGGCCTTGTCGACGCCGACGATCTGCGCGTACACGTCGAAGGCGCCGCCGCTGTTGTCGGACCAGACGACCAGCGGGTGCTTGTCCTCCACGAGAGCCAGCGCCGGCTGGATCGCCCGCCCCTTGCCCTTGCTGATCTTCTGGGGGGCCTTGAAGGACTGGCCGCCGTTGCCGCTGGTCGCCATCAGGACCACCGGCCGGTGCGGCTGCTCCTTGCCGAGTTCGTCCTGCCACACCACCCACACGTCGTCGCCGTGGGCGGCGATCCGCGGGAAGCGGGCGGTCGGCGAATCGCCGGACAGGGTACGGACCTTGCCGGGCCGGCCCTTGCGGTCGAGCATGACGTGGACGACCCGGGTCGCCTGGTCCTCGTGCACCTCGGCGACGACGTGGGTGACGTCACCGACCACCGCCACGTCGGCGAAGCCGGTGAACAGGCCCGTCTCACCGGTGACCCGGTCCGCACGGTCGGCGGTGGTGTCCGCGGCGGGCAGCGGGATCTCCGGGGCGGGTTCGGCGGGCGCGCCGACCGACAGGAAGATCGGGGAGGTCGCGGCGCGCAGCTGGTCCGGGAGGGTCGGGTCGGCCTCCGAGCCCGACGCGCTGCCGGGCGAACGGACCTCGACCCGGTACCAGGTGTGGTCGCCGCCCTTGATGTCGAGCGGCAGTTCGTACGTCTCGTTCGCCGTCCGCGGGACGAAGGTGGCGACCGGGCCGGCGGAGCGTCCGGGCGCGGCGTACACGTGCACGGTGGTGCCCTTGCCGGACTTCACCTTCACCCGCAGGCTCGCCTTGCGGGGGAGCTTGCGAGCGGGGACCACGATCTCGTCGCCGCCGATCGCCTCGAAGACGCCGTCGCCGTCGGCGTCGGCCTCCAGCGTGACGAACGGACCGGTGATGTTCTGCGAGACGCTGGTGCGGCCGGCCTGGAAGCCGTCGAGGATGCCGCGGACCGACCGCTGCGCGGCGAAGACCCGGGTGGTGGGCTCGCCGGGGCTGTCGATGTCCCACAGCTCGCGGAAGTGGCAGTCGCTGGCGGCGGCCACACCGAAGCGGAAGCCGTGGTTCCAGCGGTTCTCGGCGTACTCCATCTCCACGTCGGGGTCGCTCGCGACGTTCAGCACCTCGACCAGGTCGCTGCCCTGCACACTGGCGTTGGCGTTGACGCCGCCGGCCCGCGTGTACTCGCCGTCGTCGGGGTGCGCCTGCGACCACACGGCGTTCTGGGCGTGGACGTCCCACACCGACTGCTGGACGTGCCGGTAGGCCGCCGAACCGGGCGGGTTGGCGCCGTCGACCACCACGTCGACGTTGCCGAGCACGATGGCGTGCGGGGAGCCGTTGGCCTCCTCACCGGGCAGCAGGAGCAGGGCGGAGGAGGCCCACTGCGGGTCCCACACCTGGTCGTAGGTGCGGTGGTCGGTCAGCGGCATGAAGTCCAGGCCGACCTTCTCGCCCTGCGCGATCTGGTCGCCTACCGGGAGGTTGCCCGGGAGGGTCTGCTTCGAGGTCTGGCGGGGACCGCTGCCGTCGGAGGAGTGGTCGTCGTGCACATGAGTGTCGCCGGCGAGCCACGTGCCCTTGGGGGCCTTGACCTTGGCCTTCTTCGCAGCCACGTCCTCCGGGGCGGGGCTCCCCGGACCGCCGGTGGCCGTCGCGGCGTCGGCGACGCCCGCGCCTATGGTCGCGACGGCGACGGCCGCACCTGCCGCGACGAAGAGTTTCCTTCGGGACAGGTGGCCGCCTGCCGGCTCTTGGGGAGCGTCAGGTCGCATTGGGGCCTGCATCAGGACTACCGCCTTTCGTCCACTGCCCTGGGTGAGCAGTGCGGTCCCGACGCTAGAAAGATGCATGCGCAAATACATGAATTCGCCGCGAAGAGCCCCTTCCGGTCGGCCTAACACCGTGGGCCGCGGCCAGACGCCCTCCACGGGCCGCGGCCCGTGCCCCGCCGGCACGGATGACCGGTGAACAGCGCGTGACCTGCGCCGATTTGCCCCTCCATGGGGCGCTCCTACGGTCGTGGGACACCCCGCCGCGCGCGCCACCACGGGAGGAGCGCGGTCTTCGGCGATCCCGGGCCCAACGGCGCTTCGCCCTGTGAACCGCCGCGCGCTACCGGGTACCGGTGACCCACGTCGTCCGCGTCAACCGCACATGCGGGGCCCGCCGGAGTTCTCGGAGCTCCTGCGCGTCCCCGGCGGCGACTTCCTCGACATCGCGGGCGTCGACGTGCTCGCCCTGGCAGGCGCGGTCACCCGGGGCTGCCGCCGGGGTCCGGCGCCTGGCCGGCCAGGGCCGCGTCCAGCAGCACCTCGGCGACCGCCCGCGCCGCGGAGCCCGCGCCGGGGTCCCCGTCCATCCGGACGGAGACGGCGGAGCCGTCGTAGAGCAGCTGCAGCCGGCGCCCGAGGGCCTCCGCATCCACGACACCCGCCTCCCGCGCCAGCCGGGTCAGCAGACCGCGCACCCAGGCCCGGTAGTCGTTCGAGGCCTCTTCCGTCCTGCTGCCGGGCTTGGCCTCGGCACCGGCCGCGATGAACGCGCAGCCGCGGTACCCGGGGCCGGTGAACGCCTCCGCCTGGGCGTCGAAGACGCCGAGCAGCCGGTCGCGCGGGGTGTCGTGCCGATCGACGGCGGCGAGCACGCGACGGGCGGTGGCGGCGTGCCTGGCCTCCAGGTAGGCATGGACCAACTCGTCCTTGCTGCCGAAGGTGTTGTAGAGGGACGCCTTGGCCACACCGGCCCGGTCGATGACCCGGTCGATGCCGACGGTCTGCACTCCCTCGTCGTAGAACAGCTCGTTGGCCGCCTTCAGCAGGCGCGCGCGGGCGGAGGGCCTCGCCTCGGCGTGCCCGGCGGACGATCCCGTGGCCTTGGCTGCCATCGGCACTCCCTCCGGTTCCGTGTGGTCCGCGTGCTGCCTGCCCGCATTCACCCTAGTGCTGTGCGGGGCCGCCGACATGGCGCTTCTCCGTCAGCAGGCCGGCCAGCGCCAGCAGGGCGAGGACGATGACCGCGACCCCGTACTCCCGTGCCGTGGTCAGCAGACCCCCGGCGTGGACGACGAGGTATCCGGCGACGACCGCGGGCAGGCCCATGCCCAGGTAGGACACGACGTACAGCAGCGACAGCACTCCGGACCGCTCGTGGGCCGCGGTCAGCGGCATCACCGTGCGGATGCCGCCCTGGAAGCCGCTGCCGAAGCCGATGCCGGCGATGGCGGTGCCGGTGAAGAACAGGGCGGTGGAGCCGGTCCCGATCGCCAGCAGGGTCAGCGCGACGCCCGCGACGAGGGTCCCGATACCGGTGAGCATGACCCCGCGCGGGGGTGCGGTGCGCAGCACGAGGGTCGCCGCGGCGGCCACCCCGGCCAGTACGAACAGGGCCAGGCCGCCGTAGACCGCGGACGTGGAATGGGTCATGGTCCGCACCAGGGCCGGGCCCAGGGAACCGTAGAAGCCCGCCAGCGCCCAGACGGCTATCAGGACCGGGGCGGCGTTGAGGACCGCCCGCCGCACCGTCCGGGGCAGCTTGATGTCCGGCACCAGGGTGCCCAGCGCCCCGGGGGTGGGCTTCAGAGTCTCCTTCATCAGGAACACACCCACGGCCTGGAGGGCGAAGACCGCGACCAGGACCAGGTAGACCAGGTGCGTGGGCGCCGGGAGGTACTGGACGAGGAAAGCGGAGATCAAGGAACCGCTGGCGGTGCCGAGACCGGGGGCGAAGGAGTTGGCGACGGTCCCCCGCCGCTTGTCGACGTCCAGCATTCCGGCGCCGACGGCGCCCAGCGCGGCACCCGTGGACACACCCTGGACCACTCGGCCGATCATCAGCTCCGGCACGCCGTGAGCGGTCGCGAACACGACCATCGCGGCCGCCTGGGCGGCGAGCGCCACCAGCAGGACCGGGCGCCGGCCGAGGTGGTCCGACAGCCGTCCCAGGGTGAGGAGGGACACGAGCACGGCGATCGCGTACACCCCGAACACCAGGGTGGTCGTGACCGGGCTGAATCCCCATTCCTGCTGGTAGACGGCGTAGAGCGGGGTCGGCGCACTGGATGCCGCAAGGAACGACACGATGATCGAGGCCAGCAGGTAGAGCGCCGCCCCCTGGGGCAGTACCCCCTTCGCGGACCGGTGCCGACCCGCGGAGGGGACGACGGGAGCGCCCGTCCGGCGGGCGTCTTCCACGAGGTCGGCCTCCGCCGTCAGCGTGGCGGTGCCGCCGTGGTCGTGTGAGGTGCGCTGCTCGGGCATGCCACCGTCCTGTGGTGAGTAGATCGGTCTCTCCGTATTGAGTAGACAGGTCTGTCTAACCACGGCGGAACGGGATTCCTTCCCACTACACGAAAAAAGTGGAAGACGATCGTCCGGTGACCGAAGGGCCAATACCTGCTGTCCGGACGGGGAGGGCACGGCGGGCGCCTTGCCACAGCGGGCACGTTGTGCACAGTGGGAGCTGTAGGGCGCCACGGGGAGGCGGATGGGGGAGGGAAGGCGCCATGGCGAGGTACGCACACCTTCATCTGAAGCTGTCCATCCTCTGGTGCTGCGCCGCCATCGGCGCCGCGGCAGTGACCTTCGGCGTGCGCGGGAGCCTCTCGGCACCGGTCAGTTCTTCTACTCGACCCCACGGACACCGACGACCACGTGACCCCGGGCCGCCGTAAAACCCCGGGCGGGGCCGGCGTGCCGGATGGCAGACTCCCCGCATGATCGAACCGAAGCAGAAGTCCGACCTCTGCCGCTACCTGCAATCCGGGCGCAACGCGCTCCTCTGGAAGCTCGACGGACTCTCCGAGTACGACGTGCGCCGCCCGATGACGCCGACCGGCACGAATCTGCTGGGTCTGGTGAAGCACGCCGCCGGCGTCGAGGCCGGGTACTTCGGCGACACGTTCGGGCGCCCCTTCGGTGAGGCGCTGCCGTGGATCGCCGAGGACGCCGAGCCCAACGCGGACCTGTGGGCGACCGCGGACGAGTCGCGCGAGCAGATCGTGGGCCTGTACCAGCGGGTGTGGCGGCACGCGGACGCCACGATCGCCGAGCTGGACCTGGACGCGACGGGTCGTGTGCCCTGGTGGTCCGAGGGACGGCAGGAGGTGATGCTGCATCAGATCCTGGTGCACGTGGCAACGGAGACGCACCGGCACGCCGGGCATGCCGACATCGTCCGTGAACTCATCGACGGTGCCGTCGGGATGAGCGAGGGCAACGACAACCTGCCCGCGGGTGACCGGTCGTGGTGGGAGAGCCACCGGGACCGGCTGGAGCAGGCCGCCCGGGAGGCCGGCCGCCGCACGGACGCCCCGCCCTCCTGAGAAGGGCGTGGCCCCTTGTGGCCACTGTCCGGTATCGGAAACACCAACTCTTGGTCATCGGAGGATCATCCGGCTAGAACTAGTGTGCGCCCGCGCGGCGTTCACTCCGCCGGTACGGCCGGCCATCCCCCGAAGAAGGAGCTTTGGTGGCACTTGCACCTCCGCCAGCCCGCCTCCCGGTGAAGCGGCGATCCGTCGCCGCGGCCGTCGCGGCCGTCGGCCTGCTCTTCCCCCTGGCCGTCGCCGAGTCGCCCGCCGTCGCGGCACCGCTCCCGGCTCCGTCGGCCACCGGCACCCCGCCCACCACAGGTCAACCGCCCGTCGCGGGGCGGTACATCGTCACCCTGCGCGAGCCCGCCGCGGCGACGTACACCGGTGGTGTGGCGGGCAAGGAGCGCACCGCGCCGCGGGCGGGAGAGGGCCTGAAGGCCGACTCCGCACCGGTCCGTGCCTACCGCGACCATCTGCGGCAGGGCCAGCGGGACGCGGCCGCCTCGGTCGGCGCCCGCGTCATCTCCTCGTACTCCGCCGCCCTCAACGGCTTCACGGCCGAACTGGAGCCGGAGCAGGCCGAACGGCTGCGCACCGACCCGACGGTGGTGTCGGTGGTCAAGGACGAGCTGCGCAAGCCGCTGGCCGCCACGACCTCGACCGACTACCTCGGCCTGAGCGGCGACCACGGCGTGTGGGCCGCCAACGGCGGTGTCGGGAAGGCCGGCCAGGGCATCGTGGTCGGCGTCGTCGACACGGGCATCGCCCCCGAGAACCCGTCGTTCGCCGGCGCCCCGCTCGGCACGGAACCGGGTTCCGAGCCCTATCTCGACGGCACCACCGTCAAGTACCGCAAGGCCGACGGCGGCACGTTCAGCGGCACGTGCACGCCGGGCGTGCAGTTCACCGCCGCGGACTGCTCCACCAAACTGGTGTCCGCGCGCTACTTCGTCGACAATTTCGGCGCCGGCAACACAGGCGGCACCGCTATCGGCGAGTACCTCTCGCCGCGCGACGGCGAGGCGCACGGTTCGCACACGGCCAGTACGGCCGCCGGCGCCAACGGCGTGGAGGCAGACCTCGGCGGTGTCGCGCTGGGCAGGATCTCCGGTGTCTCCCCCGCCGCCAAGATCGCGGCCTACAAGGCCTGCTGGAGCGGTCCCGACGCCGCGAGCCCCGAGGACGACGGGTGCGCCACCGGCGACCTGCTCGCCGCGATCGACGCGGCCGTGGCCGACAACGTCGACGTGATCAACTACTCGATCGGCTCGGCGGGCGGTGCCCAGAGCACCGACTCGGTCGTCGACGAGGCGTTCCGCAACGCCGCCGCGAGCGGCATCTTCGTCGCCACGGCGGGCGGCAACGCGGGCCCCGACGCCAGTACCGTCGACAACGCGTCGCCGTGGATCACCACCGCCGCGGCGAGCACCATCCCGACCCGTGAGGCCACGGCCGAGCTGGGCGACGGCGTGAACCTGCTCGGTGCCTCGGTCTCGGTGCCCGCGGGCGGCCGCGGTGTCAGCGGTCCGCTGGTGGCGGCGTCCGCCGCCGGGGCCGACGGGGCCGGCCAGCCGCAGCTCTGCGGCCCGCAGACCCTGGACCCGGCCAAGGTGACCGGCAGGATCGTGCTGTGCGAGCGGGGAACGGTCGACCGGCTGGCCAAGTCGGCCGAGGTCAAGCGCGCGGGCGGCACCGGGATGATCCTGGTGAACCCGACGCCCGACTCGGTGGACCTGGACGCGCACTCCGTGCCGACCCTCCACATCGACGCGGACGGCTACGACACCCTCGTCGCGTACGCCGGCACCGCGAACCCGACGGTCACGCTGGTCGACGGCAACCCGCACCACCTCGCGTCGGCCGCCGCCCCGCAGATCGCCGGATTCTCCTCGCGCGGACCGCTGACGGCCGACGGCGGCGACCTCATCAAGCCCGACCTCGCGGCCCCCGGCGTGGGCATCCTGGCCGACGGAGCGAACCCCGCGGGCGGACGTCCCGGGTTCACCTTCATGTCGGGCACCTCGATGGCGTCGCCGCACGTGGCCGGTCTCGCCGCGCTGTACCTCGGAGTCCATCCGCAGGCGACTCCCGCCGAGATCAAGTCCGCGCTGATGACGACCACTTCCCCGACCGTCGGCGGCGACGGGAAGCCGTCCGCGGACGTGTTCGCGCAGGGCAACGGCCAGGTCGACCCGACCCGCTACCTGAACCCCGGGCTGCTCTACCTCAACGGCCCGGCCGACTGGGCGCGGTACGTCGCGGCCCTCGGCGGCGACCCCTCCGCACCCGCCCCGTCCGACCTCAACCTCGCCTCGATCGGTGTCGGTTCGCTCGCCGGACAGCAGACCGTGACGCGTACGGTGACCTCGACCGCGGCCGGGACCTTCACCGCGGACGCGGTGCGGATCCCCGGTGTGGAGACCAAGGTCGAGCCGTCGGTCCTGAGCTTCACGGCACCGGGCCAGTCCAAGAGCTTCCGGGTGACCTTCACCCGGACCACGGCCCCGCTGGACGAGTACGCGACCGGCTACCTGACCTGGCGGAACGGTTCCCAGAGCGTGCGCAGCGCCCTCGCGGTGCGCCCGGTGGCCCTGGTCGCGCCGGCGGCACTCGCGGCCGCGGGCAGTACCGGCCGCGCCACCGCGGCCCTGCGCGGCGGCGACGCCCGCGACGTGCCGGTGACGGTGACCGGCCTGGCCCGGGGCCAGCGGGTCCAGGGCTCCGGGACCGTCGGCAGCCCGGCGCAGAACCACATCGTGCAGATCCCGGCCGGGACGACGCACGCGCGGTTCGACCTCGACGCCGCCGACAACACCGCCGACCTCGACCTGTCGGTCTACCGACTGAACGCCTACGGCGACAAGTCGCTTTTCGCCCGGGCGGCCACCGACTCCGCCGACGAGCGGATCGACCTGGACGACGTCCCCGCCGGCCTCTACCAGGTCGAGGTCGACTTCTTCGCCGGGACCGGACCCTTGGCGTTCACCGTGACCACCTTCGCCCTGAACGACAAGGGCGCAGAAGGCACGTTCACGGCCCGGCCCGCCACGGCGCACCTGACGATCGGCGGCTCGACCCCGGTCACCCTGGCCTGGAACGGCCTGCGCAGCGGCGGGGTCTACCTCGGCCGCGTCGGGTACGGCGACACCGGCCGCAGCACCTACGTGACGGTCACGAGCGATCCGCGCACCGGCCCGCCGACCGGCACCCCCGGCGCCCGGCCGACGGTCACCGTCACACCCGACTACGCGGTGCCCGGCCGGCCCGTGATCGTGGTCGCGACCGGCCTGACCCCTGCCGTGGACTTCCAGATCCGCCTCAAGGGCTCGGGGAAGGTGCTCGCGAGCGGACGCACCAGCGACGACGGCGGCGCGGCCCGCTCGGTCACCCTGCCGACCGGACTCACCGCCGGGAAGCAGACCATGGAGGTCCGCTACGCCGGCCGCACCGCGGCCGACTCCTTCACCGTCAGCCCGCTGGTCCTGCGCGACCTCGACCACGTCGACCAGCAGGCCTTCGACGGCAACCCCTTGGTCGCGCTGACCGGCGGGGTCCAGGGCAAGGGCAAGGTCAAGGTCACCATCCGGAGCGTCTGGCACACCTACCTGAACCGGACCGTCCCGGTCGACTCCACCGGCTGGCCCTGGCTCAGCTGGAAGTCGGACCTGGTCGAGACCAGGGCCGAGAAGCTCACGGCGACCCTCACGGTGGTCCAGGCCGACGGCCGTGCCGGACAGAGCAAGTCGGTGAGCTGGACACCGGTCGCGTCGACCCCGAGCTCGGCGTCGCTCGTCAAGGACGCGAAGGCGGCGCACGCCGCGAAGCTGAGCTACACCAACAGGACCGACCGCACCGCCTTCCCGACGCTGCGCTACAAGCTGACCGGCGGGGACGTGGTCTTCACGACCCTGATGATCGACCCCGGCGTCACCTTCACCCGTTCCTACGACACGACCGGCGTGGACCACCTGGACCTGGTCCTCGACGGGGTGGCCGTCGCGACCTACCGCAACGGGCAGCAGAGCGGGCTCAGCGGCCGGCCGGCCATGGCGGAGCCCTTCTACGCGACGTTCCACCGCGGTACGTCCCGGCGCGCGGGTGACCCCGTGTCGATGACCCTCACCAACCGCCCGGCGGCCTACAGCGCCGAGTTCATCCTCACGGCCGGTGAGGGCACCGAGGTCTACGCGGGGACGAGCTACTTCCACAACGAGAAGATCCCCACCCCCCGCAGCACGCAGGAGGGCGCACCGGTCTCCCGCACCCTCTCCGTGCCGTCCGGCCGGCCGCTGTGGGCGACGGCGGGCTTCGAGGTCCACGGCCCGATCGTCTCCTACGTCGCGGACCGGTACCTGCTCATGACGCCGATGACCGCGGACGACCTCCAGCCGGTGCGCGCGTCGCACTCCGGCACGCCGTTCGTGGTCGACGTGTCGCCCCGGCAGTCGCCCGGGGGGACGACCGTGTCGGTGACGGCGGCCGGACTGGCCGCGCACGAGGCGTGGACCGTACGCATCGGCGGCCGGGTCGCCGTGACCGGCCGGGCCGGGGCGACGGGCTTCGTGCACGCCTTCGTGCGGGTGCCGGCCGCGCACGGACGGACCACGTCGGTCCGGGTGACGGGCAGCCGGTCCGACCGCTTCGGCGAAGCCGTCCTGGAGACACGCCAGTAGCCGGTTCGCCGACCGCCCCGGGACCGCCGGCCGACCTCGCGTCGGCCGGCGGTCCCGTGTCGTCCGGGGCCCCGAACGCGGCGTCCCGCCGGTGTCGCCATCGTCCGTTCGGGTGAATCGTCACGGCGCGGGCAGCCGCCTCTGCCCTCGGTGTCCGCTGACATCCCGCCGTTCGACACCGGCTTGTAACGCGGCGTTACCCGCCCGTGCCACACGCGGGGAACGATGGGGGTGACGAGGCCGTCGCGTGACGTTTTTCCACCGAATGCGGCAAGGCCGTCATACTCGCCGGAATCGGGGGTAGACGCGCGCCGGACGGCCGGACACCGGCCCACGAACGACCGCCGCGGAGGTTCCTGATGTTCCCCCAGCCTCAAACGGGACGGCCCGCTGTGGCCATGACGTTCCACCAGATGCTGGAAAGGGTGCGGTACGACGGCGCCCACCCCACGCTGGAGCGGGCCGAGGAGGCGGTGCGCAGCGTGCTCGCCGGGCTCGGCCGGCAGGTGACCGGTGACGAACGCGTCGACCTGGCCGCCTGCCTGCCCGTCGAGGCCGCGCTGGTCCTCACCGCCGAGATCCCCGCCACCGTGCCGCTTCCCGGGGACGCCTTCGTCCGCGAGCTGGCGGTCCGCACCGGCGGCACGCCCGCCACGGCGCGCTGGAACGCCTGCACCGTCCTCGCGGTCGTCGCCCGGCTGGCCGGGACCGCCCTGGTCACCCGGATCCTCGAACAGCTCCCCGAGGGCTACGCCCTGCTCTTCGGCCGGACCGAACTGGCGCCCGCCGCCTGACCGCGGCCCCGCCGCACCGTGCTCCGCCGGAACACGCCCTAGATTGGGTGCGTGATCGCTCAAGCCGGCGGGGCACGCCGCGGGCGGGCCTCGTACATCGCCGCCGCGGGGGTGTTCGCGGTCGGTATGGCGGGCACCACGCTGCCCACGCCGCTCTACGGGCTCTACCGCGAACGGATCGGGTTCTCCGAACTGGTCGTCACGGTGGTCTTCGCGGTGTACGCGATCGGAGTGATCGCCGCCCTGCTGATCGCCGGCGACTTCTCGGACGTCCTGGGGCGGCGGCCGGTGCTGGTGGCCGCACTCGTGCTGTCGCTGCTGAGCGCGGTGTGCTTCCTCTTCCAGAACGGGCTGCCGCTGCTGTTCACCGGCCGGCTGCTCTCCGGGTTCTCCGCCGGGCTGTTCAGTGGCGCCGCCACCGCCGCCGTCCTCGAACTGGCGCCTCCCGGGCGGGAGGCGCGGGCGGCGTTCGCGGCCACCGCCGCCAACATGGGCGGCCTGGGGTGCGGACCGCTGCTGTCGGGAATCCTGGCCCAGTACGCGCCGTGGCCGCTGCGCCTGCCCTTCCTCGTGCACATCGCCCTGCTCCTGGCGGCCCTCGCCGTCACGTTCGCGCTGCCCGAGACGGTGGCACGCCGCACGCCCCGGCCCCCGCTGCGCCCGCAGGGCATGGTCGTGCCGCCGCAGACCCGGGCGGCGTTCGTCCCGGCCGGGCTGGCGGCGTTCGCCGGCTTCTCCCTGCTCGGACTCTTCACCGCGGTGGCACCGAGCTTCCTCGAGGAGACACTGGGCGAGGACAACCTGGCCGTCATCGCCGCGGTCGTCTTCTCCGTGTTCGGCTCCTCCACCGCCGGCCAGCTGCTGACGGGACGCGTGGGCCCGCGGCGCGCGCTGCCCGCCGGATGCCTGCTGATGACCGCGGGGATGGCCGTGGTGGCGACATCGCTGCTCGTGGAGTCCCTGGCCGTGCTGGTGGTGGGCGCCATGATCGGCGGCCTCGGCCAGGGCATGTCGTTCCGTGCGGGCCTCACCGGGGTGAGTGCGGCGGCTCCGGAAGAGCACCGGGGCGCGACGATCTCGGCCTTCTTCGTCGTGGCCTATGTCGGCATCTCCGTGCCGGTGGTCGGAGTCGGCGCCCTCGCCCTCGCGCTCGACCTGCGGGACGCGGGAATGCTGTTCGCCGTCTACGTGGTCCTGATGTCGGCCGCCGTGGGCGTACACCTCCTCCGCAGGCCGCCCTCTCCTCGCTCGGGACTCCCCCGGCGGGGTCCTCGGACCTAGGACCTGCGCCGGTTACACGGGGCGGGCGCGCGCCCTAACGTCCGCTGCATGGACGGAACAGGGGTACTCGACGAGGCACTCGAACGGCTGCACCGGACCGGGCCGGAGCGCCTGGGCCGGCTCAGCAACCACGCGCCGATGGCGGTCGAGGCACTGGCCGCACACGGGCTCGCGGGGGATGTGCACCGCTGGCTCGACCGGTACGCCCCGAAGCTGGAGGAGTTCCCCTCGGGCACCGCGCCCGTGGCGGCCGCCGACTGGCGGGAGGCGCTGGGCGACCCGCGCCGGCTGGCCGACTGGATCGCCTTCTTCGGGCGGGAGGTCGCCGAACGCCCGTGGCGGGACGTGCTCGGCCAGTGGTGGCCGCGGCTGCTGCCGGGCATGTACGGCGGGTCGACGCATCCGGTGATCAGGGTCGGCCACGCGGTACGCACGCTGCTCGCCGGGGAGGAGACCCGGCCGCGGCTCGGCGAACTCGCCCAGGGCATGGGCTACTGGGCCGCACGCCACCGGCCCGTCACGGGGCTCGGCGTGCTGCGAGCGGGGGCGGACAGCGCCGGCGCGGCCCTCGACGCCGTGCCGCCCCTGGCCGAGCGCACCGGGGGCTTCGCCGACCGGCTGGCCCGCGTGACGGCCGTCCCCGCATGGGCCGACGGCGCCGGCGACCCTCAGAGCGCACGGCGGCGGCTCGCCGAACTCGTCCGGGCGGCGACCCACCGGTACGCGACCCACGGGCACGGCGAGGAGACGATGCTCGTCCACGCGGCCACCGCGCCCAACGCCGTGCTGCGCACCCTGCCCGCGCTGCCCGAGGCCCTGTGGCTGCCGAGCCTGCGTGCCGCGTGGGTGGCCTCGGCGGCGGTGACCGCGATGTACGCGCCCGCCGCGCCCGTCGCCTGGTCCCCGCCCGGCCGGATCGCGCCAGGGGAGATCCTGGCACTGGCCCTGGCCCATGGGGACGAACACGTCATCAAGTTCGCCGACACCGCTCTCGACGTCGGCGACGAGCGGGCCCTGGCCGCCGCCCTGCGCTGCATCGAACTGAGCGAACCACTGCCGTAGCCGTCCTGTGCCGCCGCTCGGGGGCAAATCCCCGCACCCCGTTCCGTCCCGGCAGGTCAGCGGGGTACGGTGGCACAACGGTCAAGATCGGCACACGTGGAGGAACCGGCATGGACGCGACCAGCGGAGCGGGACCTGGCCGCCCGCCCGGCGACAGAGTGCGCCCGGACGGCCTGACCACCCGCCAGGCCCGCATCGTCGAGGCCGTTCTACAGTCGGTGGCCCAGCGCGGCTACCCGCCGTCGATGCGGGAGATCGGCCAGGCCGTGGGGCTCGCCAGCACCTCGTCCGTCGCCCACCAGGTCGGCGCGCTGCAGCGCAAGGGCGTGCTGGAGCAGGACCCGCACCGCCCGCGGGCGTACCGGGTGCGGTCCGCGTCGCCGGAGGGGCGCGCCGCGGCGGAGACCGCGGAGCTGCCCGAGCCCGCCTACGTGCCGGTGGTCGGGCGGATCGCGGCGGGCGCGCCGATCCTGGCGGAGGAGGTCGTCGAGGACGTGTTCGCCCTGCCGCGGGAAGTGGTCGGCGAGGGCGAGCTGTTCGCGCTGGAGGTGGCCGGCGACTCCATGATCGGCGCCGCGATCTGCGACGGCGACTGGGTGACGGTGCGGCGGCAGCCGACGGCGGAGAACGGCGACATCGTCGCCGCCATGCTCGACGGCGAGGCGACCGTGAAGCGCCTCAAGCAGGAGGGCGGCCACGTGTGGCTGCTCCCGGAGAATCCGGCGTACGCGCCGATCGCGGGCGAGAACGCGACGGTTCTCGGCAAGGTCGTCGCGGTGCTCCGCACCTTGTGAGGCGCGCGGCCGGTCAGCGCTCGTGCGCCCGCTGCCAGGCGTCGCGCGAGACGGGAACGGGCCGCGGCACGAAGGCGCCGTCGACCGAGAGGTCGACCTGCTCGTTGTAGAAGGCGACCATGCCGGCGATCGACGCCACCTGCGGGGTGGGAAAGTCGTAGGACCAGGCGATGTCGGCGTGCGTGGCGGTCCGCGAGGTGAACGACCAGTACCCGGTGGTCGTCCCCTTGTACGGGCAGGCCGTCACCGTGTCCGCGGGCTCGAGCACGGTCCAGTCGACGTAGGGCCGTTCCACGTAGTAGCGGGTGGGCAGGCCCGTCTCGAACAGGAGCACCGCGTGCGGCGCGTCCGCCAGGACCACGCCGTCCACCTCCACGCGGACACCGCTGGAGGACCGCAGGGCGTCGACGCGGGTGTAGGGGCTGCGCGGGTGCACGAAGACCTGCTCGTCCTCCTCGTACCAGGCGTCGATCGCGTCCCACCGGAAGCGGGCCGTACCGAGCAGCCGCTCGGGGGCGCCCTCCTCCCACACCCAGGCGGCGGCTTCGCGGACCTGTGACCCGGCGTGGAGCGCGTGCCGCCGCGCGGGACCCGGGCTGAGCTTTCCGGTGCGGCCCTCGTCGGTGAGGGCGCCCTCGGCGACGTCCCGCAGGGGAATGCTGTACTGCGGATAGCCGGGCCACTCCCACACGTACAGCGCGTTTCTGGTGTCGAGCACCGTCCGGCCGTCGACCGTGCCCCGGATGCGCCGCGGGACCGGCTCCACGTGCCCGACCGGGACAATGAGTCCCGGGTGGTTCACTCGCGCCTCCGACATGGACGTCCTCCTCGGCAAGTCTTCCGTGTTCCGTGTTGTCGCGTTGCCTCTCCTTCCAGCATGGTCCGCCGGAAGTGCCCCTGCCCGGCGGCCGCACCGTACGGGGCGCGTCAGCGGTCCATGGACGGCAGGGACCGCGCGGCCCGTGTGCCACCGGGGACCGGCATGCCGGCCTCGGCGGCGGCGCGGTCCTGCCGGTCCGCGGACGAGCCGAGCCATTCGCAGAACAACACCGTTGCGTCGTCGCGCAGTTCGCCGTCGTGGCGGTCCACGACCGCGTGCATGAAGCGGCAGAGCGTCTCGGGAACGGAGAGGCGGTCGGCGTGGCTCCGGATGAGGAAGTCCACGAGTCCGGCCGGCCCGAGTTCGTCGCCCGTGACCGATCGGGTCTCCGTGATGCCGTCGGTGTACAGCACGATCCGGTCGCCCGGCTCCAGTTGGGCCCGGCACACCTCGGGCGCCACACCCAGACCCGTGCCCATGGGATCACCGGGAGCGCACGCGAGCTCCCGGACCCAGCGGCGGCCCCTGATGAGCACCGGCGGATGGTGGCCGCGGTTGACCCACTCCAGGACCCCGGTGCGGGTGTCCAGCCGCGCCACGACGCCGGTGGCGTAGCGCACGCCGCCGAACTGCTCCACGAGCGCCTTCTCGATCTCCTCGGCCGTCCCGGCCGGATCCGCCTGCCGGCGGCGGGCGTTGCGGCCGGCGGCCATCGCGAGTCCCGCCGTCACGCCCGCCGCGGTGTCGTGCCCCATCGCGTCGAAGATCGACAGATGGACGAGGGGGCCGTCGAGGGCGTAGTCCAAGGCGTCCCCGCCCACCCGGTAGGCCGGCTCCAGCGCCGCGGCGATGACGACCCGCCCGTCGGCGTACGAGCGCGGGGGCAGTAGGCGCCACTGCATCTCGGCCGCCACGTTCATCGTGTCCGTGCGCACCCTGCGGGCGTGGGCGTCGCTGGAGTCGCGTTTGGCGACGACGATGAGCCCGACCGCGTCGGCGAGCATCCGCAGGTCCTCGCGGGTCCGGGCATCGTCGGTGTACGTGGTGGCGCGCAGCACGCCCAGCCGCTCCGTGCCGCCGAGCAGCGGCACCCACCACCGGAATCCGCCGGGGCACGGGGAGGCGGCGGGCAGGAGCCGGCCGTACTGGTAGGCGCGTCCGGCGACGGTGCCCGCGATCCGCAGTTCGGCGCTGTGGGTGCGGACCCCGGCGCAGGTCCAGTCGGCGTCGCCGAGGTTGCGGAGCACATGGCGCTGGAGATCGGCGAGAAAGACCGCCACGTGGGCGAGACCCGCGGCGGCCGCGTACTCGGCCGTCCTGGCGGGCAGTTGCTCGAGGGGCATCAGACGGCTGTCGGCCGGCAGACCCGCCACCATCAGGCGGGCGCACTGGTCCCTGTTCTGGAGCCGGACCCTGTCCTGGACTGTCACCCCTGCTCCTCACCGGCCGCCCCCGCCGCTCGGTGCCGCGGCCGTTCTGCCCGCTTTTCTCATGCTACGCGCGGCCGCGCGGCACAACCGCATGCCGCGTCAAGGGCACCCAGGGCGATGAAAACCTGGCGGACGGACACACACGAGCGATGAGTGGGCTTTCGTCCCTGTTACGGCGCATATACGGTGACGTGGGAGGTCTGCGATGACGGAATACGACCACATCGTCGTCGGCGGGGGAACCGCCGGATGCGTCCTGGCGGCCCGTTTGTCCGAGGACCCCCACGCGCAGGTGCTGCTCCTGGAGGCGGGGCCTGCCCGCGGTTCCGACGCCGTCGCGGAACCCTCGCGGTGGACGGGCCTCATCGGCGGCGACATGGACTGGGGACGCTCCACCACCATCGCGGAGCACGACGGCCGGCGGACCGTGGTCCCCTACCCCCTCGGGCGGACGCTCGGCGGGTCGAGCAGCATCAACGGAATGATCCATCTGCGCGGGCACCCGGCAGGCTACGACGCCTGGGAGGCGGCGGGCGCCACCGGCTGGAACTACCGGAGCCTGCTGCCGTACCTGCGGCGCAGCGAAAGCACCGAGGGCCGCGACCCCGAGTACCGCGGCACCCGCGGCCCCATGCGCGTGGCCCCGGCACCCGTCGCGCACCCGGTCTCCGCCGCCTGCCTCGGCGCCCTGCAGGCCGCGGGCCACCGGCTCACGACCGACATCAACGGCCGGCATCACCTGGGCGGCGGATGGCTGGACCTCAATGTCGTGGACGGCGTACGGCAGAGCGCCGCCGACGGCTATCTGCGGCCGGTGCTGGACCGGCCCAACCTGACCGTGCACGCCGACACGCTCGTCCGGCGCCTCCTGCTCGACCGCGGACGCTGCACCGGTGTCGCGTACGAACGCGAGGGCCGCACCGAGCGGGCGACGGCCGGTGAGGTGGTGCTCGCCGCGGGGGCTGTCGGCTCCCCCCACCTGCTCATGCTGTCCGGCATCGGACCGGCCGACGACCTGCGGCGGGCGGGCGTCGACGTCGCGGTGGACTCCCCCGGCGTCGGGGCCGACCTGCACGACCACCCCATCTGCGTCGTCAACTTCCGTGCGGCACGGCCCTTGCCCGCCCCCACCGGCCCCGCGTTCGACGCGGCCGCCACGCTGTGCAGCGACCGCTCGGGGACCGTGCCCGATCTGCAGATCCTCTTCTTCACCATGTCGTACGCGCCGCCCCCGCTGACCGCCGTGGACGGCGGTTTCAGCTTCGTCGTGGGCCTCATGGCGCCCCACAGCCGCGGATCGGTGCGGCTCTCGGGTCCCGGCCCCCACGACGCCCCCGTCGTCGACCTCGGTTTCCTGACCGAGCGGTCGGACGTCGACCGGCTGGCCGAGGGCATCGAGCTCGCGCGGGAGGTCGGGCGGCAGCACACCCTGGACGCCTGGCGCGCGGAGGAGGTGCTGCCCGGCGGCGACGTGCGCGACGTGGCCGGGCGGCGGGCGTACGTGCAGCACGGCGTCGGCAGCTACTACCACCCCGTGGGCACCTGCCGCATGGGCTCCGACGACGGCGCCGTGGTCGACCCGCGGTTGCGGGTCCGCGGCGTCGACGGCCTGCGGGTCGCCGACGCCTCCATCATGCCGTCCATCGTGTCGGCCAACACCAATGCGACCGTGCTGGCCGTCGCGGAACGGGCGGCGAACCTGATCAGGAGCCGGCGGCAGGACGACGAGGGCGAGGCCGCCGGGGCCTGAGCGCCGCCGCGCCGGCGGATCGGATCCTGTGCGCGGTCGCGGCGGTCAGACCGCCGCGGCCGGGTGCTTCAGCCGCTCGGCGACCGTCTTCAGCAGTTCGTCGGACAACTGCGGGTCGGCGACCGCCCGCGCCATCAGGATCGCGCCGACCATGGCGCTCAGGGTGAGCATGGCGTCGGCCCGCGTCTCCTCGGGGTCGTCGCCCTGTGCGGCCTCGCCGATGAGCTCCAGGTAGCCGAGCACCTGCTTCTCGTACGCCTCTTTCATCTCGACGACACCGCGGCCGGCCGCCGCGCCGAGCGTCACCAGGGCGCAGCCCGTTCCGGGGGCGTCGCGGTGGCGCGTGCTGAGGTAGGCGTCGATCAGGCCCGTACGCGGCTCCTCGGGGTCGCGGCGGGCGGCATCGGCCATCTTGGCCTCGCCGTCCTCGAGGGCCAGGGTCGCGGCCTGGACCATCAGTTCGTCGCGGGACGCGAAGTGCTTGTAGAACCCGCCGTGGGTGAGGCCCGCCTCTTTCATCAGGTCCGCGACACCCGGGGCGGTCATGCCTTCCTCGCGGATACGGCGGGCGGCGATCCGCAGGACCCGCTCACGGGATTCCGCCTTGGCTGCCTGGGAGTGACCCATCTGAAGACCTCCCCGATGTCGGTCAGGCTGCACCGGTCAAGTGTGGATGACGGGCATCATACACCTTGGGTCGCCGCGTTCACGCGGGCGCGGCGCCGACGGCCGGCAGGCGCTCCCAGACGAGGACGCCGTCACGCAGCGCGCCCCAGATGAGGGCGGGCTCGCGCAGCGCCAGGCGGAGCCTCGGCCCCTCCCAGCCGACCGCCCTCACCTGGGGGACACCCACCCAGTTGGGAAACAGGCTCAGCTCCACGTGGTGGACCACGAGATCGTCCTCGGGCACCTCGTAGGTCCCCCCGTAGGCCAGGTAGCCGACGGCCGCGGCCACCAGCTCCTCGGGCAGGCCCTTCTCCAGGCGCCCCTCGCGGAAGACGGGACGGCCGGGACGCATGATCTGGGCCGACATGCGGCCGTCGGGGGTGTAGACGATCAGCCCCTGGGGTCGCGGCCCGAAGGGCTCGACGACGTCACCGCCCTCGACCGCGGTGGCCCGGTACGACACCAGGCGCCACGCGCCGGGCAGCGCCTTGCGCAGCTCTTCGGGATTCATGTCCTGCCTCCTCGATCTCGTGACCCGCTTCGCCCGCCGGGCGCCCCGGATGCATTCTGGATGATGGCAATCATACAGATTCCCGTCGCGCACACCCCTCGCCTTGACGATCTGGATGACGCGAGTAATCCTGAATGCGGATGACAGGATGATATGCATCCTCCACATTTTTGGAGTCACACCGATGACCATCCCGTACGACCCCACCCGCACCGCCGTCCTCCTGGTCGACCCCTACAACGACTTCCTCTCCGACGGCGGCAAGGTCTGGCCCCTCCTCGAACCCGTGGCCGCCGACGTCGGCCTGCTGGACAACCTGCGCGCCGTCGTCGCCGCCGGCCGCCGCGCGAACCTGCCGGTCTTCTTCGTCCCGCACCGCCGCTGGCAGGAGGGCGACTACGAGGGCTGGGAACACCCCAACCCGACCCAGCGCATCGTCCAGGAGCGCCGCACCTTCGCCCTGGGCACCTGGGGCGGGGAGTTCCACCCGGACTTCCGGCCCGCCGAAGGCGACGTGGTCGTCCAGGAGCACTGGGCGCAGAGCGGTTTCGCCAACACCGATCTGGACTTCCGGCTCCGGCAGCGCGGCATCACCCACGTCATCGTGATCGGCCTGCTCGCCAACACCTGCATCGAGTCCACGGGCCGCTACGCCATGGAGCTCGGCTACCACGTCACCCTCGTCCGCGACGCCACGGCGGCCTTCCTGCCGGAGATGATGCACGCCGCCCACGAGCTGAACGGACCCACGTACGCCCACGCCATCACCCGCACCCAGGACCTGGTCCTGGCCCTCCAGGACGGAGCCCACCGCCATGGCTGACATCGCACTGACCGGAGACATGCTGATCGGCTCGGTGTCCGTACCGGCGGCCGGCGCCACGATGCGGGCGCTGAACCCCGCGACCGGCCACGAGATCGAGCCCCCCTTCGCGCTCGGCGGCGCGGCCGAGGTGGACCGTGCCGCGCGCCTCGCCGACGAGGCCTTCGACAGCTACCACCGCACCGGCCTGGACGAGCGCGCCGCCTTCCTCGAGCTGATCGCCGACCGGCTGGACGCCGTCAACGGCGAACTGGCCGAACGGACGGCACTGGAGACCGGCCTGCCCGCCGCCCAGCTCTCGGCGGAAGTGACCAAGTCCGCCGGCCAGTTCCGGCAGTTCGCGGAGGTAGTGCGGGAGGGCCGCTTCCGGCACGCCACCATCGACCCGGCGCAGCCCGGACGGCAGCCGCGGCCCCGCGCGGACCACCGCATGCAGAAGATCGCGATCGGCCCGGTCGCCGTCTTCGGCGCGAGCAACTTCCCCGTCTCGTACTCCGTCGCCGGCGGTGACACCGCCTCCGCGCTGGCGGCGGGCGCCCCGGTGATCCTCAAGGCCCACAACGCGCACCCGGGCTCCTCGGAGCTGCAGGCGCGCGCCATCCGCAGCGCCGTCGCCGACAGCGGGCTGCACGAAGGCGTCTTCTCCATGGTCCGCGGCGCGGGCAACGGGATCGGCGAGGCCCTGGTGGACCACCCGCTGATCAAGGCGGTCACCTTCACCGGCTCCGAGGCCGGCGGCATGGCGCTCTACCGGCGGGCCCAGGCGCGCCCCGAACCGATCCCGGTCTTCGCCGAGATGACCAGCGTCAACCCGACCTTCGTCCTGCCCGCGGCCCTCGCCGCCCGCGGCGCGGAGATCGGCGACGGCTTCGCGGAGCGCATGCTCGTCAACGTCGGCCAGGCGTGCCTGAAGCCGGCCCTCCTGCTCGCGATCGACGGCCCCGGCTACACCGCCCTGCGCGACGCCGCCGCCGCCCGCGTGGGCGCCATGCACGCGCGCACCATGCTGACCCCGGGCATCCACGACGCCTACGAGCGGGGCGTCCGGCGGCTGCGCGACGCGGGGGCCGCCACGCTGGTGGAGGGCCCCGGGCCGCAGGGACCGGGTGAGGGCCGTGCCCTGCTCCTGGAGGTCGACGGCGACCGCTTCCTCGCCGAACCCGCGCTGTCCGGCGAGGTCTTCGGGCCGACCGCGATCGTGGTCCGGCTGACCGGCATGGACCAGCTGATGGAGGTGGCCCGGAGCCTGCGCGGCCAGCTCTCGGCGGCGATGCACCTCGACGAGCCCGACCACGCTGCCGCCGCGCGCCTGCTGCCGGTCCTGGAGCGGCGCACCGGCCGGATCGTCGTGAACGCCTTCGCCCACCCGCAGGAGGTCGGGCACGCCACCGTCCACGGCGGCCCGTTCCCGGCCACGACCGACAGCCGCTTCACCTCGGTCGGCATGAGCGCGATCGACCGCTTCCTGCGGCCCGTCACCTACCAGGGCTTCCCCGACGCGCTGCTGCCCGAGGCGCTGTCCGCCGGCAACCCCCTGGGCCTGTGGCGGCTGACCGACGGGCAGCTGTCCCGCGACTGACACCGGGGCCGTACCGCGGGGCCCTCCTTCCGGGAGGGCCCCGCGGGCTTGATCCTCCCGTGACGGGAGGTCGTAGCGTTGCGGACGTGATCGGGAACGACACCACCGGACCCCGGTGGACCATCGGCGAGCTGGCCAGGGCCAGCGGCGTCACCGTACGGACGCTGTACCACTACGACGAGATCGGCCTCGTGTGCGCGAGCGAGCGCACCGGCTCGGGGCACCGCCGCTATACCGGGCGCGACCTGCACCGCCTGTACCGCGTACGGGCGCTGCGCACCCTGGGGCTGTCCCTGGAGGAGATCGGCGACGTGGTGGACGGCGCCCCCGACGACCTCCCGGCGATGCGCGCGGTCCTGGGCGCCCAGCTGGAGGAGCTCCAGCGGCAGGGCGAGCGGATCGGGCGGATCGCCCAGCAGGTCCGCGGGCTCCTGCGGCAGTTCGACGGGGAGGCGGCGCCCGATCCGGACCAGTTCATGACGACCTTGGAGATGATCTCTGTGCTGGACAGCTACTTCACCCAGGAGCAGCAGGACCAACTGGCCCGGCGCCGGGCCGAGCTCGGACCGGCGGCCGTCGAGACGGCGCGGACGCGGTGGGCCGGCCTCGTCGGGGAACTCCTCGCGCACGTCGACGCCGGCACCGCGGTGGACGACCCCGGGGTGCGGGAACTCGTGCGGGAGTGGGACGCGCTCGGGTCCGCGTTCCACAGCGGCGACCGGCAGACCGAGGACGCCGCGCGGCGGATGTGGCAGGACCACGGCGACGACCTCAGCCGGGGACTGCCCTGGCCCGCGGAGCGGATGGCCGCCCTGGTCGGCTACCTGGAGCGGGCCCGGCAGGCGCGCTGACGGACCGTCACCCCGGCCGTCGCCGGTGTCCGCTGCGGCGATTCGCCGCCGCGGGCGCCACACTGGCCCGGTGAACGATGAGTTGAGGGCCGTGCACAACCGGCTGGCGCGGATCGAGGAACTGCTCACCACCTCCCCGGAGGGGGCCGCGGCGGAGCCGGCCTGGCGCCGCCGCACGCGGGTGGAGGGGCGGGGGGCGGTGTCGGTGGCGGTACTGGTCGCCATCGTCCTGCAGTTGGTGCTGCCGGACCGCCTGGCCATTCATCCGCGGTGGCTCCTGCCGGGGCTGGAGCTCCTGCTGCTGGTCGCGCTGCTGCCCGCCACCCCCTCCCGTGCCCGCCGGATGGGTCCGCTCCTGCGTGCCGGGGGGCTGGCGCTGGCCGCGGCGGTCAGCGTGGCCAACGGCTGGTCGGCGGTCCGGCTGATCCAGCACCTGGTGCGCGGGACCGAGCAGAGCGACGCGCAGGCGCTGTTGCTGGGCGCGGCGTCCATCTGGGTCACCAACATCATCGTCTTCGCCCTGTGGTACTGGGAGTGGGACCGCGGCGGACCGGTCGCCCGCGCCGCGGGGACGCGGGACACCCCGGACTTCCTCTTCCCGCAGATGCAGAGCCCGGACCCGGTCCACCAGGAGTGGGAACCGGCGTTCGCCGACTACCTGTACGTGTCGTTCACCGACGCGACCGCCTTCAGCCCCACCGACACGATGCCGATGTCCCGTTGGGCCAAACTGCTGATGACCTTCCAGGCCATGGTCTCGCTGCTGACCCTGGCCCTGGTGGTGGCCCGGTCGGTGAACATCCTCAAGGCGTGAACCGCAGGCGTACGGCCTCGCACCACGACCCCGTCCCGCGCACCGCGACGTCCCCGGAACGGGCGGCGGGGGCGAGGCCCTTGAGGACGGCCGCCGCGACCACCGCGTACGCCACGTGCGGGACGAGGTCGGCGGCCCAGTCCGACGCGGACCAGGTACGGGGATCCGTCACGCGCAGGACGGTCATCGGCCCGTTGGTGCCGATCAGGGCCAGGGCACCCGCCGTCGCGGTAAGGGTGGCGTTGCCCGGCCGCCAGCCGGCCGCGGTGAGCAGTCCCAGCGTCGCGCCCATGCCCACGCCCGCGGCGATGCCGGTGAGCGGACCCAGTCCGGCGACGCGGTTCGCGCGGACACCGGGCGAGCCCGGTACCGGCACGTGCACGGCCTGCGACAGCCGTTCGGCCGTCACGTCCGGGGTGGTGCTGGCGCCGCGCCCCCGCACGACCATGTCCAGGTAGCCGACCGTGTCCAGGGCCGTGCACCCGGCGGCCCCCGCGGCCGCTCCCCGCAGCATGCCGCGCAGGAGCCGGCCCGCGGTGGGGGCCGTGGCCGCGCCCTGCCGCCCGCACGGTCCGTACGTGCGGCGGACGAGGAACAAGGGACAGGTGACACGCATGGGATCCAGTAAGGCACCGAACGATGCCCCACGCCACCGGACCCGGGAAGCCCCCTCCGCCGGTCCCCGCACGGCACGCCGCCGGGGACACTCCGGGGCTCAGGCGTCGCCGCGGACCGCCTCCACGGCCTCCCGGACGTCCGGATGCGGGTCGTCCGCGAGGGCGTCCAGCAACGCGGCGACCCCGGGGGTGGCCCACCCGGCGACCGCCCACACCAGGTCCTCCCGAACGCCCGGGTCCGGGTGGACGGCCAGCGGGCCCAGGTGCCCGAGGGGCCCGCGCCGGCGCATCCCGAACCAGTGCAGCGCCTCCCGCAGGACGACGGGGTCACCGGGGTCACCCGCCGCCGCGATCCTGGCCAGCAGGACCGGGACCGGCGGCGGGGGACCGTCCAGCGGGTGCGGCATCCGCTCGCGCAGGCGCCGCGACCCGTATTCGCCCCGCACCCGGCAACCGGCGCAGGTGCAGGGCCGCGTCCCGTGCGCGTCCGGCCAGTAGCGCCAGCCCGTCACCTGGGGTGCGGTGCGCGTGCGGTGCACTTCGTGCGGGCGGATCGCCCGGGGGACGAACACCTCCCACCCCCGCGGGTCGGGCAGCGCGGCGATCCCGCGCACCGCCTCGGCCGCACTGACGGCGGCCTCGACGCCCCGCGCCCGGTCCGCGTAGTGGCCGGCCCGTACCGGCTCGTCGTCGGCCAGGCGGATGTGCACGGCCACCAGTCCTCCCCTGGTGCCGGACCGGGCCAGTTCCCGCAGCCATTGATGGGTGAGGGTGTAGGAGGTCAGGACCGGGAAGCAGTACACCCCGCGTGCGCCGCCCGGTCCGCGTCCCGCGCGTATCCCGGACCGCCGGATGCGGGGCGCGTACGCCGCCGACGTCAGGTGCACGAACATCGCCACGCCGCAAAGGGTAGTCGGCGACGTGCGACGAGCAGGGTGCGGGGCGCCGCCGGGAACCGGTCGTCCGACGTGGCTGTGGCACCGGTCAGTCGGCGCCGGTCATGGAGGCGAGGTACGTGAGGGCCTGCGCGCTGCGGCTGCCGGGTTCGGGGCTGCCCACCAGGAGTTGCTGGCCCGGGGCGTCACGGACGTCGAAGGTCTGGTAGGTGAGTTCCACGCGGCCCGCGTCGGGATGGACGAAGACCTTGTAGGCGCGGGTGAGGCCGGCGGCCATCTGGTCGTTCCACAGTGCCGCGAACTCCTCGGAGCGGACGAGGAGTTCCGAGACGAGGTCGCCGATGTCGGCGTCGTGCGGGAAGCGGGCGGCGTTGAGGCGCAACGCGTGCACCGTGGCACTGGTGACCAGCGGCCATTCCACGAACACCGTACGGGCCGCGGGGTGGGTGAACAGGATCCTGGGCATGTTGGTCTCCGCCCCGAAGGGCGCCAGGAGCGCGCGGGCGAGCGTGTTCGCGGCCAGGACGTCGAAGGCGGGGCCCAGCACGTAGGCGGCGGCCGAGGGGAAGGAGTCGAGCAGGCGCAGCAGGTCGGGGTGGACGTGGTGCCGGGTGCGGTCGGCGGGATGGCCGGGAACGAGCCCGGCGAGAAGGAAGAGGTGGCCGCGCGCGTCGACGTTCAGCCGCAGGGCACGCCCGAGGGCCTCGATCACCTGGGCGGAGGGGCGGCGTTCACGGCCCTGTTCCAGACGCGTGTAGTAGTCCGCGCTCACTCCCGTCAGGACGGCGACCTCCTCCCGGCGCAGTCCGGCGACCCGGCGGCGTCCCCCGCCGGCCGGCAGGCCCACGTCGGACGGCTCCAGACGGGACCGCGCGGCGCGCAGGAAGGCGCCCAGGTCGTTGTCGGACGGATCGGGCATACGGCTCATGCTACTGCCGTCCCGGTCACCGGCCGGTGGACGGGCCGGGGCGTACGGGTTCATGGCTCTCCTCGGCGGAACGGCGCGGCAGGGGTGCTCGCGAGGTCCCAGCCTGCCGGGGCGGCGGCGTCCGGTGCAGGCCGCGGTGGTCCTGGGTGTGCCGCACCCAGGTACCCCGCACCGGGCCCGGCACGGCCTTCCCGCGTCGCTCCGGCGGGTCGAGGCTGACGGGGCGGCGGCGTTGTCCGGGCCGCCGCGCCCGCCCCCTTCCCGGAGAGGACCTCCGCATTGGACCACGCACGGGAGATCACGACCCTCGCCCCGGCGCCGGGCCGCACGGCCGCCGACTTCGTCGCCGGCAACCAGGACGGCACCGTCGTCGACATCGTGGCCCGGGACACCCCCGAACAGGCGATGGGCGCCGTCCGCGGGATCACCACGGAGACGGGCGGCTCCCCCGTCCACGCCACCATCGGCCGGCGGACCGTCGACCGGCAGGTGGCCCGCATGGCCCACACGGCCTGATCGCCGGCCGCTCGGCCGGCGCGACCCCGGCAGGCCGTCCCCGGCCCCTTTCCGGTTCTTGTCTCTCGCATCCTCTCGTTCCTCCCGTTCCTCCCGTTCCTCCCGTTCCTTCCATTCGTTCGGAGATCGTCGTGCAGCACCCCACCCCTTCCCCCCGCCGCAAGACCGTCCTGGTGACCGGCGCGTCCAGCGGCATCGGCGAGGCCACCGCCCGCCATCTGGCCGCCGCCGGCCACCACGTCGTCCTCGGTGCCCGGCGCGTGGACCGCCTGGCCGGGCTGGTCGCCGAGCTGACCGCCGCAGGCCACAGCGCCGAGTACGCGGAACTGGACGTCACCGACGCGGGCAGCGTCAACGCCTTCGTCACCGGCGCGCTCGCCCGTCACGGACGCGTGGACGTCCTCGTGAACAACGCGGGCGTGATGGCCCTCTCCCCCGTGGCGTCCCTGCGCGTCGACGAGTGGGACCGGATGATCGACGTGAACCTGCGCGGTGTGCTGCACGGCATCGCCGCCGTCCTGCCCTCCATGCGCGAGGCCCGGTCGGGGCACATCGTCACCGTCGCCTCGACCGCGGCGCTCCGCGTCGACGCGACCGCCGCCGTGTACTGCGCGACCAAGTACGCGGTGCGGGCCCTGTCGGAGGGGCTCCGGCAGGAGAACTCCGACATCCGCGTCACGGTCGTCAGCCCGGGCTTCACCCGTTCCGAACTCACCCTCGCCGGTGGCGATCCCGAGGTGCAGGGCGCGGCCCGGGCCGCCACGGACATGATCGGCCTCCCCGCGTCCGCCGTCGCGGAGGCCGTCGGTTACGCGATCGCCCAGCCGGACGGGGTCGACGTCAACGAGATCGTCGTACGCCCCACCGTCCAGAACTGATGGAGCATCAGCTCCGCTCCGTCAACGCGTGCCCGTGGGCCGCCGCGAGCGGGACGAGTTCGGGTTCGCCGAACTCGGCCCGCAGGGCGTGGAACCCGGCGACCTTCTCCTCGCCGAACCGGCGGAGCCGTTCGGTGTACGCGGGGAAGGAGAGGAAGCGCGGCGGCGTCGACTTGCTGTGGAACTTGTCCGCGTACATCACCAGCCGCTCCTCGCGGGTCACCGGTACGTAGTCCGCCGGGGGCAGGGGCAGCCCCTGTGCCAGCACGTCGGCCGCGGTGAGGCCCACCCCCGTGTGGCGGGAGCAGAACCGGCACAGCGCTTCGGGAAGGCCCTCGGCCGCGAGGAGGTCGTGGCCGAGAAGGCCGTGGCGCACGTACCCGCCGTGGTCGAGGCGGCCGGCGTCGTCGAAGAGCCGGTAGACGCCGATGTCGTGGAGCAGGCATCCCGCGCGCACCAGTTCCGCGTCGACGTCGTCCCGGCCCGAGGCGGTCAGCAGCTGCTCGGCGATGCGCCACACGATCTCGCAGTGCGTGAACACGAGGTCGAAGGCCTCGGCGGTGGGCGCGTGCTTCTCGTGCAGGGCACGGATCCGTGCGGGGCTGGGGATCGGCATCCCCGGAGCCTAGTGGGCACGGCAGGGCCGTGACCCCGGCGGCCCCCGGCGGGCGGGCGAACGGGGGCCGCGCCGCGCGGAGTCGGTCCGGGCGGCGGAGTCGCCGATCCGTTCATGGGGCGGGAAACCGTCGTTCGCGGTGGATCCGCCGCGCGGACGCGTGTGATGCTGGTGGGGCAGATTCACCCCAGGTCTCCGACCGGATCGAGGAGGGTATGGAAGCCGCCGCGTCACCGGCCGATTTCCCGCCCGCGCCCGTACCCCGTACGCTGGACGGTCCCCCGGCCCTCGACCTGGAGAGCGTCCGGGCATCGGCCCTCGTCGTCGACAACGAGGGACGGATCGTCGCGGCCAACGCCGGGGCCCGGCAGCTGTTCCGGAAGTCCGCCGGCGAACTCGCCGGGCAGGACGCCCACGACCTGCTGCACCGCGACAGCCACGGGCACCCCCTGCCCCGCTCCCGCTGCCCGATGCGCGACGCGCTCCTCACCGAGACCACCACGCAGGGCGACCTCGGCTGGTTCGCCTGCGGTGACGGCACGCTGCTCGGGCTGTCCTGGCTCATCACGCCCTACACGCTGGCACCGGGGACGACGGGGGCGCTGGTCCTGCTGCACGAGGTGCGGCAGGGCGAAGGGGCGACGCGCGGCGCCGGCACCGCACCCCCGCCGCTGTCCGAACTCGACCGCCTCGCGCTGCTGGCGGAGACCACGACCGGGCTCACCTCGACCCTCGACGTGGACGAGGCCCTGCGGCGGCTGGCGGCCCTGACCGTGCCCCGGCTCGCGGACTGGGCGGTCGTGGACCTGCTGACCGAGGGCGACGAGGTTCGGCGGGCCCTGGTCGTGCACCACGACAACGGCGTCCTGATCGAGCGCACGGACCTCCAGGGCCCCATGCCGCCCCTGCCGCAGGAATCCCCGATGCCGCTGTCGCGCGCGCTGCGCGGCGCCGCGTCCGCCCTGGCCGGCCCCTCGACCTACCAGGGGCCGCCCGACTCGGGCATCGCGGTCGAGCAGCACCGGCTGTTCGCCGCGACCGGCATGCACTCGGCGGCCATCGCGCCCGTCCGCGGGCTCCGGGACGTGCTCGGCGCGCTGACGCTGGGGCGCTCGCAGCGCCCGGACGCCTTCACCGCGGCGGACCTCCCGCTGCTGGAGGACCTGACCCGCCGGGCCGGACTGGCCCTGGACAACGCGCGCCTGTACCAGCGGCAGCGCAAGGTCGCCGAGACGATGCAGCGCCATCTGCTGCCGCAGATGCCGATCGTCCCGGGCCTGGAGATGAAGGCGCGGTATGTGCCCGCCCCGGACGCCTCGCAGGTCGGCGGGGACTGGTACGACGCCTTCCCGCTCGCCGACGGGGCGACGGCCCTGGCCATCGGCGATGTCGTCGGGCACGACCTGGAGGCGGCCGGCGGCATGGCGCAGCTCCGCAACATGCTGCGCGCCTTCGCCTGGTCGCAGCCGGAGAGCCCCAGCACCGTCGTCACCCAGCTCGACCGGGCCGTCATGCACATCGCGGAGGTCCCCATGGCCACGATGCTGCTCGCCCGGCTGACCTGCGACGACGGACTGTGGCAACTGCAGTGGACGAACGCGGGCCACCCGCCGCCCCTGCTCATCACCCACGACGGCCGGGCCCGCTACCTCACCGACGCGCACGGCATCCTGCTCGGCACCGGCAGCACCAAGCCGCGCCGTGACGCCGTCGTCAGCCTGCCGCCCCGGTCGACGCTGATGCTCTACACCGACGGACTGATCGAGTCCCCCAGCCACTCGCTCGACCACGGCCTCGACCTGCTCAGCAAACACGCCGCCTCCCTCGCCCGCCGCGCCCTGGACTCCTTCAGCGACACGCTCCTGGAGCAGGTGCGTCCCGCGGACAACGACGACGACGTGGCCTTCCTCGCGGTGCGCACGCCCGACGCGGCAGGATGAGCCGGCGGGCCGCGGGGGGCGGCGGGCACGCCGCCCGCACCGCGGCCACCGTCCGTCGGCCCGTCAGGCCTTGAGGGCCCGGCTGTGCAGAGCCGTGACGGCCTTGCGGGCCGACAGGATCGCCCCGTGCTGCCAGGCGTCCATGTAGGACAGCCAGTCCCCGGCGAAGAGCACCCGCCCGGCCGGCTCGTTGAGCGGCTTGTACACGGCGGCGTCGGGGCCGCCGGGGATGCTGTGCCAGGCACCCTCGAGATGGCGTACGCGCTTCCAGGCGATGGAGAAGGAGTGGGCCAGTTCGGTCCGGTACTTCTCGCCGTGGATCTTCACGCCCTGGAGGACAGCGCGGGCCTCGCGCTCGGCGGGGGTGAGGGCCGCGTAGGCGTCGGCGTTGGCCCCGGTGTTGTAGTAGCCGACGACGACGCCGCGTTCGCCGTGGTGGCCGTAGGACGGGTACCAGATGTGGGAGAGGTCGAGGTCGGTCTCGGTGATGCCGCCGTAGATCCGGTGGTCGGTCTCCCACCAGCGGCTGCGGTACTCCAGCCCGATCTTGCCGGCCGACGAGGGCCGGATCGTGGTGAGCGCGGTCTGCACGTCGGGGCCGAGGTTGTGCGTCAGCTTGGCGAGCAGGTGCGGCGGCATGGCCGCGACGCAGTAATCGGCCTCCAACAGCCGCTGCCGGCCGTGCGGGTCGGTGTAGCCGACGGTCACCCCCCGCGCCGACTGGACGAGCGAGGTCGCCTGGCACCCGTACCGGAACCGGTGGGATCCGATGGCCCGGGCGAAGGCCTTCGGTATCCGGTCCATGCCGCCGACCGGCTGGAACATCAGCATCGCCTGGTCGAACTCGAACTCGAAGGCGAAGTGCCGACCCACGCCGGAGGCGAAGACCTCCGAGGCACTGGGCAGACCCCCGAGCAGCGTCCCAGGAGTGCCGGCGGCACCGGGCCAGGTGGTGTAGCCGCGGTTGGCGCCCCCTGTGTACGTCCAGGCCTCGTTCCGGCCACCGATCTCGCCGAAGCCCTCCAGGAAGGACAGCAGCCGCTCCTTGTCGTCGGCGGTCAGCTCCTTGTCGAGCGCGCCCTGGTCGGTCGCCTTGGCGAGCAGTTCGCTGACGTACCCGTAGGTGTCGGCCTTGGCCGTGCGGTAGCGCATCGGGTTGCCGGGCCGCATGCCCGCCGACTCGTGGTAGATGTACGCGTCGGCATTGGCATTGGTGAAGACCTCGATGGGCACACCGAGTTCGCGGCAGTAGTCGAGGGTGACCATCCACTGGGCCAGCCGCGCCGGTCCGGCGTTGAGGTACTGCCCCTCGGAGAACCGGGCCTTCTGCGTGCGGCCGTCGAGGTCGGTGTGGGAGTCCCCGCCGCGGACCGTGTAGTTGCGGCCGCCGGGCCGGTCGCGCGGCTCGAGGATCGTGCAGTCGTAGCCTGCCTTGCCCAGTTCGTACGCCGTCGTCAGGCCGGCGATGCCCCCGCCCAGGACGACGACCTTGCCCGCGGCCCGTCCGGTGAGGTGGAAGTCGGCGGCGCTCGGCGCCCGGAAGTCGCTGTCGCGGCCCGCCGCCTCGGCGGTGGGCGCCAGCCCCATCGCGCCCATCGTGGCGAACATCGCGCCCGCACCGCCGGTGATGCCGACGGCGCGCAGAAATCCCCTGCGGTCGAGTCCTGTTGGCTGCCCCTGCGTCATGAGTCGCCCTCTCTCGATCTGCCGGTGTGCACGCCGATCTTCGAGGGGGGCTGTTACGGGCGGCGTGGCCGGGGCGTCACGGGCTGATGTCGGGGCCCGCGCGCGTGTGAACGGCGGGAAAACGCGACCCAGGGCTGACGGTCCGTCACGACGGCTGGCGGAACAGGGCGCCGCGGCGGCGATGAGTCCTGCGTCGCCTATGGGTCTACCTGCCGAACGGGACAACCGACGGACCAGGAGCACCCCATGGGCCTCATCCACATCGAGCTGTTCGCGACCCTCGACCTCGTCGGGCAGGCACCCGGCGGCCCCGACGAGGACCCGGTGGGGTTCCCGTTCGGCGGCTGGCAGGCGCCCTTGATGGACGAGGTCGCCGGGGCGCAGATCGCCGCCGCCTACGAGGGCACGGACGCCCTCCTGCTCGGCCGCCGGACGTACGACATCTTCGCCGCCTACTGGCCGCACCAGAAGGGCGGCGAGGACGGCGACATCGCCACGCTGTTCAACGGCGTCCCGAAGTACGTCGCCTCCCGCGGCAGGCCCGACCTCTCGTGGGCCGGGTCCACGCACCTCGGCCCCGATCTCGCCACCGCGGTGCACGCGGTCCGCGACCGGCACCGGAACGTGAAGGTCGTCGGCAGCCTGAACCTGGTGCAGACCCTCCTGCGCGAGCGGCTCTTCGACCGTCTCGACCTCTGGGTGCACCCGATCGTGCTCGGCGTCGGCAAGAAGGTCTTCGACGGCGGCGCGGTCCCCACCAACCTCACCCTCCTGGACCCCCCGGCGACCAGCCCGAAGGGCACCGTCCACCTCCGCTACGGGCTCGCGGACGGCACCCCCGCGACGGGCGACATGACCGCGCCCCACCGCGGCACAGGGCTCGACGCCTGAGCCGCCGGCGCAGTGCCCGGTGAGGTTGTTCAGGTGCTCGTGCTCACGTGGCTCCACAGGATTCCACTGCTCAGCAGCACATTGTGAGCGAAGCGGAAGCCCCACAGGACCATGAGGGATCCGATGACGAGAGCGCCCGCTCGCTTCAGCCGGTGGCGCCTGCCGTCCACCACCGGGACGACGACGAACGCCTCGTTGAGAAAGCGTGTCGTGCGGCCGGGTATCACCACCAGGCACAAGCCAAGGCCCAGGAGCGTCAGGGCAGCCAGAACGGCCACCAGCGTCGCGCCCGCGAATCCGCGCATCAGGCATCCTCCGTCTCGCCGAACAGCGCCACGGTAGGGGGTCCCGGCGGTTCCTCCGCGTCTGTTGACGCCGCTCTGACGGCCGGGTGATCGGTCTTCTCGCGCCTCTGTCGGACAGACGCCGGCCTCGCACCGAAGACCCGGCCGCCGTCGCGGGGCCGCAGCGGTCAAGGACTGACGGGGCGTGCGGTACCGTGCCGTATGGCGTGATGGAAGTCAGCGCCTGTGCAGCACCGTGCGGATGCGATCTGCCGTGCCCTCGCTGCCGATTCGGCCGCGCGTGCGAGCACCGCTGCGCCGGGTGTGCCCGCTCTCAGGATCTCCGGAGCGCGTTCTTCCGACAGTGCGCCACCGGCCGGCATCGATCCGCACTGCCCGCACGAGCCCCGCCGGTCCGCACGCGGTCGCCGGGGGCTCTCCCTTGGAGACGACATGAGAATCCTCCCCGAGATCTCGCGCACCCTGAGCGAGTTCCTCCTGATTCCGGGCCTGACCACGGAAGACTGCACGCCGGACAATGTCGATCTCGGGGCGCCCCTGGTGCGTCACCGGGTCGGCGAGGAGGCGGGGATCCGCCTCGCCACCCCCATGGTGAGCGCCATCATGCAGGCGGTCTCGTCACCGACGCTGGCGGTGGCGCTGGCGCAGGCCGGCGGGCTGTCGTTCATCCACCAGAACCAGCGGATCGAGGACCAGGCCGCCGACGTGCTGACGGTCAAACGGCACAAGGCCGGCTTCCGGACCGGCGACGTCACCGTCGCCCCGGAGACACCGCTCGGTGAGGTCGCGCGGCTCCTGGCCGGCACCGAACAGGGCGTTGCCGTGGTCACGCGGAGCGGTGAACCGGACGGCGCGTTCCTCGGGGTGATCAGCCTCGACGACTTCCACCTGGAGCGGCACGGCGCCTCCGGCACCGCCCGCGACCGGATGCGCGGCCGTGACCGCCTGGTCACGGCGCCGGCCTCGGTGTCGCTGTCGGAGGCGAACGAGCTGATCTGGCATCACCACGTGGACGTGCTGCCGGTACTCGAGGACGACCGGGCCGTCTCCCTGGTCCTCAAGAGGGACTACCAGGCGCACAAGACGTATCACCGTGCCACCGTCGACGGCGGCAAGCGCCTGCGGGTGGGCGCCGGTCTCAACTCCCGTGACTTCAAGGACCGGATTCCCGCTCTGGTGGAGGCCGGTGCGGATGTCCTGTGCCTGGACTCCCCCGACGGCTATTCCGTGTACCAGGCGCGGACTCTCGAATTCGCCCGGGAGGCCTACGGCGACGACGTCTTCGTCGGCGCGGGGAATGTCGTCGACGGCCGGGCATTCCGCCATCTGGCCGATGCGGGCGCGGCGTTCGTGAAGGTCGGGATCGGGGGCGGGGCCATCTGCACCACCCGGGCGCAGAAGGGCATCGGCCGCGGGCAGGCCTCCGCGCTGCTCGACGTGGTCGAGGCCCGGGACCGCTACGCGCAGGAGACCGGGGTGTACGTGCCGCTGTGCTGCGACGGCGGCCTGCTCAACGACTCGCACATGGCGATGGCCCTGGCCATGGGGGCGGACTTCATCATGCTCGGCCGCTACTTCGCCCGGCTCGACGAGAGCCCGTCGCGGAAGCTCCAGATCGGCGGCCAGTGGTACAAGGAGTACTGGGGTGAGGGCTCGCGGCGGGCGCAGAACGCGGCGCGCTACGGTCAGCGCGGCGAGATGGTCTTCGAGGAGGGCGTCGACGGCTACGTGCCGTACGCGGGGAGCCTGTACGACAACGTGGAGCGGACCCGCGCGAAGCTCACCGCGACGATGATCAGCTGCGGGTCGACGAACCTGCGGGACTTCCACCGCGACGCGGTCCTCGTTCCGGTGTCCGCGGAGTCGTTCAAGCAGTCCGGGGCCGAGGTGCAGCTGCGGCGGCCCGCCATCGACCCCGGGGAGTGACCCGGCCGGAGCGGGCCGACGGCGCTCCCGTCCCCGCTCCCCGATCGGCGCTGCACAATATGTCAAGATTTGCTGCATTTTGTACGCTGGTCCCATGGAGCGTCGCAAGCAGGCCGCCGACCGTTCCGCGACCGCCCTGGACGCACCGCGTCCGGCCGGTCGCGGTCCGCGGGTGAGCCTGCGCGAGCAGCAGCGGGACCTGACCCGCAACCGGGTGCTGGACGGGGCGGTCACCGTCTTCACCACGACGTCGTTCGTGCACGCCACGATGGAGGACATCGCGGCGGCGAGCGGTGTCACCAGGGCCACGGTGTACGCGCACTTCGGCGGCAAGGCGGCGATCATCGCGGCGCTGTCCGACCGGGTGTACGCGGTCGCCGACAGCCTGTACGCGGATCTCGCCGCCGTCCCCGAGTGGACGCGCGCCACCGTCCGCGCGTGGCTGGACCGCGCGGCGGCGGACTGGCGCGCGCTGGCGCCCACGATCCGGGTGCTCTTCGCCGCCACACCGGCGGCGGCCGGTGACGACCAGAGCGTCCGCGAACGCTACGTGGCCGCGCACGAACGGTACGTGGACCTGCTGACCCACGACACCGCGCGGTGGCGGGGCGTGTCCCGCGAGGAGGCCCGGCAGCGGGCGCTGATGGCCGCGCTCCAGACGGGTTCGTTCCTGACCACATGGATCGCGGGCGGTCTGCCGGTGGGCACCGCCGACCCGCTGGACCTGCTCGCGGACGACCTCTGCCATCTGCTCGGCCCCGCGCTGCCGCCGTGAGGGCTCCCGCAGCGTCCGCATCCTCCACCCCCTGAGCGCAGGAGTTGCCATGGCCGTCACCGAACCGAGGACCTATCCCTTCACCGCGGCCGACCGGCTGACCGTGGACCCGGTGTTCGCCGAGCTGCGCGACAACGAGCCGATGTGCCGGGTCCGCTTCCCGTACGGCGAGCCCGCCTGGCTCGTCACCCGGTACGAGGACGTCAAGACGGTCCTGAGTGACCCTCGGTTCAGCCGGGCCGAGGCCGCCCGCCGCGACGAACCCCGAATGCGGCCCGGCCGGGGCCTGCCCGGCAACATCCTGGAACTCGACCCGCCCGAGCACACCAGGGTGCGCCGGGTCGTGGCGAAGGCGTTCACCGCGCGGCACGTCGAGCGGCTGCGGCCCCGCACCGAGCAGATCGCCGCCGGCCTGCTCGACGCGATGGTCGCCAAGGGCGCACCGGCCGACCTCGTGGAGGACTTCGCGCTGCCGCTGCCGGTCACCGTCATCTGCGAGCTGCTGGGTGTGCCGTACGAGGACCGCGCCGCATTCCGCGAGTGGTCGGACGCCCTGCTGTCCACCACGAAGTTCACCCCCGAGCAGGTCGAGGAGCGCACCCGCCGGCTCATGGAGTACATGGCCGGCCTGATCGCCCGGCGGCGGGACGGCTCCGCGCCCGGGGACGACCTGCTCAGCTCGCTCGTCGCCGCCCGGGACGAGGAGGAGCGGCTCTCGGAGCAGGAACTGGTGGTCCTGGCCATCGCGCTGCTCGTCGCGGGCCACGAGACGACGGCCACTCAGATCCCCAACTTCGTCTACACCCTCCTCACCCACCCCCGGCAACTGGAGGCGCTGCGCGCCGATCCCGGCCTGGTACCGCAGGCGGTCGAGGAGCTGATGCGCTTCGTCCCGCTGGGCAACGGCGCCGGGATGCCGCGCTATGCCACGGAGGACGTCGAGTTGAGCTGCGGCACGGTGCGGGCCGGGGATGCGGTCGTGGTCGCCGCCGTGTCCGCCAACCGCGACGCGTCGGTGTACTCCGATCCGGACCGGCTCGACCTGCGGCGCGAGGAGGCCACGCACGTCGGCTTCGGGCACGGACCGCACCACTGCCTCGGCGCCCAACTGGCCCGCATGGAGCTCCAGGTGGCCCTCGGCTCCCTGCTGGAGCGGCTGCCCGGTCTGCGGTTCGCGGACCGGGAGGAGTCCGTCGTGTGGAAGTCCGGCGTGGCACTGCGCGGCCCGGAGTACCTGCCCGTCACGTGGGATCGCCCCTGATCCCCCAACCCCACCCGCACCAACCGGCGACCGAGGACACGACCATGACCTGGCACATCACCGTGGACGAGCGCACCTGCATGGGCACCGGCTCCTGCGCCGGCATCGCCCCCGAGCACTTCGAGGTCCGGGACGGGGTCTCGCACCCCCGGCACCCGCAGACCGAACCGGCGGACGTCCTCGTCGACGCGGCCGAGTCCTGCCCCGTCGAGGCGATCATGATCCGGGACGCGGGCACGGGCGAGGTCGTCGCACCCGAGGAGTAGCGTTCCGTCCCGGCCGACGCGCGCACCGCCGGGGGCGGTGTCCGTGCGACCCCCTACCCTGCGCTCATGACCGCCACCCTCGGGGACCACCTCTCCCTGATCGATGAGCTGCTCGCAGGTCTGTTCCCGGAGACGGAGGCCGACGACGCGAATGGCTACGGCGGCCCGCACCACCGGGTGTGCGTTCTGTGGAACAGCCGGGACTTCTGGGACGACGACGGGCAGGCGTGGCGGGAGGCCGAAGCGGATGGGCGGGCCCGCCTGGACGCGCTGATCGCCGCGCTCGCGCCGCGTTGGGGCGCTCCGGTGCAGATCGACCTGTGGCCGTATCTCAAGGCCAGTATCGACGGCGAGGAAGTGCCCGAGCCGCTGTTCTCCCTCAGCCAGCAGTTCGTCAGCCTGCAAGCAGCGTGGCCGGTCCGGGATCGTGACCGCTGGCTCGCGCTCGCCGTGGGCCAGGCGGACAAGGAGCTGCCGTTCGAACTGCTGGCCGCGGTCGGGCGGGGGCCTGTGCCGGCCTGAGGTGGGCGGTGGTCACGTGGGAGGCGGGAGCTCTCCCGCCAGCCATGCTCGCAGCACCGCGAAGTCCCGTTCCGTCAGGCCCCGTCGAGGGTCGACGCGGTGCAGCAGGGCGTGCGCGCCCTGGGCGGCGACCCAGTCGCGGTCGGCGCCGGTGATCTCGTCGTCGGCCCACGCGAAGGGCCGTCCGGCCGCCCGGCACAGCAGAGTGCGGGTCTTCCAGTGCAGCCCCGCCCGTTCGTCGCGCACCTCCTCGGCGGACGGCTCCGGCCAGGTCACCGACGGCAGGGCCGGCAGGCCGAGCCGGGGTGCCACGGAGGTGTTGGCGTCCTCGGCCGTCCAGGAGGTCGCCCAGACCGGTTCGCAGGGCAGTGCCAGCAGTTTCGGACCGAGGGCGGGATCGATCCGGTCCAGCAGCGGGTTCGCGTCCTCCCCCGGGAACGCGGGAACCGCGGGGAACACGGGGTGGCCGGTCGGGGAGCCGAAGGGGATCAACGGCCCGTCGATGTCGAGGAAGAGCAGCGGGCGGGACATCCGGGCAGGCTAGCGGCTGCCCGCACCCGTCAGCCCGTGCAGCCGGTCCCGAGCGGGCTGACGGTGAGCCGGTCGCCCCTGTCGGTGCGGGTGGCGGTGTCGTAGGTGGCGGCGTCGACGCGGTACCAGACATCGTCGAGGCGTACGCACCACCGCTCGGTGTGCACGACGCGGCGGTATGCCTCGGTGCCGCGCGGGACCTTGTGGCAGTCGCGCTCGTGCTCGGTGGTGTACCAGGTCCGGGTTGTGCGGCGCTTGCCGGAGCCGCTGGACGAGGTGTGCCGCACCGGGCGCGTGCGGTCGGTGCACGCGTCGACCATGCGGGTCCGCGTGGCGGGGACCGTCTTCCGGGGGTCGTGCCGGTAGGTGTCGAGCACGCCGGTGACGGTGTCGTCCGGGGCCGCCTGTGCCGTGCCGGAGCCCGAAGGGGAACCGGCGCACGCGCTCAGGAGGGCGGCCAGGATGACGGCTGCCACAGCGGTGGCGTCCGGTCGGAGACGTCTGTGCACAGGTGTCGTGTGTCCTCTGTGTGACGGGGCCGCCCGGCTCGCGCGGCGCCGCCCTTTGTACACCCTGCGCCGATCATGACCGGCACCGGCCGGGCGGCTGTTCCGGGGACCCCGGTGCCATCAGGCCGGTGACGGTACGTCAACTACTGCTACCGAGGCCGGTCAGTGGTCGTCCCAGTGCCCCTCGTGGGCCGCGTGGCGGTGGCCGTCGTGCACGAAGTCCGTGTGGTCGCCGTGCCGCACCGCGACGTGGCCGCAGTCCTCGCCGTGCTGGTGGGCGTGCTCCCCGTGGGTGACGTGGGCGTTCTTGTCGCACTCGTCGACGTGGTCCTCGTGGGAGCGGTGCACGTGCCCGTCGTGGGCGTAGTCGGTGTGGTCGTCGTGCCGGAAGCCGACGTGGCCGCAGTTCTCGCCGTGGACGTGCTCGTGGTGGTCGTGGGGGTGGTGCGGGCTGGCCATCATGGACTCCTGGTTCCTCGGTGGCGTCCGCCGGCCGGGCGGCGGACCGCGATTCGGCGGCGACCTTAACTCGTCCGCGTTCATGCCGTTATGTCCGACACGGCATCCCGGTCGGCGGTGCCCGCCGGACGGTGCGTCAGATCACACGGATGCCGATGACGCAGGTGTCGTCGTCGGTGTCGGAGCGGCTGCCGGCGAGGAGCCGGTCGAGGCGCTGCTCCAGCGAGGATGCGGCGGCGTCGCGGGCGGTCGCCAGCAGGTGGGCCACCGAGTCGGTCACGGAGCTGTCCCGGCGCTCGACCAGGCCGTCGGTGTACATCAGCAGCGTGTCCCCGGGGCGCAGGCGCGTCTCCTGCTCCTCGTACGCGGTCTCCGGAACGGCGCCGAGCAGGATGCCCTGCCCCGGCGGCAGGGTCGTCGCCTCCTCCCCCCGCAGCAGGGCAGGGGGGAGGTGGCCGGCCCTCGCCCAGCGCAGCGAGCGCGTGGCGGGGATGTACAGGCCGCAGACGACGGTGGCCGTGACGCGGTCCGTCAGGTGGTACGCCACGACGTTGAGCCAGGACAGCAGTTGCCCGGGGCCGGCGCCGGTGACGGCGAGTCCGCGCAGGGCGTTGCGCAGGACGACCATGCTCGTCGCGGCCTCGATCCCGTGCCCCGCCACGTCGCCGACGCACAGCAGGACGTGCCCCGACGGCAGCACGACCGCGTCGTACCAGTCCCCTCCGACCAGGGACTCCGTCTCCGCGGGCCGGTACCGCACGGCGACCTCCAGGCCGGGGGCGTCCAGCGGTCCGCGGGTGGGCGGCATGATGGCGTGCTGCAACTGCAGGGCGAGCCGGTCGCTTTCCGCTGCCTGCTCCTCGGAGTGGGCGAGCCGGTCCTGTGTCGCGGCGAGTGCCACCTCCGTCCAGTGCTGGGAGGAGACGTCCTGGTAGGCCCCGCGCACGGCGAGCAGCCGGCCGTCGGTGTCCAGCACCGGTTCGGCGACGACGCGGATGTGCCGGGTGACGCCGTCGGGGCGCCGCAGCCGGAAAGCGACGGAGGCGGCGCGGTGGTGGCGCGAGACCGTGCGCAGGAAACGGCCGATCGCCGCGGAGTCGTCGGCGTGGGCGTGCAGGCGCAGGTCCTCCAGCGGCACCGGGGCGGAGTGCTCGTTCTTGCCGTACAGCGCGAACAGTTCGCTGTTCCAGGTGATCTCGCCGGTACGCACGTTCTCCTCGAAGCCGCTCAGGCCGCCGAGGCGCTGGGCGTGCTGCAGGAGGTCGTCCAGCCGGGCGGTCTCGTCCTCGGGGCGCCAGATCAGCAGCAGGTGCGCGCCGTGCCGGCTGATGCCGACCTCGGCGACGACGGTCAGCTCGACGTGCTCGATGAGCGAGGTGAGCACCATGTGCCGGGCACGGAAGGGTTCGCCGGTGGCCAGGACGCGCACGGCCGCGTCGAAGACATGGCCGTCGCCCGCCCCCGAGGGGTAGGCCTCCAGGAGGGTGGCTCCGCTGACGGCGCCGCGGGGGCGTCCGGCGGGGTCCACGAAGCTCGCGTTGGTGTGGCTGATGCGGAAGTCCGTCACGTTTCCGTCGCTGCCGGTGAGCGGTGTCAGCACCACCGCGGGGTCGTGGAGTGCGTCGCAGATGTCGATCAGCTCGTCGACCGGCAGCGGACCCGGCACCCCGGGGACGGGGACCAGGGTGTGCGCGCACAGTCCGGCCATCGCGTCGATCTGCCGCAGGACCGCCGGGGACAACGGGGGCGGCTCCTCCGGCCAGCAGATCTCCAGGACGACGTCGACACGCCCGCCCGCGCCCGCGGGCACCGCGATACGACCGCCCGCGCCGCACTCCGGCCGCATCGAGGGGACGTCCTCCCGCGGGGCCGGAGCAGCGCGGAAGGAGAGCGCCGCGCGCGCCTCCAGGGCCCGGCGGGCGACGGTCGCCACGGCGGGCGGCACGTACCGCCAGCGCCGTGCCTCGGGTTCGGTGTACCCGGCGTGACCGGCCAGGGTGAGGGAGCCGTCCGGTCCCGCCGCCCAGATCGCGACGGCGCAGGCGCCCAGCGGGGCCAGCGCGTGCTCCAGCAGTGACGACGCGACGGTCTGCGTGTCCGTGGCGGCCAGTGCGCCGCTCTCCGCGGTGCGCAGGCGCACCCCGGGAGGGGGGCCACCGGCGTCCGCCGGATCCGCCGCGGGCCCGTGCGCCGCGACCTCGCCGACGGCGTCGGCGGCGTCGCCGATGCGGTCGTGCGCCGCGTCGTTGACCACGTCCGCCGCCAGTTCCAGGCGGGGGACGCCCGCGGCGGCGGCGAGCCGGGTCAGTTGCCGGTCGGCCTCGGCGGGGCCGCAGCCCAGCCGTGCGACCAGTACCCCCTTGGCCAGTTCGATGAGGGCGCGGCCGTCCGCCACGGCCTGGGCCTCCTGGAGTTGCCGCCGCAGGCTCTCCACCGTGGCGGCGAGCCGTCCGGCAGCGGCCGCGGACGGCGTCACGTCCGGGCGGGCGGGTTCCGGATCCGGCCGGGCCGGTCCCGGGCGGTCGGAGGCGGTCACGTCGGCGGCTGTTCCCCGGCGGTCGGTGCGGGTCGTTTCATGGGGCCAGCCAGTAGCGCACGCGGGAGAGCAGGTCGTCGGCGTCGAAGGGCTTGGTGACGTAGTCGCTCGCGCCGGCGGCCAGGTTCTTCTCGCGGTCGCCGGGCATCGCCTTGGCGGTGACCGCGATGATGGGCAGTCCGGCGTACTCGGGCATCCCGCGGATCTCCGCGGTCGCGGCGTAGCCGTCCATCTCCGGCATCATCACGTCCATCAGGACGAGGTCGACCTCGGGGTGGGCGATCAGTGTCTCGATGCCGCTGCGGCCGTTGTCCGCGCGCAGCACGCGGATGCCCCGCAGTTCCAGGATGCCGGTGATGGCGAACATGTTGCGGGCGTCGTCGTCCACGACCAGCACGGTGCGCCCGGCCAGGGACGGCGCCGCGGGCTCGTCGTCGGCGGCGGGCCGCGGGGCCGGCCGGGGCGGCGCGGGTGGTGCGTCCGCGGGCCGGCGGGGCGACAGGTGCGCGGCGATGCGTGCGCGCAGTTCGTCGAGACCGGTGAGGAGTTCCACGCGTTGTGCACCGGCCTGCGCCCGCAGGACCGCGTCCGGCTCGGTGTCGCCGGAGCCGCCGCGGTACGCCAGGACGGGGACGGACGCCAGCGCGGGGTCCTGCCGCATGTCCCGGACGATACGTGCGGCCTCGCCCTGCGGCAGTCCGAGGTCGAGCACCACGCACTCGACGCGCCCTGCGGGTACGCCGGGTTCGGCGGGTTCGGCGGGTTCGGCGGAAAGCACCGCGGCCGCCTCGGGCGCGCCCACGGCGGTGACGATGTCGACGGTCTCCTCCGGTGGCGGCGCGCCGGGACCGGTCACCAGGTCGGCGAGGGCGCTCTCGGCGACCAGGGACAGCAGCCCGCGGGGCCGCGGTTCGACCACCAGCAGGCGGCGTTCGCGTCGTGGCGCCGCCTCCGGGGCCGTGCCGCCCGCCGCGTCAGATGCCGTGGTCGCGTCGGTGGTCGCGCCGTCGCCGCCGCAGGGCTCCATCGCGGCGGCGCGGCCGAGGGCCGGCTCCGGCGCCGGTTCCTGTGCGGCGCGCGGCACGCGGGCGAACGGCAGGTAGAGGGTGAAGGTGCTGCCGCTGCCGAGAGTGCTCCGGGCCGTGACCGCGCCGCCCAGCAGGTGGGCGATCTCCCGGCTGATGGACAGACCGAGGCCGGTGCCGCCGTACTTGCGGCTGGTCGTGCCGTCGGCCTGCTGGAAGGCACCGAAGATCGTCTCCAGTTGCCGCTCGGCGATGCCGATCCCGGTGTCGGTGACCCGGAACGCGATCGCGCCGTCCTCCGCCTCGACGTCGGGGGGCAGTTCACCGGCCGCGACCGCTTCGACGCTCAGCCCCACCTGTCCCTCCTCGGTGAACTTCACCGCGTTGGACAGCAGGTTGCGCAGCACCTGCCGGAGCCGGGCCTCGTCGGTGCGGAGCGCGTCCGGGACGCCGGGCCCGGCGGCCACGTCGAACGCGAGTCCCTTCTCCGTGGTCATCGGCCGGAACGTCGCCTCGATGTACTCCACGATCCGCCGCAGCGGGATCGGTTCGACGTTGACGTCCATCTTCCCGGCCTCGATCTTGGACAGGTCGAGGATGTCGTTGATCAGCTCCAGCAGGTCAGAACCGGCCGAGTGGATGATGCCGGCGTACTCGACCTGCTTGGGCGTGAGGTTCCGGGTCGCGTTCTGCGCCAGCAACTGGGCGAGCACGAGCAGGCTGTTGAGCGGTGTGCGCAGTTCATGGCTCATGTTGGCCAGGAACTCCGACTTGTAGGTCGAGGCGAGGTCCAGTTCGCGGGCCCGGGCCTCCAGTTCCTGGCGGGCCTGCTCGATCTCCAGGTTCTTGATCTCGATGTCGCGGTTCTGCGCGGCCAGGAGCGTGGCCTTCTCCTCCAGTTCGGCGTTGGACCGCTGCAACTCGTCCTGCTGCACCTGGAGTTCCTCGGAGCGGGCCCGCAGCTCCCCGGCCAGGCGCTGGGACTCCTGCAGCAGTTCGTCGGTGCGGGCGTTGGCCAGGATGGTGCTGACGTTGACGCCGATGGTCTCCCTCAGCTGCTCCAGGAAGTCGCGGTGCACGGCGGTGAAGGCCGCGAAGGAGGCCAGTTCGATGACGCCCAGCACCTGGTCCTCGACCACGACCGGCAGCACGATGAGGCCGGCGGGGGCCGCCGACCCCAGCCCGGAGGAGATGACGTAGCCCGCGGGCACCTCGTCGACGGCGATCGTCCGGCGACTGCGCGCGACCTGGCCGACCAGGGACTCGCCGAGCGCGAAACGCTCCCCCGCCCGGGTCCCGGAGGGCCGGCCGTAGGAGCCGACCATCCTCAGGACGGTGCTGTCGCCGCTCTCCTCGGCCAGGTAGAAGGCTCCGTACTGGGCGTCGACAAGGGGGGTCAGCTCGTCCATGACGAGCTCCGCCACCACGTCCAGCTCGCGGTGGCCCTGGAGCAGGCCGGAGATGCGCGCCAGGTTCGTCTTGAGCCAGTCCTGCTCGCGGTTGGCGCGGGTGCTCTCGCGCAGGGAACCCACCATGGCATTGATGTTGTCCTTGAGCTCGGCGACCTCACCGGAGGCGTCCACGGTGATCGAGCGGGTGAGGTCGCCCTCGGCGACCGCGCTGGCGACCTCGGCGATCGCCCGGACCTGCCGGGTCAGATTGCCCGCGAGCTCGTTGACGTTCTCCGTCAGGCGCTTCCAGGTGCCGGACACGCCCTCCACCTCGGCCTGGCCGCCGAGCCGCCCCTCGCTGCCGACCTCACGGGCGACCCGGGTGACCTCGGCGGCGAAGGCGGAGAGCTGGTCGACCATCGTGTTGATGGTGGTCTTCAGCTCCAGGATCTCGCCCCGGGCGTCGACGTCGATCTTCCGTGAGAGGTCGCCCCTGGCGACCGCGGTGGTGACCTGCGCGATGTTCCTGACCTGACCGGTCAGGTTGTTGGCCATGGAGTTGACGTTGTCGGTCAGGTCCTTCCAGGTGCCGGCCACCGCGGGAACGCGGGCCTGGCCGCCGAGCCGCCCCTCGGTCCCGACCTCGCGGGCCACCCGGGTCACCTCGTCGGCGAACGCCGAGAGAGTGTCGACCATGGTGTTGATGACCCCGGCCAGGGCGGCCACCTCGCCCTTCGCCTCGACCGTGATCTTCTGCGAGAGGTCGCCGCGGGCCACCGCGGTGGCGACCTGGGCGATGGAGCGGACCTGCCCGGTGAGGTTGGAGGCCATCACGTTGACGTTGTCGGTGAGGTCCTTCCACGTCCCGGACACGCCGCGCACGGTGGCCTGGCCGCCGAGGTTGCCCTCGGTGCCGACCTCGCGGGCCACCCGCGTCACCTCGTCGGCGAAGGCGGAGAGCTGGTCGACCATCGTGTTGACGGTCTCCTTCAGCTCCAGGATCTCTCCCCGCGCGTCCACCCTGATCTTCTGGGACAGGTCGCCCCCGGCGACCGCCGTGGCGACCTGCGCGATGTTCCTGACCTGACCAGTCAGGTTCCCCGCCATGAAGTTCACGGAGTCCGTCAGGTCCCGCCACGTGCCCGAGACGCCCTGGACGTCGGCCTGCCCGCCGAGATTGCCCTCGGTCCCGACCTCGCGGGCCACCCGCGTCACCTCGTCGGCGAACGAGGAGAGCTGGTCGACCATCGTGTTGACGGTCTCCTTCAGCTCCAGGATCTCCCCCCGCGCGTCGACGTCGATCTTCTGGGAGAGGTCGCCCCTGGCGACGGCGGTGGTGACCTGCGCGATGTTCCTGACCTGGGCGGTCAGATTGCCCGCCATCGCGTTGACGGAGTCCGTCAGGTCCGCCCACGTCCCGGAGACGGCGGGCACGTCCGCCTGGCCGCCGAGCACGCCCTCGGTGCCGACCTCGCGGGCCACCCGCGTCACCTCGGAGGTGAAGAGCGACAGCTGGTCGACCATGCCGTTGAACACGGTGGCGATCTCGGCCAGCAGACCGTCCCCGCCGTCGGGCAGACGGGTGCCGAAGTCGCCGTCGCGCACTGCCGTCAGGCCCGCGAGCAGTTGCCGCAGTTCCGGCTCCTCCACCGACATGCCGCCTCGTTCCCGTCGCCTGCTGGGTGCGTATGGCACATATGGCACATGAGTGGCGCATGGGGTCGCCGCCCCCGCCCGGTCGGTGCGGGGCGGACGATCGGCAAGGCCATCTCCCAGTAGACCGCCGGGAGGACGCGCGTGCCAGGCCAGTCCCGGGGACGGGGATCGGCGGAGGGCGCCACCGGCATGCGGTGCCGCCCTCCGCCGATCCCCGTCCGGCGGTCCAGGTGACCGCCCGGCAGGGTTCCCGCGGGATGCCGCTCAGATGCGCCGGCCGCCGCCCGGCGTGGGGTCGGGCACCTCGCGGCGCATGCGCTTCGTGCCGGGACGCATCGTCGCCGCCGCCAGCGCGAGGACGAGCATGATCACGCCGACGACCACGTTGTTGGTGATCGTGCGGGTGGTGGCGACGCTTCCCGCGATGCACCACGGCGAGATGATCGTCCACAGACCGATGATCGCCGCGGCCCACGCCATGGAGTGCGTGCGCTCGAACCCCCGCCCGATACCGCCCATCAGCAGGGCGTACGCGACGCCGGCGATCAGGTTGGCGACCGCTATCGTCGACAGGCCGTTGAAGCCGACGATCCATGGAGACGCGGCCAGGTAGGTGCCTGTGACCAGGCCCATGGCCTCGATCGCCTGCCCCCGGTTGGTCGCTGTCGTCCGCTCGTACTCGGCGCGGAGCTCAAGAAGGTCCGGGTGCTCCTCGATGCTCGGTCGCGTGTAGGCCATCGAAACCATCTCCGCTCATTTCGGGCTTTTCGACCATCAAATACCCCTGTTGGGGCAATTGAGTCGTCCGAATCGACATGGATTGGCGTGGGCACGGCGGTACGGGGTGAAGTAACGGCCAACGATCACGGGAGGCTCGGCGGGCATCACGTACGGTGATCGGTTTCGGTGCGGAGAGCCCGGCAGGGAGCGGCCTTCGACCGCCGGTCCCGAGCCGGTTGGGCATATGCCAATATTCCGCATCTACGAGATAAAGGTTTCATTACGTACGTTTTCGTCACAGAGGGTCGGGCAGACGCCGTTCGTCCAGGCAGCCGCATCCGCGGCACTCAGGAAAGGCACCACCATGGCCGATCATCCCCTCAGCGGTCACCGTGTCCTGGCGATCGCCACCAACTACGGCGTGGAGCAGGACGAACTCGTCGTCCCCACCGAGCACGTACGCGACGAAGGCGCCGAGGTGACCATCGCCGCCGCCCTGGACGAGCCCATCGTGACCCTCGTCGGTGACAAGGACCCGGGCAGGACCGTGCGGCCGACCACCACCTTCGACAAGGTGGACCCGGCCGACTTCGACCTGCTCCTCATCCCGGGCGGCACCATCAACGCAGACGCGCTCCGCCAGAGCGAGGAAGCGATCGGCATCGTCCGGTCGTTCGTCTCCTCCGGCCGGCCCGTCGCCGCGATCTGCCACGGCCCCTGGGCGCTGGTGGAGGCCGATGCCGTGCGGGGCAAGACCCTCACCTCGTACGCGTCGCTGCGGACCGACATCGGCAACGCCGGCGCCGCGTCCTGGGTGGACGAGCCCGTGGTGAGCGACAGGACCGGCGGCTGGACCCTCGTGACCTCCCGTACGCCGGACGATCTCGACGCCTTCGTCGCGGAGGTCGACAAGGCGCTGACCGGCACCGGCCGCTGAACCGGCACCTTCCCTTCCAGGTCCCTCCCCGGCCCGTGGGGCGGATGGCACGATGAGGGACTGCGCGGACTGCGCTCGCCGAGGGGAAGGCTTCACGGGAATGTCCTTGATCCACCGCACCACACTGTCGCCCACCAAACTGGAACTGCTCACCCAGTGGCTCCCCGGACAGCCGTGGTACGCGGGCACGGACCGGCTGCCCGAACTGACCAGGTCGGGGGGCTTCCGCCTGGACGACCCCCGGGGCGAGGTCGGCCTGGAGTTCATGGTGGTCACCGACGCCGGCGGGGACGGTGACGGGGCGGCGTACCACGTGCCGCTCAGCTACCGCGGGGCCCCGCTGGCGGGGGCCGAGCACGCACTGATCGGCACCACGGAGCACGGCGTGCTGGGCACGCGCTGGGTGTACGACGGCACCCATGACCCGGTGCTCGTCGGCCAGTTGGCGGCCTTCGTGCGCGGCGAGGCCGAGGCGCAGGCGCAGAGCGTGAGCGACACCCCCGATCCCACCGTGGGCCGCTCCTGGTCAGGGCCCGCGAGCGTCCCGGCTCCCGGTCCCGGCACGGTGGCGGACGGGCCCGACGGCACCACGGACGTGCTCCTGGACGGCGGCGCGGACGGGCGGCTGGTGCTGCGGGTGGCCCGCGCGCTGCGCCCGGTCGCGGACCCCGGGGCGGCGGGCAGCGGCGGCCTCGGGCATGTCGACGCCCGCTGGCGGTTGCCCGGCGGCGGCGAGGCCCGCGCCGTCTTCGTCACCGTCCACGACGGGACGCCCTCCGAGTAGGCCGCGGTTGCGGGTCGGAGAACGCCCGGCCCTCTCCACAGATCCACGGCGGCGGCGCACAATGCGGGTCGAACGACGTTCCGCGGGGCAGGGATGTCCCGACACGGCGACGCAATCTGGAGGCGCCCGTGAAGGTGGCCCTGCTCACTCGCGAATACCCACCGGACGTGTACGGCGGCGCCGGCGTCCATGTCGAGTTCCTCGCCCGCGAGTTGCGGGCCCTGACGGACCTTCAGGTGCACTGCTGGGCCGGGTCGGGGGCGGACGACCCGGCAGGGGTGCTCCGGCACGCCGCGGACGCCGGCCTCGCCGGGGCCAACGAGGCGCTGCGGAGCCTGTCCGTGGACCTGTCAATGGCCGCCGCCCTGGCCGGGCGCGACCTGGTGCACTCGCACACCTGGTACGCCAACCTCGGCGGTCATCTCGGCAAGTTGCTGCACGGCATCCCGCATGTGATGACCGCCCACTCGCTCGAACCCCTGCGTCCCTGGAAGGCCGAGCAACTCGGCGGCGGGTACGCCCTGTCCGGCTGGGCGGAGCGCACCGCGATCGAGGCGGCCGACGCGGTCGTCGCCGTCTCGCACGGCATGCGCGCGGACATCCTGGAGTCCTATCCGGCCCTGGACCCGTCCCGCGTGCACGTGGTGCACAACGGCATCGACACGCGGCTGTACCGGCCCGACCCCGACGAGTCCGTCCTGCACGCCCACGGTATCGACCCGACCCGCCCGTACGTCCTGTTCGTCGGGCGCATCACCCGGCAGAAGGGCGTCCCCCATCTGCTGCGCGCCGCCCGCCGCCTCGATCCGGACATCCAGCTCGTGCTGGCCGCCGGAGCCCCCGACACACCGGCCGTCGACGCCGAGTTCCGCGATCTGGTGGAGCAACTGGGCCAGTCCCGCAGGGGGGTGGTCTGGATCCCGGGCATGCTGCCGCGCCCGGAAGTGGTGCAACTGCTCACCCACGCCGCGGTGTTCGTGTGCCCGTCGGTGTACGAGCCGCTGGGCATCGTCAATCTGGAGGCGATGGCCTGCGGGACCGCGGTCGTCGCCTCGGCCGTCGGCGGCATCCCGGAGGTGGTGCGGGACGGCGTGACCGGGGTGCTCGTGCCGTACGAGGAGAAGGACCCGGCCGGCTTCGAGGAGGGCCTGGCGGCCGCCGTCAACGCCGTCGCCGGCGACCCCGCCGCAGCGGCCCGGATGGGTGCGGCGGGCCGGGAGCGCGCGGTGGCCGAGTTCGGCTGGGACGCGGTGGCCCGCCGCACGGTGGACGTGTACGAGCGGACCCTCGGGTGAGCGGGCAGGGAACGTGCGAACAGCAACGGACCAGGGGTAGGGGGAAGCGATGCGCGGCGGACCTTCAGTGCTCGGAATCGTTCTCGCGGGCGGGGAGGGAAAGCGGCTCATGCCGCTGACCGCCGACCGCGCCAAACCGGCCGTGCCCTTCGGCGGCGCCTACCGGCTGGTGGACTTCGTCCTGTCCAACCTCGTCAACGGGGACATCATGCGCATCTGCGTGCTGACGCAGTACAAGTCGCACTCCCTGGACCGGCACATCACCACCACCTGGCGGATGTCCAATCTGCTGGGCAACTACGTCACCCCGGTCCCGGCGCAGCAGCGGCTGGGCCCGCGGTGGTTCCTCGGCAGCGCGGACGCCATCTTCCAGTCCTTGAACCTCGTGTACGACGAGCAACCGGACTACATCGTCGTCTTCGGCGCCGACCACGTGTACCGGATGGACCCCCGTCAGATGCTGCGCCAGCACATCGAGAACGGCGCGGGCGCCACGGTCGCCGGGATACGCGTCCCGCGCGACCAGGCGTCGTCCTTCGGCATCATCACCCCGGCGGCCGGCGGCATCCGCGTCGAGGAGTTCCTGGAGAAGCCGGCCGACCCGCCCGGCCTGCCGGGCGACCCCGACCACGTCTACGCCTCCATGGGCAACTACATCTTCACCACCAAGGTCCTGCTGGACGCCCTCCACCAGGACGCCGAGGACGACGACTCGGTGCACGACATGGGCGGCAGCATCATCCCCCTGCTCACCGACAAGGGGCAGGTGCAGGTCTACGACTTCGACGACAACCACGTCCCCGGCGAGACCGCCCGCGACCACGGCTACTGGCGGGACGTGGGCACCCTGGACGCCTACTACGACTCCCACCTGGACCTGATCTCGATCAACCCGGTCTTCAACCTCTACAACAACCAGTGGCCGCTCTACACCCACTCCCTGCGGCTGCCGCCCGCGAAGTTCGTCGCCGGGGGCATCGCGAGCGAGTCCATGGTCAGCCCGGGCTGCATCATCTCCGGCCAGGTCACCCAGTCCGTGCTGTCACCCGGCGTCGTGGTCGAGGAGGGAGCCGTCGTCCAGGGGTCGGTCCTCCACGACAACGTGCGCATCGGCCGCGGGGCGGTGGTCCGCCGGGCCATCCTCGACAAGAACATCACCGTGCCGGCGGGCGCCACGATCGGCGTCAACCCCGACCGCGACCGCGAGCTGTACCACGCCTCGGCCAACGGCATCATCGCCCTCGGCAAGGGCCAGCGCGTGCTGTGATCCGCTCCGGGCGGGCCCGGATCCGCGCGCGCCGGCCGACGCGTCGCGCGCGTGCCGGACGGATGCCAGCGATTACTTTGGGATCGGTGTGGGAGGTGAGGCAAAGGAGATCCCCGGGTGCAGACCGTCCTTGCCGTGCTGTTCGCGCTCCTCGCGGCTCTCAGCAACGCGCTGGCCACCGTACTGCAGCGCTACGCCGCCCGCACGGTGCCGCTCACGACGGGGCTGCGGCTCGCCCTCATCGGGGAACTGCTGCGCAAGCCCGTGTGGCTGGTCGGCTTCGGCGCGGTGATCGCCGCGGCCGCGTTCCAGGCCCTGGCCCTGCTCAACGGGGAGCTGACCCTCGTCCAGCCGCTCTTCGTCCTGGAGCTGCCGTTCGCGATGTTCCTCGCGGGAATCGTGCTGCGCCGGCGGCTGCCGCCGCGCGGCTGGGCCGCCGTCGCCTGCATGGTCGTCGGGCTGGGCGTCGGCCTGTGGGCGGCGTCGCCCAGCGGCGGGGTGAACCAGCCGCGTCCCGAACTGTGGGCGGCGGCCCTGCCGGCCTGCTGCGCCGCCGTCCTGCTCCTCGTCGCGGTCGCCGCCCGCCGCCCGGAGGGGCGGGTGCGTGCCACGTGCTTCGGAGCGAGCGCGGCCATCTGCTACGCGCTGACCGCGGGGCTGCTGAAGGACGCCACGCAGGTCTGGAACGACGAGGGCCCCGGGGCCTTCTTCACCGCGTGGCAGACCTACGGCTTCGCCCTCGTCGGGGTCGCCGCCGTCTTCCTCCTGGAGAACGCCATGCAGTCGGGGCCCCTCGTCGCCTCGCAGCCCGCGCTCACCCTCGGGGACGCCACGGTGAGCCTCGCGCTGGGCGTCACCGTCTTCGAGGAGCGGCTGCGGGGCGGCTGGTACGTCCTGCCGATGCTGCTCGGCGCGTTCCTGGTGATCTGCGGCGCGCTGATCCTCGTCCGCGTCCCGCTCATCCACACCCTCGTCGGACCGGGCGCGTCGGACGGTGAGAAGGACGGCCGGAAGGACGGCGGGAACGGCCAGGACGGGCAGGCCGCGGGCGCGCGCTGACAGCCGACAGGCCGTTCCGGTCGCGGTGCACGAAAATGGAACGGACATCCACACCCCCGCCGGTCGCCCACCGGGCGACGCGCAGGAGGGAGCACCATGTCCGTGGCGAACCGTCCCCCCGTCCGGCCCCTGATGGAGCCGCATTACGACGCCTCGATCGTCGACATCCGCGACTCGCTGCTCACCGTGCCCGTCCTGCTGATCGGCGGATGGCTCTTCGTGGCGGGCTGGCCGCTGGCCTACCCCAACACGCCCATCGCCAACGGCGCGCGCATGGTGGACCTGGTCTTCGCCACCGTCCTCATCCTGAACGGGTTCTCGCGTGTGTCGAGAACCCGCGGCGCGGGCAGCGACATCCTGACCGTCTTCTGCGGCGCGTGCCTGGTGGCGGCACCCTTCGCGTTCGGCTACTTCGGCGAGGACTCGGGGGCGGGGCTGGCGTACCTGAGCCAGATCGTGACCGGCGCCGCCCTGATCGTCCTGGGGCTGGCGAGCCTGGCCCTGTTCCGGCGCGGCCAGGCGGTGGCCCGGCGCGCCGCGGCGGACGCGGCGCGGGCCGGCGACCGGAGCGCCGACCGGCCCCGTACCCGGACCCGCAGCCACTGACCTGCCCGCGCCCCGGAACGTCGCCGGAAAACGCCAGGTGTGATCGTGCCCCCTCGGGGGCACACGCATCGGAGCAGGTGTGGAAGCGGCACGGAGGCGGACGGGATGCACGAGGCTGTACACGGCGGTGACCGGACGTTTCCGGACACGCGACCGATCGCGGTGACCGCCGCCTACGAGGGCAGTGAGCAGATCGCGGAGGCCCGCGACCTCGCACGCGACTTCCTCACCGATGTGCAGGCGGTGCACGGACTGCCGGTCTCGGACCGGGTGATGGTGACGGTCCAGCTCGTGGTCAGCGAGCTGGTGACCAACGCCCGCAAGTACGCCCCGGGGCCGTGCCTGCTGACCCTGCAGATCAGCGAGGGCACGGTCGAGGTGACCGTGTGGGACAGCGACACGACGCTCCCGGTGGCCCGCGCCGCCGACGCCGACCGGGTCGGCCAGCACGGCCTGGAGATCATCATGGCCGTCTGCCAGAGCTTCGAGGTCCACCGGCAGCCCGTGGGCAAGCGCATCACCGCCCGCGTCGTGCTGGCCGACGCCCCGGACGGGGACATCGCGGGCCGCCACCCCTGACCGCCCGTACCGCCGCCGAGGCCGGACAGCCGGAACGCTTCGGACAGGAACCGCAGGCCGATCTGGACCGCCGCTCCGGCACCGGGACGACCGATGGTGTCGGCCGGCAGCGCGGCCGCGCCGAGGGCGAGCAGCAGGACGCCGAACGTCCTGTCCCCGTCCTGTTCGGAAGGCCGGGGGACGGAGACCTCGAAGGGGTTCTCGGGGCACCGCGGACCGCCTCCGCCGCGTAAATGACTCAGCCGGACGGCCCGCGGGTAGGCGAGCCGGAGAACGTCATCGGCACGCACGCGGTCGCGCGCCTCCGAGCAGGCGCGCAGTGACGGGCGGCCGCCGCACGGCACGGCCGGACTCCGGCCCGCGGCCGCCGCTCGGGTGGGGCGAAAGGAGAGCCCACGATGAGCGAAGTGGATCGCCGGCCACTCGACGTGGGCCATCGCGAGGCCGCGGCGCTGGGCCCCAGCGGGCTCATGGACATCCTCGGCGTCGCGGCGGTCCTGCTGGACGACGACGGCCGCATCGACATGTGGAGCCCCCAGGCCGAGGAGCTGTTCGGTTACCCGGCGAACGAGGCCGTGGGGCAGTACGCCGCGCTGCTGCTCGTGGACCCCCGGGACCAGGACGCCGCGGTCCGGCTGTTCGCGGAAGTGATGGAGACCGGCCGCAGCTGGGCCGGGGCGTTCCCGATCCGCTGCAAGGACGGCAGCACGCGGCTGGTGGAGTTCCGCAACGTACGGCTGTCGGACAGCGCCGGCGGCTGCCACGCGCTGGGGCTGGCCACCGACCGGTCGCGGCTGCAGACGATGGAGCGGGGCCTCGCCCTGGCCTACCAGCTGGTCGAGCAGTCGCCGATCGGCCTGGCGGTCATGGACACGGGCCTGCGGTACCTGTCGGTCAACCCCGCGCTGGCCCGGATGCACGGCCTCACCGAGGACGACCACATGGGCCGCGCCTTCCGGGAGGTGCTGCCGAGGGCCGAGTTCGGCCAGGCCGAGCGGACGCTGTGGGAGGTCCTGGACACCGGCGTCCCCGTCGTCGACCGGTACGTCGTCGGCCGCACCGCCGCGGACCTTGACCACGACCACGCCTGGGCCGTCTCGTTCTACCGGCTGGAGGACCAGAACGGACTCGTGCTGGGTGTCGCGTGCTCCGTGGTCGACGTCACCGACCGGCACAGCGCCACATTGGAGGCCGACCGTGCCCGCCGCCGCCTCGCCCTGATCGCGGACGGCTCGGCCCGGCTCGGCACCACCTTGGAGGTGGTGCAGACCGCGCGGGAGCTGGCGGACGTGGTCGTGCCGGAACCGGCCGACATGGCCGCGGTGGACGTGCTCGACGCCGTTCTCGAAGAGCAGGACGCCGAGCCCGCGGAGGACGCCCCGGTCTTCCGGACCCTGGCCTCCAAGACCACGCACTCCACGCGGGTGGCGCGTCTGCGCGCGGAACCGGAGACCGTCGTGACGTACCCGCCCGCCCATCTGGCGGCGCTCTGCGTGCGCACCGGCCGTCCGCAGTTGATCACGCACGTGGGCGACGGGGACCTGCTGCGCATCAGCCGCGACGAGGACGAGGCGGCCGACCTGGCCGAGGCGGGCGTGCACACGGCCATGGCGGTGCCGCTCATCGCCCGCGGCCGCGTCCTCGGAGTGCTCGGGCTGGGGCGTGCGCGCGATCCGCAGCCCTTCGACGAGGACGACGTGACCGTCGCCTGGGAACTGGCCTCCCGCGCCGCCGTGTGCATCGACAACGCCCGTCTGCACCAGCGCCTGCGCAGCACCGCGGAGACCTTGCAGCGCAGCCTCCTTCCGCAGCTGCGCCCCTGCCACCCCTGTCTGGAAGTCGCCGCCCGCTACCGTCCGGCGCAGGCCAGCAGCGAGGTCGGCGGCGACTGGTACGACGTCATCGCCCTGGAGGACGGCAAGGCCGTTCTTGTCGTCGGCGACGTCATGGGCAGCGGGGTCCCCGCGGCCACGACCATGGGCCGGCTCCGCACCGCCGCCTCGACCCTCGCCGTCCTCAACCTCGAACCGGCGCAGATCCTGGGCGAGTTGGACAAGAGCATCCAGGGGCGGGAGCACGCCGACCACTCCATCGCCACCTGCGTGCTGGCGGTCTTCGACCCGGAGCGCGGCGAATGCCGGGTCGCCAACGCCGGCCACCTCCCGCCGATCGTCGTGCGCGACGGGGAACGGCCCGAACTGCTCGACCTGCCGACGGGCACTCCGCTCGGGGTGGGCGGTGTGCCGTTCCAGAACACCGTGGTGCGCCTGGGTCCCGGCGACGCACTCGTCCTCTACACCGACGGGCTCGTCGAGACACGCGACCAGCCCATCGACGAACGCCTCTCGGTGCTGGTCGACCTCCTGCACCGCGAGGACCGCTCGGTGGAGGAGACCTGCGACCGGCTCCTCGCCGAACTGCGCCGGCCCGGATGCCGCGACGACGTCGCCCTGCTGATCGCGCGCTCCCGGCCCCGCCCGCCGGCCACGACGACGCCGTGCTGAGGACGAACGGCCGCACGCCCGGCCGCGGGCGGCACAATCCGGTCAATCGCGCCGTGGGCCCGCTCAGGGGGCGGTCCGGGGGTAGAAGTGAGCCGGGTGGCCGGACGGCCCGGACCCCGTGGCACCCGCCGTGGAGGCGTCGATGCGGGAGGACTGCGCGCTCAGCGTCGAGGAAGTCCGTGCGCTGAACGGGATCGAGGGCCTGCTGCGGCGCGACCGCGAACTCGCCCGGTGCCTGCGGACGATGCGGCCGCACACCCGCCGGCGGGACGCGGCGGCGCGCGTCGCCCGCCGGCCGCGCGCGCTTCTGGTGACCTTCCTGGGCGGGGCGAGCCTCGCCCTGCTGCCGGCGGCCGCGACGACCAAGGACGGTCCCCTGCTGTGGGCGTTCGGGGCCGCGTGGGTGGCCACCCTGCTCGCGGCGACCTGGCCGGCCACCGCCTGGTGGCGCCGGCGGGCGCGCCGCACGCGGGTACCGCGTCCGCGGCGCGGCACGCGCGGCGCCTGACGGCCGCGGACCGGGGCCCTGCCCGGCGGGCCTCCGGCGACGTGGCCCGCACCGCGGGCCGTGTTCCGGCCCGGCGGCGCCGAATTGCGGCGGGTGCGTGAACAGGGCGTGCGGGAAGTGTACGGATGGTCCGGAGGGAACGCGACGCCCCGCGTACCCCCGGCCCCGGTGAACCCGCAGGCGGGGGGCGGGGGTTAGGGTCCGTCCCCACGTGCGACCGGCGCTTTTCCGCGGATCGGGGCCCTGGCCCGCCCGGTGCCGCGGTGGGAGGGTGAGGGGACATCAGCCTGGTTTGGTACTCGTTCCGCGCCGTCCTCCCGGCCGCTTCACGGCCGGCGGAAAGGTACGGGCCACTTACTGGACTCCGCGTGCGCCGGTATGCACGCGGATGGCGGCAGTCGACCCCGACAGATGCCGCGATGGGCTCCGGCTCCCCGAAGGAGCAGGAACCATGACCACCGCCCTGACCGTGGAACCCGAGCGTCACGCCGATCGCCTCACCCTCAACCTGACCGGCGAGATGGACATCGACAGCTGCTCGCGTGTCAGCGACGCGCTCGATCTGGACGGCTGCACCTCCGTCGTCCTGGATCTGGCCGGACTGACCTTCATGGACTCGTCCGGGGTGAACCTCGTCCTCCGGCTGCGGCAGCGGCTCGCCCCCGAGGGCGTCCATCTCGCCCTCCACGGGGTGCAGGGCCAGCCCCGCCGCCTCGTGACGCTCGTCGGCCTGGAGACCGTCGTCGAGGTCGAGCCCGCGACCCGGACCGCACAGGCCTGGGCGCAGTAGCGGGCCCGGCGCCCGCGCCGCCGGCGTTCACCCGATCGGCGTAGGCGAAGGTGCCTCCGGGCGGGCGGGACCGGATGGTGTTGAGAGGCTTCCGCCACGTGTGACCGGTATCCGCCCCGACGGGAGGAGATCGAATGGCACGCCCTTCCCCGTTCCCCGGAAACCACACTCCCGCCCCCGGCCGCACCCCTCGCCGTCCGCGAGCGGTCCGGCCGTGACCAGCCGCTTCGGCACCTGGAACACCCACGGCCCCCCGCTTCCCTCCCCCGGGCCGTGGCTGTTCCCGGGAGCCGTACCCGCGGAGCCCCCCATGGGGTTCCCGCAGGCGGTGCTCTTCGACCGCGACGGGACCCTCGTCGTGGACGTGCCCTACAACGGCGACCCGGCGCGCGTCGTCCCCATGCCGACCGCCCGCGAGGCCGTGGCGGCCGTACGGGCGCAGGGGATCCCGGTGGGTGTGGTGAGCGACCAGTCGGGGGTGGGACGCGGGGTGCTGACATGGCGTCAGGTCGTCGCGGTGCAGCGGCGCGTGGAGGACCTGCTCGGGCCGTTCGCGCTGTGGGCGGTCTGCCCGCACTGGGACGAGGTCTGCGACTGCCGCAAACCCGCGCCCGGCCTGGTGCTCGCGGCCTGCGACTGGCTCGGCATACCCCCCGCGCAGGCCGCCGTCATCGGGGACATCGGCGCCGACACGGCCGCCGCCCGGGCCGCGGGCGCGCGCGGGGTGCTCGTCCCCACCCCGGTCACCCTGCCCGAGGAGGTCCGGGAGGCCGAGGTACTCGCCTCCGACCTGCTCCAGGCCGTACGGCTGGTGCTGCCGGAGCCCGCACGGTGAGCACGACGGGATGGGAGGTGCGCCCATGAACAGCCGCAGCACCGCCGACTCCATGGCGATCGCGCTCGTCTCCGAGCACGCGAGCCCCCTGGCCGTGCCGGGCGGACCGGACGGCGACGGGCCCCACGCCCATGTCGTGCGGCTGGCCGCCGCCCTCGCCGGGCGGGGCCACCGGGTGACCGTGCACGTCCGGCGTGACGCGCCGGGCCTGCCGGACGTGGTGCCGCTGTGCGAGGGCGTCGAGGTCCACCACGTCCCCGCCGGGCCGCCGCGGCCGCTGACCGAGCACGAACTGCTGCCCCACATGGCGGAGTTCGGGCGCGCCCTGACCCGGCTCTGGCGCCTGCGGCAACCGGACATCGTGCACACGCACTTCTGGATGTCGGGCCTGGCCTCGCTGCGGGCGGCCGGTCAGCTGGGCATTCCGCTGGTGCACACCTTCCACGCCCTCGGCACGGTCACGCGGCGGTACGAGGCGGCGCCCGGCGGCGCCCGGCCGGCCGACCTCGTCGTCCGCGAGACCGAACTCGGCCTGGCCTGCGACCGGGTGATCGCCGTCTGCCGTGAGGAGGTCGGGGAACTGGTGCGGATGGGCATTCCGGTGCACAGGATCAGCGTCGTCCCCCGGGGCGTCGACACCGACCGGTTCACCCCGATCGGCCTCGCCGCCCAGCGCGGCCCCGCACACCACCGGCTGCTCCAAGTGGGCCCGCTGACCGCACGCAGGGGCATCGCGGTCTCCGTCGCCGCGCTGACCCGGCTGCCCGGGACCGAGCTCGTCGTCGTCGGCGGTCCGGCCGCGGACCGCCTCAGCGGCGACCCCGAGGTGCGCCGGCTGCTCGACCTGGCACGGGACATGGGGGTCGGCGACCGGGTCCGGTTCACCGGCGGCGTGCCCGGCACCGCGGTGGCGCCGCTGATCCGCAGCGCGGACGTCGTGGTCTGCCCCGCGGACTACGCGCCGTTCGGCAGCGTGCCGTTGGAGGCCATGGCCTGCGGCAGGCCCGTGGTGGCCAGCGCGGTGGGCGGCCACCTGGACACCGTGGCCGACCCGGGCACGGGGCGCCTGGTGGCGCCGCACTCCCACGCCGCCCTGGCACAGGCGGTCGGCGGGCTGCTCGCCTCCCCCGGCACCCGCAGGGTGTGCGGGGCGAACGGGCGCCGACGTGCCCTGACCCGGTTCGCCTGGCCCCGGGTGGCGGCGATGACCGAGCGGGTCTACCAGGGCGTCCTCGTCCCCGACGAGGTGGCCTGGGCCGTAACGCCCGCCTGACCGCCCCTGCGTACGCCCTCCCTTGACAGAGCCGCCACTGGGCGGTTTTGTGGGTTTTTACGTAATAAGCGGCTTGCGTCCGTCCTGCGGGTGCGGCCTTCGGGCGGCGGGCACGCGACGAAAGGGGCAGCCGATGGGTGTCGGCGCGACGGCACACCCCGCGGCGACCGACGGGGCCTCCGCATGACCGCTCCGGACGGCGACCCGGCCGCAGTCCGCGTCACGCGCCCGCTGACCGGGGAGGAGTACGTGGAGAGTCTCCGCGACGGCCGGGAGATCTACCTGTACGGGGAGCGCGTCCGGGACGTGACCACGCACCCGGCGTTCCGGAACACCGTCCGCATGGCGGCCCGCCTGTACGACGCGCTGCACGACCCGGCCGCAGGGCCCGTGCTCACCTGCCCCACCGACACCGGCAGCGACGGGCGCACCATGCGTTACTTCCGCGCGGCCCGCAGCGCGGCGGACCTGGTCGGCGACCGGGACGCCATCGCCGCGTGGGCCCGGCTCACGTACGGCTGGATGGGCCGCAGCCCCGACTACAAGGCGGCGTTCCTCGGCACGCTCGGCGCGAACGCGGACTTCTACGCCCCCTACCAGGACAACGCCCGCCGCTGGTACCGCGAGTCGCAGGAGAAGGTCCTGTACTGGAACCACGCGATCATCCATCCGCCCGTCGACCGCGACCGGCCTCCCGACGAGGTGGCCGACGTGTTCGTGCACGTCGAGAAGGAGACGGACAACGGACTGGTCGTCAGCGGCGCCAAGGTCGTGGCCACCGGATCGGCGACCACGCACATGAGCTTCGTCGCGCACTCCGGCCTGCCCCTCAAGAAGCGCGCGTACGCGCTGGTCTGCGCGATCCCGCTGAACGCACCGGGGACGAAGCTCATCTGCCGCCCCTCGTACGCGATGAACGCCGCGGTGACCGGCAGCCCCTTCGACCACCCGCTGTCCAGCCGCCTGGACGAGAACGACACCGTCCTCGTGCTCGACAAGGTCCTCGTGCCCTGGGAGAACGTGTTCGTCCACGGCGACCCGGAGAAGGCGGACGCCTTCCTGCCCGCGTCGGGCTTCCTGCCGCGCTTCGCCTTCCAGGGATGCGTCCGGCTGGCGGTCAAGATCGAGTTCCTGGCCGGGCTGCTCCTCAAGGCCCTGGACATCACCGGGACCTCGGACTTCCGCGGGGTGCGGACCCGGGTCGGCGAGGTGCTCGCCTGGCGGAACCTGATGTGGGCGCTCACCGACTCCATGGCGCACAACCCCGACCCGTGGGTGGGCGGCAGCGTGCTGCCCAACCTCGACGCGGGCCTGTCCTACCGCTGGTTCATGACCCAGGGGTATCCCCGGATCAGGGAGATCGTCGAACAGGACCTCGGCAGCGGGCTGATCTACCTCACCTCGCACGCCGCCGACTTCAAGAACCCTGACGTCCGCACCTACCTCGACCGCTACATGCGCGGCTCGAACGGCTACGACGCCGTGCACCGCGCCAAGGTCATGAAGCTCCTGTGGGACGCCGTCGGCACGGAGTTCGGCGGCCGGCACGAGTTGTACGAGCGCAGCTACAGCGGCAACCACGAGGCGGTCCGGCTGGACATCCTCACCGCGCAGGACGCGACGGGCCTCACCGAGGCCTACCGCGGCTTCGCCGACACCTGCCTCGCCGAGTACGACCTCGACGGCTGGCTCTCCCCCGACCTGATCGACCCCGACGACGTGAGCGTCATCGGCGGCTCCTGAACCCCGGGGATCAGGCGCCCTGCGCCGCGAAGCCGGTGCGCCAGGTCGGGTACCCGGGCCGCCACCCCCGCGAGCGGGCCAGCGCGTTGGAGGCGCCCCGCGCCCAGTCCTGCCGCCCCGATGTCGCGACCGGTGCGGGCACGCCGAGGGCGTCCGCCAGGACCGGCAGCCACGCGCGGGCCTGCGCAGGCTCGTCGTCCACGATGTTGACCGGCCCGGAAGGCCAGTCGAGGGCGGCGACGGCGGCCCGTGCGGCATCGGCGACATGCAGGAACGAACTCACGGACAGATCCGCCTCGATGCTCCCGAGGAACCGCGCGGACGGATCGCCGGCCAGGGCCGCGGCCACGGCGCCGCCCGGCGCGTACCAGGTGCCGGGGCCGTACAGGACGCCGTAGCGCAGCACCACCGCCGCCTCCATGACGGCCGCCGTGTCCTCCAGCGCCCGCAGGCCGTCGACCAGCGCTCCGCGGGGTTGCGGCGCGCCGATGTCCAGCGGCTCGGACTCGTCGGCCCGCCCCTCCCCCGCCGCGTACGCCCAGGAGATCGACTGGGCCACGATCCTGGTGACGCCGCCGGCCACGGCCGCGTCCACCAGGTGGCGCGTGCCCTCCCGGCGGAGCCGGTTGGTCGCCTCCCCGTCGGCGCCGGACAGGTCGGTGAGCTGGTGGACGACCGCGTCGGGCGCGGCCGCGGCCACGATCCGCCGCAGACCGTCCCGGTCGAACACATCGCCCTGCACGGCCGACGCGCCCTGGCCACGTACACTCTCGGCACCCTTGGGCGTGCGGGAGATTCCCGTGACCTGGTGCCCGGACTCCAGGAGCAGCGGAACAAGCAGCCGCCCGACCGCTCCGGTGGCACCCGCGACCAGAACACGCATGAGGGATCACTCCTTTTCACGGTCGCGGCGGCGGCCCGCCGACGGACAGGGGCGAGGGTAACAGGGAGGGGGACATATCCCCTGAAACAGGGCTGCGACGGTGCGGGACCCGCGGCCCGTGCCGGACAGCACGGGCACCGCCCCCGACCGCCTTCGCCCATACACGGCCTTCCTGGGCGGACACCGCGCCCGGCGCGGGGTCACTCCCGCGTTCCCGCGAGTGCCACCGCGGGACGCCGCAGCGCGAGTCCGGCCCCCACGGTCGACGCGAGGACGGCGAGGACCGCGCACGCGCCCGCGGCCGCCCCGACAGCCGCCCAGGGCAGCTCGATGGGAGCGCTCACCGACAGCAGGGCGAGCGCCCACCGCATTCCCGAGAGGTTGAGTACGGCCACGGCCAGGCCCAGGAGTGTCCCCACCGCGACCACCACGAGGGACTCGGCCCCCACCAGCCGCAGCACCTGCCGATACGTGCCCCCGGCCAGCCGCAGCGCGGCCAGCTCGCGCACCCGGTCGGAGGTGGCCATCACTGTGGTGTTGACCAGGGAGACAGCTGTGTAAATCAGGGCGATGCCGAGGACGAGTACAAAGCCGAGCCACGTCGTACGGTCGTTCTCCGGCCGCGCTGCCGCGAGCCACTCGTCCCGGGAGAGCACGCGACCGCCGGCAGGCTCGACCGCCTTGCGCAGCAAGGTACTCACCTCGCCGGAATCCGCGCCCTTCGCCAGGGCCACGTCCACCCGGTCGACGACGGCACCGGGAGCGTTGGCGGGAGTGACCCAGACACCGTTGCCGCCCGTGCCGACCGCCATCACCGCCGCAATGCGCAGCGTCCTCCTGGTGCCGTTCCCGAGCCAGACCTGGACGCGCCCGCCGACGGAGTGCCGTTCCCATTCCTCGTTCACGACGATCGACCCGTCGTCGAGATCGGCCGCGTTCCCCGCGACGAGTGGCAGCCGGGTGGTGGCGGCGAAGGCCCCGGGGTCGGCTGCCCGCGCCTCGGACCTGATCAATGCCGGGCCGTCCTCCAGGACGAACACCTCGCTCGCCGCCGACGGCCACACCTGCGCCCCGGGCACGCCGCGCAGCCGTCGCAGGGTCCGCGCGTCGAAACCCGCACCGTCCGGGGCGGTGACCACGTAGGCGGCGGTGGTCCGTTGGCGTATCTCGACGGCCCTGGCCCCGTCGAGGGTGGCGGTGCTGCCGAGCAGTGACCCCGTGAGGGCGACCATCACCAGGACGGGCGCGGCGACCGCGGCGGTGCGGCGCACCCCGGCTGCGGCGCCCTCGCCCACCAGCATGCCGACGGCACCGGGCAGCCGGCCGGACACGCGGGCCAGGAGGCGGGCCGGTGGACGCACCACGACGGGCGCGAGCAGGGCGGCCGCCGTGATCAGCAGCAGCGGGCGGCTCACGTACGTCTTGCGGTGCAGAAGGTCGCCGGGGTCGCCGGCCAGGCCGGCACCGAGGGTCACCACGGCGGTCAGCAGCAGCCCGGCGCCGAACACCCACCGGCCCCACGTCATCGCTTCGGGGTCGGCGGAGGCTTCGCGCAACGCCTGCACGGGGCCGGTCCGGCCGGCCCGCCAGGAGGCCGCGGCGGCACCGCCCAGGGCGACGAGCAGGCCCGTCCAGAAGGCCGCCTGGTAGGGCCAGCTGTGGTCCTTGACGGTGAACCAGCCCGGTGCCAGTCCGTGCTCGACCACCGACGCGGCCAGCCGCGGCGCCGCGTACGCCCCGAGCAGGCAGCCCGTCGTCGAGGCGACCACGGCGACCAACAGGGATTCGGTCAGCACCATCCGGCGGAGCAGGCCGGGAGTGGCGCCGGCGGTGCGGAGCAGCCCGAACTCACGGCGGCGCTGGGCGACCGAGAAGGCGAACGTGGAGGCCACAACAAACACCGACACGAAGGCGGTGACGCCGCCGGCTGTGCCGAACAGGGCGTTCATCGCGGTCACCGCCTCGCCGTCGCGGCCGGGATCGGCGTCGGCGTAGCGCCGGTCGTTCCCAGTGAGTACCCGGGCGCCGCTGCCGCGGACCGCCTCCCGTACCGCGGTGGCGTCCGCGTCGACCACCGCCTGCCGGCTGACGGGACACAGCCGGGCGGCACGTGCGTCGGTATAGAAGACGGCATGCTCGAAACCACGCTCCGACACGGCACCCACGACGCGGACGGTGCCCCGGTCGGTGCGCACACGCGTGCCCGGCACGGCCCAGCCACCGCTCACGACGACCTCGTCGTCCGCGCGGGGCGCGCGTCCCGCGGTGAGCACGTAGGGGGCGAACGCAGCGGTGGACCAAGGGTGTCCCACAAGGTCACCGGGTCCGCCCTCGGCCCGTACCGGGAACGACCGGTCCTCGACGACCGGACCGAACCCCCGCAGCACGGCGAGCGTCGTGACGGGCACGCCACGCGGCTGTGCGAGCGCGTGCGTCCGCACACCCCTCGGCGTGCTCACGCGCAGGGTGTCCTGCCCCCGGACCACGACCGGAGCCGCGGCGAAACGCTCGGGCCGCCGTTCGGGCGCGTCCTGGGAGGAGGCGAGGACCAGTCCGGTCACGGCCAGCAGCGCGACCCCCAGCGACAGCGCGACGAAGCTGCCGGCGAAGGTGGCCCAGCGGGTGCGCAGGGTGCTCAGGGCGACGCTCAGCACGGCACGGCCTCCAGCCCGGTCATCCGCGTGGCGATGTCGTCCGCGCTCGCCGCGGCCAGTTCGCCGTGGACGCGGCCGTCGACGAGGAACACGACACGGTCCGCGCAGGCGGCGGCCACCGGGTCATGGGTGACCATCACGACGGTGCGGCCTTCGTGGTCGACCATGCCGCGCAGCAGGTTCAGCACCTCGCGGCCGGCCCGCGAGTCCAGGGCACCGGTCGGTTCGTCACCGAAGAGCACCTCGGGGCGGGTGATCAACGCGCGGGCCAGGGCAACCCGTTGCTGCTGGCCACCGGACAACTCCGCAGGCCGGTGCCCGGCACGGTCGCCCAGGCCGACCTGCCGCAGCGCTTCGCGCACCGTGGCACGGGAGGGCCGGCGGCCCGCGAGTCGCAGCGGGAGCGCGGCGTTCTGCTCGGCGGTCAGCGACGGCAGCAGGTTGAACGCCTGGAAGACGAAGCCGATCCGCTCGCGGCGCAGCCGGGTCAGCCGTCTCTCGCCGAGCGACGTCAGCTCGGTGTCGCCGAGCCGTACCGACCCCGAAGTGGGCCGGTCAAGGCCCGCGGCGCACTGGAGGAGAGTCGACTTGCCGGAGCCGGAGGGTCCCATGACGGCGGTGAAGGTGCCTCTGGCAAAAGCGAGCGAGACCTCGTCCAGGGCCGTCACGGCACTGTCCCCGGAGCCGTGGCGCTTGCTGACGGAGCGCATTCTGATGGCGTCGTCGTTCATGTGTCCCCCTTCGTTCGGGCCGCGTCTCCCCCCGCGGGGTGTTCCGGGGCGCGGCGTCTCCCGGGTGACTCCACGAAATCCCGCCGGGCGGCCGTGGCGCATTGGGGCAGGGGGGAGAGTCGGGGTGGGGCCAGGCATACCCCCGTTCCTCGCGCTGGGCCGATGGTCCGGCCCGCACGGGGGGCCTACGGTGATCCGCATGCATCCCGGAAATGTGTGGCAGGCGATGTCCGGACGCGGCTTCCTGCTGTCCGCGTGGCCGTGGCGCTCAGTGGCCTACCTGCTGACCGGGGTGGTCGCGGGCGCCGTCACCCTTGTGGGGATCGTGACCGCGGCGGCCGCCGGGACGGTACTCGCCGTCGTCCTCGTGGGCCTGCCGCTGCTCGCGCTCACCGCGCTCGCGGGGCTTCCCGTCGCCGTGCTGGAGCGGGCGAGGCTGCGCCTGATCGACCGCGAACCCGCACCGGGGCCCCATGTGACGCCCGCGGAAGGTGGGTTGTGGGCCTGGCTGACGACGCGGCTGCGGGAGCGGGCGACCTGGCGGGAACTCGGTTACGCCGTCCTGTTCGCGGGGCTGCTGTGGCCGGTGGAGGCACTCGTCGTCACCGTCGCACTGGCCGTCCCGCTCTCGCTGGTCGCCGCCCCGGTGCTGATGGCGACCGTCGGTGAGGGGCACGAGGCGAAGGTGCTCAAGCAGTGGACCGTCACCACATGGCCCGCAGCATGCGGCGCGGCCGTGCTGGGGCTGGTGCTGCTCGCGCTCGGCGCGTACGTCATGGGCGTCGCCGCGGGCGCACGGGCCGGACTCACCCGCCTCCTCGTCGCTCCGGGCGACCGCGATCCGGGCGCCCGGATCGTCGAACTGACCCGGTCCCGCGTACGCCTGGTCGACGCATTCGAGGCGGAGCGGCGCAGGATCGAGCGCGACCTTCACGACGGGGCGCAACAGCGCCTCGTCGCCCTGACCATGGCCTTGGGCCTGGCGCGCCTCGACGCACCGCCCGGCCCCCTGGCCGAACAGCTCGCCAGGGCCCATGAGGAGGCGGGCAGGGTCCTGGAGGAACTGCGCGAACTCATCCACGGCGTCCACCCGCGGGTCCTGGCCGACTTCGGCCTGGAGGCGGCCGTGGCCGACGCCGCCGACCGCTCCGCCGTCCCCGTCGACGTGGACCTCGAACTGCCCGGACGGCTGCCCCGCGCGGTCGAGGCCGCCGCCTACTTCGTGGTGCGCGAGGCCCTGGTCAACGTCGCCCGGCACAGCGCCGCCGACCGGGCGGAGGTGAGCGGCGGCCACCGCGACGGGCGCCTCGTCCTCCAGGTGCGGGACGCGGGCCGGGGCGGCGCCGAGCCCGGTGCGGGCAGCGGGCTGACCGGGCTCGCCGACCGGGTCTCCGTACTGGATGGGAGACTCTCACTGTCCAGCCCGCCCGGCGGACCGACCCTGCTGCGTGTGGAGATTCCTTGCGAGTGGACCGAGACCTCCGCGTAGTGCTGGCCGAGGACAGCGTGCTGCTGCGGGAGGGGCTGACGGGCCTGCTCGACCGCTTCGGGCACCGGGTCGTGGCCGCCGTCGGCGACGCCGACGCGCTGCTCGCGGCCGTGGACGAGCACTCCCCGGACATCGTGGTGACGGACGTCCGCATGCCGCCCGGCTTCCAGGACGAGGGCCTGCGGGCCGCGGTGCGGCTGCGGCAGACGCGGCCCGCCCTCCCCGTCCTCGTCCTCAGCCAGTACGTGCAACGGGCCTACGCCGCGGAACTGCTGGACTCCGGCGACGGAACGGGCCTCGGGTATCTGCTCAAGGACCGGGTCGGCCGCGTCGGGGAGTTCGTCGAGGCGCTGTGCGAGGTCGCGGCCGGCGGCACGGTCGTGGATCCCGAGGTCGTCCGGCAGTTGCTGCGCCGCCGCCGCGGTCCGCTGGAGCGGCTCACCCCGCGCGAGCGGGAGGTCCTGGCGCTGGTCGCGGAGGGCAGGTCGAACGGGGCGATCGCCCGCGAACTGGTCGTCTCCGAGGCGGCCGTGGGCAAGCACATCGGCAGCATCCTCTCCAAACTCGACCTCCCCCCGGCCGACGAGACCCACCGCCGGGTCCTGGCCGTCCTGACCTACCTGCGGGCCTGAGAACGTGCCCGGGCCCGACCCTGCGGATCCGCCTCGTGCGGACGGGGCACCCGGAGGGTCCGGGGGCCGAAAGGCCAAGGCGTGCGGCCGCGCCGCGCGAGCAGGCGGTGGAGCCAGGCCCCGGCGACCGCGCCGAGGACCGGCGCGACCAGGTAGATCCACAGGTCGGTGGTCTGCCCGGAGAGCACGGCGGGGCCGAACTGCCGGGCGGGGTTGATCGATCCCCCGCTGCGGGGCCCGAGGAGGACGATCACCAGCCCGACGGACAGCCCGATGGCACAGGGCACCCGGTAGGCCCGCCCGGGACGGGCCATGACGAACCCGACGACAAGGATCAGGAGCATCATGCCTGCGGCCTCCGCGAGGAAGACGGACGCGGGGTGCCAGTCGACCGCGGGCCTGATCGCCGCATGGGCGACCGCCGGGCGGGAGATCGCGGGACCCCAGACCAGACGTCCCAGGCCGTGCCCGCTGCGGAGCCGGCGAACTGGGCGAGCGCGTAGGGCAGGACGGCACGGCCCGGGAAGGCGCCCATGACCCACAGGGCGACCGTCACCGCCGGATTGGTCGCGGCGCTGGCGCGCAGGGCCCCCGCCGTCCGCATGACCGGCATGGCGGCGGGACTCCAGGGAGTCCTCGAACTGCCCCGCGGGACGGAGCGCCCGGTGGTCGAGGCGGCGGCACGGCGGGGCCTGGCGGTCAGCGGGCTGGCGGAGTTCCGGCACGACATCGCCGGTTCCGAGGCTCAAGTGCCGGAGCGGGACGGGCTGGTCGTCGACTACGCGGCACCCTCGGAGAGCGCGTGGGCGGGCGCGCTGGACGCGCTCTGCGCCGTGCTGCCGTGAACCCCGCGCACCTCTCCGGGTGGGCGAGCGCGCCGGCGGCGGGGCCGTCCAGGAACGCCGGACCGGCGGGGCAGCGGCAGGAACCCCTCCGTCCGCATCCTTCGCGGTTGACAAGCCGGTCCGTCGTGGACAGCCCATCCCGGTAAGCGCGGGGCTAGGAAACGCCCTTGCGCAACGACGCGATGAGGCGGTCGAGATCCCCGCGTGCCGTGTATCGACGGATCGGGTCGATGTAGTCGCGTGACTCGATGATCTGACCGTCCCGCACACGCATGACGAAGACGCAGGGAACCTTGGCCACGGAGTCGTCCGGCAACGTGAACTCGTAAGCGAACTCGGCGACGATCACTTCAGGATCGGCGGTCTCGTGGACGACGACATCGACGACACGCCTCTTCGGCAAGGACTCCCGGACTTCCGGCGGCACCGTGAAGTGCTCCCGGAGCGCACGCCGACTCGTCAACGGCTCGGACTCCGGCATCGCCATCGGATGCCGGACATCGGTGACCTCGCCGTACAGGTCGGGCAACTCGCTTGAGTTCCCGTCGGCGACCCCGTGGACAAGCCGGAGGAACACCTCGCGCGGACTCGGACTCACAAGACCCCCCACGTCATACGCACAGGCGGCCAACGATCATTGTCGCCGGATGCCGGCCCGTACTGCCGACTGTCTCGAGCAGCAGTACCCCACCCGTCCGCCCCCCACCCGTGGCGCTGGACGCCGACATGCGGTCTTCACCTGAGAAGTGCTCCTTCGACACCAACGGCCAGGACCCTCCGCACGTCTCATCGTTGCCGGTCAGAAGCGCTACACGCGTCTCCGAGCAAGCGGTGGACGCCGCCGCTCGTGGCAGCATGACAGCCCGAAGTCAACGCAGGCATGCTCCCGCCCTGGTACGGCAGGGGCCCCTCGGACAGGTCGGGTGACCTGTCCGAGGGGCCCGGTACCGTGCGGGAACCGCGTCAGCGGCCCGCGGGCTTCACGACGTGCAGGGCGACCGGGACCGGCGGCACCCAGTACGGGGTGTCGGTCCGCAGCAGCAGCGACGCCGTCAGGTCGCCGGGACGCCGGATGTCGCGGGCGTCGAACGCGACCGTGAACGTCGCGCTCCCGCCCGGCCGCAGCGTCAGCCGGCCGGGGTGCTCCGACAGCCAGGCCACGTCCGTCTCCGTCCGGTCCCAGCCCGGCAGTTGCCGGGCGGTGGCCACGGGGACGGGGAAGCGGCTCTGGTTGCTGCCGCCGACCTGGTACATCCCCGGGGCGCCGCCGCCGCGGTAGACCGCGGTGGGGGCGTCCGGCAGCCGGGTCCAGCTGTCGGTGCCCGGGTCGTAGGCGTAGCCCTCGGGGGTGAGGACGCGGTTCACGCCGACCCGCTTGAAGCCGCCGGAGACCAGGAGCCGTCCGTCGGCCGCGGCGTACGAGGCGGTCGCCAGGCCCACGGGCATGGCGGCGACGGGCTGCCAGCTGTCGGAGGCCGGGTCGTAGGCGTAGGCCGCGCCCGTCTCGACGTAGTCGTGGTTGCCGCCGGCGCAGTAGAGCTTGCCGTTGACGGCGCCGCACGACTCCCAGCTGATCGTCTGCGGGTAGTCGGCCGCCCGGGACCATCTGCCGGTGGCCGGGTCCAGCACGAAGACGGTGCTGGAGCAGTCCGTGTTGGTGCATCCGCCGACAACGTAGAGGCGGCCGTCGAGCACGGCGCCCGCCGCGCCGTAGTGGCCCTCGGGGATGCTCGGGCCGGCCGACCACGTGTCGCGGACCGCGTCGTAGACCTGGGTGGTCGAGCTGACCTGCTCGCCGGGTCCCCAGCCGCCCACGGTGTAGAGGCGGTCGCCGACGAAGCCGTGCGCGGTGGCCTGGCGCGGTTCCGGCGCACTCGCGCCGCGGTGCCAGGTGCCCGCCCCCGGGTCGAGGACGTACAGGTCGCCGGTCGGGGTGTCGCCGTCGCCCGTGCCGAGCGCGGAGTACAGCCGTCCCGCGTGGCTCTCCACCGCGTTGTCCATCACCGCGGCCGGCAGGTCGGGCAGGGAGCGCCAGGCGGTGCCGGGCGCGGCGGAGTCCGGGCCGGTGCCGGTGCGCTCACCGAGCCGGAGGGTGAGCGGAGCGGTCCCGGTGTTGCGCACGGTGACCTTCCGGGTGACCTTGCCGCCCGGCGTGGTGGTCGCGTCGATGTGCGTCACGCGGGTCGTCAGCCGCCCGGCCCTCAGCGCGAACGAGGCCTGCGACGTCCGGTCCGCGGGGACCGCGACGGTGCGGGAGGCCGTGCTGTACGAGGGCTTGCCCGCGGCCACCTGGTGGCTGCCGCTGCCGGGGACGAACAGCCGGTACAGGCCGTCGCCGACCCGCGGGTCGCCCGCGGTGGCCAGGGTGGGTGCGACGTTGCCGGAACCGGAGCGCACCTGGGCGCCGATCAGCCCGCGCCGGGTGTTGGCGTCGGTGACGAGGCCGGTGAGCAGCCCGCCCCGGACCGGGGTCAGGACGCGCTCGGCGACCGTCACGTCGTCCACCGCCCACAGCAGGCCGGGACCGGTGAAGTGGAAGCGCGCCTGCACCGCGCGCTCGCCCGCCCAGTCGCTGAGCGGGATCTCCACCCGCCCGCTGCCCCACCCCTGGTCCTGGTGCCACACCGTGGTCCAGGTCCTGCCGCCGTCGGCGGTGACCTCCACGTCGCCGCGCTGCTCCGCGGAGCCCTCGTAGTCGGTGCTGAACGCCAGCTCCGGGTCACCGGCGCGGCCGAAGTCCCAGACCGGGCCGGTCAGTACGGTGTCCATGGCCACGTCCCAGCCGGCGTGGTCGTTGTCGGCGACGGCGAACCCGCCGGAACCGCCGGTGTTGTTGCCCCGGCCGGCCGGGTCGTCGAACGACCAGCCGTGCCCGGTGCCCGCGAGGTCCGTCACGCTCCAGCCCTTCGGCGGGCCGGACGGCGAGTCGAAGGACTCGGTGCCCAGGGTGTCCACACGCAGCCGGTACGCCGGGTTGCCGGTGGCCCAGGTGTCGGCGGGCAGTCCCAGCCCCACCCTCAGGTCCGCGCCCCGCACGGCGACCTGCCGGGTCAGGGAGCGGTAGTCCGGGTCGTCGCCGACCACGTGCAGGGTGTAGGTGTGGTTCTCGGGCAGGTCGAGGCGGTAGGCGCCGGTGACGGCGTCGGACCACACCGGGGCGCCCGGGACGCCGTCCACGGTGATCTTCGCGTGCAGCGGCCAGCCGTGCCCGGAGGCGTCGGTCACGGTGCCCGACACGCGGTGGGTGGCGAGTTTGCGCAGCACGAGGTCCCGTGTCGCGGTGGCGCCGTCGGCGACGTCGACCTGCGTGGCCGCGCCCGGCGCGTAGCCGTAGGCGGTGATGGCGAGTTCGTGGCGGCCTGCGGGCAGCGGGAGGGTGTAATGGCCCTCGCTGTCGGTGGTCGTGGTGAACAGGCCCGCCGTCACCGTGGCGTCGGCGACGGGGGCGTGCGAGGCCCGGTCGGTGACGGTGCCGGAGAGGGTGCCGTGCGGCCCCATCCGGAAGGCGTTCAGGCCGCTCGGGGTGCCGAGGCCGGTGGGACCGTCGTAGCCGGGGCCCGCCGTGCACAGGTAGGCGGGGGCGCAGCGGCCGTTGCTGCCGTCGGTGACGTCGTTCAGGCCGCCGGCGGCATACGGGTAGACGTTGGGGTGGGTGCCGGCGACCGGGGTGCCGGCGTTCGCGTACACACCCGCGATGATCGGCGCGGAGGCACTGGTGCCGCCGGCCACGCCCCAGCCGCCGGAGCCGTAGCTGTCGTAGACCGCGACACCGGTGGCCGGGTCGGCCACGGCCGCGACGTCGGCGACGGTGCGCCCGGCGCATCCGGTGTCGTGCTGGAAGGCGGGCTTGGGCTCGTAAAGGGAGCAGCCGGATCCGGTGCCGCCGCCGTCGTGGTCCCACACGGACTCGGTCCAGCCGCGGGAGGTCCCGGCGCTCCTGGTGAGCGAGGTGCCGCCGACCGCGGTGACGTACGGGGAGGCCGCCGGGTAGGCGACGCCGTAGCGGGAGTCGCCGGACGAGGCGATGATCGCGACGCCCGGGTGGTCGTAGTGGACGTCGAGGGCGGACTCGGCCGGGTCCTCCGGGAAGAAGGCGTAGTTGGAGCCGTAGGAATTGGAGACGTACTGCGCGCCGAGCGCGACGGCCTGGTCCACGGCGGCACCGAGGTCGTCACTGGTCGGGGTGTCGGCCTCGACCAGGACGATGCGGGCGTTGGGGGCCACCGCGGAGACCATGTCGAGGTCGAGGGAGATCTCGGTGGCCCAGCCGGGGTCGGGGTCGGGGTAGTCGGTGCCGCCGCGCTGGTCGGCCTTGGTGAAGCAGCCGTTGGCGGCGGTGCAGGCGGGCAGGCCGTACTGGGCGCGGTAGACGGCGAGGTCGGCCTCGGCATCGGGATTGTCGTAGGCGTCGACGATCGCGATGGTGCGTCCCTCGCCGCCGTTCGCGGGCAGGGCGTAGGCGCTGAGCAGATCGGCGGGCCCGAAGCCCTCGGGGGCGGCCTGTCCGGCGGTCCGCAGGCCCTTCCGGGCCGGGACGTCGGTGCGCCGGAGGCCGAAACAGCTGAACTCGTGCGGCTTCGCGGGCCCGCAGAGCGGTTCGACATGGCCGGGCTGGGTGCGGGCGGACGCCTTCGGCGAGGCGGGGGCGGTCTCGGCGGCGGTCGCCGGAGCCGGCCCCGTGGCACCGAGCGCGGCCACCGCCGCGAGCACCATGGCACTCGCCGTTCCCGCGCCGAGGGCCGACCGTCTCCCTCGACGCGGCACGATCCGGTTCAATATGGACAAAGCACAACTCCCGTGGACATCCTGCGGCGGCGGCAGACACCGCCCCTGGATCAGTGAGTTGCGCGCGGGACCGGAAAAGTTCACGGAACCATCGATGTTTCTTTGCGGATTGCCCTTCCGCCCGTTCCCGGAAGCCCTCAGCCGGGGTCGGCCAGCCAGTTCCGCACCTGCCGGCGTGCGTTGTGCAGGCGGGACTTGACCGTGCCCATGGGGATGCCGAGCTGTTCCTCGATCTCCCGGTACTCCATCTGGCAGATGTCGCGGTACACCAGGGGCGCGACGAGTTCCGGGCTGGCGCTCTCCAGGCGCTCCAGCGCCTCCAGCAGGTCGACGCGCGTGCCGGCGATCATGCTGGTTCGGCGCGGGTCGGGCGTGTCGGTGTCCGCCGCCGACAGCGGCTGCTCGCCCCGCCGCCGCTTGAGTTCCCGGTACTTCTGCCGGCAGCAGTTGGCGACCACGGTGTACAGCCAGGTGTGGAACTGGCTGCGGCCCTCGAACGTGCCGATCTTGCGGGCGACTTGGAACAGGACGTCCTGCGCCGCCTCCTCGGCGTCCTCTCGCTGCACCAGGAAGCGGCCGCACCGCCGCAGCACCTCCGGCCGGATTCCCACGAGCAGCAGGTCCAGGGCCGCCGAGTCGCCGGCCGCCGCACGTGCCGCGAGCTCCTCTGTCTCCTGGGCGGGCGTCACGGGGGTCCTCCTCGGACGGGTGGGTGGCCGGTGCATGATATGCCTATGCCCCCTCCTGAACAGATCGGCCGCTACCGGCTCGTGCGGCCGCTCGGAGCCGGGGCGTTCGCGATGGTGTGGCTCGCGCACGACGACTCGCTCGAAGCCCCTGTCGCGGTCAAGGTGATGGCCGAGAACTGGGCGTACCGCCTGGATCTGCGCGAGCGCTTCCTCACCGAGGCCCGGCTGCTGCGCAAGGCGGCGTCCAGCCGTCTGGTGCAGGTCTTCGACATGGGCGAACTACCGGACGACCGTCCCTATTTCGTCATGGAGTACGCGGACCGGGGCACTTTGGAGGATCTGCTCGCAGACGGCCCGCTGCCCCTGGGGGACGCGCTGCGGCTGACCGCGGAGGCCGCCCGCGGTGTCGCCGCCCTGCACGAGGCGGGCGTGGTGCACCGGGACATCAAGCCGTCGAACGTCCTGATCGGCACCTCGCGCGACGGGGCGGAGCGGGTCCTGGTGGCCGACCTGGGGCTGGCCAAGGCGCTCGCCCAGGCCTCGGGCCTGACGACGGTCGCCGGTTCGGCCGGCTACATGGCGCCCGAACAGGCCAGGCCGGACGGAGGCGTCGACGTGCGGGCCGACGTGTACGGGCTCGGGGCCGTCCTCTACCACCTGCTCACCGGTACGGTGCCCGGCCCCGCGGGGCGGATCACCCGGCCCGACCGGCTCCGCCCGGGGCTGCCGGCCGACGTACGGCGGGCGGTGCTGCGCGCGCTCCAGCCGGATCGCAGGAAGCGCTGGCCGGACGCCGGGCGCTTCGCCACCGAACTGGAGGCACTGGCCGCACGCCATGGCCGGCCCGCCGCGGGCGTTGCACCGCGCGGGCTGCGGGCGCACCGCCGCGCGCTGGTCCTCGCGCTGTGCGCCGTGCTGGTGGCGGCGGGGGCCGGCGGTGGGCTGCTCGCCGCCCGCAGGACCCCGCCGCGGGCCCCGGCGACGAACACGGTGAGCGACGCCACCGGGCGGATCACGGTGACCGTGCCCGCCGCGTGGAGCCGCGAACTGGTCGGCGGCGGGTGGAACCCCGCGGCGCTCGGCCTGCCGGACGCCCGGGAGCCCGGGCTCGTCGTGGCCGGGGACGCCTCCCGCTGGCCGGACCTGGACGCCCGGGTCGACGGCGTCTTCGTGGGACTGAGCGAGCACGGAGACCTCGCCGCCCGCGTCGGGGCCGTCCGGCACGACGTCTGCCGCCGCCAGGAGTCCCGCGGCTACCGCGGTACGCGGTGGAGCGGCCGGATCCGCCACTGGACGGAATGCGGGGCGGCCGGCGGCTCGATCGACGAGATCAGTCTGGGGCGTGACGGCACCGCCCAGCCGCAGGTGTACGTCCAGGTCCGGCAGCGCGGCGGCGGCGATCTGACCGGCCGTGTCCTCGGCGGTCTCGACATCACTTCTTGATCCGTACCGGGTTGATCCATACCGGGCAAGACCGTGAACTTCTGCCCCGGATGTGGCATCCCACTAAGAGGGGGATCGCCCTCCACCGTGACACCCGCCGACCGGACGGGACGTCACGGCCGCACCACAGGACGAAGAAAGGCACAGACGTGGTGAACCACCTCCACGACGGAGACCCGGCGCAGCGGCACGGCGCCCGCCGCACCAGGCGGGCCGGTATCCCCCTGCTGGTGGGCGCGGCGCTCGCCATGGCGGTCCTCACCGGCTGCGGGAAGAGCGGCACCGGCGCGGGCGCCCCGCAGAACCTGCCCGGCTCCGCGAGCCCGGCCGGCGGTGACACGGCCGCCTCCGCCCCGCCCTCGCAGTCCTCCGGCACCTCGTCGGACGACACCGCGACGACCCCGGCGACCCCGGCGGCTCCGTCGAGCCCCGCCACCGGCACCGGCACGACGGCGGCCGCGAGCACCCGCTGCCACACCGCGGACCTGCGTGCCTCCATCGGCGCGAACAACCCGGGCGCGGGCCAGGAGAACTTCCCGGTCGTGCTCACCAACCGGTCCTCCCGCACCTGCACCGTCTACGGCTTCCCCGGCCTGGCGTTCGTCGACAGCGCGGGCCGGCAGGTGACCGTGGACCCCGAGCGGCAGACCGGCATGGCCAAGCAGCGGATCACCCTGGCCCCGGGCGCGAGCGCCTGGGCGCCGATGACGTTCAGCAACCCGGACATCTCCGGTGCGACCACGGTGGTCCCGGCCGCCGTGCTCGTCACGCCGCCGGACGAGCGCACGTCCCTGCGCGTGCCGTGGAACGGCGGCAAGGTCTCCAACACCGGCAAGGCCTCGGTGCCGCGGATCGGCCCGTTCCAGGCGGGCACGGGCGCCTGATCCCGCTGGCCCGCGCGCGACGGCCCGGCGGCCCTCACTCGGGCCCGGCGCCCTCGACCAGCCGGGCCAGGTTCTCCAGGGCCATCCGCGTTCCCGTCTCGTTGTCCTCGCGGGGCACGGCGTCGGGAATGCCCTCGTGCACGATGACGACGTCGGTCCCGCCCTCCACCGCGGTGAGCGACGTCGTCATCGTCATGGCGCCGCGCAGTGCGGCGTCGTCCGTCTCGAACTCCAGGATCTCGACGACCAGTTCGTCCGGCACGAGGCGCGCGAAGTGCCCGTGGTAGGTGTCCGTGTGCGCGCCGGACTTCCCCTCGCCCCGGTGCCCGTCGTACGTCAAGGACACCCGGAAGCGGCCGCCCTCGCGGGCGTCGAAGGCGTGGACGTGCCCGCTCATGCCGGCCGGTACGCGCCAGCGCGCCACCGCCCGGGGGTCCAGGAGCGCCCGGTACACCGCGGCGGGCGCCGCGCGCACGTGCCACGAGACCTGTGTGGAGTACATGCGGGCCACCCTAGGCCGTCGTCCGGGGCGGGCGTCGTCCCGTGGCGGCGAGGGGCGTGCCCGGCAGCCGGACCGTGACGAGCAGACCGCCGCCGGGCCGGGCGACGAGGTCGAGGGTCCCGTCGTGGGCGCGGACGATGCTGTGCACAATGGCCAGGCCGAGGCCGACACCCGCGTGCTCGTCGGTGCGTACGCGTTCCGTTCCGCGCCGGAAGGGTTCGGTGAGCGTCGGCACCAGGTCCGGCGGGATCGGGCGGCCCGTGTTCCCGACCCGGAGCACGCTCGTGCCGCCGTGCGCCTCGGTGCGCACGGTCACGGTGCCGCCGGCCGGAAGGTTGTGCACGACGGCGTTCTGGACGAGGTTCGTCACCACCCGCAGCAGCAGTTCCGCGGAGCCGCTCGTACGGGCCGCCCCGCCCGTGACGGTGAGCGTGATCCCGCGCTGTTCGGCGAGGGGGAGCAGCGTTTCCGCGGCCTCCTCGGCGACGAGGGAGAGGTCGACGCCCTCGCGGGGGAAGGTGCCGCGGTCGCCGCGGCTGAGCAGGAGCAGGGCCTCGGTGAGGCCGATCGCCCGTGTGTTGACGGCGTGCAGGCGCTCGATGAGTTCGTCCCGGTCCCGCGTGGGGTCCTTGCGGGCGACGTCGAGGAGTGCCCGCGAGATCGCCAGCGGGGTGCGCAGTTCGTGGGAGGCGTTCGCGGCGAAACGCTGCTGCGCGGCGACGTGGGACTCGAGTTGTTCGAGCATGGTGTCGAACACGTCGGAGAGTTCGCGGAATTCGTCCTGGCGGCCCTTCATCCGGATCCGGTGCGACAGCGACCCGGCACCGGCCCTGCGCGCGGCGTCCCCGATCTGCGTCAGAGGTGCGAGCATCCGGCCCGCCAGGAGCCATCCGCCGAGGAGGCCGAACACGAGCAAAAAGGCCATCGCGACGGCCGCGGCCGGGACGAAGGTGTGCACCAGGAGGTAGCGGTTGGGCGAGATCCCGAGCAGGCCCCGGGGCGTGTCGGGGACGTAGCGCAGCAGGAAGGCCCACACCACGCCCATCAGCAGGGCGCCGGCGACCGCGAGGAACCCGGCGTAGCTGAGGGTGAGCCGCATCCGGACGCTGAGCCCCGGGGGTCTACGCATGCGTGCCGCCGGCGTCGATGCGGTAGCCGACGCCCGGCACCGTGGCGATGAGCCACGGCTCACCGAGCCGCTTGCGCAGCGCGGAGACGGTGATGCGCACGGCGTTGGTCAGGGGGTCCGCGTTCTCGTCCCAGGCCCGCTCCAGCAGTTCCTCGGCGCTGACGACGCCGCCCTCGGCGGCGACGAGGATCTCCAGCACGGCGAACTGCTTGCGGGTGAGCGCGACGTACCGGCCGTCGCGGAAGACCTCGCGGCGGAAGGGGTCGAGCCGCAGGCCGCCGATCTCGTGGACCGGGGGCCGGGCGTACGCACGTCTGCGGTGGAGCGCCCTCAGCCGAAGGACGAGCTCCCGCAGCTCGAACGGCTTGGTGAGGTAGTCGTCGGCACCGAGCTCGAACCCGGAGGCCTTGTCGTCGATCCGGTCGGCGGCGGTCAGCATCAGGATCGGGATGCCGCTGCCGGAGGCGACGATGCGCCGGGCCACCTCGTCCCCGGAGGGGCCGGGGATGTCCCGGTCGAGGACCGCCAGGTCGTAGGAGTTGACGCCGAGCAGTTCCAGGGCGGAGTCACCGTCGCCCGCGATGTCGGCGGCGATGGCCTCCAGCCGGAGGCCGTCCCGGACGGCCTCCGCGAGGAAGGGCTCGTCCTCCACGATCAGTACACGCATGCCGGAAGCCTAAGCAGCCCGGCATATCGCCGGTGTATCGCGGGGACGCGCGCAGCCGGCGGACGGGTCAGCCGGCCGCCGACGGCACGGCGCGGGAATCCTGCGACGGCGCTTCCGCCCCGGAGCGCCACCGGCGCCGCGACGCGAGCGCGGCCAGCACGGCGCCTGCGGCGTTGACGAGTACGTCGTCCACGGACGACACGCGGTCCAGCCACAGCACGTACTGGGCCGTCTCGACCAGGACCGAGCACCCCACCCCGAGGGCCAGGACCCTCGGCACGGACGCCAGCACCGCGAACCGCATCGGGGCGAAGTACCCCAGCGCCGCGAAGACCAGCAGATTCCCGGCGATCCCGAGCGGGCCCATGGTGACCAGGTCCCGCAGCGGGACCAGGCTCACCCGGCGGGGGGCAACCCCGGGCCCGGCGCCCGGCATCATCGTCAGCCAGACGAGCGGCAGCGTCCCGTGGACCATGCCCACCTCGGCCAGCGACGCACGCCACGCCCAGGCCCGTCCGGCGCCCGCGGCACGCCGGACCCGCGCCAGGACCCACACCACCAGCACGGCCGGCGGCACCGCGACCAGGGTCATGAGCACCACGCCGTTGAACGTGTCGTAGCAGCCGTGCCACCGCCCGGCCATGCACATCGGGGCGGACATCATGAGCGGCCTTCGCACGGCGAACACGGCACCTGCCAGGGCGAGGACCGCGAGGCCGGGGAACACGATCCCGCGTGCGCGGCGCGGCGGCACCGGCAGGGCTGCGTTGTGGTTCATGTCCCCATGGGAAACGAACGGCTGTTGCGAGGGCGTATGCGGTTTTCGATACGCCCGCGATACCCGGGGCCACCCGTGTACGGCTCCGAGCCCGACTTCGACGGCGCGGTGGTCCCGCCCGCTCGCCGGGGCGTTCCACTGCGGCGACCGCACCTTCGGCCGCGCCGGGCGGAACGGCGACGGCCCGCTCGTCGGGCGGCCCGTGCCCAGCCCCCCAACCCGGCCCGGCTGTGGCACCCGCCGGTGAGACGCGCGTCAGCGGGATCCGGCGGGCGGCCGACGGGGGCGCGCTCCACGAGACGTCCTGACGGCAGCGGCGCCACGTACTGGAAGTCCCGTGCCAGGCACATGAACTTCCGTGCCACACTCGTCAGGATTCCGGCGAATGCACGGAGAGCCGCCGCGCGCATTCCCCACGTGCCGCATCCCGGTCCCCCGTTGACGGGAATCACTTTTCCGGAATACGGCACCCCCTGATCGCACACGGAAATCGGCGCAATCCGGCGACAGGCTGGGCCGGGATTGCCGGCGGGGTCGGGGAGGCGCCAGGTGGAAACGGCGGACGTCGTGCGGAATTGCGTGCCGTTGACGCGGTTCCGCCGGGCCGTCTCCCGAGCCCGGCGCGGCGCTCGCGATTCGATTCCGTCACGGCTCGAAGCACCTGCGTGCGGCGGCACCGATTTCCCGGAATCAACGCAGGTCACAAGCCTCAAGGAGCCGCCAGGACCCTGATCCGCAGGGCCTGTTCACAGAATTCCGATGCCCGCTGGACAGGTCATGCCACTGCCCGCTTCCACGTTTCCCGTACGGGAAATGCCTGTTGGGCACCTGTTCGGGCGCTCCGCGATTCCCCCGGCGCCGGAGACGGGCTCGCGTTTCGCGCGCGCGATCAACCGCGAGGAACCATCCGGCCGATGAGGACGCACTCGCCGCGCGCCCGCAAAACGCCGTCGGCATTGTTCCGGAGAACAAGGCCGCGCCCGTCCCGGTTCCGCTCGCGCACAGCGCCGCGGACCGCCCTTTCAAGGCCCCGGCCGGACCGCAGAGGGTCCTTAAGCTCTCGATCGCAAGATCAGCAAGGATCGGGAGGTTCTTCTTCATGTCCATACCCCGCATGTCCGCCCGCGCAGGGCGAGGGCGGGTGCGTGCCCGTGTGGCAGGCCTGGTGATGGCCGGACTCACGCTGGCCCTGCCCTCCACCGCCGTCACGGCGACGGCCGCACCGTCCGCGACCGCCGCGGCCCCGGTCGCCCCGACGGCCGCCGCGTCCGACTGGCCGTACGCGGGCGGCGACCTCGCCGACACCCACAACTCGGCGTCCGAGCGCACCATCGGCACCGGCAACGTGGCCGGCCTGAAGACCAAGTGGACCTTCACCACGGGGGACAGCGTCTCGGCGACGCCGACCGTCGTGGGCGGCTACGTGTACGCGCCGGACTGGGCAGGCAACCTCTACAAGGTGCAGTCGACGACCGGTCAGAAGATCTGGAGCCACCGGATCAGCGACTACACCGGGATCGCGGGAGACATCTCGCGGCTCACTCCGGCGTACTGGAACGGCACGCTCGTCACGGGCTCGGGCGAGCAGCGCAGCAACAGCACCGCCGGCGCGTTCCTCTTCGGGATCGACGCCGTGAGCGGTGCCGGGCTCTGGAAGACCCGGATCGACGCGGACCCGGCCGCCATCGTGACGTCGTCGCCCGTCATCGCCGACGGGGTCGTCTATGTCGGCGTGTCGTCCAAGGCCGAGCGGTTCGCCCCGCCGTACACGTTCCGCGGCAGTGTCGTCGCCCTGGACGCCGTCACCGGCAAGCAGTTGTGGAAGACCTACGTGATCCCCGAGGGCTACACCGGCGGCGCCGTGTGGGGCAGCAACCCGGTGGTCGACGCGAAGACCGGCCTGGTGTACGTCGGAACGGGCAACAACTACACGGTGCCGCCGGGCGTGTGCACCTCCCCCGACGAGACCGACTGCGATCCCGGGGCGGCCGACAACTACCAGGACTCCATCGTCGCCTTCGACCTGCACACCGGCAAGATCGTCTGGGCCACCAAGACCCTGACCGCCGACACCTGGACCGTCGGCCAGCGCTTCGGTGACGACTTCGACTTCGGCTCCTCGCCCAACCTGTTCACCACCACGGTCAACGGCAAGGCCACCGACCTGCTCGGCATCGGCCAGAAGAGCGGCGTGTACTGGACGCTCGACCCGGCCACGGGGAAGATCGTCTGGGCCACGGCCGTCGGCCCGGGCGGCAACCTCGGCGGTCTCCAGTGGGGCTCGGCGGTGGACGGCAAGCGCATCTACGTCGCCAACACCAACACCAACCACCTCTCCGTCACGCTGACGTCGGCGACCGGGCAGAAGTCGACCACCACGGGCGGCTTCTGGGCGGCCCTCGATCCGGCCACCGGCACCATCCTGTGGGAGACCGCGACACCCGACGCGGCGGCCCCCATGTCCTTCGTGTCCAGCGCCAACGGCGTCGTCTACGGCGGATCCACGAATCCGGCCGGCAACAACATGTACGCCATGGACGCCGCGACCGGCGCGATCAAGTGGGGCTTCCCCAGCGGGGGCGCCGTCCTCGGCGGCGCGTCGATCGTGGACGGCTCGGTGTACTGGGGCTCGGGCTACCACACCCAGAACATGGGCCCGTTCTTCCCCGCCAAGGGCGACAACAACAAGCTCTACGCCTTCTCCCTGCCGCAGACCCTCCCGCAGACGGTCTACGTCTCGCCGTCCGCCGTCACCTCCGCGGCGAACACCAGCTGCAGCACTCCCGCGTTCACCTCGATCAACGCGGCCGTCAAGGCGGTGGCCGGCGGCGGCCGGATCGTCGTGTGCGGCGGCACGTTCCACGAGAACGTCGCGGTCACCAAGCCGCTGGCCCTCGAAGCCCGTTCGAACGTCACCATCGACGCGAGCAACCTGATCAACGGGATCGAGATCAGCGCGCCCGACGTCACGGTCACCGGGTTCACGGTGAAGAACGCCGTCGGCGAGGGGATCCTCGTCAACAGCGTGAAGAACACGACCATCGCGAACGTCATCGTCTCGGGCAACAACACCGGCACGGGCCCGCACGCGGTCGCCAACGCCTACACCTCGTGCGGGACGCCCGCCGAGCCCGGCGACTGCGGCGGAGGCATCCACCTGCTCGGCAGCTCCAACGCCACCGTGCTGTCCAGCACCGTCAGCGGCAACGGCTCCGGGATCGTCATCAGCGACGAGACCGGTCCCGCGACGGGCAGCAGCTTCAGCGGCAACTCCGTGCACGGCAACGCCTCGGGGTCCGGCTTCACCCTGGTCTCCCGCAACGGCGCGGCGGCTCCCGGCGGCGTGCGCGCCCCCGGCGCCGGTGGCGTCTTCGGCAACACCGTCTCCGGCAACAACATCTACGACAACGGACTCGAGGCGGGCGGAGGCGGTGTCACCCTCGCGTCGGCCGTGCCCGGCGGCGCGGTCTACGGCAACACCGTGCAGAGCAACGTCGTGACCGGCAACGGCTGGGCTGCCGTGGCCGTGCACGGCACCGCGTCCGGCGTGGACCTGGGCGGCAACGTCATCGCCACCAACCAGATCGGCACCAACAACACCGTCGGGGACACCGCCACCGGCGCCGGCGACGCTCTGCGGACCACGGGTGTGCTGGTGAGCACCGTGGACCCGCTGTCCCTCCAGATCACGGGAAACACCATCGCCGGCAACGTCTTCGGCATCTGGACGCACGGCCCGGTCTCGGCGGGCAACGCCGCGGGCGCCAACACCTTCAGCAATGTCACCACCCCGGTGTCGGCCCACTAGGACCCACCCGCGCGCGCCGCCGCGTCCCGCCGAACCCCGGTTCGGCGGGACGCGGCGGCCTTCCGCTGCCGGCCCACGGGCCTCGCTCAGCGGGCGAGCGAGCTCGGGTTCTCGCCGAACTGCCGCTTGAAGGCGCGGCTGAAGTGGCTCACATCGGCGAAGTGCCATCGAGCCGCGACGGAGGAGACGGTGTACCTCCCGTCCATGGCGACGAGTTCTTCGCGGGCCCGCTCCAGACGGCGCCGCCGCGCATAGGCCATCAGGGATTCGTCGACGTCGGCAAACGCCCGGTGCAATGTGCGAACGGAGACCGAAAGCGTCCTCGCTATCTCGGCGGGGGACAGCTGCGGGTCCAGGAGCCGGGCTTCGACGCAGTCACGGGCGGCGGTACGGAGCGAAGGCCGGAGAGCGGAATCAGCGGATATCCCACGCGCCATCAGTGCGCCCGCCAGCAATTGCAGCACGGACTGCTGGGCGGCCCGGACACCTGCCGGACTCAAATCCGCCCGCGTCTCACGGATCAGATGGAGCTGTCCCATCAACAGCCGCGCCTCGGGGGCCTTCTGCGAAATGAGCGTGAGCGACGGCAGCCGGTCGAGTCCCGTCGCGGTCAGGTGCTCGGACGGCAGCAGCAGGACCCGCGCCCGCGAACCGGGCCGGTACGCGAACTCCCGCGGGACCTGCGCGTCCCGTACGCACAGCGTCCCCGGTGGGACCTGAACGGTGCGGCCCGCGTCCGTGAGGCTCAGCCCGCCGCTCCGCATGATGTGGACCACCGTGCGCCGCTCCGCGGCCCGCTTCATACCGACGACGCCCTCCACCGCGTCGCCGTATTGTTCGCTCACCCCGATATCCCCGATCGTGGACGATTCCAGCCAGCACCGGTAATGGCCCGTCGTGTACTGCCGGGGAACCCGCAACGAATGCACCTGCCAAGGGCGGTTGTCGTTCAGGGTCCGCCAGCGCTGTCCCAGCAACTCGTCGCGCCGCTCATGTGCCAGAGGGACCTCGATGTGCATACGAGGTGAACCGGAATGAGACGGAGGGCCGACGCACGTGATGCCTGACATATTCACGTCGAAATTGTATCCGCCCGCGAGCCGGCACCACCGGCATGCGTATCAGGAACTCATTCAGGCCCAAGGAAGGCTGTTTTCGGTCAGTTTTCCATCGGGGTCGTCGATTGAATCCGGACGGCACCGACGGGTCACCCCGTCACGCGGGGATGAAACCCGGCCACCAGGGCGGGACGTTGCCCGGGCACACGGGATCGGGGTAGGAGTCCGGCATGCCGAGCCACGTCACGAGGAACCAGGTGAATCCCACGGTCAGCACGAGCCCCGCGGCCAGTACCGCCCCTTGATGACGTCGGCCCAGGGTGCCCTGCAACAGCACCCACGGAACCGCTGCGGCGACCCGGACGACGGGGGCGAGCAGCAGCAACACCGTGCTGCCGGACGCGGCGTTGACGCCGACGTCGCAAGCAGCCCACGCCCGCCCGATCACGGTCACGGACACCCCGGCGGCCAGCCCTCCGAAGAGGGCGCCGTACCGGATCCCCCTGGACCACGGCGCCTTCGTACGCGACACCCCGTCCCCCACGATCGCCCCGTCTCTCCTCGTCGCCGGCACGGAGCCTGACGCGTGTGCGAGGCTCCCGCGTGTGGCTGATGCGGACGACGGCAAGCGGTACATCTTCCTGGACCCCGACGGCTCCGGCTCGGGCCAGGGCTGGGTGCACGTCATCGTGGCGGCGCCGACCGGCGTGGTCTACCAGAACCAGGGCGGGGGATTCGGCTGCGTCCAGTACGAGCAGGAGGGCTACCTGATCCCCCTGCTCGGGCGGGACCTGGACGACGACCTGAAGGCGATCTTCGTCGGGGAGTTGAAGGGGTGGGGTTCCAGGCGGCTGGACTGGCCGGCAGACCTGCTCGGCCGGCTGAGGGCCGCGGTCGCCTTCTTCGTCCGCGGCTCCGCGAACCGCGACGACCTCTTCCCGACGCCGCTGGTGCTCGACGAGTCCCGTCTGTCCGAGGCCGACGAGGCCTGGGTCCCGGTGCTGACCCCTGACGGTCCCGGGGTTCTGGTCTGGGAGAACTCCGACTAGTGCCGCATCAGGCAACGTTCGCCCTCTTGTGAGGCGCCACCTGGGTCGTATTCAGGGTGACCAGCCGGCTGGGGCCTGCGCCTTCTCCCGGGTTCCCCGTTGTCGACACCCCCACACGCGGGGCCCGTCCAGGGCCCGCAACGCAGCGGTGAGCCCCCTCCTGCCGGGCAGGGCTAAATCTCTTGCCGATCTTCGAAGGGGTGTGGGAATGTACGGGCTGAGTCATCCGGCTCACCTGACTCACGGATTATTCAAGGACTGAGGCCATGATCACGGCGTCCCCCAGCGGCCGCCGTCAGCACTGACCCGCCTGCCCTCTGTGGCAGCGCGGCGGCCAGTGCGACTGACGTCTCCTCACGGCGGCCCCAAAATGCGGTGCCTGACGCACCGCCGTCAATGTCACGCCTTTCAACGTGAGGTCATCATCACCGTGGACATCGATGTCCAGAGCTTTGCCGTCGCCAACCTCCGCCGCCGCCCCGTGGTGCGCGAAGTCTGCGGATTCGTCGTGGGATTCGACCCCGGTACCACCAGCCCGTACATCAACTACGCAACCCCGCTGCCGGGCGCGAGTCCCACCGACCGGGACATCGTCGCGCTGATCGGGGCGTTCCACGAGCGCGACCTCAAGCCCCGGCTGGAGTTCGCCCCGGACTCCGCACCCGCCGTGGAGGCCGCCCTCCAGCGGTCGGGCTTCACCACCGAGGCAGTGCACCAGTACCTGACCTGCACTCCCGCTACGCTGACTCGGCCGTCGGGCCTTCACAACGTCGAGACCCCGGCCACCGACCTGGAGTACACGGCGATCGACGGCGCCCTGGCCGAGGCGTTCTCCGGAGAATTTTCCGCTACCCCGGAGGGTGCGGCCCGGCTGCGCCGCACCCAGGAGAACGGCGGGGCGGTCCGGTTCGTCCGGGCACCCGATGGCGGCTGCGCCGGTGCGGCCACCTGTTCCGCACCCGCCGTAGGCACCTCCGAACTGGCCGGGGTGGGCACCCGTCCCGCCCACCGCGGCCGGGGCATCGCCGCCTCGGTCACCGCCGCGCTGGCCGAGGCCATGTTCGCCCGGGGAGCCCGCTCGGTCTGGCTGGAGTACTCGGGTGACGGATCGCGCGGCGTCTACGAGCGCGTCGGCTTCCGGCCCGCAGGCACCCGTCTGTACATGTCGCTGCAGCTCGAGGTCTGACGTCAGGGTTGGGGACGGCGCAGCGCCGTCCCCAACCCTGAAGCGGGCGCGCCACCTGGGCACCCGACGGTTCGCCCGCCGGTTCGCGCTGGCGGTCCACTCCCCGGCTCCTGTGTCATTGACACCCAGCGACAAAACGGGCGTGCCGGTGCTTTGTGCAGCAAGCCCCTATCGGGACACGTCCAGCGGGCCGGCGGCAGCGAGCACCGCGGGAGGCCGGGGCCGACAGATCTACTCCGAGGCAGCTGAGGCCAGTTGGCGTACGGGGCAGGCTCCGGCCCCCTGCGGCACACCACGATCCTCACAGTTGTCGCAGACGATCGCGATGCGCACGTCCATCGGGTGCAGTGAGCGTAGGTAGCGGCAGAACTCGAGGAACTTCGACCTGTTCCTGGTCTTCTTGATGTGCCCATAGAGCTGGTCTTTTGCCAGGTCATAGGCGGTGAACAGGTGCCTGACCCCGTGCGGTCGGGTGCAGGTCGCCCGCCGCACGGCCGCGGGCGGTGCGGGCCCCCGCCTGCGCGGGGCTCCCTTTCAGGATCACCCGGTACGGGTGTCCCGGCAAGCGCGGTGGCCCACCGCAGGTGCCCGCCCGGTCCGCCTGCGGGAGTGATGCGAACCCGTGGCATGGCGCGCAGTCTGGAGGTGGGGCGCGCGGTGCGGGCGAGCGGCACGGCCGGGCACCTGCCGCGTCACGGCCGAGGGCAGGCAGCATGGGAAGAGGCCCCATGGACGAGCATCCGCTGATCGGGGACCACGGGCTGATCGGTGACCTCCAGACCGCCGCGCTGGTCTCCACCGAGGGGACGATCGACTGGTTCTGCAGCCCGCGCTTCGACTCGCCGAGCATCTTCGGAGCCCTGCTCGACAGCGAGAACGGCGGCCACTGGACGATCACGCCCCAGGCCCCGACGTATGCGGCGAAGCAGCTCTACCACCCGGACACCTGTGTGCTGCTCACCCGGTTCATGACCGAGCAGGGCGTCGGTTCGGTCGTGGACTTCATGCCGCCCGCGTCGCCGAGCCGTCCGACGGACCGTCACCGGCTGGTCCGTATGATGCGCTGCACACGCGGCGAGATCACCTTCGACATCGACATCGCCCCCCGGTTCGACTACGGCCGGCAACCGCACGAGGTCACCACGTCCATGGGCGGCTGGCATTTCGCCGGCCGGGACCGGGAGATGACCGTTCATGTGGTGGACGCCCCCGGCGACGAGTGCGTGGGCGACCGGCGGATCCGCGCCGGCGACGTGTGCATGACGGTGGAGCTGCGCGCCGGTGCGACCCGCGGCCTGGTGCTGGAGGCCTTCGCCGACGGGCCGCCCCGCGTCGTCCCGCCCGAGGAGTGCGAGCGGCTTCTCCGCCCGCAGGCCCCCCGGTGGCTCTCGACCCTGGACGCGATCACCAAGGACCTCGTGTCCGACGGCCTCGTGTACCGCTACGACCCCTCCGCCTCCCCCGACGGCGTGCTCGGGTCCGAAGGCACCTTCTCGGCCTGCACGTTCTGGTGCGTCGAGGCCCTCGCCCGTTCCGGCCGCCTGCACGAGGCCCGGCTCGTCTTCGAGAAGATGCTCACCTATGCCAACCATCTCGGCCTGTACTCGGAGGAGATCGGGCTGACCGGTGAGCAACTGGGCAACTTCCCGCAGGCGCTGACGCATCTGGCGCTCATCAGTGGCGCACTGAGCCTGGATGCCCATCTCGACGCCGCCAGGCCGGGCTTCCCTCCCACCTCGATGGTCCCGGTCCCGTTTCTCCACGCCTGGCCGATGACGCCGGCTGCCGGCGGTCCGCCCGTCTCACCGACCACGCCCTGTCCCCCGGGCCATGTCACCCGCAGGTGACGGCGGACCGGTGCCGCAGGCACGCAACGGGAGCACCGCACACAGGAGGAATCACTCATGAAGATCGGCATCGGACTGCCCAACCAGGTACGCGACGTGCCGCCTGCCGTGGTGCCCGCCTGGGCCGCGCAGGCCGAGCGGGCGGGCTTCTCCTCGCTCGGATCGGTGGGCCGGCTCAGCTATCCCGGCGTGCTGGACACCGTCGCCCTTGCCGCGGCCGCGGGCGCGACCGGCTCGATCGGGCTGATCAGCTCCATCCTGATCGGCGCCGTCTGGCCCCCGGTCCTGCTCGCCAAGGAGGTCGCCGGCATCGACGGCGTCTCGGGCGGCCGCTTCACCCTGGGGCTCGGCCTCGGCGGCCGCACGGACGACTTCCTGAGCGAGGACGCGAACCCCCGCAGCCGGGCGGCGCGTATGGAGAGCGACATCGAGGAGTACCGGAGGATCTGGCGCGGCGAGGCGCCGCCGGGGGCCGAGAACCGCCTGGTGCCCGCCGGTACCCGCGCGGACATCCCGATCCTGCTCGGCGGCCTCAACCCCAAGGCGTACCGGCGCGCCGCGCGGATCGCCGACGGCTTCATCGGGGCCTCGACGGGACCTGCGGCGGTGGCAGAAGCGTTCGAGGCGGTCCGGGCGGCCTGGCGGGAGGCCGGACGCGCGGGCTCGCCCCGGCTCGTGGCGCTGGCGTACTACGCCATCGGCGACCCGGACACGGGCCACGCGAACGTCCACGACTACTACAGCACCGCGGGCGAGGAGATGGCATCGGCCGTCGCCGCCGGCGTCAGTTGCGGGGCGGACGCGATCGGGTCGACCGTACGGGCCTTCGCCGGCATCGGCACCGACGAGCTGCTCCTCGTCCCCACCCTCGCCGATCCGGGCGAGGTCACGCGCCTCGCGGACGCCGTGCTGTGAGCCGGGGCCGCGCCTGCGCGGCCCCGGCGGGCGGGCGGCCGTCAGCCGATCTGGTCGTTGTCCTTCTGGGTGCCCCAGCCGTGCCAGCGGTCGACCTCGATCAGCGCGCTGTACCGCACGCGGTCCCGGATCGGGTACGACTTGCCCAGGTAACGCTCCGCCAGCCGGTCGATGTCGGCGAGGTCCTTGTCCTCCCGCAGCTCCGCGACGTGGCCGATGATCGTGACGTGCGTGTACCAGTCGTCCTTGTCCAGCACGGTCAGCGTGACGCGGGGATCGTCGCGGATGTGCTCGAGCCGCTTGCGGCCCTCGTCCAGGTTGATCAGGACCCGGCCGTCCTCCCACAGGTACCAGGTCGCGGTGGACACCGGCTGGCCGTCGGCCCGCAGCGTCGCGAGGACCGCGTGGTTGGGCTTGCTCAGCATGGCGATCGCGGCTTCGGGAAGCGGTGGCTTGGACACGGGGGCTCCTCTTCGGTGATGTGCCGGTCTGCCCGCCCACCGTGCCACACGCGGCCCCGCCGCACCGCTCAGGAGCCGCTGTGTCGTGCCGGGGGACGCGGCCCGCGACCTGGCCGCCCTCCGGGCGTTCAGCCCGCCGTCCAGCCCGCGTCGAGGCAGGCCTTGGCGAAGGCGTCGGCGCCCATCTGCCACGTCCGCGCGTCGTTCGTGGCGCCCCGCACGAGTGCGCCGGCCATCTCGCGGACCGGGTCGACGGAGGACGTCTTCGCGGCCGCGCGTACCCGTGCGGCCAGCTTCGACCGGGCGTCGACGGTCCCGGTCTCCTTGTAGCCGTGCGCGAAGAGGTCGCAGGCGTGCTGCGCCGGGCCGTCCAGGCGGTGCGCGGGCTCGACGTCGCCGTCGCCGCCGCATGACGAAACGGTCAGGACTGCGGCGGCCAGCGCGGTGGCCGCGGGGCGGGTACGCATGGGGGCATGATGACGCGCGCGTCGCGCGTTCCGTCGGATGTACGGGGTCCGCGACGCGTCGGGGCACCGGACCGGGCGCCGCGCCGCCGGGGTGCCGTCCCACCGGGGCGGACATAGGGTCCGAATGTGAGTGACGGCCGGTGCGAGAGCCGCGGTGCGGCAGGACCGGACTCCGCTGCGCGGGGCCGCCGGTGCCGGCGCGCCGTGTGTCCGCGCGCGGTGCCCCGGGTACCGGCGAGAACCCCGCGGGCGCCGGTTCCCCCGCTCGGCACGGCCGGGAGCCGGTGACACCGTGGAGGGCGTGCGTGGCGGCGGCGAGGGCGCGGACCGCGGCCCGGACGCGGTCGTCCCCGCGCTGATCCAGGTCGTGCGGGAGACCCGGGCGTCCGTGGGGGCGGTGTACCTGCTGGAGCAGGGCGCGTGCGTGCTGGGCCTGGCGGCGCTCACCGGACTGTCCTGGCGGATCGCCGCACCGTGGGCGAGGGTCGCACTGACCGACCGCGCCCCGGTGGCCGACGCCGTGCGCGAACGGCGCGTGGTCTGGCTGGGCAGCCCGCAGGAACTGGCGCGCCACTACCCGCGGCTGGCGCTGGTGCTGCCGCACCGCTTCCTGCTCGCGGCGGCCCCGGTCACCTCGGGCGGCACCGCGTGGGGCGGGCTGGTGCTCCAGTGGCCCGGCTCCCGTCCGTCGCGGATGAGCGCGCACGAGGCCGAGGCGATCGACCGCACCTGCCGCCGGCTGGGCGAACTGCTGCGGCAGGCCGCGGCGGACGGCCGCCCGGTGCGGGCCGGGGCGCATCCGCGGGTGCTGCCGCCCCCGCGACCGCGGACCGTCTGGCCCGCGGAGGCGCAGGCCGCGGCGGACTTCGCGGAGCGGCTGCCCGGCGGCAGCTGCACGCTGGACATGGACGGCCGCATCGCGTTCGTCACCACCGGCGCCGCCGAACTCCTGGGCACCGGCGTCCCCGAGCTGCTGGGCGCGACCCTCTGGCAGGCGCTGCCGTGGCTCGACGGGCCGGCTGTCGAGGACCACTACCGCCGCGCGCTCGTCAGCCGCGAGCCCGTGTCGTTCACGGCGCTGCGGCCCCCGGACCGGCGGCTGGCCTTCCACCTCTACGCGGACGGCTGGGGCGTCAGCATCCGCCTCGTGCCCGCCGACGTCGCCTCGAACCCGTCGGGGGTGCTGCGGCCCGCGCCACCGGCCGAGCCCGGACGGGCCGACGGCCTCTACCCGTTGATGCACCTGGCCGCCACCCTGACCGAGGCCGTCGGGGTGCAGGACGTGGTGGAGCAGACCGCGGACCAGTTGCTGCCCGCCCTGGGGGCGCAGGCCCTCGCGCTGATGACCGCGGAGGGGGGCCGGCTGCGGGTCATGGGCCACCGCGGGTGTCCCGCCGCGTCGGTGGACCGCATCGACGGGGTGCCGCTGACCTCGCCGACGCCCTCCGCGCAGGTCCTGGCCACCGGCGTCTCCTGCTTCTACAGCGACCGGGCGGAGCTGGAACGGGCACATCCGCTGACGGATGTGCGGGACGGCATGAGCGCATGGGCGTTCCTGCCGCTCATCACCTCCGGCCGTCCGGTGGGGTCGCTGGTGCTCGGCTACGACCGGCCCCGCCCCTTCTCCGAGGAGGAGCGCACCCTGCTGACCTCCGTGGCGGGGCTCGTCGCCCAGGCGCTGGACCGTGCCCGGCTGTACGACGCCAAGGACCGCCTCGCCCACGCGCTGCAGGCCGGGCTGCTGCCGCAGGTGCTGCCCCGCGTCGCGGGCCTCGACGTCGCGGCGCGCTATCTGCCGGCCGGTCGCGGCATGGGGATCGGCGGCGACTTCTACGACGTCATCCGCCTGGACGCGCACTGCGCGGCGGCGGCGATCGGCGACGTCCAGGGCCACAATGTGAACGCCGCCGTGCTGATGGGGCAGGTCCGCACCGCCGTCCACGCGACCGCGGGCGCGCCGCCCGGCGAGGTCCTGGCCCGCACGAACCGGGTCCTCACCGATCTGGACTCCGGCCTGTTCACCAGTTGCCTGTACGTCCACCTGGACCTGACACGCCATCGGGCCCGGCTGGCGACGGCGGGCCACCCTCCCCCGCTGCTCCGCCACCCCTGCGGCCGGACCGAGGTGCTCGATCTGCCGCCGGGGCTGCTGCTGGGCATCGATCCGGCGGCCGACTACCCGTCCACCGAGATCGCGTTGCCGCCGGGGGCGGTGCTCGCCCTGTACACCGACGGCCTCGTGGAGTCGCCGGGGGTGGACCTCGGGGAGGCCGTCGCCGGGCTCGGGGACCGGCTGGCGGACGCGGGGGACGCCGCGGACGGTGGCCTCGAACTCCTCGCGGAGACGCTCGTCCGCCCGGCCGCGCGGTCCACCGCCCGCAGTGACGACATCGCCCTGCTGCTCCTCCACCCGCACGGGGACGGCTGACGGCCGCCCCCGCTGTCAGCCGGCGTGCGGTCCGGCCGGGACGGTCTGCCGGCGGCGGGCGACCAGCGAGTCCAGGATCTCCCCGGCCCGTACGGCCGTGGTGGACAGCAGGGTCGAGGCGAGCCCGTGGGTGTGCTCGGTGCCGCCCTGGAGGTAGATGCCCGCGGTCACCTCGGGCGCGACCTGGACACGGTGGTCGCGGCCGACCCGGACGGCGTCGCCGTCGTCGCGCAGGCAGATCTTCGCGGACTCCCCGAGGAGGGTGGAGATGTCCTTGGAGCGGTAGCCGGTGGCGTGGACGAGGAGGTCGGCCGGCAGCGTGCTGTGCTCCCCCGTCGGCAGGAACTCCACGCTGATGTCGAGGCGTTCGTCCAGGACGTCCACCGCCCGGATGCGCGAGACGTTCAGGAAGCGGAGCCGTTCGCGGCCCTGGACCTTCTCGCGGTAGGAGGTCGCGTAGAGGGCCTCGATGAGGTCCATGTCGACCACCGAGTAGTTGGTGCTGCGGTGGTAGTCGAAGAGCGACTGCTTCACCTCGGAGGGGGCGTCGTAGTAGACGTCGACCGCCTCGGGGTCGAAGATCCGGTTGGCGAAGGGGCTGTCGTCGGCCGGCGTGTAGCCGTACTTGGCGAAGACCGCGCACACCTCCGCGTCGGGGAAGGTGCGGTGCAGGTAGTCGACCGCCTCGGCGGCGCTCTGGCCGGCGCCCAGGACGACGGCCCGGCGCACCGGCTCGCCGCTCGCGGCGAGCTCGGCGACGCGCGGCAGCAACTGGCTGTTGTGCCAGACGCGCTCGGACAGCTCGGTGCCCGGCGGCAGGTGCGGTTCGAGGCCGACGGCCACACTGATGTTGCGGGCCCGGTGGGTGACGGTGCGGCCGGGGTCCCTGGGGTCCCGGCACACCACGTCGAGGTGGTCGATCTCGCCGCCGGCGCCCCGGACCGGTGTGATCGAGACCACCTCGGAGGAGTAGTCGACCAGGTGCGCGAGACGGGCGGCGGCCCACTCGAAGTACTCGTGGAACTCGACGCGGAGCGGGAAGAGCGTCTTCTGGTTCAGGAAGTCGACCAGCCGCCCCTTCTCGCGCAGGTGGCACAGGAAGCTGAAGTCACTGGTCGGGTTCCGCATGGTGACCAGGTCCTTGAGGAAGGACACCTGCATCGTCGCGTCGTCGATGAGCATGCCGCGGTGCCATCCGAAGCGGGGCTGCCGCTCCAGGAATCGGGCCTCGATCCGCCGGGACGCCGGATGTTGGGCGTTGTACTCCTCGATGGCTATGGCCAGAGCCAGATTTGACGGCCCGAAACCGATTCCCAGGACGTCGTGAATGATGTCCGGCTCACTGCGCGGTGCTGTCACCGTTGCATCGCCTCCCTCAGCGCGCCACATAATAGATAAGGTAAGGCTAACCTTGCAATATTGCTTCCGTCGGAGGAGAGACCATGCGGGTCGTCATGTTCGGCTATCAGACCTGGGGACACCGGACGCTGCAGGCCCTGCTGGAGTCGGACCACGAGGTCGCCCTCGTGGTGACCCACCCCAGGAGCGAGCACGCGTACGAGAAGATCTGGGACGACTCGGTGGCCGAACTGGCCGAGAAGCACGGCGTGCCCGTGCTGCTCCGCAACCGCCCGGACGATGCCGGACTGCTGGAGGCGATCAGGACCGCGGCACCCGACATCATCGTCGCCAACAACTGGCGCACCTGGCTCCCGCCGGAGATCTTCGACCTCCCGCCGCACGGCACGCTCAACGTGCACGACTCGCTGCTCCCCGCCTACGCGGGCTTCTCCCCGATCATCTGGGCGCTCATCAACGGCGAGGACCGCGTCGGTGTGACCGCGCACCGCATGGACGCCGAACTGGACGCCGGTGACATCCTGTTGCAGCGCTCGACACCGGTGGGCCCGCGGGACACCGCGACCGACCTCTTCCACCGCACGGTCGACATGATCGCGCCGCTCGTGCGCGAGTCGCTGGACCTCATAGCGTCCGGCCGCGCCCACTGGCAGCCGCAGGACCGCTCCCGCGCGAGCTTCTTCCACAAGCGGTCGGTCGAGGACGGCCGCATCGACTGGAACTGGCCCGCCGAGGACCTGGAACGCCTGGTGAGGGCCCAGTCGGACCCCTACCCGAACGCCTTCGCCTACCACCGCGGCGAGCGCGTCAGGATCGCGTCCGCCGCCGTCTCCAAGGCCCGCTACGGCGGCACGCCGGGCCGGATCTTCATCCGTGAGGGCGACGGGGTCGTGATCGTCGCCGGCGCGGACGCGCGCGGCGGGCACCGCCCGGGGCTGCTGATCCGCACGATCCGCACGGACGACGGGACCGAGCACGCGGCGACCGACTGGTTCCGCACCATGGGCGGCTACCTGACGTCCCGTCCGTGACCACGGCTCCGGCGGCCCCGGGGCCGCACCCGGGGCTCCGCGCGCTCCGGGGGCGCACCGTCGTGGTGAAGGTCGGCGGCAACGCCATGGGGGACGACTCCCCGCTGCGCTCCGTCGCGCGGGACGTCGTCCGGATGCGGTGTGCCGGGGTGCGCGTCGTGGTGGTGCACGGCGGAGGACCGCAGATCAGCGCGCAGTTGGACCTGGCGGGAATCGAGGCGCGCTTCGTGGGCGGACTGCGGGTGACCACGCCCGAGGTCCTCGACGTCGCGCGGATGGTGCTGGCCGGCAAGGTGCAGCGCGACCTCGTCGGGCTCCTCAACGAGCACGGCCCGTACGCGGTCGGGCTCACCGGCGAGGACGCGCACACGCTGACCGCGGTCCGCCGCTACGCCGAGGTCGGCGGCGAGATCGTCGACATCGGCCTCGTCGGGGAGGTGACGGAGGTCAACACGACGGCCGTGGACGTGCTCCTGGACCACGGCCACATCCCCGTGGTCTCCCCGCTCGGCCGGGGCACGGACGGCCAGGTCTACAACGTCAACGCGGACGCGGCGGCCGGGGCACTGGCGGCCGCGCTCGACGCGGAGTCGCTGGTCGTCCTCACCGACGTGCCGGGGCTGTACGCGGACTGGCCGCACCGGGAGCGGGTCCTGGAGCGGCTGACGGCCGCCGAGTTGGAGGCGATGCTGCCGTCGCTCGGCGGCGGCATGGTGCCGAAGATGGAGAGCTGCCTGCGCGCGGTCCGGGCGGGCGTCCGCTCGGCGCGGGTCCTGGACGGCCGGGCCCCGCACGCCCTGCTGCGCGCGCTGTCCGCGGGGCCGGGCGGCGCGGGCACGACCGTCCTGCCGGGCTAGCGGACGCCTGCGGCGGCGGTCGCCGTGTGTGCCGCCGCCGGGCAACTCGGCGGCGGTGCCGCACCCCTGGCGGGTGCGGCCCGCCGTCAGGACCCCGCGATCCACTCCCCCTTGTCCCCCGGCTCGGGCAGGATGCGGCCGCCCTCCGCGGCGAAGCGGGCGGGACTGTCCTTGCCGATCACGAGGACGTGCGACTCCGGGACACCGGTCAGCCCGCCCGTGTGGTCGCCTCGATCAGCAGGGGACGCGAGGGGGCCGCGTCCGTGAGGACGCTGCCCCCGGGCAGTTCGGCGAACGTCACGTGCACGAACGACGTGGGCGCCCCGGTGATCGAGGCGTGGAGGCGGGTGATCTCCGCCGTCAGAGCGGCCTTCTGCCCGGCCGGGACCGTGTTCTCCGTGGTGACCACGTGGTGGACGGGCATGGACCGCTCCGATCACGCGTGCGGGCCGACGTCACGGGTGCCGCAGGTCGACGGGGCACGGCCCGCCGCCGGGTCACTCGGCGGCGACGGGGACCGCTTCGTGGTGGCGGCCCATCGGGATCACCAGCGGGGTCCCGCTCACCGGGTCGGTCGTGATCCGGCAGCGCAGGTCGAAGACGTCCTCGACGGTCGCAGCCGTGACGACCTCGGCGGGCGGCCCCTCGGCGGCGATCCGGCCCGCCTTCATGGCGATGACGTGGTCGGCGTAGCGGCAGGCCTGGTTGAGGTCGTGCAGCACCATCACCACCGTGCGGCCCTCGCGGCGGTTGAGGTCGGTGATGAGGTCGAGGACGTCGATCTGGTGGGCCAGGTCGAGATAGGTGGTGGGCTCGTCCAGCAGGAGCACCGGGGTGCCCTGGGCGACCGCCATGGCGATCCAGGCGCGCTGGCGCTGGCCGCCGGACAACTCGTCGACGGCGCGGTCCGCGAGGTCGGTCATGTCCGTGGCGGCCAGCGCCTCGTGGACGGCCAGCTCGTCCGCCTCGGACCACTGCCGCCACCAGTTCTGGTGCGGTGAACGGCCCCTGCTGACCAGGTCGAAGACGGTCAGCCCCTCGGGCGCGACCGGGGTCTGCGGCAGGATGCCCAGGCGCTGCGCCAGTTCGCGGGTGGGCAGGGAGCGCAGGGCGCGGCCGTCGAGCTCGACGGTGCCCTGGCGGGGGGCGAGCAGCCGGGCCAGGGCGCGCAGCAGGGTGGACTTGCCGCAGGCGTTGGCACCGACGATCGCGGTGATGCGGCCGGAGGGTATGACGAGGTCGAGGTCCTCGACGACGAGCCGCTGGTCGTACGCCAGATGCAGTCCGCGGGCCCGCAGTTCGGGCTGGGCGGACGGGGCCGCCGGGACGGGGTCGGTGGTCGCCATGGGTTCAGCCTCCTGAGCCCGCGCGGTTGGCGCGGATGAGCAGCCAGAGCAGGACCGGCGCGCCGATGACGCCGGTGACGATCCCGACCGGGAGTTCCGTGCCGGGGATCGCTTCACGCGCGATGAGGTCGGAGCCCAGTACGACCAGGGCTCCGGTCAGTCCGGAGGCGACCAGGGGCGGCCACGCGGTGCCGGCCATCCGCTGGGCGATCTGCGGGGCGGCCAGCGCGACGAACGCGACGGGGCCGGCCGCGGCCGTGCCGAAGGCGATCAGCCCGACGCCGACGAGCAGCAGGGCGAGCCGCACCGGCTGCACGGGGGTGCCGAGTCCGGCGGCCACGTCGTCACCGAGCTGGAGGGTGCGCATCCAGCGGGCCATGCCGAGGGCGAGCGGCACGAGGACGGCCATCGCGAGGGCGAGCAAGTCGACCTGGTCCCAGGTGCGGCCGTTGAGGTTGCCCACCAGCCAGCCCAGGGCGGCCTGGGCCTCGAACCGCTCGCCGCGCGCGACGAGGTAGTCGGTGGCGCTGGTGCAGATCCAGGAGACGCCGATGCCGACGAGGATGATGCGGTACCCGGTGGCGCCGCCCTTCCAGGCGAGCGCGTACACGACGAGCGCGGTGACCAGCGCGCCGAGCAGGCCGAGGCCCTGGGTGCCGAGCCCGCCGTCCCAGCCGAGCACGATGCCGGCCACCACGGCGGTGCCGGCTCCCTCGGTGAGGCCGATCATGTCGGGGCTGGCCAGCGGGTTGCGGGTCATGGTCTGGTAGAGCGCGCCGGAGATGCCGAAGGCGATGCCGACGAGCAGTCCGGTCAGCGCGCGCGGCAGCCGCAACTCCCGTACGACCAGGACCGTTCCGGGGTCGCCGGAGCCGGTGAGGGCCTTGACGACGTCGGTGAGCCCGATCGGGTAGTCGCCGAGGGACACACCCCAGCAGAAGAGCAGGAACACCACGACGGCCAGTGCGGCGCACAGGACGACCAGCCGGGGCCGCAGCACGCCGGAGACCGGCGGGGCCGTCAGGCGGTAGGGCCTGCGGCCGCGGAGGGGGGCGAGGGCGGTCATGCTCAGACCTCCGCGAGTCTGCGCCGGCGGACCAGGGCGATGAAGAACGGGCCGCCGATGAAGGCGACGAGCACCCCGGCCTGGATCTCGGTGGGCCGTGCGACGACCCGGCCGAGGATGTCGGCGGTGAGCAGCAGGCACGGTGCGAGCGCCGCCGACAGCGGCAGCAGCCACCGGTGGTCGGGGCCGATGCCCGCGTACTGGGCGAGCACCCGCGCGACGTGCGGCACCACGAGCCCGAGGAAGACCACGGGGCCGATGACGGCGACCGCCGCACCCGTCAGCAGCATGACGGCGGTGACGCCCTGGAGGCGTACCAGGCCGAGCCGGCGGCCGAGCGAGGCGGCCACGTCGTCGCCGAGGGCGAGGCTGTTGAGCGCCGGCGCGGCGGCGAGCGCGAGCACCGCCCCGATCGCGAGGAACGGGAGGATGGCGCGGATCACGGCCCCGTCCTGGTCGGCGAGGCTGCCGGCGGACCAGAAGCGGTAGCGGTCCAGGGCGTCGGGGTCGGTGAGCACGATCGCGTTGGTGAGCGAGAACAGCAGGAAGGTGACGGCCACTCCGGCCAGCGCCAGTTTCACCGGGGTCGCGCCGGAGCGTCCCGTCCTGCCCAGCAGGAAGACCAGGACGCTGGTGGCGAGGGCGCCGGCGAAGGCGAACCAGATGTAGCCGTACAGCGATCCGGCCCCGAAGAGGGCGACGGCGACGACGATCCCGAACGAGGCGCCGGCGCTGACGCCGAGGACGCCGGGGTCGGCGAGCGGATTGCGGGTGAGGGCCTGCATCAGCGCGCCGGACAACCCGAGCGCGGCGCCCGCGGTCAGTCCGAGGACGGTGCGCGGGACGCGGACGGTCCACACGATGTTGTCGACGAGCCGGCTCGGCGGGTGGCCGAACACCGACCGGACCACTTGGTCCGGCGGGATGTCCACGGCCCCGAGACCGATCGACAGCAGGCAGAGCCCGGTCAGTACGGCGACGAGCAGGACGACGAGCAGGGTGGGACGCAGTCCCCCGCGCGCGGTCACCGGCCAGGCTCCACAGCCACCATCCTTAGGTTAGGCAGGCCTTAACTGTACCCCTGTGAGCTGTGCGGTTCCGCCATCCCGGTGGGGCTATCAAGTTAGGTAATGCTTACCTTAATATGGCGACCGGTCACGACTCGGCCGAGTCGGTTCCGCATGTAAGGGGAGGCACGGGCACCTGTGTCGGGTATCGAAGAACTGACGGCGACGGCAAGGGAATTCTGGCGCGGACGGCTCGTTCCGCTCGCACAGGAGACCGTTCTCCCCGTCGATTTCCCGTATCCGCAGCGGCCCTGCGGCCCCGCCCTGGTCCGCTCCCGCGCGCTGCCCGGCGCCGTGCCGGGCGAGGCGGCCCGCCTCGCCGCGTTCGCCGCCCTCCTGCACCACTACGGGAGCGGCGCCGGCGACATCGTCCTCGCCCACGACGGACTGCCGCTGCGGATCACCGTCGCCGCGGACACCGCCTTCGCCGACCTCACCGCGCACGTCGCCGACGCCGCGGCGCAGGCCCGCGCCCACCGTGTGCCCGTCCGCGCGCTCGCCGGCGAGCTGGGTGCCGGGCCGACCCGCGGCGGCGGACTGCTCTGCACCACCGGTTTCGCCGCGGGCGACTGGGCCGGAGGCCCGCTCGACCTGGAACTGCGGGTGACCGCGGGCGAGGTCCACGCGGCGTACCGGCCCGACCTGTTCGAGGCGGCCACCGTCGACCGCGTGCTCGGCCACTACGCGACGCTGCTCGCGGACGCCGGCGTGCACCCGGACCGGGCCGTCGGCGAACTGCGGCTGCTGGACGAGGCGGAACGCCACCGCGTCCTCCACGCGTGGAACGACACCGACCACGAGGTGCCGCTCGCGACCTGGCCCGCGATGTTCGCCGAGCAGGTCCGCACCCGGCCCGGCGAGACCGCCCTGGTCTTCGAGGACGTCCGGCTCACCTACGCCGAACTCGACGCACGGGCCAACCGCCTGGCCCACGCCCTGATCGCGCGGGGCGCCGGGCCCGAGGCCGTGGTGGCGCTGGCCGTGCCGCGCTCGGCGGAGCTGATCGTCGCCGAGGTGGCGGTGCTCAAGTCGGGCGCCGCCTATCTGCCGGTCGACACCGACTACCCCGCCGACCGCGTCGCCTACATGCTGGCCGACGCCGCGCCGGTCTGCCTGGTCACCACCGCCGACGTGGCCCGGGAACTGCCGGGCGGGGTTCCCGCGCTGGTCCTCGACGCCCCGGGCACCGTCGCCGAACTCGCCGCGCTGCCCGCCCACGGCCCCGACCTCGGCGGGCGGCTGTCCGTCGCGAACGCCGCGTACGTCATCTACACCTCCGGCTCCACGGGCCGTCCCAAGGGCGTCGTGCTCTCCCACGCGGGCGTCGCCAAACTCGTCGCCACCCAGAGCGAGCGGTTCGGCATCGGACCGCACAGCCGGGTGCTCCAGTTCGCCTCCCCCAGCTTCGACGTCGCCTTCTGGGACCTGTGCCTCGGCCTGCTCTCCGGCGGACGGCTGGTCGTCGTGCCCTCCGAACGACGCGTCCCGGGGCCGCCGCTCGCCGACTACGCGAACGCCCACGGCATCACGTTCATGATCCTGCCGCCCGCACTGCTCGCCGCAATGCCCGAGGACGTGCACCTGCCCGCCGAGGCGACGCTGCTCGCCGGCACCGAGCGCGTCTCCCCCGAGCTCGTCGGCCGCTACGCGCGCGGCCGCATGATGTTCAACGCCTACGGACCGACCGAGGCGACCACCAACTCCACGCTCGGGCTGTGCGACTCCGACACCCCGGCCGGGACGATCGTGCCCATCGGCGTGCCCGACCCCGGTACCCGGGCGTACGTGCTGGACGCCCGGCTGCGGCCGGTCGCGGCGGGTGTCGCGGGAGAGCTCTACCTCGGCGGCGCCGGACTCGCCCGCGGCTACCTCGGGCGGCCCGGCCTGACGGCCGAGCGCTTCGTCGCCGACCCCTTCGGCGAACCGGGGGAACGGCTGTACCGCACCGGCGACCTGGTGCGCTGGAAGGCCGACGGGCGGCTGGAGTTCCTCGGCCGCGTCGACAGCCAGGTCAAGATCCGCGGCTTCCGCATCGAGCCGGGCGAGATCGAGTCCGTGCTGCGCTCCCACCCCGCCGTCGCGCAGGCCGCCGTCGTCGTGCGCGAGGACCGGCCCGGCGACCGGCGCCTGGCCGCCTACGTCGTGCCGTCGCTGGACGGCGACGCCGAGGTCGCCGAGTGGAAGGACCTGCACGAACTGCTCTACGCCGCGGCGGGCTCCGAGGGCTTCCAGGAGAACTTCGCGGGCTGGAACAGCATGTACGACGGGCTGCCCATCCCCCTCGCCGACATGCGCGAGTGGCGGGCGGCCACCGTCGAGCGCATCGCCGCGCTCGCACCGCGCCGCGTCCTGGAGATCGGTGTCGGCAGCGGCCTGCTGCTGTCCCGGCTGGCGCCGGGCTGCGAGACCTACTGGGGCACCGACGTCTCCGAGGAGGCGGTCGCCGCGCTGCGCGCGCAGATCCAGGGGGTGCCCGAACTCGCGGGCCGCGTCGAGCTGTCGGCCCGCCCCGCGCACGACACCGCCGGGCTGCCCGAGGGCTTCTTCGACACCGTCGTGATCAACTCCGTCGCCCAGTACTTCCCGGGCGCGGACTACCTGGAGGACGTGCTCCGCAAGGCGGCGGCGCTGCTCGCGCCCGGCGGGACGCTCTTCGTCGGCGACGTCCGCAACCTGCGGCTGCTGCGCACCCTGCGCGCGGCCGTGGAGAGCGACCGCGGCGCCGGCCCCGCCACCGACAAGGAGGCGCTGCGCGCCGCCGTGGACCGGTCGGTGGCGTGGGAGGGCGAACTCCTCGTCGACCCGGACTGGTTCGCGGGCCTGAGCGGCTTCACCGCCGATGTGCGGATCAAGCGGGGCACGCACCACAACGAGCTGACCCGCTACCGCTACGACGTCGTGCTGCGCACTGCGGCGGCCGCCGTTCCCGGCACGGGTGACGAGATCGCGTGGTCCGCCCTGGGCGGCCTCGACGCGCTGGACGCGCAGCTCGCCGCGCGCCCGGAGCGGCTGCGCGTGACCGCCGTGCCCAACGCCCGCCTCGCCGAGGACCTCGACGCCCTCGCCCTGCTCGACGACAGCAGCCGCCGCGGCGCCGAGGGTGTCGATCCGGAGGCACTGCACGAACTCGCCGCACGGCACGGCCTGTCCGCCGCCCTCACCTGGACCGGCGACGCGGACGACGGCAGCGTCGACGCCGTCTTCACCTCCGGCGACGGGTGCGCGGAGCCGCTGTACCGGCCCGGTGGCGGCCGTCCGCCCGCCAACCGCCCGGCCCCGTTCCGCGACGTCTCCGCGCTGATGCGGGCGCTGCGCGCGCACGCCGCCGAGTTCCTGCCCGAGTACATGGTCCCCGCGGCCCTCGTTCCGCTGGACCGGCTGCCGGTGACGCCCAGCGGCAAGCTGGACGGCGCCGCCCTGCCCGTCCCCGACTACGCCGCGCTCAGCTCCGGCCGCGCCCCGCGCGACGCCCGCGAGGAGCTGCTGTGCGGGCTGTACGCACGCGCCCTCGGGGTGCGCTCGGTCACCGTCGACGACGACTTCTTCGCCCTGGGCGGCGACAGCATCGTGGCCATCCAGCTGCTCGTGCTGGCCCGCAAGGCGGGCCTGCGGCTGACCCCGCGCGACGTCTTCCGGCACCGCACGGTCGCGGAGCTCGCGCTCGTCGCCCGGAACGCGGTGGAGGACGCAGGGGACAGCGCCGAGCAGGACACCCCGCTGGTGGAACCGACGGACGCCGAACTCACCGCCCTGCGGGGCGGCCTGCCGGCCGCCGTCGAGGAGGTGCTGCCGCTCGGCCCGCTCCAGGAAGGCTTCTTCTTCCACGCGCTCGTCGACGGCGCCGACCACGACGCCTACGTCGTCCAGCAGGCCGTCGAGCTGTCCGGCCCCGTCGACGGCGCCGCCCTGCGCCGCGCCATGGAACGGCTCCTTCAGCGGCACGCCCCGCTGCGCGCCTGCTTCCGCCAGCTCTCCGACGGGCGGCCGGTCCAGGTCGTCGTCCGGGACCCCGGACTGCCGTGGCGCGAGGTGGACCTGTCCGCGCAGGAGGACGGTGTCCGCCGGGGTCTCGCGGACGCCGTCGCCGCCGACGAGCGCGGCCGCCCCTTCGACCTCGCCCGCCCGCCGCTGCTGCGCTGCGCGCTGGTCCGGCTCGGGGAGGGCCGCAGCCGACTGCTGCTGACGTTCCATCACATCGTCGCGGACGGCTGGTCGCTGCCGGTGCTGCACCGCGAGCTGATGGCCCTGTACGCGGCCGACCCGGAGCCGCTGCCCGAGGTCCCCGCCTACCGGGGCTACCTGCGCCGCATCGCCGGCACCGACCGGGACGCCGCCCGCGCCGCGTGGCGGTCCGCCCTGGCGGGGCTCGACGGCCCGACGCGCCTGGTGGACGTCCCCGCGGACGGCGGGCCCGTCGAGCCCGCGCAGATCCGCGCGGAGCTGTCCGAGCGGGTCACGGCCCGGCTCGCCGCACGGGCGCGGGAACTCGGGGTGACCCTGGGCACGGTCGTACAGGGCGCCTGGGGTCTGCTGCTGGGCCGGCTCACCGGGCAGCAGGACGTCGTCTTCGGCACCACCGTCTCCGGGCGCGACGTCGCCGTCGACGGCATCGCCTCCATGGTCGGCCTGTTCATCAACACCCTGCCGACCCGGCTGACCTGGGACCCGTCCACCGGCCTGGGGGCACTGCTGCGCCGTCTCCAGGACGAGCAGAGCGCGCTGCTGGACCACCAGCACCTGGGGCTCGCCGAGATCCAGCGGGCCGCGGGGCACGCGGGCGGCGGCGAACTCTTCGACACGCTCGTCGTCTTCGAGAACTACCCGGCCGGGACCGGCCTCGCCGACCCCTCGGGCACGGTGCGCGTGACCGGACACGCCTTCCACGACACCGTCCACTATCCGCTCGCGCTCATCGTGAAGCCCGGCCGCCGGATGGACCTGCGCCTCAAGCACCACGCGCGGCGCATCGACGCGGACGCCGTCCGCGCGCTCGCCGCCCGGCTCGTCCTGCTGCTGGAGGCCGTCGCCGACGACCCCGGACAGCTCGTGGGCTCCGTCGAACTGCTCACCCCGCACGAGCGGGACGCGGCCCGGCTCGACGGCGCCGCCCACAAGGTGCCCGCCACCACGCTGCCCGCCGCGATCGCGGCGCGGACCGCCCGCACCCCCGGCGCCACCGCCGTCGTGCACGGCGGCACCACCTTGACATACGCCGAACTCGACGCGCGTGCCGAGGCGCTGGCCGTACGGCTGCGCGCCCGCGGCGCCGGGCCGGAGCGCTTCGTCGCCGTCGCCGTGCCGCGCTCCGCGGAGCTGATGGTCGCGCTGCTCGGCGTCCTGAAGTCCGGCGCGGCCTATCTGCCCGTCGACCTGGACTACCCGGCGGAGCGCGTCGCCTACATGCTCGCCGACTCCGGCGCCGCCACCGTCGTCACCACGGCGGCCGACGCCGCGCGGCTGCCCGAGGTGGCGGGCCTGACACGGCTCCTCGTCGACGCCGTCGACGCCGTCGAGGAGGACACGGAGACCGTCGCGGTCCGGAAGGAGGCCGGGCCGGACGACCCGGCGTACCTGATCTACACCTCCGGCTCCACCGGCCGTCCCAAGGGCGTCGTGGTCACCCACCGCGCCATCGTCAACCGCCTCGCGTGGATGCAGGGCGCGTACGCCCTGACGGCCGACGACCGCGTCCTGCAGAAGACCCCCTCCAGCTTCGACGTCAGTGTGTGGGAGTTCTTCTGGCCGCTGTGCGAGGGCGCCGCCGTCGTCCTCGCCCGGCCGGACGGGCACCGCGATCCCGTGTACCTCGCCGGGCTCGTCCGCGAACAGCGGATCACCACCCTGCACTTCGTGCCCTCCATGCTGGAGGCGTTCCTCAGCACGCCGGAGGTGACCGCCGACGCCTCGTGGGCGGCGGGCCTGCGCCGCGTCCTCAGCAGCGGAGAGGCCCTGCCGGGCGTTGCCGCCGCACGCTGGCTGGCCCTGACCGGAGTGCCGCTGCACAACCTCTACGGGCCCACCGAGGCCGCCGTCGACGTCACCCACCACCCCTTCGACGGCGCCCCGGACACCACCGTGCCCATCGGACGGCCCGTGTGGAACACGGGACTTCGCGTGCTGGACGCCGGCCTGCGCCCCGTGCCGCACGGCGTGCCCGGCGAGCTCTACCTGACCGGTGTGCAGCTCGCCCGCGGCTACCACGGCCGCGCCGCGCTCACCGCGGAGCGGTTCGTCGCCGACCCGTTCGGCGCGCCCGGCGAGCGGATGTACCGCACCGGCGACCTCGTGCGCCGCCGTCCGGACGGGACGGTCGAGTACCTGGGCCGCACCGACCGGCAGGTCAAGCTGCGCGGCAACCGCATCGAGCCCGGCGAGACCGAGGCCGCCCTCGTACGTCTCCCGGAGGTCGCCCAAGCCGCGGTGACGGTGCGCGAGCAGCGCCTCGTCGCGTACGTCGTGCCGCCGCGCGGAACCCGCCCGGACACCGCCGCCCTGCGCGCCGCCGTGGCGGACGTGCTGCCCGCGCCGCTCGTCCCGGACGCCTTCGTCGTGCTCGACGAGCTGCCGCTGACCCCCAGCGGCAAGCTGGACCGAACCGCGCTGCCCGCACCGGAGGCGGAGCGTGCCGCGGCACGCGCGCCGCGCACCGACCGCGAACGGACGCTGACGGAGGTCTTCGCGGCCGTCCTTGGCCTGCCCGACGCCGGCCCCGACGACGACTTCTTCCTCCTCGGCGGCGACAGCATCAGCTCCATCGGCGTGGCCAGCCGCGCCCGCGCCGCCGGCCTCGAACTGACCCCGCGCGACGTCTTCGAGCACCGCACCCCCGCCGCCCTCGCCCTGGCCGCCCGTACCGGCGCCGCGGCCGCGGAGCGCACCGGGCCCCCGCGCCCCGGGCTGACCCCCGAGGAGACCGCGCGCCTGCACGGGCTCGCCGGCGGGGAACCGGCCGGGATCTGGCCGCTCGCCCCCTTGCAGGAGGGCCTGTTCTTCCACTCCGCGTACGACGACAACGCGCTGGACGTCTACACCGTCCACGAGTCCTTCGACTTCGCCGAGCGCCTGGACGAGGACCGGCTGCGCGCCGCCGCCCGCACCCTGCTCGCGCGCAACCCCGGGCTGCGCGCCGGGTTCACCAGTGACGGGCTGCGCCAGCCCGTGCAGTTCATCGTCGACGAGCCCGAGGTACCGCTGGAGACGGTGGACCTGTCGGCGCTGCCCGCCGCCGAGCAGGACGCGCGGCTGAGCGCCTTGATGGACGACGAGCGCACCCGCCGCTTCGACCTGTCGGCGCCGCCCCTGTTCCGCATGCTGCTCGTGCGGCGCGGAGCGGAGCGCGGCGACCGCCTCGTCATCGGCCGCCACCTGATCCTGTGGGACGGCTGGTCCGCCTGGCTCTTCCTCGACCAGCTCTTCGCCCTGTACGCGACGGCCGGCGACGACACCGGGCTGCCGCACCCCGGCTCCTACGGGGACTACCTGGCCTGGCTGGACACCCAGGACGACGCCGCCGCGACGGCCGCCTGGCGCACCGCGCTGGCGGGCCTGGAGGAACCGACCCTGCTCGTCCCGGCCGTGGCCGACGCGGGCCTGGAGCCCGTCGTCCCCGAGCAGCTGGACGCGCCGCTCCCCGCGGAGCTCGGCGACGCGCTGCGCGAGCGGGCCCGGGCCCACGGTCTCACTCTCAACACGGTGCTCAACGCGGCCTGGGGCCTGACCCTGGCCTCCGCAACGGGCCGCACGGACGTCGTCTTCGGCACCACCGTGGCCGGACGCCCGACCGAGGTACCGGACGTGGAGAACGTCATCGGCATGTTCCTCAACACCGTGCCCGCCCGCGTCGCCCTCGACCCGGCGGAGACCGTCCTCGGCCTGCTGCGGCGCATCCAGGGCGAACGCCTGGAACTGATGCCGTACGAGTACCTGGGCCTCGGTGTGCTCCAGGCCGAGACGGGCCACCGGCGGCTGTTCGACACCCTCTTCGTGCTGCGCAACAACGACACCGAGGAGCGGCTGGAGCGACTGCGCACCGAGCACGGCGCCACCGCCGTCGCCAACGTCGACGCCACGCACTACCCGGTCAACCTGATCGTGACGCCGGGCCGGCGCGTCCTCGTCACCCTCGCGCACCGCCCCGACGTCGTCCCGCACGACGCCGCACGCGCGCTGCTGGACCGCTTCACGCTGCTGCTGGAGCGCATGGCCGAGGACCTGACCGCGCCCGTCGGCCGCCTCGACCCGCTGCTGCCCGCCGAACACGCCGCGCTGGAGCGGGAGTGGGCCCGGAGCCGGGTGCCGGAGCCCACCGAGACGATCGCCGACCTGCTCGCCGCGCAGGCCGCCCGCACCCCGGACGCCACCGCGCTGGTCTTCGGCGACCGCACCCTCGGCTACGCCGCACTCGACGCCGCCGTGAACCGTACGGCCCGGCTGCTGCTCGCCCGGGGCGCGGGCCCCGAGAAGGTCGTGGCGCTGGGTCTGCCGCGCTCCCTGGACATGGTCGTGGCGCTCTTCGCGGTGCTGCGCACCGGCGCCGCCTACCTGCCGCTGGAGCTGGACCACCCGGCCGACCGGCTCTCCTTGATGCTGGAGGACGCCCGGCCGCTGCTGCTCCTGACGAACGCCGCCGTCTCCGCGACCCTCGACGCGGGCACCCCGCGCGTGCTCCTCGACGACCCCGCCGTGGCCGCCGAGCTCGCCGCGCGGTCCGACGCCCCGGTCGTCGCGGACTTCAGCCTGGAGCACCCCGCGTACGTCATCTACACCTCCGGCTCCACCGGCCGCCCCAAGGGCGTCGTCACTCCCTACCGGGGTCTGACGAACATGCGGCTCAACCACCAGAAGCAGATCTTCGCCCCGGCGATCGCGGCGGCGGGCGGACGGCGGCTGCGCGTCGCGCACACCGTCTCCTTCGCCTTCGACATGTCGTGGGAGGAGCTGCTGTGGCTGGTCGAGGGCCACGAGGTGCACATTTGCGACGAGGAGTTGCGCCGTGACGCAACGGCGCTGACCGCCTACTGCGAGCGGCACCGCATCGACGTCGTCAACGTCACCCCCACCTACGCGCGCCTGCTCATCGAGGAGGGGCTGCTGGAGGGCCACGTCCCGCCGCTCGTGCTGCTCGGCGGCGAGGCCGTCCCCGAGACGGTCTGGACGCGGCTGCGCGACACCGAGGGGACGTACGGCTACAACCTGTACGGCCCGACCGAGTACACCATCAACACCCTCGGCGGCGGCACCCAGGACAGCGCCACGCCGACCGTGGGCCGCCCCATCCGCGGCACCCGCGCGCACATCCTCGACGCGTGGCTGCGGCCGGTGCCGGACGGCGTCCCCGGCGAGCTGTACATCGCGGGCGTCGGCCTGGCCCGCGGCTACCTGGACCGGCCCGGCCTGACCGCCGAGCGGTTCGTGGCCGACCCCTTCGGGGAGCCGGGCGAGCGCATGTACCGCACCGGCGACCTCGTGCGGCGCAATGCCGATGGCAACCTGGACTTCCTCGGGCGCACCGACGACCAGGTCAAGATCCGCGGCTACCGCGTCGAGCCGGGCGAGATCGAGACCGCCCTCAGCCGGCACCCCCGCGTCTCGCAGGCCGCCGTCGTCGTCCGCGACGACCGGCTGGTCGGCTATGTCGTTCCCGCCGCCGCCGAACCCGCCGAGCGGGAGTCCGCCGAGCGCGCCCAGGTCGGCGAGTGGCAGGAGATCTACTCCGACGAGTACGAGGAGATCTCCACCGCGGTCTTCACCGAGGAGTACGCGGGCTGGGACAGCTCGTACGACGGACTGCCCATCCCCTTCGAGGACATGCACGAGTGGCGCGAGGCCACCCTCGCCCGCATCCGCGAACTGCGGCCCCGCCGCGTCCTGGAGATCGGGGTCGGCTCCGGCCTGCTGCTGTCCCGGCTGGCGCCGGAGGCGGAGGCATACTGGGCCACCGACTTCGCCGCCCCCGTCATCCGCAAGATCGGCGAGGAGCTGAAGCGGGACCCGGAGCTGGCCGCCAAGGTGGAGCTGCGCTGCCGGCCCGCCGACGACCTGGAGGGGCTGCCCTCCGGGTACTTCGACACGATCGTGATCAACTCGGTGGTGCAGTACTTCCCGAGCGCGGCCTACCTGGAGTCGGTCGTCCGCGGCGCCGTGGAACTGCTCGCCCCCGGCGGCGCGCTCTTCGTCGGCGACGTCCGCAACCTGCGGCTCGCCCGCACTTTCCACGCCGAGATCCAGCGGGCCCGCGGCACGGCGGAGGCCGAGTTCGAGCGGGCCGTGGACCGCGCGCTGCGGCTGGAGAAGGAACTCCTGGTCGACCCCGACTTCTTCGCGGGCCTCGGCTACGGCCTCGACCTGCGCACCAAGCGCGGCGTGCACCACAACGAGCTGTCCCGGCACCGCTACGACGCCGTCCTGTACCGGGGCGAGCCCGCGGTGCGGCTGGGCGGCGAACCCGCCACCGCGTGGTCGCCGGACCTCGCCGCGCGGCTGCGCGAGCGGCGTCCCGAGCGGCTGCGCGTCACCGCGGTCCCGGACGGGCGCATCGCACCGGACGGCGTCGATCCCGAGACGCTGCACGACCTGGGCACCGGGCTCGGCTACCGCGTGCTCACCACCTGGGCTGCCGAAGCGGGCTGCTACGAGGCGGTGTTCGTGCCCGCGGACACCGCCGGGACGACCGCCGGGCTGTACCGGCCCGGCGGCGGCAGCGCCCCGTACGCCAACGACCCGGCGGCGGGCCGCGACGCGAGCGCCCTGGTGCGGGTGCTGCGCGAGGACCTGAAGCGGGAACTGCCCGAGTACATGGTCCCGGCGGCCTTCGTGACCCTCGACCGGCTGCCGATGAACGCCAACGGCAAGCTCGACGTGCGGGCGCTGCCGGACGCCGAGCCGGCCGTGGCGCTCGGCGGCGGGCGCGGGCCGCGCACCCCGCAGGAGGAGGTGCTGTGCCGGCTGTTCGCCGAGGTGCTGGGCCTGCCGGCGGTGGGCGCGGAGGACGGCTTCTTCGACCTGGGCGGGCACTCCCTGCTGGCCACCCGCCTGGTGAGCCGGGCCCGCACCGAACTCGGCGCGGAACTGGCCATCCGCGACCTGTTCGAGGCCCCGACACCCGCGCAGCTCGCGCTGCGCGCGGACGCCGGGCGGCCGGCCCGCCCCGCGCTCGCCGCGGCGGCCGGACGGCCGGAACGGGTTCCGCTGTCCGCCGCGCAGCGCCGGCTGTGGCTGGTGGAACGCCTCACCGGGGGCGGCGCGGCGTACAACTTCCCGCTGGTCTTCCGGCTGCGCGGCGCCCTCGACCGTGAGGCGCTGCGGCACGCCCTGCACGACGTGGCGGCGCGGCACGAGGCGCTGCGCACGCTCGTCGGCGAGCACGACGGCGAGCCGTACCAGCGGATCGTGCCCGCGGACGACGCACTGCCCGGGTTCGCCGTGACCGGCGCCGCCGAGGCCGAGCTGCCCGGGCTGATCGAGGCGGCCCAGCGCCGCCCCTTCGACCTGGCCGGACAACTGCCGTTGCGCTGCGAGGTGTTCGCGGTCGCGCCGGACGACCACGTGGTGGCCGTCGTCCTGCACCACATCACCACGGACGAGTGGTCCGACCGCCCGTTCATGGCCGATCTCACGGCCGCCTACACCGCCCGCGCGGCGGGCTCGGCTCCGTCCTGGCAACCGCTGCCCGTGCAGTACGCGGACTACACGCTGTGGCAGGAAGAGCTGCTCGCCGCCGTCGGCGGTCCGCAGCTCGGCTACTGGAGCGAGCGGCTGCGCGACCTGCCCGAGGAGCTGGCACTGCCCCTGGACCGACCGCGCCCGGCCGACCCCGGCGGCGCCGGTGCGATCGTGCGCGGCGAGCTCCCCGCGGATCTCGCCCGGGAGTTGCGGGAGCTGTCCGCCGCGACCGGGACCAGCATGTTCATGCTGTTCCAGGCCGCCACCGCCGCGCTGCTGCACCGGCTCGGCGCGGGCGACGACATCCCGCTCGGCGCGCCCATCGCGGGACGCACCGACAGCGGCCTGGACGACCTCGTCGGCTTCTTCGTCAACACCCTGGTGCTGCGCACCGACCTCTCGGGCGCCGATTTGACGTTCCGTCAGCTGCTCGGCCGGGTACGGGAGTCCGCGCTGGAGGCCTTCGAGCACCAGGACGTGCCCTTCGACCGGGTCGTGGAGGCGGTGAACCCGCCGCGCGCGGCGGGCCGCAACCCGCTGTTCCAGGTGATGCTCGGCTACCACCACCGCCCGGACGGCGACCCCGACGTGTTCGGCCTGCCGACCGAGTGGTTCGACATGGACACCGGCACCGCCAAGTTCGACCTCGACTTCACCTTCGTCGACCACGGCGAAGCCCGCCCGCTCGCCCTGCTGCTGGAGTACGCGACCGACCTCGCCGACGAGGCGACCGCCGCACTGCTCGTCGCACGCCTGGTGCTGCTGCTGCGGCAGGCCGCGGAGCGGCCCGACCGGCCGCTGGCCGAGTTCGACCTGCTGACCGCCGCCGAGCACGAGGCCGCCGCGGGCGCCTGGAACGACACGGCGCGGCACCCGGCCGAGAACCGCGCGGTCCCCGAGATCCTCGCCGGCACCGTCCGGGCGCACCCCGGCCGCACCGCGCTGGTGACCTCCGAGGGCGCGCTGACCTTCCGCGAACTGGGCGACCGCGTCGACGCCCTCGCCGCCCTCCTGCGCCGCCACGGCGCGACGGAGGGAGCCGTGGTGGGCCTGGCCCTCCCGCGGCACGCCATGGTCCCGGCGATCCTCGGCGTGCTCGCCTCCGGCGCCGCCTACCTGCCGCTCGACCCGGCACTCCCGGCCGAGCGTCTGGCGTTCATGCTCCGCGACGCGGCACCGGTGTGCCTGCTGACCACCGCCGGCCTCGCCGAACGCCTCCCGGCCGCGCCGGGCGTCGCACGGCTGCTCCTCGACGGCCCGCTGCCCGAGGGCGAGTCCGCACGACCCGCCGGGTACCCGCCGCTCAGTGCCGCGTACACGATCTACACCTCCGGATCCACCGGCACCCCCAAGGGCGTCGTCGGCACCCACCAGGGCCTGTCCAACCTCTTCGGCGCGCACCTGCGCGACATGATCGAGCCGGCGGTCCTGGCCACCGGCCGGGAGGTCCTGAAGGCCGCGCACACCGCCTCGTTCAGCTTCGACGCCTCCTGGGACCCGCTGCTGTGGCTGCTGGCGGGCCACGAGCTGCACGTCGTGGACGAGACGACGATGACCGACCCGGCCGCGCTGGTCGCCCAACTGGACACACAAGGCGCCGACTACGTGGACCTCACGCCGACCTACCTGGCCGAGCTGATGCACCACGGCTTCCTCGCCCCCGGCGGCCGTGCGCCCGCCGTCCTCACCGTCGGCGGCGAGGCCACCCCGCCCGCCCTCTGGCAGCGGCTGGCGGCCCTCCCCGGCACTGAGGTGCACGACCTCTACGGGCCCACCGAGTGCTCCGTCGACGCCTACGGACGCCACAGCGGTCCCCCGGAGCGGTCCGCGCCACTGGACAACCTGCGCGCATACGTGCTCGACGCGCGCTTGCGCCCGGCACCGCTCGGTGTGCCCGGAGAGCTCTGCCTCGCCGGCGCCGGACTCGCCCGCGGCTACCTCGGCCGCCCTGACCTGACAGCAGAGCGCTTCGTCGCCGACCCCTTCGGGGAGCCCGGCGAGCGCATGTACCGCACCGGCGACCTGGCACGACGCAGGGCCGACGGCTCTGTGGAATACCTCGGCCGCACCGACGACCAGGTCAAGATCCGCGGTTTCCGCGTGGAACCCGGCGAGATCGAGTCCGTACTCGTCGCGGACCCGGGCGTGTCGGCGGCGGCCGTCGTCGTCCGCGAGGACACCCCCGGCGTGCCGCGCCTCGTCGCGTACACCGTTCCCGCCCCCGGCCACGAACCCGATCCGGCCGCGCTGCGCGCCCGTGTCGCCGCCGCGCTGCCCGAGCACATGGTGCCCGCGGCCTTCGTCGGGCTCGCGGCCCTGCCGCGCACCGTCAACGGCAAGCTGGACCGGTCCGCGCTGCCCGCGCCCGACCTGTCGGCGGCCGTCGGCGGCCGGCTGCCCCGCACACCGCGCGAGGAGCTGCTGTGCGAGCAGTTCGCCGCCGTGCTCGGCCTCGAACGGGTGGGCATCGACGACGACTTCTTCGTCCTCGGCGGCCACTCGCTGCTCGCGATGCGTCTGATCAGCCGCATCCGTGCCGTGTTCGGCGCCGAGCTGCCGCTGCGCGCCGTCTTCGACGCGCCGACCGCCGCCGGGCTCGCCGCCCTGCTGGACGGCGGGAGCGCCGTGCAGGGTCCGCCGCTGGTCGCCGCCCGCGCTCTGCCCGAACGGCTGCCGCTCTCCTCGGCCCAGCACCGCCTGTGGCTGCTGCACCAGGTCGACGCCGCCGACCCCTCCTACAACCTCCCGGCCGCCTGGCGGCTGACCGGCGCCCTCGACCGCGCCGCGCTGGAGGAGGCGCTGAACGACCTCGTCGCCCGGCACACCACCCTGCGCACGGTCTTCCCGGCCGTGGACGGCGTGCCGTACCAGCACGTCCTGGCCCCGGAGCGGGCGCGTGCGACGCTCGTCGGCGCCGCTCGGGACGAGCTGCCCGGGATCGCGGCGCGGCCGTTCGACCTGGAGCGTGAACTCCCGCTGCGCGCCGCCCTGTCCGCGACAGGGCCGGACGAGCACGTGCTGCTCCTCGTCCTGCACCACATCGCCACCGACGAGTGGTCGGACCGGGCCCTGCTCACCGACCTCGGCGCGGCCTACGCGGCGCGCGCCGCGGGCCGGGCCCCCGAGTGGGCACCGCTGCCGGTGAGTTACGCCGACTACACGCTCTGGCAGCGCGAGCTGCTGGACCAGTCCGGCGACAGCCTGCTCGCCCATTGGACGGAGACCCTGCGCGACCTGCCCGAGGAACTCGCGCTGCCCACCGACCGGCCGCGTCCCCAGGAGTCCTCGCACGCCGGCGGCACCGTCGGCTTCACGGTCCCGCCCGAGGTGGAACGTGCCCTGCGGGCGCTGGCCCGCCGTGAGGGCGCCAGCATGTTCATGGTTTCGCAGGCCGCCGTCGCCGCCCTGCTGCACCGCCTCGGCGCGGGCGACGACATCCCGCTCGGCTCTCCCGTCTCCGGCCGCGCCGACGAGCGGCTGGAGGACCTGGTCGGCTTCTTCGTCAACTCCCTCGTGCTGCGGACCGATCTGTCCGGCGACCCGGACTTCGCGGAGCTGCTGCGCCGGGTCCGGGCGACCGACCTGGCCGCGTACGAGCACCAGCACCTGCCCTTCGAACGGCTGGTGGAGGCCCTCAACCCGGCCCGCTCCCTCGCCAGGCACCCGCTCTTCCAGGTGATGGTCGTCCACCTCGCCGAGCGCGGCGGCACGCCCGTGCTGCCGGGCCTCACCGTCCGGCCGGAACCGGTCGGCCAGGACACCGCCAAGTTCGACCTCGGCTTCGACTTCGTCGAGCAGGGCGAGGGCAACGGCATCCAGGGCTGGATCGAGTACAGCGCCGACCTCTTCGACCGTCCGACCGCCGAGCTGCTCGCCCGGCGCATGGAACGCCTGCTGGAGCAGGTCGCTGCCGATCCCGGACGGCCGGTGGGCCGCATCGAGACGCTGGACGCGGTGGAGCGCGTCCGGGTGCTGGAGGAGTGGAACGCCACCGCTCACCGCGCGCCCGGGATCACCCTCCCCGAGCTGTTCCGCGCCCAGGCGGCGGCCACCCCGGCCGCGACCGCCCTGCTGGCCAACGGCTCGGCGGTCACCTACGCGGAGCTGGACGCCCGCGTCGAACGCCTCGCCCACGCCCTCGTCGGCGCGGGCGCCGGACCGGAGTCCACAGTGGCCGTGGCGCTGCCGCGCTCGGCCGCCCTCGTCGTCACCCTGCTCGCGGTGCACCGCGCGGGCGGCGCCTATCTGCCGCTCGACACCGGCTACCCGGCGGAGCGGCTGGCGTTCATGCTGGCCGACGCCCGACCGGTGTGCCTGGTGACGGCGGACGGCGTGGCCCTGCCGGACACCGGCGCGCCGCGCCTGCTGGTCGGCACGGACGGCTCGCCCGCGGCCGGCGCCGCCACGGGCCCGCTGCCCGCGGCGTACGACCCGCGCCACCCGGCGTACGTCATCTACACCTCCGGCTCGACCGGCCGCCCCAAGGGCGTCGTCGTGCCGCAGGAGGGCATCGTCAACCGCCTGCTGTGGATGCAGGACGCCTACGGCCTCACGCCGGACGACCGGGTGCTGCAGAAGACGCCGTCGAGCTTCGACGTCTCGGTCTGGGAGTTCTTCTGGCCGCTGATCACCGGTGCGACCCTCGTCGTGGCACGGCCCGAGGGCCACAAGGACCCGGCCTATCTGGCCGAGTTGATCCGGACCCACGGCGTCACGACGGCGCACTTCGTGCCGTCGATGCTGCGGGCCTTCCTCGACGAGCCGGCCGCGGCGGGCGCCACGGGGCTGCGCCGCGTGATGTGCAGCGGCGAGGCGCTGCCCGCGTCGCTCGCCGCCCGCTGCCACGAGGTGCTGGGCGCCGCGGAGTTGCACAACCTCTACGGCCCCACCGAGGCGTCGGTCGACGTCACCGCCCACGCGGTCCCCGCCGGCGCGGCCGCCGTCCCGATCGGGCGGCCGGTGTGGAACACCCGTACCTACGTGCTGGACGCCGGGCTGCGCCCGGTGCCGCCCGGCGTGCCCGGCGAGCTGTACCTCGCCGGCGTCCAGCTGGCGCGCGGCTACCTCGGCCGTCCCGGGCTGACCGCCGAACGCTTCGTCGCCGACCCGTACGGCGGCCCCGGCGAGCGGATGTACCGCACCGGCGACCTGGCCCGCTGGACGGGCGCCGGAGAACTCGCGTACCTGGGCCGGGTCGACGACCAGGTCAAGCTGCGCGGCTTCCGCGTCGAACCCGGCGAGATCGAGGGCGTGCTGACCCACGGGCCGGGCCTCGCACGGGCGGCCGTGGTGCTGCGCGACGAGCGGCTGGTGGCGTATGTCGTGCCCACCCCGGGGCAGGACGCGGACCCGGCGGCCCTGCGTGCCCACGCGGCCCCCGCGCTGCCGGAGCACATGGTGCCCGCCGCCTTCGTCGTCCTGGACGCCCTGCCGCTCACACCCAACGGCAAGCTCGACCGCGCGGCGCTGCCCGCGCCGGACTTCGCCGCCGAGGTCACCGCGACACAGCCGCGCACGCCGCGCGAGGCCCGGATGTGCGAGCTCGTCGCCGATGTCCTCGGCCTCGAACGCGTCGGCGCGGACGACGACTTCTTCCGGCTGGGCGGCGACAGCATCGTCGCGATGCAGCTCGTCGTCCGGGCCCGTGCGGCGGGCCTGACGATCACCCCCCGCGACGTCTTCCGGCACAAGACGGCGGCCGGCCTGGCCGCGGCCGCCGTGGACACCGTCCGGCAGGAGGCCGCGGACACGACCGCGCTGCTGCCGGACCTCACCGACGCCGAACGTGCCGAACTCGCCGGGACCGGAGGTACGGAGGCGCTGCCGCTCTCCCCGCTCCAGGCCGGCCTGCTCTTCCACGCCTCCTTCGACTCCGGGGACCGGGGCCCCGACGTCTACACCGTCCAGGTGTCGTACGACATCGAGGGCCCGGTCGACGCCGAACGGCTGCGCGCCGCCGGGCAGGCGCTGCTCGACCGGCACGAGTCCCTGCGCGCGGGCTTCCGCTACCTCGCCTCGGGCCGTCCGGTGGCCGTCGTGCCGCGCTCGGTGCCACTGCCGTGGCGCCAGGTGGACACCGCGGCCGACGGCGCGGAGTGGGAGCGCCTGCTGCTCCAGGAACGGCGCCGCTTCGACCCGGCCGAACCGCCGCTGCTGCGGCTGCTGCTGGCCAGGACGGACGACGGCGGCCACCGCCTGGTGCTGTCGCACCAGCACCTGCTGCTGGACGGCTGGTCCGTGCCCCGCCTGATGGCGGAGCTGACCGCGCTCTACGACGGGAGCGCCCCGCCCGCCACCGCCCCCTACCGCGACTACCTCGGCTGGCTGGCCCGGCAGGACACCGGGGCCTCCGCCGCCGCCTGGGCCGCGGCCCTGGACGGGCTGGAGGAGCCCACGCACCTGGTGCCGGCCGACGTCAACCGGGCCCCGGTCGTGCCGAGCACCCACGTCGTCGAGGCCGGCGAGCGGCTGACCGAGGCGCTCGGCGCGCTCGCCCGCCGCCGCGGTCTGACCGTCAACACCCTGGTGCAGGCCGCCTGGGCGATCGTGCTGTCCCGGCTCACCGGACGCGACGACGTCGTGTTCGGAGCGACGGTGGCCGGCCGGCCGCCGGAGCTGGACGGCGTCGAGTCGATGATCGGCCTGTTCATCAACACCGTGCCCGTCCGTGTCCGGCTGCGCCCGCAGGAACCGGTCGGCGCCCTCCTCGACCGCCTCCAGGACGAGCAGGCGCGGCTCCTCCCCCACCAGTACCTGGGCCTGGCCGACATCCAGCGCGGCGCCGGTCTCGGGGACCTCTTCGACACGCTGATGGTCTTCGAGTCCTACCCGGTCGCGGACGACGGCGAGGAGACGGGCCTGCGCCTGTCGGTGCGCGAGCACGAGGACTCCACGCACTACCCGTTCGCCTGGGCCGTCGAGCCCGGTGAACGCCTGCGGCTGACGGCCGAGTTCCGGCCCGACCTGTTCACCCCGGCCGCGGCCGGACGGACGGCCTCGGCCGTGCTCGCCGTCCTGGAGGCGATGGCGGACGACCCCGGCACCGCCGTCGGACGCCTGGACATCCTCGGCGACGCCGACCGGCGCACGCTGCTGGAGACCTGGAACGACACGGCCCTGCTCGCGGCGACGGCGGACGCCACCGTCCCCGCCCTGTTCGCCGCGCAGGCCGCCGCCTCCCCGGACGCGGTCGCCGTCACCGACAAGGCGGTGACGTGGACGTTCGCCGAACTCGCCGCCCGGACCAGCCGGCTGGCCCGTGTGCTGGCGGGCGCGGGCGCCGGTCCCGAGGGCATCGTGGCGCTGGCGCTGCCGCGCACCGCCGACCACATCACGGCGATCCTGGCCGTGATGACGGCGGGCGCCGCCTATCTGCCGCTCGACGCCGACCTGCCCGCCGACCGTGTGCGCGACATGCTGGCCGACGCCCGGCCGCGGCTGATCCTCACCACGGACGCCCTGGCCGGCTCCCTGCCGGACACCGGCGTCCCGGTGCTGAGCCTCGACGCCCTCGACGGGCTGCCCGAGGCGGAGCCGCAGGCCCCCGCCCCGGACCACCCCGCGTACGTCATCCACACCTCGGGCTCGACCGGCCGGCCCAAGGGCGTCGTCGTCACGCAGCGCGCCCTGGCCAACCTGTTCCACAGCCACCGCCACGACCTCCACGACCGCGCCAAGGAGCTGACCGGCCGACGCCACCTGCGGGTGGGCCACGCCTGGTCGTTCTCCTTCGACGCCTCCTGGCAGCCGCAGTTGTGGCTGCTGGACGGGCACGCGCTGCACATCGTGGACGACGAGACGCGCCGCGACGCCGAGCTCCTCGCCGCCCTGATCCGGGACGAGGCGCTGGACTTCATCGAAGTGACCCCCTCCCTGCTGGCGCAGATGGCGGACGCGGGCCTGATCCAGGGCGGCCACTGCCCGCTGGCGGTGGTCGGTGTCGGCGGCGAGGCCGTGCCGGACGCCCTCTGGTCCCGGCTGGCCGCGCTGGAGTCGACCGAGGCGTTCAACCTGTACGGTCCCACCGAGGCCACCGTCGACGCCCTCGTCGCCCGCGTCGCCGGCAGCGGCCGCCCGGTCGTCGGCCGCGCGGTCCACAACGCGCGGGCGTACGTCCTGGACGGCTCGCTGCGCCTGGTGCCGCCCGGCGTCACCGGCGAGCTGTACCTGTCCGGCGCCGGCCTCGCCCGCGGCTACCTCGGCCGCCCCGACCTGACGGCCGAGCGCTTCGTCGCCGACCCGTACGGCCCGCCGGGCGCCCGGATGTACCGCACCGGCGACCTCGCGCGGTGGACCGAGGAGGGGCAGCTGGAGTACACCGGCCGTTCCGACGACCAGGTCAAGATCCGCGGCTACCGGATCGAACTCGCCGAGGTCGAGCGGGCCCTGGCCGGACACGACGCGGTCGGCCAGGTCGTCGTCACCGCCCGCGAGGACCGTCCGCGGGTCCGGCAGCTGGTCGGCTACGTCGTCCCCGCCGAGGGCCGCGGCGCCGATCCCGCCGCCCTGCGGGCCCATGTGGCGGCGACGCTGCCCGAGTACATGGTCCCGGCGGCCGTGGTCGTGCTGGACGCCCTGCCGCTGCTGTCCAACGGCAAGCTGGACCGCAAGGCGCTGCCCGCCCCGGACTTCACCGCCGGCACGGGCGGCCGCAAGCCGCAGACCGGCACCGAACGCACCCTGTGCGGGATCGTCGCCGAGGTGCTGGGCCTGCCGGCCGGGGCCGTCGGCACCGACGACGACTTCTTCGCCCTGGGCGGCGACAGCATCGTCGCCATGCAGTTCGTCAGCCGGGCCCGCGCGGCCGGGCTGCGGATCACCCCGCGCCAGGTGTTCCAGCTCCGCGACGCGGCCTCGCTGGCGGAGGCCGCGATCCCGCTCGCCGGGGACGAGTCGGCCCGCACGCACGACGACGGCACGGGCCTGGTCCCGCTCACCCCGATCATGCACGCCCTGGGCGAGCGCGGCGGCCCCATCTGGGGCTACCACCAGGCCGCCCTGCTGCGGACCCCGGCGGACCTGGACGAGAAGGGGCTGCTGGCCGTGCTGCGGGCCGTCGCCGACCGGCACGACATGCTGCGCGCCCGGCTGGAGCGCACCCGCACCGAGTCGTGCTCCACGGGCGGGGCCGATGAGCGGTGGGCGCTGCGCGTGCCCGCGCCCGGCAGCGTGGACGTGGCGTCCTGGCTCGCCCGCGCCGACGTCGCCGGGGCGGACGACACGGGGCTGCGCGAGGCGATCGCCGCCCACGCGGTCACCGCCCGGGCCGGACTCGACCCGGACACCGGCGACATGGTGCGCGCGGTGTGGTTCGACGCCGGGCCGGGACAGCCGGGCCGCCTGCTGCTGCTCCTCCACCACCTCGTGGTCGACGGTGTGACCTGGCGCATCCTGCTCCCCGACCTCGCTGCCGCCTGGGAGGCCGTGGCCGCGGGCCGCACCCCCGACCTGGCGCCGGTGGACATCTCCTTCCGCCGCTGGTCGGAACTGCTCGCCGCCCGCGCCCAGGACCCGTCCCGCGAGGACGAACTGCCCTGGTGGGCCTCGGTCCTCGCGGACGGCGCGGGGCTGCCGCTGGCCCGCCCGCTCGACACCGCACGGGACACCGTCGAGAGCACCCGCTACCTGTCCCTGACCCTGCCCGCCGACGTCACCGAACCGCTGCTCGGCCGGGTGCCCGCCGCGTACGGGGCGAGCGTCAACGACGTCCTGCTGACCGCGTTCGCGCAGGCCGTGGCGGACTGGCGGACCCGCGTCCTGGGCGCGGCGCCCGGCAGCGCGGTCCTGGTCGACGTCGAAGGGCACGGCCGCGAGGAGGAACTGGCCGGCAACGCCGACCTGTCCCGCACCGTCGGCTGGTTCACCAGCGTCGTCCCCGTCCGCCTCGACCCGGGCGCGGCGGGGCTCGACCCGGAGGAGTCCGTCGCCCGGGTCCGCGAGCACCTGACCGCCCTCCCGGCCGCGGGCGTCGGGCACGGCCTGCTGCGGCACCTCAACCCGGTCACGGGTCCCGAGCTGGCACGCCTGGCCGAACCGCAGATCGAGTTCAACTACATGGGCCGCTTCGACGTCCCCGAGGCCGCCGACTGGTCGTACGCCCCCGAGGGCGACGCCGCCGATCTCGACGCCGACCCCGGGATGCCCATGTCCCACGCCCTCACCCTCAACGCCCTGACCGAGGACCGCCCCGGCGGCCCCGAGCTGGGCGCCCACTGGGCCTACGCCGGCGAACTCCTCACGGAGGAGGCCGTCCTGGATCTGGCACACACCTGGTTCCGGGCTCTCCGGGCCCTGGTCACACGGAAGGAATCCACCCGATGAGCAGCAACCCCTTCGAGAACGCCGACGGCGTCTACTCCGTCCTGGTCAACGCCGAGGGCCAGCACAGCCTGTGGCCCGACTTCGTCGACGTCCCCGCGGGCTGGACGGTCGCCCACGGACCGGCGGCCCGGCAGGAGTGCCTGGAGTACGTCGAGACCCACTGGACGGACCTGCGCCCGAAGAGCCTCGTCGAGGGAGCCTGACCGCACACGCCCGGACGCGAGGGGCCGGCCCGCACCGCGCGGGCCGGCCCCTCGCGTTCCCGGCCCACCCCTGTTCTGGACGGATGTTCAATCGTCTCGACCTCGACGTGCTGCCGCCGGGCCCCCGATGGCCCGCCCGGCTGCGGCTCCGGGTCGACGGTGAGGACGTCGGTGGCGGAGGCGGTCGGCGAGGGAGGCCGCGGTCCGCTCGTGGACGAGGCCCCGCCCGCCGACGGGCGCAGTCCGCTCCGGGCCACCGCAGAGGGGCGACGGGTCGTCCTCGGGGAACCCGCCTGCACGGGCGGATGCTGCGGCCCGCTGTCGGTGCTCGTGCGGCGTCACGACGGCCTCGTCGAGTGGTCCGACTGGCAGGTGCCCGCCGGTCAGGTGCGCCCTCCGGCGTTCCACTTCGATGCCGAGGAATACGACCGCGAGCTGACCCGGGCCTCGGCCGGCCGCCGCTGACGTCCCGTCAAGCACCTTGGCCCGCCCGGTCGGACGGCCGGTGGCGGGGCACGGAAAAACCAGTGGAACGGCGCCCCCCTGCGCCACTACCGTGCTGCCGACCCCGTCGTCGAGGCAAGGACGTCCCGTTGTACACCGTGTGAGACCTCCCGAGCGCTGATCTGTCGCGCGTCGCGCATGCCGTGCGCCGCGCTGCTTCCTGCTGCGGTCTTCTCACTGAAACCGGTGTACTTCTGTGCTCCAGAACTGGGTGGTCATGCCCACCTGCCTGCCGACCGTCCTCCGCCGTTGCCACACCTGCACGTCCGGACGCTTCCGGGCGAACGGCAAGTTCCGTGTCAACGCCAACCACAAACTCATCGACGCCTGGCTGCTCGTGCTCTGCACCGAGTGCGGGGACACCGTGAAGCTCACGGTCCTGGAGCGTGTGAACGTACGCTCCGTACGGCCCGCGCTGCTGGACCGGATGCACAACAACGACCCCGCCCTGGCGGCCGAACTGCTCCAGGACCCGGTCCTGCTGCGCCGCAACCGCGTCGCGCTCGACTGGGAGAGCGCCTGGCGCCTCGACACCGGCGGACCGGACAGCCCGGACCGCGAGGTGATCGACGTCTCGGTCCGTTTCGCGGCACGCATTCCCGTCCGGCCGGTGCGGCTGATCGCCGAGGGCTGCGGTCTGCCGCGGGCCGAGGTCGAACGACTGATCACGGACGGGAGTCTGGTGTCGGCGGTCCGGCTGACCGGCAAGCTCTCCGGCGACTTCAGCTTCTTGCTCAAGCGCCCCGGCGGCCGTACTCCGGATCTCGCTCCCGCGGAGGACTGCTGATGCGCGCCATGACACGTTCGACGGGCGTCCGGCTCGACGGCTGCATGGTCGGGCCGGAATTCACCGCCGGGATCCGCGGGGCGGGCTTCCACCTGCTGCGACGTCGGCTGTACGTCACGACGCTGTACGGGGGGACCGCCGGCCGGCATCCCTGGCTCGAGCAGGACGCGCTCCCGAACCCGGTGGTCTCCACCCGCCGGCGGCGGCACGGGGCCGGGCCCGCCTGGCCTCCGGTCGTCCGGCGGAGGAGGCCGAGCGGTTCCGTCCCGAGCCGGGGGACGGCGACATGGCGATCGGCGGCACGGCGCCCGCTGCCGAGGCGGTGGCGCCGGGTCTGACGGGCGGGTACCGGGCCGGGCTCCGCCCGGTACCGGTCAGCCGTGATGGCCCGTCCTCCCCCCGGCAGCAATGCCGGGGGGACCTCGGCGGGAGCCGCCCCTTCGCCTCGGGGGGCTGCGCCACCGCGTCGTGCGTCGGGGCCCGTTCCGCGAGCCGGGAGGGAGCCGTTCGCCGTAGGGTGAGTGGCGCCCGAAGGAGCAACCGGCCAGGGAGCTACGGATGACGCACTTTCTGATCTCGTTCGACGACGGCACGATGGTCATCCCCGAGGAGGAGTTGCCCGAGGTGGTCAAGGCCTCGCACGCAGTGGTGCGGGCGGCGCGAGAATCGGGCGTGTGGGTCTTCGGCGGTGGGCTGCACACGCAGCGCGCGAGCCACGTGGCCACCGACGGGACCGTCACCGACGGCCCCTACCCGGAGACCAAGGCGGTCCTCGGCGGGTTCTCGGTCATCGATGTGCCCTCGCGTGAGGACGCGCTGAAATGGGCCGCCGAGTTCGCCGCCGCGTGCCGCTGTCCGCAGGAGGTCCGGGAGATCATGTCCGACCCGGAGGCCTGACCGGCGGACGGGGGGCCGGGCGGTGTGCGCCGGGGCGCACACCGCCTGACGGTCACTCAGGAGGCGGGCTGCTCCGCCTTGGTGGCCGGGTCCCCGTCCACCGCCGCCGCGAGCTGCGGCACAAGGCGGTCGAGCACGTAGGGGATGCTGAGCACGGTCGAGAGGGACACGGCGTTGCCGTAGTCGCCGGACTCCTTGACGAAGACCTCGCGGCCCTCCTTCACCACCTTCAGGTCGGCGTACAGCTTGTCCTGGTGCAGCTTGGTGACGGCCGCGGTGGTGTCGGGCACGATCCACACGGCGACGCCCTGGTCGAGGAGGTCGGTGCGCTCCTTGCTGATGTTGGCGCCGAACTGGTCGCCGATCACCTTGTCCAGGTCGGCGGGGAGCTTCAGACCGAGGTCGGCCAGCAGGCGGGAGCGGGCGTCCTGGCTGCCGTAGACGAAGGTGCCCTCGTACGGGGTGGCCATGACCGCGGTGGCCTTGGCGAAGGCGGGGTTGGCCGTCTTGGCGGCGGCGAACTTCGCCTCGACGCCGTCCACGAGCTTCTTGGCCTCGTCGGCCTTGCCGAGCGCCTTGCCGACGGTCTCGGTCTGCTGCTGCCACGGAATGCCGTAGTCGTTGTACTCCTTGGGCTGGGCCACGACCGGGGCGAACTTCGACAGCGTGTCGTACTGGGCCTTGGTCAGGCCGGAGTACAGCGCGAGGATGAGGTCGGGCCTCAGCGCGGCGATCTTCTCGACCTGCGGCCCGGTGCCGGTGTCCTTCAGGACCGTGGGCACGGCGGCCGAGCCGAGCTTGTCCTGGGCCCAGGGGCCGATGGCGCCCTTGTAGCCGCCGATCCACTCGGTGGTGCCGACGGGCACGGTGCCGAGCGCGAGGACGGCGTCCTGGTCGGTGAGGCCCACGGTGACCACGCGCTTGGGCTCGGCCTTGATCGTGGTGCTGCCGTACTTGTGGGTGAGGGTGACGGGGAAGGCAGTGCTCACCGGCGCCTTGGCGGAGCCGGAGGAGTCCGGGGCCGGGGAGCCGGAGGCCGAGTCGGTGGAGCCGCAGGCGGCGACCGCGCCGATGAGCATCATGACGGAGGCGAGCAGTCCGGCGAACCGGGTGGCTCTGGTGGCGCGGGGCATCGCGTGATCCTTCTGTTCGTGTCGATTGGACGTACGGGTCGGACATGGGTCGGGCAAGCGTCGAGCAAGGGCCGGTGGAGGGTTACGGCCGGGCGCCGCTGCGGTGCTCCGCCCAGGCCCGCCACAGGGCGGCGTACGGCCCTCCGGCGGACAGCAGTTCGTCGTGGGTGCCGGTCTCGGCGACACGCCCTTCCTCCATCACCACGACCCGGTCGGCGGAGGCCGCCTGGCTGAGCCGGTGCGCGACGACGAGGGCGGTACGGCCCTCCAGCGCGCGTTCGGCGGCCTCTTCCAGGCGCCCGGCGCCGGCGCTGCCGGCTTCCGCGGTGGCCTCGTCGAGGACGGCGACCGGGGGATCGGCCAGCACCAGGCGGGCGAGGGCGAGTTGCTGCGAGCGGTCCGCGGTCAGCCGGTGGCCGCCCTCGCCGACGACGGTGCCGAGGCCCTCGGGCAGCGCCTCGGCCCAGCCGAGCGCGCCGACCCGCCGCAGGGCTTCGCGCAGTTCGTCGTCGGTGGCGTCCGGCCGGGCCAGGCGCAGGTCCTCGGTGAGCGGGCCGGAGAAGACGTGCACCTCCTGGGTGACCAGGCCCACCGCGGCCGCGCTCTCCGATGGTTCGGTGCCGCCGATGTCGACCCGGCCGGACGACGGCCGGTGGATGCCGACGACGATCTTGGCGAGGGTGGTCTTGCCCGCGCCGCTGGCACCGACGAGGGCGACCTTCTCCTTGGGCCGCAGCACGAGGTCCACGTCGCTCAGCACCGGCCGGCCCGGGACGTAGGCGTGCCCGACGCGCTCCACCGTGACGGTGGGGGGCACGCCCGCGGTGGCGGTGGGCAGTTCATCACGACCGGCGTCCGCGGGCGGCACGGGCTCGTCGACGACGCCGACCAGCCGGGCGAGGCCCGCGGTGGCCGACTGCGCGTCGTCGAGCAGCACCAGCGCGGTGTTCACCGGGCCGAAGAGGCTGTGGAAGTACAGGGCCGCCGCCGTCGCCGTACCGATGGACACGGAGCCGCCGCGCACCAGCAGGAACCCGGTCACCAGCACGGCGGCCAGTCCGGTGTACTCGGCCACGTGCAGCCGGCTGTAGAAGCGCAGCACGAGTTGCACTCCGCGCAGCGTCAGGGCGACCGCCGCGCGGGAACTCTCCGTGACGCGCGCGGTGTGGGCGGTCTCTGCCCGGTAGGCGCGGACCGTGGCGGCGCCGCCGATCGTGTCGAGCAACTGCTGCTGCTGGGCGCCGGTGGCGATGCGCTCCTTGGCGTACAGCGGGCCGGCGTTGCGGACGTACCAGCGGGCGGTGTACGCCTGCACGGGCGCCGCCAGCAGCGCCGCCGCCAGGAACCGCCAGTCCAGGACCGCGAGGGCGGCCAGCGTCAGCACGATCGCCAGCCCTGAGCGGACGAGTTCGGGCAGCGCCGTGCGGATGGCGTCGGCCACCCGCGAGACGTCGCGCGTGACACGGGCGTTGAGGTCGCCGGAGCCTGCCCGCTCCAGCCGGTCCAGCGGGAGCGACAGCGCCCGTTCGACGAAGCGTTCGCGCAGTTCGGCCAGTGCGGTCTCGCCGAGCCGCGACACCAGCGTCATGCCGAGTGCGGTGGCCGTTCCCTGCGCGAGCGCGACCAGGACCAGCAGGACCACGGGCAGCGTCAGTGCGCCCGCGGGGCTCCGCTCGGTCACCAGGTCGACGACGCGGCCCAGCAGGGGCTGTGTCAGCAGCCCCACCGCCGTGGCCGCCACCATCACCGCGGCCCCGCCGGCGGCCAGGGCCCGGTGCGGGCGCAGCAGTTCGCGCACCGCGGCCCGGGTCCTGGCGGGCGTCGCCGTGGGGAGGAGTTCGCGTTCCGGGGACGGGCTCTTCGTCGTCATGCCAGTACCGCCGTCCGGTAGGTCGTGTCGCCGTGCACGAGGTCGCCGTGCCGGCCGTCGGCGGTCACCTGGCCCCCGTCGAGGAGCACGACGCGGTCGGTGACGGACAGCAGCGCGGGGCTGTTGGTGACCACGAGGGTCGTCCGGCCGCGGCGGTGCTCGCGCAGCCCGGCGGCGATGCGGGCCTCGGTGACCGCGTCGACGGCCGTGGTCGGGTCGTGGACGACGAGCACCGGCCGCTCGGCCGCGAGGGCGCGGGCGAGCACGACGCGCTGGCGCTGGCCGCCGGAGAGCGAACGGCCGCCCTCGGTGATCCCGGTGGCGGTGCCCTGGGGGAGGGCCCGGGCGACCTCGTCGGCGCAGGCGGCTGCCAGCGCGCGGTCGGTGTCCCCGGTGCCGCCCAGGTTGTCGGCGAGGGTGCCCTCGAAGAGGTCGGCGTCGTGCGCGGCGACGAGGACCGCGGTGCGCAGGAGGGCCGGGTCGAGGTCCGTCAGGGGTGTGCCGTCCAGTTCGACGACACCGGTCTCGGGGTCCGCGGTGCGACCGAGGCAGTCGAGCAGCGCCTGGGCGGCGGCGGGGTCGGTGCTGGCGACGCCGAGCAGTTCGCCGGGGCGGACGTCGAGGTCCGCCCCGCGGAGCGCGCCGAGGCCGACGCCGCGCAGCCGCAGTGCGCCGCGCACGGGGGCGGGCAGTTCGGCCGGGCCGGCCGGTACCGCGGGTTCCACGGCGAGCACGGCGGCGACGCGGGCGGCGGAGGCCCGGCCTTGGGCGAACTCGGCGTTGACCCAGGCGAACACCTCCAGCGGCCCGAGCAGGAAGAGCGCGAGACCGACGGCGGAGACGAACTGGCCCAGGGTGATGTCGCCGGCCAGGGCGAGCCGTCCGCCGATCAGCGCGACGACGGCGATGAAGACGCCGGTGAGGGTGAGCACCACCCCGCTCTGCCATGCCTCCGCGCGGGCCGCCCGCACCGTGGCGCCCAGCGAGGCGCGGCTGGTGCGCCGGTAGCGTTCGACGGCGGCGGCCTGGGCGCCGATGCCCTTGAGCACCCGCAGTCCCGTCACCAGGTCGGCGGCGACTCCCGAGGCGTGCGCGGCCTGTTCCTGCTCGGCCTCGCTGCGCCGTTCCAGGGGCTTGCTGAGCAAGTGCCCGAGCCAGAGCAGCACCGGTGTGCCGAGGAGCACGACCAGGCCGAGCGGGACGGAGATCCGCAGCAGGGCCACGGCGCTCACCAGGAGTCCGGTGAGCGCCGAAATGCCGGTCATCACGGCCATGTTGACGGCGCCGACGCGCTTGGCGTCCTCCGTCGCGATGTTCGCGAGCTCGCCGGGCAGCCGGCCCTGCTCCGCGCCGCCCGCGGGGTCCAGGACGCGCCGGACGAGGGCGGTCCTGAGCTCGTGCGCGGCCTGTTCCGCGGCCCGTTCACCGGCGCGGGCGCCGAATCGGAAACTGAAGGAGAGCCCGACGTACACCACGGCGAGCACGGCGAGCCAGCCCAGCAGCGCGCCGCTGTCCCCGCCGGCCACGGCCCGGTCGACGACGACGCCGATCAGGACGGGGACCAGCGCCTCCCCGAACTGGTGCCCGGCCCCGAGCACGGCACCGGTCGCGACGTCCCGCCCGCGGCTCCTGACGGTCCGCAGCAGGACGTCACGCCCCGGTGGCACCTTCGTTCGCACTCCGCGCACCCCTCCGGAAACCCGGCCGGTCGCCGACCGGCCCCACCCAGCAATTTAGGTAAGGCTAGTCTAACTAGGAGGGCCGAGGTCAAGCGCGGACAGAGTCACCTGCGCGGAGCCCGGACGGGTATGGGGGGATTACGGCACGCGCGCGGTCCACTCCGCCGTGCCGAACTTCGTCGCGGCGAGCTCCTCGGCGCGGGCGAGTTCCTCTGCGGTGACCTGACCGGTGCTGAGCCCGTAGCGGGTGCGGAAGGAGTCGACCATGCGGTCGATGACCGTCTCGCGGGGCAGGCCGGTCTGCCGCCGCAGCGGGTCGACGCGCTTCTTCGCACTGGCGATGCCCTTGCCGGAGAGCTTCTCGCGGCCGATGCGCAGGACTTCGAGCATCTTGTCGGCGTCGATGTCGTAGGCCATCGTCACGTGGTGCAGCACCGCGCCGGCGCCGCCCTCGGGTCCCACCATGCGCTTCTGCGCGGCACCGGCGATCTTGCCGGCCTCCGTGGCGATGTCGTTGAGCGGCTGGTACCAGGCCTTGATGCCCATGTCGCCGAGCGCCTCCAGCACCCAGTCGTCCAGGTAGGCGTAGGAGTCGGCGAACGACAGCCCCGACACCAGTGACGCGGGCACCGACAGGGAGTACGTGATGGTGTTGCCCGGCTCCACGAACATCGCGCCGCCGCCCGAGATGCGCCGTACCACGGTGATGCCGTGCCGCTCCGCGCCCTCGGGGTCGACCTCGTTGCGCAGCGACTGGAAGCTGCCGATGATGACGGCCGGGGCGCCCCACTCCCACACGCGCAGGGTCGGCGGCCGCCGGCCGGCCGCGACCTCCGCGGTGATGACCTCGTCCAGCGCCATGTGGAGTTCGGGCGACTGGGGGGCCTCCCGGATCAGCTGCCAGTCGTAGTCGGTCCAGTCCGTCGCCTGCGCGACCGCCCGGCGCACCGCGACGGCGATGCCCTCGGCCGTGAGCCCGTACATCACGGTGCCCTCGGGGAGCGCGGCCTCGACGCGCGCCGCGATCCCGGCGGCGTCGGTGGTCACCGGCGTCCCTTCCAGGGCCCGGTCGATCGCGAGGATCGCCTCGTCGGGCTCCAGGAAGAAGTCGCCCGCTACCCGGACGTCCCTCAGGACTCCGTCCCGCTCCTCGAGGTCGACCAGCACCAGCTTGCCACCGGGCACTTTGTACTCGCCGTGCATGACGTTCCGCCTTGATCATCCGTAGTCCGCTGTCACGGTACCGCCCAGGCGGACCGCCCCCCTGCTGACCCGCAACGCTTCCGGCACCGGACCGATTCCGGACCCCGCCGGTGGCGCCGCGGGCCTCAGGCCCGCACGGCGGGTGCCGGGCCGGCACCCGCTCCCGTACCCGGCGGGCCGGGGCGGCGGTCGAGCCAGCCGCGCTCCGCGGCCAGCAGGGCTATCTGGAAGCGGGTCCGGGCGCCCAGCGCGGTACCGGCCTCGCTCACGTGCTTCTGGACGGTGCGGCGGCTGACGCCGAGCACCCGGGCGATGGCGTCGTCCTTCATCCCCGTGGCCATGAGGTGCAGGATCTCGCGGGTGCGCTCGTCGATGTCCGCCTCACGCGTCTGGCGCGCGACCGGCCAGTCCTGGCGGCTCTCCAGCGACATGGGCACGGCGCGCTCCCACAGCCGCTCGAACAGCGCGACCAGCACGGCGACCATGGCCGGGGCGTGGATCACCAGCGACCCGGCCGCGGGGTGGTCGCTGTCGACCGGCAGCAGGGCGGTGGTGCCGTCGAAGACCACGAGTTTGACGGGGAGGCCCGAGCTGAGCCGCAGTTCACCGCCGCCCGCCGTGCCGCGCAGCGCGGTTTCGAGCGACATCTCGTCGGTGAAGCCCTCGGTGTCGTAGACGGAGCGCAGCCGCACCCCGTCCTGGACGGCGGCCTCCCCCGCGGCCCGTTCCCGCCCTTCGCCGTAGGCGGTCTCCGTACCGGTCACATAGGGCGGCTTCGCCAGGTGCAGCACCTCGCGGCGGCTGGCCCTGAGGAGGTGGGCATAGCGTGCGGCGACCTCCTCGGCGCGCTCCAGGACCTCCACGAGGTGCGGGGCGTGCGAGCCGGAGACGGCACGGTAGACCTCGTGGAGCTGCTCCATGTACAGCTCCGCCTGGGCGAGTTCACCGCGCCTGCGGGCGAGCAGCGACCCGAGGGACGAACGCGGCGGGCCGGCCCGCCAGCGGGTCGGGCGGCCGGCGACGCGGAGGACGAGCAGTTCGTCCTCCAGCGTCCGCAACGCGCGTTCGGCGTCCTCGACGGGTACACCGACGCCCTCCGCCACCGCCTCGGCGCCGGCCGCGGGGTGGCCGACCAGGAACTCCAGAACGCGGCCGCTGAGCGGGTCCAGGCCGGTACCGGTCCATGGGCCGCCGGAGGTGATGTCCATCTGGCCTGCCCATCCGTCGATCGGGGAACGCCCGTTGATCGTACGCCCCGCATGTTTCCGCGCGTTGTCCGCCGGTCGCCCGCCGTTCGGTACGGCGCGCATGTGTGCAACTGCGCGAACCCGCGTCCGCGGACGCTTGTCCGTGCTGACGGGGCACCGACAAGGTGATCTCCGCCCCGCCAGTCCCGACGACGCAGCTGGCCCTGCACACACCCAGAAGGGCGTTGCATGTCCTCACGCCTCAGACGCACCCGGTTGACCACCCTCGCCGCTCTCCTCCTCACCCTCACCGCGACCCCGCTCGCCCACGCCGCCCCCGACGGCCCCGCCCCGCAGCGGGGTTCGGCACCGGCCGCGCACTCCCTCACCCTCGCCGACGGCTCGGTGGTGCACTGGTCCGACGACGGGACCGGCACCCTGACCCGGAAGGACGGCACCACCCGGGCCTTCCCCGTGCCGCAGCCGCAGGGCCGCACCGGGCTCGGCGAGCCGCTCGCCCCGTCCGCCGCGGTCCTCCAGCGCCGGGCCGACGCGGCCGCGCTGACGCCCTACACCCTGGGGGCCGCCTCCGGCGGAGCCCGTTCAGCGGTCCGGCCGCAGACCATGAACTCCGGCCCCGTGGCGCTGACGGACACCGTCCGCGCGTCGATCGACGGCCTCGGCTCCCGCCGCGGCGCCCGCGCCGCCGCACCCGCGGCGGCCGGGGCCGTGCCCGCCAACGAGGGCCTGACGACGTCCTTCCAGTCCTACCTCAACTCCGGTGGCGTGAACGTCGTCGGAGCGTTCCAGGACTCCGCGGACCTCCTGCACGCGCTGCCCGGCGCGGGCCAGATCATCACCAACGTCTCGCTGGGCGACCTCACCGACCAGTCCATGGCGGACGCGGGCGACGACTACGTGCGCGGCTACGGACCCACCACCGTGGTCAAGGACGGCCAGCGCTACCTGGACTACCCCTCCCTGCCGCTGATCCCGACGTACACCAGCGACAACGCGGGCAAGCTCGACCCGACCGGGTCGATCGAGGGCCAGGACCCCAACCTCGGTGAAGTGCTCCTGGACTTCTCGATGATGGCGCCGCTGCCCCACGACCGGCAGCGCCCGGAGGCCACCGGGAGCGGCGCCACCGACCTGCTGGGCATCGCCCCCGGGGCGCAGTACCGCCTCGTCGTGCCCGAGGAGCCCTCGGCCGAGGGCATCGCGACGGCCCTGCGCGCCGCCGCCGCGCAGAAGCCGCGCCCGACCGTGATCACCGCCAGCCTGGGCTTCGGCACCGACGGGTCGATCGGCTTCCCGTCGCGGTGGCTGGAGGACGACCCGGCGGTCCGGGACACCCTGCGTGCCATCGTGGACTCCGGCATCGTGGTGGTCGTGTCCTCCAACGACGGCACCCGGCTCGGGCTGCCGGTGTCGGTCGGCCCGGACGGCGGCAGCACGCCGACCGACCTGACGTCGAGCACGCACGCGCAGACGAGCATCGACGACGTCGCCCCGACCACGACCCCGTCGCTGGTCCGCGACACCGGGGTGATCGGCGCGGGCGGCACCACCGTGGACGACACGCTCAGCTCGGACGACGTGCGCACCGCCGTCTACCCGACGACCCGCTACAACGGCTCGGCCGGCTACTCCTCCGGCTTCGGCACCCGGATCGACCTGGCCGCGCCCGGCGACAACCTGCCGTCGCTGTTCCACACGTCGGACGGCCCGCAGGTGGTGCTCAACGGCGGCACCTCCGCGTCGGCACCGATGATCGCCGCCGCGGCGGCCGACGTGCTGGCGGCGGCCGAGGCGACGGGGCAGAAGTTCACCCCACGCAAGGTGCGCGACCTGCTGGTCGCCACCGGACGCCCGATCGCCCAGCCCCCGCAGGCGGACCGGGAACTGCACATGGGCACCCAGCTGGACGTGACGGCCGCGGTGGAGAAGGTGCTCTCCAAGCGCCATGACCTCTCCCCGTCGGCGGTACGCCTGTCCGTCGCGCAGCGCCAGGTCATGTCGGTCACGCCCAGCACCTCGTTCGTCGAGGCCACCGACCCGTCCGCCATCGACCTGGCCGGCCCGACGGGCAGCTGGGACGGTGTGCCGACGGGCGAGAACGCGTTCGCCCCGCTCACCTTCGGGCTCGATCTCACCGGCGCTCACGAGGATCTGACGTACCGTCTGCGGGTCGGCGAGCACGGCGTGATCCCCTCTGCCGGTCCGAGCCTGCGGGTCCTGCCGCGCGAACTGCTCGGCGCGGCGGGTCTGCCGCTCGTCTCGTCGGAGGCACGCAGCCTCCAGGTGACGTTCGAGGCGCTCGACGGCGGCAAGGTCGTCGCCTCGGCCGGCCGCAGGCTCACCCTGAGCGCGACCGACGGCACCCACCTGCAACCGCAGGCGCCCACCGCGCCCGGCGCGAGCCCGCTGGGGAAGCCGGTCACCGTCCACTACGACCTGACGGGTCTGCGCGACACCACCGACCCGGAGCTGGTGCTGTCCTCGGTCGGCCACTGGACGCCGTTCACGACCAGCGACAAGTGGCGTGCCCAGTGGCGCACCCCGCTCACCGGCACGAAGGGCTCGGTGACGATCCCCGCCTCCGCCTTCGCGCCGGGCGGCGCCGGTCTCTACGGCGTCGGGATCACCCTCTACGACGGCCAGGTCTTCGGTGACTTCCGGGCGCTGCGCGTCGGCCCCGGCGCCGACGAGCGACCGGAGGCGCCCCTGCTCGGCAACGGCGCGACGGAGAAGGCGCACGCCGTCGAACTGACCCGCTCCGACGCGCGGCTGACGGTCAACTGGGACGCCACGGCCGCCGGGCACGCCGACGGCGCGGCGATCGAGTTCCTGACCCCGGCGCCGACCCTGTACGGCGCGCTCAACACCGCCACGAACCAGAACGGCAGCGGCCGGGACGACAACGGCGTGGACCACGCGTCGACGCTGTTCCGCCCCCTGCCGTCGGTGAAGGGGAGGACGGTGCTGGACCTGAAGGCGCTGGGCCTGCCCACCGGGCTCCAGTACCCGGTCCGGATCATCGCCACCCGGGCCGGCGAGCCCGTCGGCCAGGCCTCGCCCACCTCCTTCGTCCAGTACCTCGACGGCGAGACGGTCTCGGGCACCCTGGAGAACATCGAGGTCAGCGGCGGAACCGCGCTGCTGGCGACCGATGACTTCGCGGAGGGGGACGACGGCTGGCTCCATGTCAGCGGCTCGGCGACGACCGCGTACGACCTGGCCGACGGCACCCTCGGGACCGTGGTGTCCCGCGACACCAACGGGATGATGTCCGAGGTCCTCGGGGCCGACCGCGGCACGGGCCGCACCCTGATCGCCCACCAGCCCTTCGAGGGCGGCACGTTCCCCGAGGTGGCCCTGCGGGACACCGCCACGGGCGCCGAGGTGCGGACGACCGCGCTGCGCGCGGAGGGCGGCTCCACGTCGGTCTCCTTCATGGGCGGGGCCGTCGACACGGCCCGGCACCGGGCGGCCGTGGTGACCTACGACGGGGTGTCCGGGGTCGACAGCCTCTGGACGGTCGACATGGCCACCGGCCGCGTCTCGGACCCGCTGCCGCTCAACGCCGCCCAGCCGGGGCGCGCGATGGGCAACGTCTCGGTGGACTCCTCGACGGGCACCTTCTTCGTGGCGACCTCCGGCACGATGGGGCCCTGCCTGTCCGGGCGCGTCCCGTACTTCGCGGTCTCGGTCGACCTCGGCGCGCGCACGGTGTCGCCGCCGGCCGCGATGCCCGCCTGCGTCGCCGGTCTGCTGCCGGACGGCAAGGGGGACAAGGTGTACGTCGCCGCCGGGCCCGTCACTCCCAACTACAACAGCGGCGAGTTCCCGACGAGCACCTGGCGCTCCGCGTCCCAGTCCACCCTGGCCGCCTCGGCGCCCGCGGACCTCGGGACGAGGGGCGTCATGTGGCCGGCCCTCGACGCCGACCACGGGGTCGCCCTGGTCGCGCACCTCTACGAGGAGGCCACCACGGGTGACAACAACGCCCTGAGCGAGATCACCGTGCTCGACCCGGACACCGGGAAGGTCCTCGCCCGGCATCCGGTCGCCAATCTCGTCAGCTCCACGCTCTCCACGTCCAACTTCGACTTCACCGGCCGCCGGGGCCTGTTCCTCGACACCGCCCACCGCACGGCGTACGTCGTGAATCCGTGGGCGAACGGCCTGGAGCGCTTCACCTACTAGACCCGGACCGAAGGATCCCTTCGAGGGGCGGGCCCGGCGGCCTCACCGCTGCCGGGCCCGCCCTTCGGCGTTCACCGGCGGGCAACCGCCCGCGCCCTCCGCATCGTTCACATGGTTGACGTGGTCCCGTCATCCTGTCATGGTCTAGACCTGACGAGGCGTTGTACCCGGACCCCGACCCGGGCGCGGCACCCTCCCCCCGCAGCTCCCTCCCCCACCGTCACGGCCGTGAGCCGTGTAAGGAGCGATGCCCCGATGGCCCTGATGTCCTGGTCCACCAGACCTGCCCGACGCTTCTCCTTCCGGCGTGCCGCCGTGGGACGTTCCCTGGTCACGGCCGTGCTCACCGCGATCCTCTCGGCACTGTTCGTGGCCGCGCCCCCCGCCCACGCGGCCGACGGCCAGATCTCCGGACTGGCCGGCAAGTGCGTCGACGTGGCCGGCGCGAACAGCGCCAACGGCACCGCGGTACAGCTCTACGACTGCAACGGGACCAACGCGCAGCGCTGGTCGAACTCCGGCGACGGCACCCTGCGGGCACTCGGGAAGTGCCTGGACGTCGTGGACCGCAGCACCGCCGACGGCGCGGCCGTCCAGTTGTGGGACTGCGCCGGCAGCGCCAACCAGCAGTGGGTCGTCACCGCGGCCCACGACATCGTCAACCCCGCGGCCAACAAGTGCCTGGACGTCCGCGAGAACAGCTCCGCCAACGGCACCCGGCTGCAGATCTGGACCTGCACCGGCGGGGCCAACCAGAAGTGGAACGCCCCGGCGGGCGGCGGCGGCAACCCGGGCAACCCGTCCGGATTCGTGGTCAGCGAGGCCCAGTTCAACCAGATGTTCCCGGGCCGGAACGGCTTCTACACCTACAGCGGCCTGGTCGCGGCCCTGTCGGCTTACCCCGGCTTCGCCAACAGCGGCAGCGACACCGTGAAAAAGCAGGAGGCCGCGGCCTTCCTCGCCAATGTCAACCACGAGACCGGCGGCCTGGTCTACGTGGTGGAGCAGAACACCGCCAACTACCCGCACTACTGCGACTGGGGCCAGCCCTACGGCTGCCCGGCCGGGCAGTCCGCGTACTACGGCCGCGGCCCGATCCAGCTCAGCTGGAACTTCAACTACAAGGCCGCCGGCGACGCTCTCGGGATCGACCTGCTGGGCAACCCCTGGCGCGTCGAGCAGGACTCGGCCGTGGCCTGGAAGACGGGCCTGTGGTACTGGAACACCCAGAGCGGCCCCGGCACCATGACGCCGCACAACGCGATGGTGAATCAGGCCGGCTTCGGCCAGACGATCCGCTCCATCAACGGCTCCCTGGAGTGCGACGGACGCAACCCCGCACAGGTCCAGAGCCGCGTGAGCGCGTACCAGCGGTTCACGGGGATCCTCGGGGTCAGCCAGGGGAACAACCTCTACTGCTGACCGGTACGGCGAACTCCCGCCCGTGGGCGGCCCGGAGCCACCGGGCCGCCCACGGGCTCCGTCACACGGCGGCGGGCCGGCCCAGCGCCGGCGCGAGGCGGGTGGCGATGTCCGTGAGGATCTGGACGTAGTCCTCGTGCTCGAAGCTGAACGGCAGCGCGAACGCCACCTCGTCGACCTCGCGGAAGGCCGCGTGGGCCGTCAGCCGCTCGGCGATCTCGTCGGAACTGCCCACCAGGTCCGGCGCGAACATCAGGCGCGCCGGCCCCTGCGGCGCTGCCGTGCGCGGCAGCCGCGCCTCGGCGTAAGCGGCGTACTTGGCCCGCTGCTCCGGCGTGGCGCTGTCGGTGGGGATGACGACGAGTCCCTGCGAGACGCGGGCGCCCTCGCCGTCGGGGTGGTGGGCCCGGTAGGCGCGGATCTGAGCGAGCTGGATCCCGGCGAAGTCGACGGCCTGCTCGCTCCCCTCGGCCTTCACGACGCTGCTGGTCAGGAAGTTCATGCCGTGCTCACCGGCCCACTGGGCCGACCGCAGGCTGCCGCCGCCGTACCACATGCGGCTGTGAAGCCCCGGGGAGTGCGGCTGGACCCGGTCGGAGAAGACCTCGATGCCCTCGACACCGCTGAAGTCGGTCGCGGGCTTGCCCCGGACGAAGTCCAGCAGGCGTTCGACGCGGCGGTATCCAAAATCCTCGTGTTCCGCCGTGTCGGGGTACAGGGCGTGTTTGACCTGGTCGTAATGCATGGGCGGGCCTACGCTGACGCCCGGGTTGAGGCGGCCTCCGGAGAGCAGGTCCACCGTGGCCAGGTCCTCGGCCAGCCGCAGCGGGTTCTCCCAGCCCAGCGGGATGACGGCGGTGCCGAGTTCGATGCGGCTGGTGCGCTGCGAGGCGGCCGCCAGAACGGCGACGGGCGAGGAGATGCCGTACTGGAGGTGGCGATGGCGCACCCAGGCGCTGTCGAAGCCCAGCCGCTCCCCCAGTTCGATGATCTCCAGCGTGGACTGGTGGCCGCGGCGGGGATCCGCCTCGTCGAACAGCCCGATGGTCAGGAAGCCCAGCTTGCGCAGCGGCCTGGACGTCGGCGGCACGGCGTTTCCTCCCTCGTACGCGATGTCCGCGGCACCCGAGGCCGCGACTCCGTGATTGTGCCCGCCGCCGCGCGCGGGCGGGAGGTCACCCCTGCGCCGAGGGTGCCACGACCGTGAACTCGGCGGGGCCGACGGCGAGTTCGCCGTCGGTCAGCGGGGTGCACCGGACACCGCCCTTGCCGCGCAGGGCGCGTTGCGCGCCGGGGCCGATGACGGCGTCCATCCACGCGCACGGCCGGGCCGGGCGCCGTACCGCCAGCAGGACCGGGCCGGTGCCGGTGTCGAGCGACACCGTCGCGCCCACGAGCGCGTCGATGTCGACGCCCCGGAGCAGGACGTTGCGGCGCGTCAGACGGAGGTCGACCGCCGGGTCGATGTCCACGGGAAGGTTCTCCGCGGCCATGAGTGTGACCGCGGCGTCGCGATGGGCGGGACGGCCGTAGTAGCGGTCCCCCACCAGGCCGAGGTTCGCCCGCACCTGGGCATGGAGGACGATTTCGCCGTCGTGCGCCGGGGACGGCCCGTCGGACGGCCGTCCCATGTACCGGTGCACGGGCGAGACCAGGAGCTGGACGACTTCCACCGCGGACATGATGGCCACCAGCCTACGGCCGGCCAGGCCCGGACGGTACGCCCATTGGTACAGACCTTGACGTGACCACGCCACGGGCCTACCGTCTCGACGTAACCCGACGTTCACGTCCACACACATCGTTCATGTAAGTGAACACGAACACCTTGATCCCGCAGGAGGTCCCCCCATGCGCACGCGTACGCTGCTCGCCTCCCTCGCCGTCGCCACCGTCGTCCTCGGCACCGGCCCCGCCTTCGCCGCCGATCCCAAGGTCGCGCCCGGCGGCAACTTCGACCTCTCGGTGTGGCAGCTCCAGGAGCCGGTCGGCTCCCCGGGCTCGCCGACCACCATCTCCTCGTCCCGGCTCCAGGGCCCGAACGGCTACCAGGACGCCTACTTCTACACCGACACCCGCGACGGCGCGATGACCTTCTGGGCGCCGGAGAAGGGCGTCACCACGCCCAACTCCAACTACGCCCGCTCCGAGCTGCGCGAGATGAACCGCAGCGGCAGCGCCGCGGACTGGCCGCTCAGCGGCACCCACCGCATGAACGCGACCCTGCGCGTGGTCTCGGTGACCTCCAACGTCTGCGTCGGGCAGATCCACCTCGGCTCCGGCGGCTCGTCCACCAAGCCGCTGCTGGAGCTGTACTACCGCTCCAGTGGCGACATCGTGCTCGGCACGGAGAACTCGCCCGCCGGCGGCCAGACGCTGCACACCGTCGGCCACGTGTCCGTCGGCAAGACGTGGACGTACACCATCGGCGTCTCGGGCGGCCACACCATCGACCTCACCGTCAACGGCAGCACGACGCACTACGCGATCCCGTCGTCGTTCAACCCGTACAAGCAGTACTTCAAGGCCGGCTCGTACAACCAGTCGTCCTCCGACAGCACCACCCGCGGCGCGCGCGTCGCCTTCTACGGCCTCACCGTCTCGCACAGCTGAACTCCCGCTCCCGCCGCGGGCCGGGCGCCCGCGGCGGGACGCTCACCCCTGCGGGCAGCGCTCACGCAGGACCGCGACCCCGTCGCCCGTGAGGTCGTCGCAGTACGCCGCGCGCCCGGTCATGGCCATCACGAGCGAGAGCGTCGGTCCGGACACCAGCGCCCCGGAGCCGCAGGTGAACGGGCCGTCGTCCGCGACGAGCCGCAGGCCGCCGATGCGGCCCTTGGCCAGTACCACCAGGTCGGAGCCCCCGTAGTAGCCAGCGACGTGGGTAAGCGTCCCGACCGGACGGTCGCGGCGCAGCCCCAAGGGGCGCCGGATGTCCTCCCCGTGCACGATCACCTCCCCGAGCAGGGCGACCACGGGCAACGGCGGCTTGGTCCTGCTGGACACCGTCCCCCGGAACCGCTCCAGCGTCTCCGCCGGGGTCGCGCCCAACTGCTCCGCGAGCCGGACGGCGACCATCCGGTCGAAGTCGAAGCGGCAGCGGATCACCCCGGCCATCCACCGGGCGGGATTGAGCCGCGCCGACGCGGTGAGGTGCGCCAGCACCTCCCGCACGGTCAGCCCCTCGCACAGCGACGGCGTCGCCCACCCCTTCTCGTCCAGGCCGGCCAGATCGGCCGCCAGCGCCGTCCGCTCGGCCTCGACCAGGGGCCACAGCCCGGCGCCCCTGCCCCGCTCCGCCGTCGTGTCCTTGCCGGTCATCGTGTGGAGGTCTCCCGCCGGGCCGCCCTTGCCGCGACCGGCCGGACGCCGGTCACCGTAAGGGTAGGACCGCCGGCCCGGCACGAACTCATCGCGCCGCGGAGCACGATACGCCGCGAGGACGGACACCCCCGTCAGGGATGCGGACAGGTGGCCGGGCCACCCCGCCGAGCCGCGCATCGACGGCGCCGGGTGGAACGGGCGCCCACCCTGGGCGGCCGCCGGGAAACGCCGGGCGATCGCGACGCGCCGTGACGCCGGGGACGCACTCCGCGCCGAAGTCATCACCATGGGGTGGTCGTCACCGCCGCGCGGTCAGGACCGGATTCCGGACCGCGGCGGTGCTCGCCGTGACAGCGGCGGGGCTCCGGAGCCTCCGGTGAACCCCGTACTTCGCGGAGATGTCTGCTTTGCGAACCGCGGACGCTGGCGCAAAGGTGCCATGGCCATGAAGTGACAACCCGGAACCGCCATCTGGGGCCCTGCCTGGCTGATCATCAGGTGCCTGATTCTTCAGTCGCCGTGAGGAGTAGCTGTGCCCAGCATTCCCATACCCAGACCGGGCCCCGTCGCGCTCGCCGCCGTCGCCGCCCTGACGTTGGGGGTCGTACCGGCCGCCGCCGTGACACCCGCCGGCCAGGCCGCTCCGCGGCTGCCCGCCCGCGCGGCACATCAGCCGGCCTCGCAGACCGTCACGCTGATCACCGGTGACAAGGTGACGGTGACCACCGATGCCCAGGGCAGGGTCACCCGTTCCGTCCAGGGCGCGGACGGCCGGCTCACCGGCGCCACGACCTTCAAGGTCGGCAACGACATCTACACGTACCCGGACGCCGCCCTCGCGTACGTCGCCGCCGGAAAGCTGGACCGTGAACTCTTCAACGTCACCAGGCTCCTGGCGGACGGTTACGGGGACGAGCAGCGCGCCGGCCTGCCCCTGATCGTCACCTACACCGACGCCGCTGTCCGCGCGCGGACCCAGGGGGTGCCGGCCGGCGCCGCCAAGACCCTCACCCTGAGCAGCATCCAGGGCGCGGCGATCTCCGAGTCGCGGTCCAAGGCCGGTGACTTCTGGGAGTCGCTCACCGGTGGAACCGCGGCGGCGAGCGGTCGCAGCGCCGCCGCCAAGCCCCAACTGCACGGCGGAATCGCGAAGGTCTGGCTCGACGGCAAGGTCAAGGCCGCTCTGGCCGACACCACCGCGCAGATCGGCGCGCCGCAGGTGTGGGCGGGAGGTGACACCGGGCAGGGTGTGGACGTGGCCGTGCTGGACACCGGTGTGGACACGCAGCACCCGGACCTGGTGGGCCAGGTGGCCGCAAGCGAGAGTTTCGTACCCGACCAGGACGTCGAGGACCGCAACGGCCACGGCACCCACGTCGCCTCGACCATCGCCGGCACGGGCGCCGCCTCCGACGGCAAGGAGAAGGGTGTCGCTCCCGGCGCGCGCCTCCACATCGGCAAGGTGCTGAACAACGAGGGCAGCGGCCTGGACTCCTGGGTCCTGGCCGGTATGGAGTGGGCCGCCCGCGACCAGCACGCCAAGGTCATCAGCATGAGCCTCGGCGCCGGGCCCACCGACGGGCACGACCCGCTGAGCGAGGCCGTGAACGAGCTCAGCGCCGAAACGGGTGCGCTGTTCACCATCGCGGCCGGCAACGACGGCCCGCACACCGTCTCGACGCCCAGCGTCGCGGACGCCGCGCTGTCCGTCGGCGCGGTGGACACCGCGGACACCCTGGCCGAGTTCTCCAGCACCGGCCCGCGTCAGGGCGACGCCGGTCTGAAGCCGGAACTGACGGCGCCCGGCGTCGATGTACTGGCGGCCCGCTCGCAGTACGCCGAGGACGGCAGCGGCTCGTACCAGACGCTGAGCGGGACCTCCATGGCCACCCCGCACGTCGCGGGCGCCGCCGCGCTTCTCGCCCAGGTGCACCCGGACTGGACCGGGCAGCAGCTCAAGGACGGCCTGGTCAGCACCACCCACGCGACTCCCCAGTACACCCCGTACGAGGGCGGCAGCGGCCGCCTCGACGTCGCCGCCGCCGTGAAGAACACCGTGTTCGCCACCGGCACCGTGTTCGGCGGCTACCGCGCCCCCTCGGCGCCGGCCGGCGGAAAGACCGAGAAGGAGGTGACCTACACCAACACCGCCGATGCCCCGGTCACCCTCGACCTGGCCGTCCAGGTCCCCGGTGCCCCCGCGGGCGCCTTCTCGCTCTCCGCACAGAAGGTGACCGTCCCCGCACACGGCAGCAGCAAGGTCACTCTCACCACGGACTTCGACCTGGTGCAGCCCGACACCATGACCCCGGGCCGGATCGTCGCCTCCGACGCGTCCGGCACGCCGCTGGCCCACACCGTGATCGGCGCCTACGTGCAGGCCCCGCGCTTCACCCTCACGATCAAGGGCAAGGACCGCAGCGGCCACCCGATGGGCGGCGAGGTGTTCCTGATGAGCGACAAAGTCACCATGGGCCCGCTGCTCCTGGACGCCTCGGGCACCGGCACGGTCGACGTGCCTGCCGGCAAGTACCTCGTGCACCTGGAGAGCGATGTCCGGGGCACTCACGGGCCGCACTCCAAGGGCAAGGCGATGCTGGCCGCTCCGGAGGTCGTCGTCGGCAAGAACACCACGGTGTCCCTGGACGCGTCCAAGGCCAAGCCGGTCTCCGTCCGGACGCCGCAGGAGAGCACCCTTGCCGACCTCCGCACCGACCTGTACCGCGGGTTCGCGAACGGGAACTGGCTGTTGATGCAGCGATGGCCCGCCAGTGAGTACGACAGCATCTGGGCCCTGCCCACCAAGCCGGTCACCACGGGCACGTTCGGGTTCGGCGGCGACTGGCGCATGACGGCGCCGGCCCTGAAGGTCGCGTCCGGCACGCGCGGCTTCGACGATCTGATCGTCATGCGCGGACGGACCCCGCTCAAGAAGGGGACGGGCCAGTACACGGCCGTCTACGCCGGGCAGGGAGACGCCCCCGCGTACATCGGGCTCAAGGCCGCGGGCAAGGTCGTCGTGGTCCGGCGAAGCGATGCCGTCGGGCCTGCCAAGCAGGCCAAGTACGCCGCCAAGGCCGGTGCGAAGCTGCTGCTGGTCGTCAACGACCGTGACGGCCGGCTGAACCCGTGGGACAACGACCTCGACAACCCGTACGCCGAGACCGGTAACCCGCCTCCCCTGACGGTGGCCTCGCTCACCGCGGACGAGGGCAATGAGCTGATCGCCAAGATCAAGAAAAGCCGGGGCATCGCGCTCAAGGTGAGCTCGCGCCCGACCACGGACTACCTCTACGACGTCTCCAAGCACTGGGCCGCGATCCCGGCGGACCCGACCTACCGGCCACGGAGCAGTGACCTCAACCGGGTGCAGGTCTCCTTCCGCAGCAACCGGCCCGCGCGGGCCCTGGAAACCCGTTCAGCGGTGTGGCAGACCTTCTACGGATCGAACCCGCTGCCCACCCCCGCCCAGGCCGAGCGCACCGACTGGGTGTCGCGCAACACGGACTGGGTGGAAGAGGCCCAGATCAACCAGCAGCTGCAGATCAGCAGCGACTCCGTGAAGCGGTACCCGAGCGGCACCACTTCGCACCTGGCCTACTTCGGGCCGATCCAGCGTCCCCGGTCGAACGGCACCTTCGTTCCGGTCCGGGTGGGCGACCAGGTGCTGGCGGTCATCCCCGGCTGGGCCGACTCCGAACCGGGGCACGTCGGCAGGACGCTGAACAACACCGGTGTCCGCAACAGCGTGAAGATGTACCAGGTGCTCCCCGACGGCGATCCGCTGCTGCTCAGGGACTCCACCACCGACACCCTCGGCAGCCCCCGGTACCCCCTCACCCTGGACAGTTCCGAGAAGCTGCCGTACCGCCTGGTCTCGGAGAACGCCCGCGACTTCTGGGAGAACGACTACTCGGTCACGACCAGGACCGAGTGGGGCTTCACCTCCGGGCGGCCCGCGGCCGGCACCTATGCCGTTCTGCCGCTGATCCAGCTCGACTACACCGTCAAGGGCATGAACAACGCCGGCAGGACCGACCGCCGGGCCGCTGTCACCGTCACTCCCTCGCACCTGGCGGGCGGTCCCCGCTCCGACACCATCAAAACGGTCCGCCTCGACGTCTCCTACGACGACGGCGCCACCTGGAAGCACGCGGCTCTCACCCGCACCTCGGCCGGCTGGAGCACGCACCTCAACGCTCCCGCCAAGGCGCAGTTCGTGACCCTGCGCACCAGCGCCGCCGACAGCAAGGGCGACACCGTCACGCAGCGGATCAGCCGGGCCTTCGGCCTGAGGTGAGTCCGCATCGGATCAGCCCTGGCTGACCGATCCCGGGGCGGGGCCGCTTCCAGCGGTCCCGCCCCGCTTCCGTTCCCGGCAGCGGGGCGGGACCGTCACGGGCGCGCCGGTCCGCCTCCGCGGCGTGCCGACGAACGCGTCACGTCGCGCGGCGGCGTGCCGGTCCGTGCACGATCGCGGCGACATCGGACGTCATCCCGATCAGGCGCTCGCCGTTGTGCTCGAACCCGTGTCGGGTGACCATGCCCGTCCGCTGGTCGAAGCCCTCGGCGCGGGGCTCCGCGCCGACGCCGAGCACGCGTGCGCCCAGCGCGGCAGCCCGCCGGACCAGGTCGCCCCGGAGCAGGCGCCCGACACCGGTGCCGATGAACGGCCGGTCGACCAAGAAGAGGCCGATCCCGAGGTAGTCCGCGTGCTCGTTGAGGGTGTGGAAGCCGACGGGGTCGCCGCCCCTCTCGGCGACCGTGGTGTGCCGCGTCGTGATGTCGGCCACCGTGAGCTTCGGCGTCAGGGCCGGAACGTCCTCCGCACGGCCGCCCGTCCAGTGCGACTTCGACCGCTGGACCAGCGCGTCGAGGAACGGCGGATCCACGGGCCGGGCCGGACGGATCGAGACACCCTCCATGCCGCGAGGGTGGCGGGAACCGGCCCCGGCCTCACCTGTTGGCCACTCGCGGAGCACGTCACGCGGTACGGCACCACCGGCCGCCGAAGCGGCCCCGGACCCTCAACGTCCGCTATTGGTACGAACCTTGGGCCGCACAACCGTAGCGCGAGCACCCGTTCGCCCAGTAGAAACTTCAAGCACGCTCGGCTTGCCGGGAGCGGGCGATCCCGGGCGGTCCGTCGCCCGCGGTGTCCGGTCCCGGCGTCCCTGGGGAGGGGTGTCCGCGATGACAGGGGGTCGGTCGTACCCGCCGAGAGAGCGCTCTCACTTCCCCCATGGACCCGCCTGCCCCACCCACTTCGCTCCGCGCCGCCCAGCGGAAAGGACGAACTCCATGACGACCCTGCCTCCCGGCACCGCGGGTCACCCGTCCCAGCGCCCCGCCCGCCGCCGCCTCGGCCGGGTGTTCGCGCTCGCCGTCGTCCTGGCCACCTGTGTCATGACGACCGGAACAGCCGCCGTCGCCGGGCCTCCGGGCCCAGGCGCGGCGGACGCCGGATCGACGGAACTCGGGCCCAACGTCACCGTCTTCGACCCGGGCATGCCGGTCGGCGACATCCAGGCGACCCTCGATGCCGCGAACGCCGCGCAGGTCGGCAACGAGATGGGCACGACGCGTCACGCGTACCTCTTCAAGCCCGGCACGTACGGCACGGCCCAACACCCGCTCCAGGTCAAGGTCGGCTACTACACCGAGATCGCCGGCCTGGGCGCCTCGCCCACCGATGTCGTCATCAACGGCAAGGTGGAGGTCTACAACCGCTGCCTGGACGGCGGCGGAACGAGCAACTGCATCGCGCTGACCAACTTCTGGCGGACCCTGTCCAATCTGTCGATCAGGATCAACGCGACCGGTCAGGGCGGCTGCCAGGCGTCGGCGAACTTCTGGGCCGTCTCCCAGGCGGTGTCCATGCGCCGGCTGGACATCAGCGGGGGCAACCTCTCGCTGATGGACTACTGCAGCGCCGGTCCGCAGTACGCCAGCGGCGGCTTCATCGCCGACTCCAAGCTGCCCTCCGTCACCAGCGGATCGCAGCAGCAGTGGCTCACCCGCAACACCGAGATCGCCGGCTGGTCCAACGGCGTGTGGAACCAGGTCTTCTCCGGTGTCGTCGGCGCCCCCGCGGAGACCGGCTTCCCGAACCCGCCCTACACCACGCTCGACACCACTCCGGTGAGCCGCGAGAAGCCGTACCTGTTCGTCGGCGCGGACGGGACGTACAACGTCCGCGTGCCGTCCGCCCAGAAGAACAGCCGTGGTGTCTCGTGGTCCGGCGGCATCACACCGGGCCGCACGATCCCGCTCGGCGACTTCTTCGTCGCGACCCCGTCGGACTCCGTGCACGACATGAACAAGGCGCTGTCGCAGGGCAGGAACCTGCTGCTCACACCCGGCGTGTACGACATCGCCTCGACCATCAGGATCAAGCGCGCCGACACCGTGGTCCTCGGCCTCGGGCACGCGACGCTCACCGCGGTCGGCGGCGCGACCCCGATCCAGGTCTCCGACGTCCCCGGAACGGTCATCGCCGGTGTCACGATCGACGCCGGGACAAAGGAGTCGCCGGTGCTCATGCAAGTGGGCAAGAAGCCCGGCAACAACCACAAGAGCTCGCCGGACGACCCGACGACCCTGTCCGACGTCTACTTCCGCGTCGGCGGCCCGCACGTGGGCAAGGCCGACGTCGCGCTCCAGGTCAACAGTGACGACGTCCTCATCGACCACACCTGGGTCTGGCGGGCCGACCACGGGGTGGAGGGCCTGACCGACACCCAGCGCTGGAACACCAACACCGGCCTCAACGGCGTCGTCGTCAACGGCGACCACGTGACCGCGACGGGCCTGTTCGTCGAGCACTTCCAGCAGCACAACACCGTCTGGAACGGCGACGACGGCACGACGATCCTGTACCAGAACGAGTTGCCGTACGACCCGCCGACGCAGGCCGACTGGATGAACGGCGACGTCGAGGGCTGGGCGGCCTACAAGGTCGCCGACGACGTCAGGACGCACCGCCTCTACGGCGGCGGCGCCTACGTCTACAACCCGAACAACCCGGCCGTCCACACCGAGAACGGCTTCGAGGTCCCGCAGACCCCGGGGGTCAGGCTGCACCACATCATGACCGTCAACCTCGGCGCCGGGACGCTCGACCACGTGGTCAACGGCCTGGGCGGTCCGGCGGACACGACGAGAGTCGGTTCGCCGGTGTACGTGACGGACTACCCCGCCCCGTAGGGCACCGCACAAGGGACCGCCCGCTCCGGTCGGCACCGGGGCGGGCGGTCCCTTCTCACGTCCCGCAGGGGACGGAGGGCGACGACGGCTCCGTGCGGAGCTGCGCGATGCCCAGGTCGAGGGCGGCCTCCAGATGCGTGAGCGAGCCGGTGGCCATGAGGATCGAGACGCCGCCCTGGATGCCGGCGAGCAGGGCCGCACCCGCCCGTTCGGCGTCCTGCGAGGCCGGGATCTCCCCCTGGTCCTGCATGCTGCGGATGCCGGCGGTGATGTCGGCCTGCCAGGCGGCCAGCAGTTCCCGGGTCACGGCCTGCGCGCCGGGCGTCGTGCGGCTCAGTTCGGACGTGAGCACTCCCAGCGGGCAGCGCGGCCCCTGCTCGCGGTAGCGGTCGACGACGGCGTCGCGCCAGCGCTGCCAGGCCTGCCAGGAGCTGAGGTTGCCCAGGTGCGGCTGCTGGTCGGAGAGCACGCGGGCCGCCTCGTGGGACGCCACCGCGAGCAGCAGGTCCTCCCGGCCCCCGGGGAAGTAGTGGAAGAGCTGGCTCTTGCTGGTGGCCGTGTGGGCCCGGATGTCGTCCAGGGTCGTGTCGCCGACGCCCCGCTCGCGGATCACCGTGGCGGCCCCCTCGATGATCCGCTGCCGGGTGGCGGCGCCCTTGGCCGTGAGTCGTGACGTCATGGCGTCATTCTCCGCCGGGCTTTTTGGACACGCCAGTCCAATCCCCGGTGGGGGTCACTGCCCGTGCGGGGCGCGGACCGGGTGCTTGCTCATGATGGACACGCGGTTGAACGCGTTGATGGTGATGGCCACCCAGATCACCGCGGAGATCTCGTCGTCGGTCAGCACCTCGCGGGCACCGGCGTAGGCCTGGTCCGCGGCGGCGGTGTCCGCCGGGGTGGTGGTCGCCTCGGCCAGGGCGAGCGCGGCGCGTTCCCGGGGGGTGAAGAGCTCCGTGTCCCGCCAGGCGGGCAGCACGCCCAGCCGCTGCGGGTCCTCGCCGGCGTGCAGCGCGGCCCTGGTGTGGGTGTGCAGGCAGTAGGCGCAGGCGTTGATCTGGGAGACGCGCAGATTGACCAGTTCCACGAGAGAGCGCTCGAGCCCGGCGTCCGCCGCGGCGCCCCGGATCGTCTCGGCGGCGTCCCGCATGGCGCGGTAGGCCTGCGGTGTCTGCTTGTCGATGAATATCCGCCGGCCCTCGGTGGCCTGCGTCACCTCGCTCACCTGGGCTCCTTCGGGGTGCTCTGCGCGTTGTCCTCTACGATCGAGGATGATAGTTGAACGTGGAACTTTGCGCCGAGAGGGGCGTCACACAATGAGCAGTACCGAGGCCGACCTCACCGCACCGCACCCCGAGCCCGGTGCGGAGGGGAACGGGCGTCCCGCGTCGCCGATCGACGTCCTCACCCCGAGGAACGTCCCCCTCGGCGGCCCGCGCGCGATGACCGTGCGCCGGACGCTGCCGCAGCGGGCCCGGTCCTTCATCGGCGCCTGGTGCTTCGCCGACCACTACGGCCCGGACAACGTCGCCGACAGCGGCGGCATGGACGTGGCACCGCACCCCCACACCGGTCTGCAGACCGTCAGCTGGCTCTTCAGCGGCGAGATCGAGCACCGGGACAGCCTGGGCACCCTCGCGTACGTGCGCCCGGGCGAGCTCAACCTGATGACCGGCGGCCACGGCATCTGCCACTCCGAGGTCTCCACGCCCTCGACCACCGTCCTGCACGGCGTCCAGCTGTGGGTGGCGCTGCCCGAGGCCGACCGGAACGCGCCCAGCGCCTTCCAGCACCACGTCCCGCGTCCCGTCGCCCTCGACGGCGGCGAGGCGAGGGTCTTCCTCGGCTCCCTGGCCGGCGACACCTCGCCCGTCCCCACCCACACCCCGCTGCTCGGCGCCGAACTCACGCTGCTCCCGCACGCGACCGTCACCCTCGCCGTCGACCCCGCCTTCGAGCACGGCGTGCTCGTGGACCGGGGCGAGGTGCGGATGGCCGGAACGGCGCTGCGCCCGGCCGAACTCGGCTACCTCGAACCCGGTCACGCGACGCTGACGCTCACCAACACCGGCGACACCCCGGCCCGGGCGGTGCTGCTCGGCGGGACCCCGTTCGGGGAGCAGATCGTGATGTGGTGGAACTTCATCGGCCGATCCAGTGAGGAGATCGTACAGGCGCGAGAAGACTGGGAGAAAGGCGCCTCGCGATTCGGTCAGGTGCAGGGGTACGACGGAGACCGCCTCCCCGCGCCGGAGCTCCCCTCAGTCCCTCTGAAGCCCCGCGGACGGGCGCGCTGATCTGTGAAAACGTCCCGTGAGGGGCGCGCGCGTCATCACTGATCCGGATCGTTTGGATGCCCTGTCCCGCTCCTTGGACGGGGGCGGTTCATGGTCACGTCGGCCATCTGGAGAGCGGCCCGCGACGTCTCGCTGAGTCTCATTGTTCGGACGTGTCTGTCAGGGTCCGATCGGATCGATGCTGACCTTTTGCTGACTGTCCTGATGCAATGTCAGTAAATCTTTTCTTGATCAGTTGACTTGCCGACCGTCGGCGAAAAGGGCCGCGCACCAACTCCAGGACGGCGAGCAGCGAAGCGGGTACGGTCGGGTCCGGAAGCATCGGAGGGTCCCTCCCCGATCCGATGCTTCTTTGCTGTCCCGCTCCGCACTGGCCTGGCGACGCCACATCACCCATCTGAGCGACCGACACGACGATCAACGAAAACGTCGAAAGCCGAGTGACCCAGGGCCCCGGCGAGTGCCTGGATCGTCCGGTTTGATCATGTGATGCCTTAAAGGGCAAGGACGCGGGGGCGCTCGGTTTGGGCTCGTCGTCCGGCGGCGGTGTTGACGTAGCCGGCGAGCTTGAGCGCGCTGCGGATCAGGTCGCGGAGGGCAGCGAGTACGGCGGGCGCGTTGTGGGTCCTGACTTGGGACTTGTCCTCGTTGAAGGTGACATCTCGACACCAGTGGACGGTATTTTCCACGGTCCAGTGCCCGCGAGCCCAGGACGCGATCTCGGCTGCGTTCGCTTCCTCGACGGGCAGGTCGGTGATGGCGTAGACGGTCTCGACGGACCATTTTTTCGCCCCGTAGAGACGGCGACGGCGCTGGATCCGCAGGACCTGGGCCGCGTGCGGGAAGAGCCGGCCCTCGACGGTGACGACCTGCACGAGCCGTTGCTCGTGACGGCCGTGGCCCCGGGCTCGCCGGACCCTGAGCAGGTCCACGATTAGTTCGGTGATCTGCTCCTCTGGTATAGGTCCACGATCATCTGGATGAGCTATTTCCCAACGCATCGCCCCCTCCTCTCTCTAGATTAGTCCCTTTCCCGCCGCCCTGCGTTCTTCGCCGCCGCAGAGGCAACTCCCGAACTCTCAGCGCTATCAACGAGGCCACAAAGGCCACCATAGCCCCGCTTACGAAGACGTGATGCAAGGCTGATTCAGATGCCCTCGCGAACTCCACCCGCAGCTGAGGTTCCACTGAAGCCAAATCGCTTCCCGCAATACCAGCCCCCTTTTCAGAGAAGCGATCGACGGCATCTGTCGAAACACTCTTGCGTAAGCCGTCTACGAGAACATTCGAGTAGATCGCACCAAGCACGGAGACTCCGAATGAGGCCCCGATGGTGCGGCTGAAGGTAGTCGTTGAAGTTGCAACCCCGAGATCCTCCGGTGCCGCCGCATTCTGTGCTGCCAGAACCAGCACCGAACTGTTCATCCCGAGGCCGGCGCCGATGACCACCAACGTTACGGCCAGTAAGGCATACGAGGTCGTCGCGCCCTGAAAGGAGAAGGAGAGCAGACCGCACCCGAGGAGGAAAGTACCGGTGACCGGAAGCCTACGGTAGTGGCCCGTCGCTGAGATAAACCGGCCGCAAAGCGCGGACGAAAGCCCCCAGGCCAGCCACATCGGAATCATCCGCAACCCCGATGCGGTCGGTGTCGCACCGTGGACGGTCTGCAGGAACAGTGGCACGAACGTGGTCCCGCCCAGGGTTGCGAAGCCAGCAACGAATGCAAGCGGGGTGGTCAGCCGGATCACCTCGTTGCGAAAGAGACGCAAGGGCAAGACCGGCTCCGGGGACCTGCTCTCGATGAAGAAGAAGCACGTCAGCAGCAGCGCCGCAGCACCAGCGAGGCACAGCAACTCCGGCGATCCCCAGGGGAACGTGTTGCCGCCCCAACTGACCACGAGAACCAAAGCGGTGACGCCGGAAGAAAGCAGCCCCGCACCAAGCCAGTCGATGTGCCGTGCCTGCCGACGGTGTGGAGTTGCAGTCAGCCTGATGGTGAGGGTAAGCAGTGCGACAGCACAGACCGGGACGTTGATGTAAAAGACCCAGCGCCAACCGAGGTGCTGGGTCAGGAACCCGCCGATCAGCGGGCCAGTGATAGTAGCCAGTGCGAAGGACGACTGCATGTATCCCTGGTAGGGCCCCCGCTCGGCCGGGGGGATCAGGTCTCCGATGATAGCCTGCGAGTTGACGATCATGCCGCTTGCGCCGATGCCCTGCAGCGCCCGGAAGAACACGAGTTCGGTCATTCCATGAGCAACGCCACATAACAAGGAACCGACCAGAAATGCGGCCAGAGCAAACTGCATGAGCCGTTTTCTGCCGAAGAGATCTCCAAGCTTTCCGTGCAATGGCGTCGACACGCTGATCGAGAGCACATACGCCGTCACTACCCACGATAAGTGGGTCAGGCCGCCGAGATCCGAAACAATGGAGGGAAGTGAGGTGGCGACGACAGTCTGATCAAGCGCTGCAACGAAGCTTGCAAGCATCAGCCCCGGGAAGACGATGCGCGCTTCGGGGCCCAGCCCCGCCCTCCCACTTGGCGATCCCGCCAAACCGGCCCCCCGCGAAGACGATGACGAAGACAGGATAATCAGGTATTCAACCGTAGCCTGCCGTCCAGGACCCGGGGAGTGCCTGGATCGTCCTGGCCTGGAGTGTTGATGTCGGTGGTGGGCCCCGGAAGCAGGTGAACACGGCACCTGTGGATCATGTAGTTCTCTACGCTGCAAGATCCACGAAGGTGCCGTGTTCGTTCCTCCAGCATCCCCTGTCGCTGTCTCCGTGCCTCATGCACCCTGCCTGGAAGCCCTCGGCGAGGGTGCCGCCAAGGGGCAAGTCCACTGCCTGGTCGCCGAGTTCGAGTCGGTCACCGATCCGAGAGGGGCTTGCGGAGTGCGGTACCGGCTCTCTTCGCTGCTGGCCCTGGTGGTCTGCGCGATGACCCCGTCCGGCCACGACTCGATCACCGCGGCGGCGGAGTGGTGCCGACGTGCGACGCCGAAGGAACTGGCGGCCTTCGGTCTGCCCCACCACCCACTCCTTGGCCGCTACCGGGTGCCGAGCGAGAAGACCCTGCGCAGCGTCCTGGGGCGGCTCGATCCCGGTGAGATCGGCGCGGCCGGTTACGACTACCTTCGGCCTCAGCTGTCCACACAGCCGCGCCGGCCGGAGCCGGTGATGCCCGACGGTGGCACCGAGCGTGAACAGCGCCGGGCCCACCGGGCGGCCGCCCGTGCCGAGCCGGTACGACTGCGGCGGCGGGCGATCGCGGTGGACGGCAAGTGCCTGCGTGGCGCGAGGCGCCCGGACGGTAGCCGGGTCTTCGTCCTGTCCGCCGTGCGTCACGGCGACGGTGTCACTCTCGCCTCCCGCGAGATCGGCGCGAAGACCAACGAAATCCCCGAGTTCGCACCTCTCCTCGACCAGATCGACGACGCGGATCTCGCGGGGGCGGTCGTTACCGCCCACGCCCAACGCGACCACGCCACCTAGCTGCGCGAACGCGGCGCTCACTACCTGCTGACCATCAAGAACAACCAGCGCGGTCAGGCCCGTCAACTCCACGCCCTGCCCTGGAAGGAGATCCCCGTGATCCACCGCGACGACGCCCGGGGCCACGGCCGTCACGAGCAACGGCTCGTGCAGGTCGTCACCGTCGAGGGCCTGCTCTTCCCGCACGCGGCCCAGGTCCTGCGGATCCAGCGCCGTCGCCGTCTCTACGGGGCGAAAAAATGGTCCGTCGAGGAAGCGAACGCAGCCGAGATCGCGTCCTGGGCTCGCGGGCACTGGACCGTGGAAAATACCGTCCACTGGTGTCGAGATGTCACCTTCAACGAGGACAAGTCCCAAGTCAGGACCCACAACGCGCCCGCCGTACTCGCTGCCCTCCGCGACCTGATCCGCAGCGCGCTCAAGCTCGCCGGCTACGTCAACACCGCCGCCGGACGACGAGCCCAAACCGAGCGCCCCCGCGTCCTTGCCCTTTAAGGCATCACATGATCAAACCGGACGATCCAGGCACTCGCCGGGGCCCTGGCCGAGTCGGGGATCGTGGGGGGCGCTGCGATTTGCCGTACTTCCGGTGCGCAGAATCGTTACGGTAACGGCTGTGATCAATCGATTACATACCGCATGAGCCTTGTGGTAGTCCTGGGTTTCTTCCACCCTTACGGCCGCCCTGGCCGACGCGGGGCCGGTTGAGGGGCAGGGGGCGCGGTGGTCGACGTGGCAGTCGAGACGGCAGGGAGCCGGGAGGGGTTCGAGCATCCGATCTTTCGGCTTGCGCCGAAGGAGGACGACGGCTCCAGGACATCGGGCCTGTACCGCTACCAGGCGGAGGTCGCGGCGCGTTTTTGCCTGGCGATGCTCACGCAGGAGAGCGTCGACTACATCGTCTGCGAATGGCACGAGGACTTCGTGATCGCCTTCTGCGACGGTGCGGTCGAGCTGGTCTCGGTCAAGCACCGCCAGCACGATCAGGGCCCTTGGACGTTGAGTCAGCTGTTTCAGGACGGGGGTCTTGCCCACTTGTTCGATCGCTGGGTGGGCTGCGATCGCGCAAGCAACGTGCGTCTGCGTCTGTTCACCAATGCTGCGCTGAAGCCAGCCAGGGAAAACGCGCGTGGCCTTGCCAGGATGTGCGGCCCGCAGCCGCCGCTCACCGAGGGCAGCGACGCGATGGTGAAGAACGTGGCAAGGCAACTGCTGAAGGTCCGGTGGAAGCAGCCGTACGACAACATTCCCGAGACGCCCCAGGTGAACGTTACTGACATCATCTTTCCCGAGGGCTTCCTCGACCAGGTCAGTGGCTTCCTGGCGGTACTGGCCATCGACCACGACCAGTCCGCGAATCACTCGATCACGGACACCAACATCCAGCAGTTCCTGCTGCCAGCCATCGCCAGCCTCGAACTGGTCGACGTGGACACCGAGAGCACCTACCGGGATCTGGTCAATCGCATCGAGAAGGCGAACCGGGACGAGAGTGACCGCGGGCAGCTCGCCTCCTACATCGTCGACCCTGCCCGGGTCCTGAACAACAAACAGATGTCCGCACGCATCGCCAGGCGCAGGCTGCGCCGCGCCACCGTCCTGGACGGGTTCGCCTACCTGCGCACCGTTGTGCCGACGTACGTGCGCGGCCAGGTGCCGATCAAGGCCCCCGGAGGCACGAGGCTGGGGCGCAAGCTTGCCCACGGCCAGGTGCCCTCGGACGAGGCTGCCCACGCTGAACGGCTGCGCTCAGCGTGGTATGTGACCTGGTCCCAGCAGCGCTCGGGCCTAGTAGGAGATGCCGCAGACCTGGAGAACCTGAGCCTTGAGGTGACCGACACCGCTTTCGAGTGCCGTGGAAGAGCAGAGCAGGAAACTGAGCCCGGCACGGCGTACGGCCGGCGGATGAATCAGCTCCTCATCCAGTACCTGACTCCCGAGACGGTGGCAGCAACGCCCCCGTTCAAGGTCAACAAGCAGCATCTTCGCGGCCTGGCTTACCAGCTGGCCGACGAGTGCCACTTCTACTTCTCCGAGCCGTTCGACGCCTCCGCCGAGGGCGCCCCGTGACCAACAGCACCGAGCAGGCCGCGGCCGCTAGACGGATCAGGACCGAGGGCCGCCAGGAGGAACAGCGTGAATCTCACTACCACGAGGCTCGCGTGCTGCTGCTGATCAGCCAGTTCACCACGGCGAAGAAGGGTCTGGACGGCCTGACGAAGCTGGCCAAGCTCGACTTCCTGCTCCGCTATCCAGCCCTGCTCGAACGCCTCCTCAACGAGCGGAACCTGTCCTGGCCCCCAGGTGCGGAGCCCACGGGATTCGAGCGGATCGCCGTGGAGAGCCGCATGACCCGCTACAAATACGGCCCCTGGGACCAGCGCTACTACAGCGTCCTTGGCTCTCTTGCCGCCCGTGGGCTGATCACCTATGCCGGAGGCGGCCGTGCCGAGTTCCGCGTTACCGCCACGGGGGCGATCGCCGCTGACACCCTCGCCTTAACCGACGAGTGGGCTGTCGTTGCCGTGCGGATCACCCTGCTGAAAAAGCACTTCAACAAGACCGAGTCAGCCCTGAAGACCCTCATCTACGAACGCCTGCCCGACGCGGTGGACAGGCCCTGGCGGACGGAAATCTGATGGCAGTCCACGTCCGCTTCCTCTCCCTGACGGTCACCACCGCTACTGCGGAGAAGACCTACCGGTTCAACCAGCCGGCCACCGTCATCAGCGGAGCCAGCGGCTCCGGCAAATCCAGCCTGCTCATGCTGCTCAAGCACACCATCGGCGGGTCCGCCCGGCTGACGACCACCGTGCGCGACCACGTCCACTCGGTGCGCGCCGACGTCGTCATGGGCACTCAGCACATGATCCTCAAACGGACCATCAGCGACGAGCGCTCCGACCACGTCGACATCCTCGACCCCGACACCCTGACGCTGCTCCACAGCCTCGCTGTGCGGTCCGCCAACCGACGCGAGACGCTCTCGGACTACCTCCTGCAGGCCACCGGTTTCCCCCGCGCCTCCATCCCGAGCACCCGCGACGGGAACGCGCAGTCGCTGGACCTGACGTTCAGCAACCTGTTTGCCTACACGTACATGGAGGCCCACAACATCGACAGGGAGGTCGTGGGCCACCGCGACACCTGGTTCAACCGCAAGCGCAAAGAGCTGTTCAAGCTCATGTTCACGCTGACCGATAGCGCCCTTATGGAACTGCGGCTAGCCAAGGGCCTGCTGGACGAGCAGCTGAAGAAAAAGAAGGCCGAGTACGCGAACGTCACTCAGTTCCTGCAAGCCTCCGACTCCCGAAGCGAGGAGGAACTGCGGGCTGAGCTCACCAGCCTGCGCGACATGCTCGGTCGGGCCGAGAGCACCCTGTCCTCCCTCCGGTTCGAGCTGGAGGACAATGCGGCAGCGGACACCGTCCTGCGCCAGGACCTGGGACAGGCGGTCGACGCGGCCCGCGACGCCGCCCAGGAAGTCCTCGGCGCCCGCGATCTGGTCGAAGCGCGAGCCGCGGTGGTCGCCCAGGTGACCCTGGACCTCGCCCGCCTGGAACGGTCCTCCACCGCCATCGACCTGCTCTCCCCCTTCGACTTCGTCGTCTGCCCGCGCTGCATGCAGCGCCTGGAGAACAGGCCCGTCCCCGCCGACCACTGCGTCGTGTGCCTGCAGCCTGATCCGCGCGACGCCGACGTCGACCCCGTCGTCGTACAGCAGACCCGCACAGCGCTGGAGGAACAACTTCAGGACGCCCGTGCAGTCCAGGACGCCGACGTGCAGGTCCTGCAACGTGCACAAGAGTTCGCCGAGCAGGCCGACTTCCGTGCCACCACCCTGCGCCGCCAGCTCGATGCGCTGACCCGGGACACGATCGCACCCCGCTTCGAGGCGATCGCGCAGTCCAGCGCCCGAGTGGCCACGCTCAAAGCGACCATCGACGCAGTGGCACAGCTACGCGACTTCTGGACCCGCGCCCGCTCGATCAACCAGACCGTCCGCGATATCACGGAGGTTCCCCGGGAGATGCTGGAGGCGGCGAAGGCAGTCCCGCCTCCGGAATCCGCGCCGCATTTCGTTTCCGTGGCAGACTTCCTGCCCGAGGGCGACCCGCTGGCCCCGCTGACCGCGCGTGCGGGGCGCCGGATCGGGGCCGGGCAGGTGGCCGACCTGGCCCATCGGGTCCACGGTCTGCGGCTGGCCGACGACGTGGTGTACGGCAAGGACCTGATCGGCCCGGCCCTGCGGGAGTTGCGGGCCGCAGTGCAGCTGTACCGGGAGGGCACCCACACCGAGGAGGTAGGGCGCGAACTCCTGCGGGCCATCGGTGAGTTGGCGCAGATCGCCGGGTGGGTGGCCTCGGATGCGGGCGAGCACGCCGAGGCTGAGCGGACCTACCGGCTCGGGATGAGCGCTGCCCGTGCGGCGGGAGACGGGGTGCTGTCCGGGAACGTGGCGGGCTCGCTGGCCTACCAGTGGAGCAACACCGGCCGCACCACGGACGCGGTGGCCCTGGCCCGCGCCGCACTGGAGGACGCCGGTCCGGACGCCCCGCCCAGGGCACGCGCGCTGTACCTGGACCGGGTGGCCTGGGCACACACCCGCGCCGGACAGGACCGCGAGGCAATGGCCACTCTCGGGGAGGCGGGCGAGGCCCTGGCGGGGGACTCGGCCGGTACCGAATCGCCGTCGTACCTGTACTGGGTGGATGCCGGGGAGCTGCGGGTCATGGAGGCCCGCGTCTACACCGAACTGCGCCGCCCGCTGCGCGCCGTACCCCTGCTGACCGAGGTACTCGGCCGCTACGACGCCAGCCACGCCCGCGAGTTGGCGCTGTACCTATCCTGGCTGGCCGTAGCCTATGCCGACGCCAACGAGCCCGAAACCGCAGCCGGGAAAGCGAGCCGCATGCTCGCCCTCGGACAGAGCGGCAGTCAGCGGACAGCCGAGCGCACCCGGATCGTCCTGGACCGCCTGGAGGCCTTCCGCGACGTGCCCGAGGTCGCCGAACTGCTCGCGTCCTGACCGTATCCGGTGCGCCTGGCGTGCAAGGGTCCGTCCCACTGGCCAGAGCCGCTGCCCGCGGCAGACTCCGGGCCTGAGCGGGGGTGGGTCCCTCGTCGGTCGGGCAGCTTCGCCGGACCAGGGTTCTCCGGGGGCCGCCAAGGCTCACACCGTGACGCTCGCGCTTGGCCTTGGCGGCCCCCGGGGGTTCCTGGTACGCCTCCGGTGACCGGCCGACGAGGGATTCACCCCCGCGACCCGCCACTCTCAACCACGACGAACCCGCGCCTGGGGCTCGACCCTCCGGCCCCTCGGAGGGAGGGCAAGTCTGTCAGCTCTGGCCCCGGCCCCAGGCCGAGGTGCTGCCGCCCGGCATCTCCGCCCGGGGCGAGCCGTCCGCCAACCTTGGGCAGCGAGCAGGCGACAGCGGCCCCACTGTGGGCATCACGGCGACCATCAGCGCCGTAGGTGATCCCGCGTCAGGACGGTTACACCGGGGGCCTCTGGTCTCCCGATCACGTCTTTCTGCGCGGCATGGCCGGGGTGGGCAAGCGGGGCGGCGACGTAGCGGCCGGCCCCGGCCCGGCCGCGCGCGACCCGCGCAAGCGGGTCGCCTTGATCTCGTAGAGAAACTTTGGACGCAACTCCATTACCGCTGCGCCCGACGGGACTTCGAACCGCCCGACCCATGCCGCCGACCGCCGAGCACACTGCCCACGGGCAGGCACACGGCACAGCCCAGGCGGAAGATCACCGGCCCTGCCCTGCCGGGATGGCGCCCGGGACTGCGGCTGACAGGGCAACTACGGTCCTTGACCTCGCTGTTCGAGAGGCGGTGCGGGATATTCAGCCGGTCTTGCGGCCGGGGGCCTTCCGGGTCTTGCTGGCTTCGAGGGTCTCGACGCGCTCGCGAAGTTCCGCGATCTGTTCCAGGGCCCCGGTGAGTGCGCCTTCCAGGGCCTCGACGCGCGACCGTGTGGCAGCGTCGCCGCCGGCACCTTCCGGTGGGGATGTGCGCTGGGCGAGCAGGGCGGTCATCTTCGGGTGGTGGGCGTGCTGGACGTGGATGTCCAGGCTGCGGCCGGTCTCGTCCGGGGTGAGCCACTGCTGCTGGGCCAGCAGGGTCAGGGCGGTGTCGATCACGGTGAGCGAGGTGCCGAACTGTTCGGCGAGGGTTTCGCGGGACGGGAGGAGGCTGCCGGGGGTGAGCGTGCCGGTGCGGATCTGCTGTTCCAGTGCGGTGGCGACCGTGCGGAAGGCGTCCTCGGTGTCCTTCTTCTGGGAGACGAAGGCCCCTTTGCCGGGGCGGGAGACGGCCCAGCCCTCCTCGCGGAGCAGGGACATGGCTTTCTGCACGGTGAGGCTGGAGGCGCCGTACTGCTTCATGAGCTGGCTCTGCGAGGGCAGCGGTGCCCCCGGGGACAGGGCCGCTTCGCGGATCTGCTGTCTGAGGTCTTCGGCGATGCGCTCGTAGTTCAGCAGGGTGCCGTCGGGCTGCGACACGGCTCCACCTCCACACTCTCTCGATCGCTCTCACGGGTTCCAGGCTCCGGGGTCTCGGGGCCGATCCGGTCAGGGTACCGGCGGTGTGGATGGGGTGGGAACCGATGAGATAGGGATGGGCATGGATGGGGTCGGATGGGGTGTGCTACTGTTCCCGAACCCGACCACCCCGGCGGGCACACCAACCCCCTCCCACCAGGAGTCCACCCATGCGTTCTCTTCCGATCGACACCACCGCCATGCACGCCATGCTCGGCACCCTGCGCCCCAAGGTGAAGGACTTCGCCACCGGCGAGATCGCCACCGACAAGGACACCGGCGCCCCGCTCGTGGTCGCCGACGTCATGGTCGTCCTCGACGGCCGCGCCGAAATGCTCCAGGTCACCGTCCCGGAGACCGGTATCACCAAGGGCATCAAGCCCGGCGCGACCATCACGTTCACCGCCCTGACCGCCTCGGCCTGGGAGAACACCTTCAACGGGCAGATGCGCCACGGGATCGCCTTCCGCGCCACCGCCCTCACCGCGAAGGCCGCCTGATGACCACCCTTCACGCCCTCCCGAATCCGGCGGCCGTGATGTGGTGGCTCCTCATACCCCTGGCGGCCCTGATCACCGGGCGGGTGCTGTTCACCGGCGTCCGCTGGATACGGGCCGACACCGAGACCCGCGTCAGCCTCCGGCAGGCCCGCCGTATCCGCCGCACCTGGCGCAGGCTCGCCCCCATGGCCGAACTCGCGGTCAAGGACCCCACTCCCACCCAGCTCCAGCAACTCCACAGCGACGGAACCCCGGCTCCGGCCAAGGTCCGCATCCCGCGCATCACGACCCGCGCGGACACCTTCGGCGTCACCGTCACCGCCACCGCACTGCCCCGCGTCGGACTGGAAGCCTGGCAGGACGCCGCCGACGACCTGTGCAACGGCTGGGGCATGCACCGGGTCAAGGTCACCCAGCCCCGGCCCGGCACCATCACCGCCCGGGGATTCCGCCGCGAACCCCTCGACACCCTCATCCCCTCACCCCTGCTCCACCACGACGGCACCCTCGCCCCCGCCCCCGGCACCCTCACCTCCGGTGATGATGTGCTGCTCGGGTGGGACGAGGACGGCACACCCGTCAAGGCCAATCTCGCCACCGGCGCGCACGGCCTCATCGCCGGAGTCACCCGCTCCGGCAAATCGATCACCGTCAACACCCTCCTGGCGTCCGCATCGTTGATGCGCGACGTCCGCCTGGTGGTGATCGACCCCAACCTCGCCGCCGCCGCACCCTGGTGGCGCACCGCACACCAGGTTTGCTCGGCCACTCACCCCGACGAGGCCACTGAAATCCTGGCTGAGGTGCGGGCAGAGATGCGGCGGCGCGAGGCACTGTTCTGGTCCGCGCGCACCGACCGGATCACCGCCTTCAGTAAGGACCTGCCTCTGCTGCTGGTGGTCATCGACGAGGTCGCCAACTACACCCGCCACGCCGACCGCAAGGCCCGTGAGCGGTTCGAGGCCGAGTTGCTGGCCATCGCCAGCCAGGGCGCGAAGTTCGGTGTGCGGCTCTGGCTGATCACCCAGAAGCCCTCCGCCGACGTGCTCTCGACCGCGATGCGTACCAACCTCTCCGCGCGGATCTGCCACCGCGTCGACACCGTCGAAGACTTCCTCCATCTCTTCCCCGACGGACGCGACCTGGAAGTCACCGCCGCCGACCGTGAACTCCCCGCCGGTGTCGCCATCGCCGCCATCGGCGCCATGCGCACCCCGGTACGGATGCGCTCGGTCTACCTGCCCACCGAAGCCTGCTGGCAGATCAGCGAAACCCTCTGCCACGCAGGCCACCAAATCCGCAACCTCCCCACCAGCACCAGCCCCGCCACGGGCGGCGCGGGCCTCGGTAAGGCCACCGGCTGATGCCCCCGCTCCATACACCCCCGGTGAGCAGATCCCGGCGGGATGCGCCCCGCACCAGCAGCCCCACCCCCGGCAGGGGCGCCACCACCCGGTCCTGCCCCTGCCGGGGTCCCCCACCCACCCCTCGACGGCACCCCGCGCGCCGTCCGCCGAGAGGCCATGCCCCATGCCCACCAACCCCCAGCAGCAGCCCGATTCTCTGCCCGGCGCCTTCGCCCCCGGACTGCGACCCGGCGACCTGGAAAAGCTCGCCATCGGCGGACACCTGCCCGGAATCGTCCGCCAGTTGACGACGCTCGGCGGATGCGCCCGACCGATACGCCTGGACGGCTACCGCACCGAGGTCGACTCCGCCACCGGGCTGATCCTGCGCCACCTCGACTCCCGCGAAATGCCCGCCGGCTGCCTCCTGGTCCGCTGCGGCAACCGCCGCACCACCCGCTGCCCCTCCTGCGCCGAGATCTACCGCCACGACACCTACCAGCTCATCGCCGCCGGACTACGCGGCGGCAAAACCGTCCCCACCACCATCACCCAGCATCCCCGCGTCTTCGCGACCTTCACCGCCCCCTCCTTCGGCCCCGTCCACAACCGCCCCAGCGGTGAAACGAAGCGGGATCGGCGGTGCCGCTGCGGACGCACCCACGCCGAGGGCGACCCGCTGCTCGGCTCACCACTGGACCCCGACCGCTACGACTACCGGGGCGCGGTGCTGTGGAACGCCCACGCCCCGGCCCTGTGGTCCCGCTTCATGCTCCACATGCGCCGCGCCATCGCCAGGGCTGCCGGGCTCACCCAGCGCAGCCTGTCCTCCGCCGCGAAAATCTCCTACGCCAAAGTCGCCGAATACCAGCGGCGCGGCCTGGTCCACTTCCACGCCGTCATCCGCCTCGACGGACCCGACGGCAGCGCGACACCCCCGCCCGCCTGGGCTTCGACCGAACTCCTCACCGATGCCATCCACACCGCAGCCACCCGAACCCGCGTGGCCGGACCGGAACTCGACGGCGCCACCTGGTCCTTCGCCTTCGGTACACAGCTCGACGTGCGTCCCATCCGCAGCGGCGACTTCCAGGCGGGCACCCCGGTCACCGAGCGGGCCGTGGCCGCCTACATCGCCAAATACGCCACCAAGGGAGCCGAAGGCGCCACCGGCACCCTCGACCGGCGCCTGCGCCTGATCGGCGAACTCCACGCATTCGACATACCCCCGCACGCCGAACGCATGATCCGCACCGCCTGGGACCTCGGCGCACGCCGCGACCTCGCGGACCTCAAGCTCCGGGCCTGGGCGCACATGCTCGGCTTCCGGGGCCACTTCTCCACCAAAACCCGCCAGTACTCCACCACCCTCGCCGAACTCCGCCAAGCCCGCGCCGACTACCAACGCACCCAGACCGGAGCCCCGACCACCGGTCCGGACGCAGAGTCGACGCTGACCCTCACGCACTGGGCCTTCTCCGGCATCGGCCTCACCCCCGAACTCGCCCGCCTCGCCACCGCCCTGACACCACCGCCCGGACCTCGGGCACCGGCGGCCACCCATGGCTGACGACGAACTCCTCACCGTCCCCGAAGTCATGGCCCGCCTCAAGATCAGCCGCTCCACCGTCTACGACCTCATCCGCACCCGCCAACTCCCCTCCCTCACTATCGGCCGCGCCCGCCGCATCCCCACCCACGCCCTCACCACCTACCTCCACCACCTCGAACAGGAAGCCGCCTGATGACCACCCCGAACCCCGCCTCCCGCCGCACCCGCGCCAACGGCGACGGCACCATCTACCAACGCAAAGACGGCCGCTGGGAAGCCGCCGGATACGTCCTCGCCGCCGGCGGCACCCGCAAACGCATCCGCGTCTACGGCACCACCCGCAAGGAAGCCGCCGACAAACTCACCGAAGCTGTGGCCGTCAGCAACCGCGGTCTGCCCACCCGCATCAGCGACACCACCGTGGCCCAGTACCTCACCTACTGGCTCGACACCATCGCCGTCCACCGCCTGCGCGCCACCACGCACGCCCGCTACACCACCGTCGCCCGCCTCCACTTGCTCCCCGCGCTCGGCCCCAAGAAGCTCCACCGGCTCACCATCGCCGACGTACGCGGCTGGCTGCACCAGCTCCGCGCCGCCTGCCAGTGCTGCACACGCGGCACCGACGCCGCCCGACACCCCGACCCCAAACACCCCAACCAGCGGCCCCGCTGCTGCGCGATCGGCCAGTGCTGCGGCAAACGCCTCTCCCCCCGCACCCTGCAGTACGTCCACGCCGTCCTCAACTCCGCACTCCAGCAAGCCGTCCGAGACGAACGCGTCGAACGCAACGTCGCCCGCCAAGTCCAAGTCGGACAGATACGCCACCGCCGCTTCGAACCCCTCACCGCCACCGAAGCCCGCCGCTTCCTCCAGGCAGCACGAACCGACCGGCTCCACGCCCTGTTCGAACTCGCCCTCCGCACCGGCCTACGACGCGGTGAACTCCTCGGCCTGACCTGGCACGACCTCGACACCGAAGGCCGCACCCTGAACATCCGCCGCACCCTCCAGAACGCCCCCAACGGCGGCACCGCCCTCTACCCCACCAAAACCCGCGCCGCCGAACGCCGCATCGCCCTCCCCACCGCCTGCCTCACCGCCCTCGCCCAGCACCGCCAGACACAGGACACCGAACGCCAAACCGCCGGAGACAGGTGGGAAGAGCGAAACCTGATCTTCACCACGCCCAGCGGCAACCCGCTCGACCCCGGCGGTGTCACCCAGCACTTCCGCACCCTCCTCGGCCACGCCGGACTCCGCCGAACCCGTTTCCACGACCTGCGCCACACCTGCGCCACCCTGCTCCTCGAACAGGGCGTCGAACTGGTCACCATCAAAGAACTCCTCGGCCACGCCCACATCGCCGTCACCGCCGAGGTCTACGCCCACGTCCGACTCCGCCTCCAACACCAAGCCATCGACCGCCTCGGAGACGCTCTCCGCGAACCCGCCGAAAGCGATAATCCGCCCCTTACCAAAGCGCCCGTCGGCTGACCGACAGCCCCGGAGGACCGGAGCCCCGACCGAGACTGCCTCGGTCGGGGCTTCTTCGTCCGCTGACGTTGCCGTCAGCGTTGCCGTCAAACACCACAGGAGCCCCACCGAAGGATCGCTTCGGCGGGGCTCCTATTTCCTGCGAGGCGCAACTCACGGGGAGAGACCATACGGTCGCATCCCTTTATTATCGATTAGATCGCGATATCGAATCCCAGCGCACTCGAGTATCGACTCGCCCACCCCTTGGCTGACGCCAGAACGTCCATAGCTCTACCATTTGCCAGGCGAATCGGTCCCTCTTTTAGCTGTCCCTGGATTCGGGACTCCAAGTCGGAGTCACCAATATCACGAGCCAACACCAGAGCCTGCACCAGGCGAGCCGGATAATTAGCGACGGGAAGCCATGAATAAAGGTTCCCTCGGCGCACATCCTCGGACGACGACAGCAATTCACACAGGTCGGTCCGGTCGGCTACGAACTGAACTGCTCGACCCAGTCCCTCCCGAAGAAACTCCTCCAGCAAGCTGTCGGCTGCCTGTGGCCATGGCATCTCGTTACTCGAACTGCGAATTGGAACGGACATGCGCCCGTACTTCTCCAGGGCCGAGCCGAACTTGGCATCGCCCACGTTCATGTGCCAGACCAGCAACCCTGCAGCATCCTTGGAGAGCCACCCGAGGTACGCCAGCCCTTCGGACTCCCAGCGCGCCTCACCCTTTCGCGACACATCAGCATCGGAAGAGACAACGCCGAGCTCCATGGCCGAACGCAGCACGGCCGTCGCGGTCAGCAGCTTAGCCATCCAACATCACCACTTTGTCCATCTGCGAGCCCCATTGGGCACCCGCACGAGGTCGAATGCTATCCCATCCGGCGTGTCACGATACGTCCACAGCTCACCGTAATCAACACCCATCTCATTCATGTAGCGTCGCAGTTGCCGAGTTCCGGCCTTAATGCCGCTCTTAGTGTTCGGCTTGAGCTCCACAGGGAAACCGTCTGCAGTGAATCCGTCAGGGATATTTCCTGGCGAGATTTGACTGCCACGCGAATATCCAAGAGAGTCCAAATGCTCTCCCCATTCGGGCCCATTATGAACCTGCGTCCCACGCGCGGCGGCTGCACTATTACCTGATTGGAGATTCGCCGGGCACGTTCCGCCGGAATTATGAACGAGGACGGGCGTGCCGCCCGCGAGTACATAGTACGTGTGGAGGTCGGCAACGGTGAGGTTGTAGGCGGCCTGGAGCCTGTGGAAGTGCTTGACCCTGGTGATGCGGAGTTCACGGCCCTGGTCAGTGCGCAGGGTCATGCCCGGGGCAAGGTTGCCGGCGTCGATCCAGTCGTGTTCGCTGGGTGACCACATGGGGTGGTGGTCGGTCGCAGTAAGTACGCTCTCGCCACCCCCCGTAGCATTGTTCAGGGTGATGGTGGTGAAGTCGGTGTCATCCGGGGTGAGGATTGTGGCGGTGACCGACTTGGGGGTTGTCTTGCCGCTTTCGGGATCTGTGGCGAGAACCTCGTCACCGAGCTCAAGGTCTTCTATGGGTTTGGTGCTGCCATCGGCGGCGAGTACTTCCGTGCCAGCGGGGAAGCTGTTTTTGCATGGACTGAGGAGTTTTGCGGCGAGTTTTGTGGCGCCCTTCTCCATGAGCTTTGCCGCGCCAAAGCTCATGACGCCTTCGGCTGCTCCTGTGGCGCCGCCGATTCCTTCTGCCTTGAGGTAGCCGAGGTTGCTGTGGTCGGCGTCGGGATCGAGGTAGTTGTTGGTCCAGGCGCCGGCCATGCCGCCGAGGGCGCCGCAGCCGGCTGCCAGGCCGAGTGCGGCTCCGCCGGTGGCGGCTCCGGCAGCTCCGACGGCTACACCGCAGCCTGCGGTGACGACGACTTGGGTGACGAAGGTGACGACCTCGCGGTGGTCCTGCATCCAGCCCTTGGTCTTGCACCACCAGTCACATTCGGGCTGGGGCTTGGTGACGGTGACGACCTTGGTCACAATCCCGACGTTGTCGAGGCCACCACCGGTACCGGTCTGGCGTCCGCCGTGTTTGTCCTCGTCCTCGAGTCGTGCGCTGGATCCGTCGTTCATGTAGGCGCAGGCGCCGCCGCCGCAGCCGTAGTCGGTGCCGGTCGGGTCGGTGAGGGTGACGGGGTTGTTGGCGCTGTAGGCGTAGCCGTTGAGGCTGAGAGGTCGGGCGATGTCGAGGACGGGGTCGGCGGAGATGAAGCGGCCGGTGTCGGGGTCGTATTCGCGGGCGCCGAGGTGGGTGAGGCCGGTGGTGTTGTCGTCGGTGCCGCCGAGGTAGCCGCGGTGGGATTGCCAGGTACCGGGCTGGGTTCCGCGTTCGACGCCGAAGGGATCGGTGCGCTGGCGTTCGATGGCCTGGGTGTCGTCGAGGCCGACGGTGCCTACGGCGGTGCCGTGGTTGTCGGTGACCATGGCGGTCAGCGTGCTGGTGGTGCTGCCACGGGTGGAGTGGCGCAGCACTGCGGGGGCGCCGGCCTGGCCGTAGTAGCGCTGGCAGTAGGCGGTGGCGCCGGCGGCATCGGTGGAGAATTCAGCGTCGTCGAGGTAGAGCGTGTGGGAGGCGGCGGTTGCGGCGATGATGCGGTTGCCGTTGGCGTCGTAGAGGTAAGTGGTCTGGTCGGCGAAGGCCCACTTCTGACCGGCGTCGGTCGTGCAGTTGGCCAGTTGAAGCGCGGTGGCGTCGTCACCGCTGGGGGCGTTGAGGCACTTGCCCGACGTCTGGTGCTTGATGGTGCCGCCGGTCAGGGTCCACTTCTGGTCGGTGGAACCTGTGCAGGCGGCCAGGGTGACGGGAGTGCCGTCGGTGGTGGCACCGCCAGTGGGTATGGCGCACTTTCCGAGGATCTTCAGAGCGTCGGTGGTCGGGTCGAGCTGGGCGTTCTGTGCCTTGGTGCCGTTGCACGAGAAGAGCTGGAGGGGGGTGCCGACCGTGGTTCCGGAGTTCTTCAGGTCCAGGCACTTGTTGTCGAGGCCGAGGAGCTGTCCCTTGCCGTCGGCGCCGAAGCCGGAGGCGGTTTTAATCTTGCCGTCCCAGGTCCATTCCAGCGTCTGGGTGTTGCCCCCGTAGGTGCGGGTGTGGGTGTTGCCGGTTGCGTCGTAGGTGAGCTTGGCCAGGGTGTCGACAGTGGCGGTGTCAGTGGTGATGTCGGTGAGGGTGTGGGGCTGCTGGAGGGTGCCGCCGCTGTCCTTGGTGCCGTAGCCGTAGCCGGTGGCGGTGTCGGTGGTGGTATCGACCTGGCCGCCGGTGACGGTGACGGTGGGGTTGTGCTCGATGAGTTGCTTGCGGTTGCCCAGTTCGTCGTAGCTGTAGGTCTGCCAGTAACCGTCGTTGGCGCTGGTGACGTTGGTCGCGGTGACCTTGCCGGTCGTGTCGTTGTAGACCGGTGCAATGTTCGTCTGGCCGATGGCCTTGCAACCGGGGTTGGGGGAGGTCCATGCCTCGTGGAGCTGCCCGAGCGCGTCGTAGGTGAAGCACTGGCGGTCGGTGTAGCTACTGCCGTCGGTGTCGCCGACTTGGGTGACGTTGCCGGCCGTGTCGTAAGCGTAGGTGCGGTCGTTGACGCGGGAGGCTCCGATGACCTCGCGGTCGGTGACGGCGCGGGTGAGCTGGCCGGTGTTCTCGTTGTACAGGTTGGTGGTCCACACCCGGTTCGGCATCTCACCGGTGACGGCCCGTGTCACCTCGCCGTAGGGGCTGTAGGTGGTGTCCGCGGTGTACCAGTCCAGCCCGGAGGTGGACGTGGGCAGGCCGTCGGCGTTGTAGCGGGTGATGACCTTTTCCTGGGCCAGACCTCCGACGGCCGGGACGGTGACGGACTGCAGCTGTCCGGTCTTGGTGTAGCTGTAGGCGTAGTTATAGGTGCCGGCCAAGCCGTCGGTGAACGTGTCGGTGAGGCTGTCCGGGATCGTGATGGTCTTGCCCGTGGGCCGGTATTCGGCGTCGTATCCCGTGATGGTGGTGGTGATCTTGACGCCGTCGTTGTCGCGCATGGCGGAGGCGAGCTGGCCCTTGGCGCCCAGGATGGTGTCGTAGTCGAACTTCGTCAGCAGGGTGCCGCTGGAATCGCCCAGGTGCTGCTCGATGGTGCGGCCGAGGGCGTCGTACTTGGTCCACACCTTGATGCCGCTGGCGTTCAGGGTGGTTTCCGGCCGGTCGAGGTTGTCGTACCACGTCTGGGTCGTCCCGGTGTCGGGGTCGACCGCCTTGACGGCACGGCCGCGAGCGTCGTAGACCCAGGACCAGGTGTTGCCCTTGGTGTCCTTGGCCTCGGTGCGGTTGCCGCGCGGGTCGTATGTGTAGGTGGTGGCGGTGTACGCCGCGCGCAGGGCGTCGGTGAAGGTGTCGATCTGCGTGGTCCGGCCGAGGGCGTCGGTGAAGCTGCGGGTCGCAGCAGCGCCGGTGGGCGGGATGACGGTGGTGGCGTCCCAGTTGTAGATATAGCGGGTCGTCTTGTCCGGCGACCTGGTGGTGCTGCCGTTCGGGATGGTTCCGTCCTGCGCGATGCCGCCCTCGACGGGTGTGACCGACAGGGGCCGTCCGAGGCCGTCGTAGCTGCTGAGGGTGGCGTTGGGTACGTTGAAGTCGGACTTCAGCTCGAACGGGGCGGTGGAGGGTGCGTCTTCGGCGTAGTAGCCGTTGTTGGTGCGCCGGACGGTGCCGTTGGCGTTGTAGAGGGTGTCGGTGACGACGCGTCCGCCGCCGACGGCATCGGTCTGGGTCTGACGGGTGCGTCCCAGGCCGTCGTAGAGGGCGATGGAGCGGGCGTAGGTGCCGTTGTCACGGAGGGTTTCTGTAGTCACGGCCGTGGGCTTGCCCACGGTGGTGTCGTAGGTGAACTTCGTGTCCGGGTCGTCGGTGGCCGGGTCCTGCGAGGGCGTCCATACGGCGGTGGTGCGGCCGAGGGCATCGTAGGTGTAGTGCGTGGTGCGGCCGTTGACGTCGGATACGTCCACGGCGGTGCCGCGGCCGGGTTCCACCGTGGTGGTGGAGGTGTAGTGCAGGGCGTTCTCGGCGGTCGTGGAGAACACCTGACCGGTCGGCGGACTGTATGTCGTCGTGCCGGTCTGGTTGTTGGCGTCGGTGGCGGAGTCGACGCGGCCGTAGTCGTCGTAGTGGGTCTTGCTGGTACGGATCCAGCCGGTGCCGTCCCCGTCAGAACCCCAGTCCTCGGTGGGTAGTCCCTTGGTGGGGGTGGCGCCGTAGTCCTGGTAGTCGTAGCAGGTGCGTGAGGCGGAGATGACTTCGTCGCCCGTCGCGGTGGCTGCCTGGTCGCACGTGCCGGCGGTGGTCCTGGTCTGCTGGACCAGACCGATCAGCCAGGCGGTGGTGTTGTGCAGGTAGGACGTGAGGGTGCACGTCTCGTCGCCGGGCTTGCCGGTGTCGCCGCGGGACTCCACCTGCGTGGGCAGCCCGTAGGTGTCCTCGTACTGGGTGGTCACCTGCACAGTGCGCGAGGTGCGGCTGTCGCCAGGCTTGGTGCCGCTGGCCGGGGTGACCGTGACGGTCTTGTCGACTTGGGTGCGGTAGGCCTGCAAGTCGGGACTGTCGTCGCGGGCTCGGGTTGCCAGCAGGTGCTCGGAGGGATAGGTGACGGTGCGAGAGGCGATCTCGCCGCCGCTGCCGTCGTCGTTCGCCTTGGTGTAGGTGATTTCCTCGGACGTCATCCCTTGAAAGGCGGGCAGGTCCTCGGCGATGTCGGCGCCGGTGGAGTCCTTGACAGTCACCGAGCGCGAGCTGTTGCCGGGCAGGGGGTCGCCGTCCATGCCGCGGAAGTAGCGAGTGACGCTCTTGCCGCGCACGATGCCGTTGGTGGGGTCGTTCTTGCCGGTGAGGACCGTGACCTGGGAGTAGCCGCGCCACTGGTCATAGGTGCGGGTGGCCTTCTCGGAGAACTCGGCCTGGTTCTTCGCCCAGGCCGCTCCGTCATCCGGGTACTGGTATTCGGTGACCAGGTCGGGGACGCCGTCGAAGCGCGGCTTTTGGGTGATGGAGGTGACGACGTACTTGTTGAACCAGTCGATGGTCTCCTGATCGGGGTCCGGGCTCCAGTACACCGGGTAGCAGCGGGTGCCGTTGTCCTCCGGCTTGGGGTGCGCGGAGGTGGCCATGGCCGGGCACGGGGCGGAGTACTCGACGTCGATCTCGCCGCCGGTTTCGGTGACGACCCGGCGGATGCGAAGCCGGTCGAACGCCGGCCGCGGGTCCTTGTCCCCGGTGGTGACCCGGTTCGGCATCGCCTGGTTGTTGTGGGAGAACTCCACCGCGTTCATCTGCAGCGTGTCGCCGTTGACGGTGTAGCCGGTGCGTTGAATCGACTCCAGCCACAACGGTGGGGCGGTGTCCGTCAGGGTGCGGGGGAAGGACTGGTTCAGGACGTATTTGTCGACGTTCAACGGTGTGGTCGAGCCCTGCTTCCGCTGGGCCAGGGTCGTCACGGACGAAAGGCGCTTGCGGGACCAGAACGTCGGGGACGGCACTGGGCAGCGCTTGCCCGCCGTTCCGGCGCAGTACAGGTTGACCGGCGTGTCGTACCACAGCCGGTACTTGCCGTAGTCGCGTGAGGCGAAGGCCATATCGTTGCAGGTCAGACCGCTCTCGGCCTCGTCGAAGCAGCGTTCTCCGACGGTGAACTGCACCTGGGCGAGCGGGTTGGCGGTGAACAGCGTGTTCGAGCGCTGGCCGTAGTCGATGCGGGCGAGGTAGCCGCCGCGGGTGTAGGAGACCGGGGAGGTGTACTTCTCGTTCTTCGCGTAGTAGTTGGTCTCCTTGTTCCACCACAGCGACATGGCGTTGCCGTGTACGTCCACGACGTAGTCCAGGTTCCAGCGCCAGGCTTGGGTGCAGAACGAGGACGTGAAGCTGCTGTTGTAGCAGGGCTCACCGGGTTGGTTGCCGGCGACCGGGACGGTGAAGACCGAGTCGGTGGTGTCCTTGCCGGTGGTCCAGCCGGGAAGCTTGTTCTTGCCGAAGTAGTACTGGGTGCCGTCCCTGGTGGTGACCTTCCAGTACTCCCCGTCCGCGTCACCGTTGTCGTTGCTGGTGTCCTTGAGTTTTTCGACCTTCGTGCCGTCGCCGTTGGCCGTCACCCACACGCAGCCCGCAGCGTCCGGGTTTCCGTCGGGGCAGTTCTTGGGATCGAGGACCAGTTCGGTCGTCGATCCTCCCAGGGACATGACGGCGTTGTAGGAGCCCCAGCACAGGTCCGAGGTCTTGTGGGACGCGTTGTTGGCGTTCCCGCTCGTGTCGTCCCGGCAGTTGCGGTAGGTCCGCTCGATCGAGCCGGGGTTGTAGTCCCAGCCGTCACCGATCCAGGAGGCCTGGTTGTTGGTGGCCGAGGTACGCCCGTCCACGACCTGCGAGTTGTAGTCGAAGGAGATCTTCGGCGAGGGGCCGACCGATACCGGAGGCACCTGGACGGCCTGGGACCACGTGAAGGCCCCGGCCGAGCCGCCGGCCGACCACGTACCGGCACTGGACAGCGGCGTTGCCGTGTAGTCGCCCTTCGCACCGGACCCGGAGTCGGTTGCCGCCAGCACCACCGACCCGCCACCGGCGGTCTCCCGGGGCAGCAGCGCCCGCAGGGTCCGGTCATGGCTGCTGGGATGGTAGACCGCCGAGGCGGCCGAACCGTTGTGGTCGGTGTTCAGTGATGCGGTCCGGGCCGTCGCGGAGGCCGCGGTCGCCGCGGCGACGTCAACCGTGGTCTTGATCTGCCCGGCGGTGCTGTCGTTCTGGGTGGCCAAGGAAGTGGCCTGGTTGCAGGCCTCGTCGTCCGGGTCGCTCAGGAAGCACTCGGGGTAGGCCACGAACTGCATGCGGTCTGCCCAGTCGGCACTGTAGAGCTTCTCGAAGTCCGAGTAGTCCAGCGCCACGTCCACCGCAGCATCGTCGGCCGTTGCCGGCGGGGTCACGGTCAACAGGACACCACTGACCTCGGCTGCCGACGCAGGATCGGCTGCCACACCGACCTGCCAGGTACCGGCCACCGCGGCAGCCTGTTCCGGAGTGGCGTCCTTGGGGGCTCCGAGCAGCACCGGCAGGTTGTCGGCCTCGACCAGATCGCCGGCCACCGGATTGGTCAGGTCGATGGCTTCCGGTTCACCGGACGGGACCACCGGGTCGGCCGGCTCGTACGGCTTCACCGGGACCGTCGCCTCGCCAGCCAGATCATCCAGGATGCCGGTGTCCGCGTCGGCGGCCTTCTCCTCGGGCGGGAGGTCGATCAGGTTCACCCCTGCCCGGTCCCCACCCGGCGGCGGAGCAGCAACCGCCTGCACAGGCAGCAGGCCCACCAGCAGACCGGCCATGACCGCCGCCCCGGTCCCCAGGCGGACCCGGTGCACACGACGGCGAGCAGCGGCAGTACGCGGCAAGGAGCCACGACCGGACCACGAAAGCGAACGCCAACCAAACACCGAGCAGCCCCCCAAGGCGGCAGGCAGGAATACAGCGGAAAACCGCAGAGCCTGCCCTGAAGATGCGAAGAAAGATCCGCCGAAGCCTCTGCCCGAAATAAGGCACCCGTCAATTGATTTCACGGCGCATGTGACATCCGCCACGTGCAATAGATGGAAAATTGACGCATCCAGGAAAGATCATCCAGAGATCCGCTGATCTGGCGCAAAGGGTTCCTCATTCGCATGATCCACACATCAGGACACAAGCGCGCAAGCGCACTTCGGGATGTCCACTGCTGCGCATGCGGTCAGCAACAGGGACGGGTTGACCTGCGGGGCGCGCCCGACCGGCGCGCACTCGCATTACAAGTCCCTCACGTGAAGAACTTGCCGCATTCACACCTTTTCATCCGCCATGGAATCCCACAAAGGGTGGCGCGGGGTGCATCTTTAGGGCATGATCTGGTCGCGCATTCCTGCCCTCTGGGAAATTTCTGCACTGACCCCCAAGGGTTGAACATCAGGTTAACTCCAGCCAAAGATGACGCTGGGTTCGGCGGCGGATTCATTCGTCGCCGTGCATCGCGTGGCGTTGGCTGCGGGTCGGGGAGGGGACGAGTTTCGTGGACGGACGTTGGCTGCGCTTGCCGCGCACCAGGCGGCGGGCCGGTGCCCTGCTGGCCACTGCAGTGGCCGCTGCCCTTGGCCTGACGCAGTTGCCGGCGCTGCACCACGCCGACGCCCCTCACCGCCCGGGCACCCCCTCCGCGCCGGTGCTGCTGGACGAGGACACCGCCGTGGCCCAGGCCCGCAGCTCCGGCAAACGAGTGGAGGTCACCGCGCTGCGCGACGCGAACACCACCACCTACGCCCTGCCCAACGGCTCCTTCGAGCTGACCAGTCGCGCGATCGCGTTCCGCGCGAAGGTGGGCGGGGTGTGGAAGCCGATCGACACCGACCTACGCCAGACCAAGGACGGCGGCTGGGCGCCCGAGGCCGTCAACAACCCGGCGGTCTTCTCCGGTGGCAGCCGCAGCGCCGATGACCACGCTTCCCGGTCCCAGGCACGTACAGCGCTGACCACCGGAACGGCCGGGGAGACGGCTTCCACCGACCTGGTCACCTGGAGCACCGACGGACACCAGCTGACCCTGACCTGGCCCGGGCTGCTGCCGACCCCCGTCATCAGCGGCCCGCGCGCCCTGTACCAGGACGTGCTGCCCGGGGTCGATCTGCTGCTCACCGCTCGCGACGCGGGCTTCTCCCACGTCCTGATCGTCAAGGACGCCGACGCCGCTGCCAACCCGGAACTCGCCAAGCTGTCGTACGGCCTGACCTCGCCGGACCTGGCCTTCACCCTCGACCCGGTCACGCACGTCGTCCACGCCAAGGACAGCAGCGGGCGCGAGATCGCGGTCTCCCCCACGCCGTACATGTGGGACTCCGCCGGCAAGCCCGCCATCACCGAAGGCGACGACCCGCAGCCGCCCCGCCCGTCCGAGGAGCCGCCCCCGTCGGCCGGTCCGGACGTCGACCCCCCGGCGGACGATCCCGCGGACATGCCCGATCCGAACTCCCACACTCCCTACGACGAGACCGACGCGGCCTTCCGCGACAGCACCCCCGGTGACGCCGGGTCGGCCGTACGGCCGGCTGCCTTCACCAACACCTCCGACTCGGCTTCTGTGCTGGCTCTGCCCGGGCTTGCCGGGCCGCAGCCCGGCACCCACGACGCGCTGGCCCAGGTCACCCTCAGCGAAGGCACCGCACTGAGCCTGACCCCCGACGCGAAACTGCTGACCGACGACTCCACGGTGTACCCGGTGTTCATCGACCCCTCCTTCACCGGGCACACCAACAACTGGACCACCGCCTACCAGCCCCACCCGAGCTCCAGCTTCTGGAACGGCAACAACTTCAACGACGGCACCGACACCGCCCGCGTCGGCTACGAGTCCACCACCGCCGGGCTGTCCCGCTCCTTCTTCCAGCTGGCCCTGTCCACCAAGCTCAAAGGCGCGGCCGTCTCCTCCGCCTCCTTCTACGCCCTGGAGACCTACTCCTGGTCCTGCTCCGCGCGCGGTGTCCAGCTGTGGCGGACCAGCGGCATCTCCTCGGCGACGACCTGGAACAACCAGCCGTCGTGGACCGAGCAGATCAACGCCCAGAACGTCGCCCACGGCTACAACAGCAGCTGCCCCGACAACTGGGTAAACTTCCCCGCCACCTCACTGGGCCAGGACGCCGCCACCAACGGCTGGAGCTCGGTCACCGTGGGACTGCGCGCGGCCGACGAAACCTCGTCGTACCCGTGGAAGAAGTTCGAGGCCAGCAGCAGCAACTCCCCGTACCTGAAGATCACCTACAACCACAAGCCTGTCGAGCCGACCAAGCTGGCCATGACGCCGGGCCCGGACTGCGAGGCCACTCCCAGTAGCAGCGTCGGCAACTCCGACCTGACCTTTGCCGCGACCTCCTCCGATCCCGACGGCGACCTGAAGTACCTCGACTTCGAGGTGTGGCAGGACGGCGCCACCACGAAGATCATCGACGGCAACTACACCGTCGATGCCAACGGCCACGCCAGCATCACCGTCGCCGCAGCCAAGTTCGCCAACGGCAAGATCTACAGGTGGACCGTGCGGGCCATCGACTCCACCGGCACCGCCTCCTCCTACGCGCCACCGGGCACCGGAAACTGCCTGTTCACCTACGACTCCAGCAAGCCCAACCCGCCCGGCATCGACTCCACCGACTTCCCCGAGGACGACGGAACCGGCACCGTCTGGAGCAGCAAGACCTTCGGCAACGAGGGAACCTTCACCCTGTCGCCCGCCGGCAGCAAGGACACCACGACCTACCTGTACTCCGTCAACGGCGGCTTCTACGACCACAGCAAGACCGTCGCCAAGGGCGCCAGCACGACCGTCTCGGTCGCCCCCAAGGTCGCCGGCCCCAACGTGCTGTACGTCAAGGCCGTCGACGGCGCGGGCAACCAATCGGCCGCCGCGACCTACCTGTTCTACGTCTCGCCCAGCGACCACAAGGACGCGCCCGGCGACGTCACCGGCGACGCGCTACCCGACCTGTATGTCATCGATCAGATCGGCAACCTGCGCCTGTACGCCGCGGACAAGACCGGCGACATCCAGGCATCCATCCCTGCCGCCTACAAGCCCCGCTCGACACTCGACGACGGCTACTGGACCGACCCCGCGGGAAACCCCGCCCTCATCACCCACAACGGGGACTTCCTCAAGGCCGACGGCGTCACCGACCTCATCGCCCGCATGCCCGACAAGGACAACAACCCCGACAACGGAGCCGGCCCCGGCCTGTTCATCTACCCCGGCGACGGCTACGGCAGCTTCGACATCACCCAGCGCACCGAGATCCTCCTCCCCGACAAGGCCGTCAACGGCGAGACCGTGCCCGCCCCCGGCGCCTACGACCAGATCCTCGCCGTCGGCGACATCGACAAGGACGGCCGGCCCGACATGTTCGCCACCTCCGGCAACCAGTACTGGGCCTTCCTCGGCTACACCGGCGGCGCCTTCAGCCAAGCCGTCCTCCAGAACACCGCCACCGCATGGCCCGACCGCGACTTGGTCTCCGTCGGCGACCACAACAACGACGGCGCCCTCGACCTCGTCTACCGCGTCCGCCAAGCCGGACAACTCCGCGTGCGCTACGGCATCAAGGACAGCCGCGGCGGCACCACCCTGCTGTCCCTTTCCAACGGCACCCCCTCCCTCCTCGGCGTCGACACCAACTACCCCGGCACCGCCTGGAGCGCCACCAGCGTCCCCATGATCACCGGCACACCCGACATCAACGGCGACAACATCCCCGACATCTGGGCCGTCCTCGCAGACACCAGCGTCCACGTCTACATCGCCACACCCACCACACCCGGCTCCGACACAATCGTCATCACCAGCGGCTGGGACGTCAAAAAAGCCCTCGGCTAACGCCGTTTCCAGCACGGTGGGTGCGAGGGCGAGCCTCGCACCCACCGTGGGGTCGCCAACGGCGACCATTGCCTGATGTCGATGACTGGTCCGCCAGGAAAGGTTGGCCGAAGTCGCCGACCAAGCTGCTTCAGGTCGGGAACTTACTGATGATTGCCGCCAGGCCCTGCGGACGGGTCTCTGGCTCGAGGATGCCGTCGGTCTTCGAGGCCGCTGGATCGGTGATCCGGAGACCGTGGATCTGCAAGTGGGTTTGGTGCTACGGCGGTCCACCCCGAGCACATTGGCGCGGCTGCACCTGAGCCCGGTCTCTCACCGATCTCGTCCGACGGCACGTGAGCTGAGCATCCCTCCGCTGGCAGTCCGCCGCCCTCGGCCCGGCGGCTGCACGACGAGGCGCCGGAGGGGAGTGAGCTCCACATCGTCGGTGTTCACCTCAACCTCGACGACACCCACGGCCGTTCCTCCTCGGCCTGCGGGTCGCGGCGCATCAACGCCGCTCCGGAGGAGCCTGCCGCTGCCTGCTACACCGACCCTCGCCCGGCCTGAGCAGCCGAGCCCGCACCAACCGCCAACCTTGGGCGGGGCGCTGCCGGCCGCTGGCGAAGCAACTGCGGTACGAAGTGGTGGCGCTGGTAGTACGGCGACCGGTGCTGACGCTGCAGACCAGGCAACCAACCGCCCTCCGCGGGAACTTCCACCTTGCACAGACCCCTGACCAGGGCTAACGTGCTCCGGGACCGCTACCGCTTTCCTCAGAACTTCGCAGGGGCGAGATTCGCCGTTCCCGCCTCGCTCAGGGTCGACACCCATGCGATGGGCCGCGGCACGACCACCGAGGTCAGCAGCTTGTAGAACGGGGTGCGGCCCATGGCCTCGGGATCGAAGTCGATTCGCATGGGCGCCAGTATCCCCCGCGGCGGGGCCGGATCCCAGCCGCCCTCTCCGCCCTGGTCAGACGCGAGGTTCCGACGAACGTGCCTGGTATCGGAAGGCACGGGTCGCCGGAGTTCACCCCATGTCCACGCCGTACGCGTGGGACGACCTACTCATTCCGCCGCAGGCACGCGGCGGCCGCGTCACCCTGAACCTCAACGATGAGCTGGCCGCGTACCTGCCCAAACGGCCGGCTGCCTATCTGCGGATCTCCTCCGACCGCTTCGGCATCGAAGCCGGAGTCGACCGCCAAGCGGAAGATGCCGAGGACACTCGGGCACGGCTGCGCTGGAGACCGTTCGCCAAGATCTACAAGGAGAACGACACCTCGGCGTTCAAGAAGCGCAAGGTCATGCGCGCCAACGGGACGATCGACTGGGTCGTCATCCGTCCGAAGTTCCGTGAGCTCCTCAGTGATCTCGCAGCCGGCACCATCGACGGAGTGATCTTCTGCGATCTGGAGCACTTGGTTCGCCAACCGCGGGATCTGGAAGACCTCATCGACATCGTCGAGTACGTCAAACGTCCGGTGATCGGCGCCACCGGCGGCCGCATGAACCTCATCAACGACAGTGATCGGCACATGGCCCGGCGCCTGTGCGTGGGAGGCGGAGTCGCCACGAACTGCGTGAGTATCGGCCGGATCATCGAGGCCGGCATCTTCGACGAGGTCTTCGTGCCGCCCGCGCCCGGTGACGCCGGCACAGCGATCGGCGCTGCCCTCGCCGTGCACGTCGACGGCCGCAGCCCACGGCCGGTGGCCGGCGTCGCCCGCGCCTGCTACCTCGGGCCGTCGTACGAGGACCAGCCGCTCGACCTGACGCCCTGGCCCGGACTTCGCCAGAAGACCCTGTGCATCGAGACCGCGGAGTTCCTCGCGGACGAGCTGGCACACGGCACCATCGTCGGCCTCTTCCAGGGAGCCGTCGAAGCCGGGCCGCGCGCCCTGGGCAACCGCTCGATCCTGGCCTCCCCGCTGGAGCCCGGTGTCGTCGAGCGCCTGAACGCCACCGTGAAGTTCCGCGAGTCCTTCCGGCTCTTTGCCCCCATGGTCCTGGCCGAGTGCGCCGCGGAATTCTTCACCCTCGGCCAGCAGGCGCCCTACATGTCCATGGCCTCCGGCGTGACGAACAGGACGCGCGAGCGCGTGCCGGCCATCGTGCATGCCAACGGCACCTCCCGCCTGCAAACCGTCACCAGGGAGCAGAACCCTTTCATGCACGCGGTCTTGACCGCCTTCGGCCGCCGTACCGGCGTGCCCATGCTGATCAACACGTCTCTCAACGTCAAGGGCAAGCCGATCTGCGGGACGCCGGAGATGGCTCTGGAGTGCTTGTCCAACTCCGGGCTCGACGCCTTGCTCCTCGAAGGGCGGTGGATCACCAAGTGAAGATCGGATACAGCTTCTGGGGTTTCCTCGGCAACGGGGTCACCGACACTCCGGACGGTGGCCGCAGCCACCGCCGCCCTTTCATCGACGCCCTCCTCGGCCGCGGTCACGACATCGTCTTCCTGCAGGCCGACCGCGACCGCCGCGAAGCCCGCGACAACCTCGGCAACGCTTACACATTCGACAGCGGCTCCCCGGGCATCGACGCCCTGTTCCTGGAATGGCGCTGGGCGATCACCGGCCGCAACACCACCGTGTGCGGGACCGAGGGACATACCTGCGACCTGCACCGCCAGGCCCAGCTCATCAACCACTACACCGTGCGACACCAGACACCCACCGTGATCTGGGACAAAGACCGCACTCTGCGTGCCGAGAGCGTGTGGCGCCGCACGGCACACACCGCCGTGTGCGAGGCCGCCCTCGCCCCGAGCCCGGGCGCGTGGTCGTTGCTCTTCCCCGTCGCTGAGGACCTCCTCGACCACGCGGACCCTGTCGCCCTCGCGGCGCAGCCGCGGGACCTCGCGCTCGGCTACGTGGGCAACCAGTACGATCGCGACGAGTCTTTCGACCGCTACTTCGCCCCGGCCGCCGCCCGCGTCGAACACCTGGTTGCCGGGAAGTGGACCAAGACCGATCGCTGGCCGCACGTCCACTTCCTCGGCCGGATCCCGTTCGAGGCCGCCGCCGGCATCTACGGCCGGTCCCTGGCCACGATTCTCATGCTGCCCGAGCGATACGCCGCCGCCGGCCAGATGACACAGCGCATCTTCGAGGCCGTGCTGGCCGGCTGTGTGCCTCTGGCCCCGGCGGACATCGGCTTCGTCGACCGGTTCGTGCCGGAGGAGCTGATCGTGCACTCCGGCCGCGACGTGATCGAACGGCTCTCCTACCTTCGCCAGGTTGCCGGCACCCAGCAGCACGCCGAACTGATCGCCGCGTGCGTGGACCGCCTGCGCCTCTTCGGCCTGAGCAAGCAGGTCGACACCCTGGAATCCGTACTCCACGGGCTCGTCCGGACCACCGCGACCGAACGGGGAGCTGCCTGATGCGGACTGCTTCACAGGACATGGCTACTGGATCATCCGAACGTGTCCTGGCGGATGGTCCCGCCGGACACCCGAACCTCTCTACGCTGGAGCACCATGAAGAAGGTCGCCATCGTCGGCTGCGGAGGCAGCGGCAAATCCCACGTGGCCCGCGAACTGGGCAGGATCCTCGACGCGCCGGTGACGCACCTGGATGCCGCGTTCTACGACGACGAGTGGAACGCGCTGCCCATGGACAAGTTCACCGAGCTGCAGCGCGAGCTGGTCGCGCAGCCGCGGTGGGTGATCGACGGCAACTACAACTCGACGCTGCAGGTCCGACTCGAAGCTTGCGACACGGTGGTCCTGATGGATGTGTCGACCGTGGCGGCGCTGTACGGGATCTTCTCCCGGCAGATCCGGCACGGGACGGGGCACAAGGGCAACGGCGTGCACAACCGGATCCACTGGGGTGTGATCAAGTACGTCGCCACGTACCGCCGCAAGATGCGGCCCCGCGTGATGGCGAAGATCGAGGAATTCGCCGCTGGCGCCGACGTGGTGTTGCTGGCCAACCGGCGGCAGACGCGCCGCTGGCTGCGGAAGATCGCCGCCACGCAGTCCTGAACGGCCCGCGCCCCCGGACGGGGGGTGCGGTATGAATAAGCACAACCCCTTCCTGGACCCCGCCCGGCAGCGGGAGCTGTACGAGCATGCCTCCCGGCTGGCCGGGCGGACCAATGCCCTGATGCGGGCCAAGACTTTCGGCCGCCCCGTGCCCGAGACGATCGTGAGCCTGGTACGGGCCCACCACGCGCGGCCGAATCGCCTCCGCCTGGTGCTGGACATCGGCTGCGGTCGCGGCACGAGCAGCCTGGTCATCGCCGAGCAGCTCCGGCCACAGCGCGTCATCGGCCTGGATGCCGCTCCCTCTCTACTCGCCCAGGCCCGCGAGCGCGCGAAGGAGCTGCCCGACGGCACGGTGGACTTCGTCGAGGGGGACTTCCACGATCTCCCCCTGCCCGCCGGGTCGTGCGAGGTCGCCGTCGCTGCGTTCTGCCTCTATCACTCGCCGCGGCCCCAGGACGTCATCGCGCAGGTCGCCAGAGCCCTCGCTCCCGCGGGCCTGGCCGTGCTCGTCACGAAGGGACTCGACAGTTACCGCGAGATGGACCAGCTCGTCGCTTCCGCCGGCCTCGACGTGCGTGCCGACAAGCACGAGAGCCTCTACACCACGGCGCACAGCGGCAACCTCGCCAACTTGGCCGCCTCCTCACTCGACGTGATCGCTGTCCTGGACGAGGAGCACGTCTTCACCTTCGAGGGCCATGACCACCTGGCGCAGTACCTGGCCACGAACCCGAAGTACGACCTCGCGCCCGGCCTGTATGGCAACCCCGGGGCTCTGGCGGCGACCTTGCACGAGTTCCTTCCGGACCGGCCGCTGACCACGCGGTCCCTCATCACCTTCGTCGTCGCTCGACCGAAGGAGGGGCAGGTATGACCCTCCCGCAGTTCACCAAGTTCTACGAGACACCGGAGCACGCTGCGGCGGCCGTGCGTCACTACCGGTGGATCGGCCGGCACGCCAAGCCGCTGCGGCAGCCGGCCCTCGTCGTCGTCGGGCCCCGTAGCTTGACGTTCGAGCGGGTCGAGGGCCACTCCGTAGGTCCCGAGGACCTCCCGCGCATGGCGGAACTGCTGGGGCACGCGCACGGTGCCGCCTGGCGCAGCGACCTGCAGTCGGCGTCGCTGGGCGCTCCGCACCACTTCGAGGACGGCACAACCTTCGACGACTACCTCGGCCCCCGGAAGATCGCGCTGAGACGACGCCACGAGCAGGGCTATCTGCCGGGCAAAGCGTCCCTGGACGCGATGCTCGGCCTGCTGGAAGAGACCGCGCAGGGGCCTACCGCCTTCTACAAGGACAGCAACCCCCGGAACTTCATCATCACCGGGGCTGGGGAGGTCGTCACCGTCGACACCGACGACCTGTCCCTCGCCCCGATGGGATACGACCTCGCCGCACTTCAGCACGTTCTCTTCCGCCGAAAAGTTCCCCAGGCCTTGACCGCCCAGACGGGTACGGCCGTTGCATCGCGTTCCTGCGCTCCCAGCCCCAAAGGACTCTTGGGAAGCATCAACAAGAAGATCTCCGCTCTACGCGACGCCATCGCCGTCGTCGAAAGCACCACGCCGCAAACCATGGACACAGAGCTGATCCTGGACATGGCGCAAGGGCTCCCCCCACCAGCGCCGCGCCCTCCTCCAGAAATACCTCCACAGCATCGAGGTACGACCGCCCCTCCGCCCCAAGGGCGCCAACCGAAGCCACCACGTCCGCGAACGCCTCCTCCCCCGCTGGAGGACACCGGAGGAAATAGCCGCGTAGCGGGCCGCGTCTGCTCGGACCTGGATCTACTGCAGGGCCCGGGTGAACACGCCGTCCAGGGCGCAGCGGCGGAACCGCGTGTAGACCGTCTGCCATGACCCGTAGCGTTCCGGCAGGTCACGCCAGGACACTCCGGTACGGATCTTGTAGACCATGCCGTGGACAACCTGCCGGTCCGCCACGCGAGGTCGTCCCGTGGCGGCCCGCGGTATCAACGGAGCGAGCAACTCCCACTCCCAGTCAGTGAGTTCATGGCGCCGTATCACCCCACCATGATCCGTTACCCGATGATCTTTGAAGACGGACCCTAGTACTGCAACGGTCTTTGTCGTGACGGGTGGGCAGCTTCGGGTGGTGTGTGACCGCGTCGTTTGTAGTGGCTGATTCGGGCTTGGTGTTGTC